>JAZKBN010000034.1:9574-40047 GCA_040388605.1 Bacteroidota bacterium | reverse complement strand
ACCAAACGGTAACAGCTTATGCAGGCATTATTGGTACCGGCTTTACAGAAACGGATTTTACCGACAACGGGGCAACAGCGGACGTTTTTATCAATTCCCTGCCTGCCATACCGGTCATATCGGCGGGCGGAGCTATTGCTTTATGCACAGGCGGCAGCGTAAGCCTTTCCACCACATACGTTTTGCAGGCCAACGAAGCATACCTGTGGAGCAACGGGGCAACAACTTCATCTGTATCGGTAAACACCTCCGGCAGCTATACCTTACAGATACGCAATACGTCAACGCTCTGCACCTCGGCGGCAAGTGCGGCAATTGCCGTAACCGTGAACCCGCTTCCGGCACAACCCACCATAACCGGTACAGCAGCCATTTGCTTAGGAAAAATCAATACCCTTACCTCATCGGCAACTGCGGCTAATGAAGTTTACCTTTGGAGCACCGGGGCCACCACACAAACCATACAGGTCAGCACTGCGGGCACATATACCGTGCAGAAAATAAACACCGTTACGGCATGCACATCTGCGGTAAGCGCCGGTTTTGTTACCACCCTGAACACCACAGCCACTGCCCCTGCCTTTACCGATGGTATGGCTTATGCAGGCACTTTAGCCCGAAGCGGCGTATACTCTATAGCCATAAGCAGCAAAGGAGTAAAAGCATTAGGTACTTCAAGTGGTGTACTAATTTATCCTACACCCGATGCCACTACGGGCGCAATAACACTGACATACAGTAGCATCACTTATTGCGCCTTCAGCCCCGACGGAACCAAACTCCTTGTTTCGTCAGGCGGCAGTAACAGGGTTGATATCTATAACACAATCCCCACAGTTAACAACCAGGCTCCCGATCTTGTCATAGGCCAAACAGACATTGCAGGCACCGGCTCCGGTACTTCTGCCACACAGATGACTACGCCCGGCGCGCTTGCTGTAAGCCCTGACGGCAGGCTGCTTATTTGTGAAAGAGGAAACAGCCGTGTATTAATTTACAACAGCATTCCCACAGCAAACGGCGCTTCAGCCGATATGGTATTGGGGCAAACCGATTTCAGTTCATATGTTGGCGGCTTAAGCGCATCGAAATTCTTTACTCCTTATGGAATTGCGGTGTCAGCTGCCGGCAAAGTGCTGCTGGCTGATCAATTCAACAGGGTACTTATTTGGAATACCTTCCCCACAGCCAACGGGCAGGCTGCCGATTATGTTATAGGCCAAAGCACCTTTACAGCCAACACAGCAGCCACAACGCAAACAGGATTAAATACATCTTACGGGGTGGCAATCAGCGCAACCGGAAAGGTTGCCATTGCTGATGCGCTCAATAACAGGGTGCTGATCTACAACAGTATTCCTGCCGCAAACGGTGTGGCAGCATCTAATGTTTTAGGCCAGGCACTTTTTACAACAAGTTCCACAGGCTCCGGCTCCTCAGCAATGAATAAGCCTTATTGCGTAGCGTTTACGCCGGAAGGCCGGCTTATGGTTGGGGAAAATGGTAATAACCGCGTTACCACATTCGGAACGGCGCCCTGCCAGGCGAGCAATTTATCTGTTGGCTTAAGCGCTTCGGCTGCAAGCCTTTGCGCAGGCAGCTCGGTTACCTATACTTATACCGTAACCAACCCGGCGGCTTATGCGGTGCCGGGTACTATAATAGCAGCCGCAGTTCCTGCAATTTTTAACTACTCATCGTCGGCCACATTAACAGGCAGCTACAGCAACACCGAAAACACCTGGACCATTCCCGACCTGGCGGCCGGCGCTACGGCCACTTTAACCGTAACGGCAACCGTTCCGCTCACGGTTGGCAACCAAACGGTAACAGCTTATGCAGGCATTATTGGTACCGGCTTTACAGAAACGGGCTTTTCCGACAACGGTTCTTCGGCAACAGTAACTGCTAACGCCAGCGTTGTACCGGCACAACCTGCCATTACGCCCGTCGGCCCTGCCGATTTCTGCGCAGGCGGCAGTATAACCCTTACAAGCTCTTTATCAACAGGCACTTACCTGTGGAGCACAGGCGAAACCACGCAATCGATAACGGTAAGCACCGCAGGCAATCGCACGGTGCAAACAATAAATGCGGCAGGTTGCATTTCGGAAGCAAGCGTTGTCAAAACGGTAACAGTCATCCCTGCGCCGACCGCGCCCGCCATAACCGGCGTGTCAGGCATTTGTGCCGGGGAAACCGCTACGCTTTCCACCGACTATGTTTTGCAGGTTAACGAGGCTTACCTGTGGAGTAACGGGTCGGCAGCTTCGTCTGTATCGTTAGGTACTGCCGGCAGCTACAGCCTGCGCATACACAATACGGTAACACTTTGCACTTCGGCAGTAAGCAACGTCATTCCTATTGCCGTATATACCACGCCTGCGGCCCCGGGTATCAGTACGGGCATGGCCTATACAAGCAAGATTACAAGTCTGCCTATTGTCCGTTCAATTATCATAAGCAGTAAAGGGGTTAAGGCCGTAGGTGCCGCGGGGTTAGTGAATCTGTACAGCTCTCCCGATGCCACTACGCCCTACCTTACACTTAGCCGCACGGGGGGAGGGACAATAAGCTGTGCTTTCAGCCCCGACGGCAGCAAGATGCTTATTACCGAAGGAAACTTTAATAGGGTTTCAATCTACAACACCCTACCCACCGCAGGCAACCAGGAACCAGATTTGGTTATTGGCCAAACCAATATAAACAACAGTTCATCAGGAACTACTGCAAGTACTCTGAACGCCCCTCGCAAGGTATACGTATTGCCAGACGGAAAGGTTATAATAGCCGACGCCGGCAACCACCGCGTACTGGTATACAACTGTATACCCACTGCCAACGGCGCAGCTGCCGACCTGGTACTGGGGCAGCCCGACTTTGTAACAGGAACGTCCGGTCTCAGTTCTACAAAAATGACCGGTCCCCAGGGGATAGCCTATTCTGCCGACGGCAGTCTGCTTATTGCCGAGGGCGAAAACAGGCGCATAACTGTATGGAATACCTTCCCTGCCGCCAACGGGCAGGCTGCCGACGTAGTTATTGGACAACCGGATTTTACCACGAATACCGCAGCGATTACCGCTTCAAAGTTTTCCAACCCTACCGGTATAGCTGTAAGCCCGGAAGGAAAGCTGGCTATGACAGATTTAACCGGAAATCGGGCGTTGCTGTACAACAGTATACCTGCGGTAAACGGGGCGCTGGCCAACATAGTGCTTGGGCAACGCGACTTTATATCCAATTCTCTCTACCTCGGCACCACTGTCAATATGGTAAACGTATTCGGTGTTTGCTTCACCACTGAAGGCAGGGTAATAGTAGGCGATGGCGGCAACGGCCGTATCTGCACATTCGGGGTGCCACCCTGCCAGCAAAGCAATATCTCAGTGGCTGTCAGTGCCTCTGTATCAAGCCTTTGCGCCGGCACAGGAGGCTCGGTGGTTTATACGTTTACAGCCACCAACCCGGGCGCTTACGCGGTGCCCAAAGTGTATATTGGCGCCGGTATACCCGGAACTTTCAATTATAGCAGCTCTACAGCCTCTGTGGGCAGCTACAGCCCCGCCGGCAGCACCTGGACCATACCGAGCCTGGCTGCAGGGGCTACCGCTACCCTCACCGTTACCGCATATGTGTCCTCAACGCTTGCGGCGCAAACGGCAACAGCCTATGCGTCGGTAACCGGTATCGGCTTTACCGAAACGGATTTTACCGACAACGGGGCATCGGTGGCGGTAAGCATTAACGCCGTACCAGCACAACCTGCCATTACAGCCTCAGGCACCGTTGCTTTATGCACAGGCAGCAGTGTTGTACTTACAGCATCAGCTATATCAGGCGGAAGCTATTTATGGAGCACGGGCGCAACCACTCAGTCCATAACTGTAAGCGCAGCCTTAAGCCCTACCGTACAGACCATCAGTGCGGCAGGCTGTACATCAGCGGCAAGCGTGGCAACAACTGTAACTGTTATTCCGCTTCCGTCTGCTCCCAGCGTTTCAGCGGGAAGTGCCACTGCTTTCTGTAGCGGAGGCAGCGTAACCCTTACAAGCTCGGCCATTTCAGGCGGATCTTATATTTGGAGCACGGGGGCCACCACACAGGCCATTACCGTAAATACAACCCTTAGCCCTACGGTCCGCACGGTAAATGCACAGGGCTGTACAAGCGCGGCAAGCACAGCGGTTGCTGTAACTGTAAATTCCGCTTTGACCGCGCCGACTGTGAGCGCATCGCGCAACACGGCTTTGTGCCTTGGCGAAAGCGTAACTCTTGCCGCTCCGGGCCCCAATTTTAATGTTCTTGCGGGCGTTGGCTACGGCTATGTCGACGGGCAGGGAGCAGAGGCCGCATTTGATTGGCCCACAGGAATGGCTATTGATGCTGCGGGAAATATATTCGTGTCGGAACCGTACATAAATCGCATCAGGAAAATTACACCTTCAGGGTATGTAAGCACTTTTGCAGGCAACGGAAACCGGGGACATGCAGACGGAAACGTGACCCAGGCAGAATTTGACAACCCCGCAGGCTTAACCTTCGATGCGGCGGGCAACCTGTACGTAGCCAATTGGCAGAGCGGTATAATTAATAAAATAACACCTGCGGGCCAGGTAAGCACACTGCCGGGTGTTTACTCACGCCCATACGGTTTGGCTTTGGATGCGGCCGGCAATTTGTTTATCTCAGAACAGATAGGGGGAACAATAAGCAAACTAACACCTGCGGGGAACATAAGCATATTTGCCGGCAGCGGTAACGATGGCTTTGCCAACGGAACAGGCACGGCGGCAGAATTCAAAGAGCCCTCAGGAATGGTGTTCGACGCGTCGGGGAATCTTTATGTTGCAGACAGCCGCAACAACGCCATTCGGATAATTAACCCGGCAGGCGTTGTAAGCACATTTGCGGGGAACGGCCTCTCAGGCACCGCCGACGGGAACGACTCCTCGGCAAGTTTTTCTTACCCGCAAGGCATTACAATTGATTCCCGAGGGAACTTCTATGTTGCGGACGTGAACAACGTTTCGATTCGCAAAATAACACCTGCCGGCAAGGTAAGCACCGTGGGCTCTGCGGCAAGGCCGCTGACTTACAGCGGCCCTAATTCCGAATCTCCTATTACCTATCCGAGCGATGTGGCCATAGATCCCTCAGGCGAACTGGTGATAGTAGAAAATAACAATAACCGCATATTTACCACAACCGGTGTAAGCACGGCCTACCACTGGAACAACGGCGAAAATACTGACACCATAAATGCAAACACAACCGGTAATTATACCCTGCAAACCATAACCCTGCAAGGTTGCACATCGTTGGCAAGCCCGGTAATATCTGTAAGGGTAACTTCCGCCGCCGAACCGGTGCTTGCGGTAGGCCTTGTATCAGGTGCTAACC
Source organism: Bacteroidota bacterium (assembly GCA_040388605.1). Lineage (GTDB taxonomy): Bacteria > Bacteroidota > Bacteroidia > Cytophagales > Flexibacteraceae > JAZKBN01. The sequence continues at coordinate 34,644 of JAZKBN010000034.1, read as the reverse complement.
CGGCCTGTATAGGCACTCCGTTAACCTTCTCTGCTGCCGTGTCTGATTCAGGCAGCAATACTGCCTACCAATGGACGCGTAACGGCGTAAACATAGCAGGTGCCACATCTGCCGCCTACACCGCCCTCGCAGGCGCCCAGCTAACCGACGGCGATGTAATAAACTGCAAATTCACCGGCCAAAACTGTAACGGGGCAACTGCCGCCACAGGTACTGCTTTCAGCCTTCGCACTAATTTAACCGGCACCTGGCTGGGCAATACCGATGCCTGGAGTAATGCGGCCAACTGGTGCGGCGGCATACCTACCGCGACTACCGACGTGGTTTTACCTGCCGGCATGAACACTACGCCGAACATTACGCTCGGCACAGCAGTCTGCCGCGATATTTCGCTTTCGGCAGGAACATCTCTGCCCCTTGCATCAGGCGGGAAGCTCACTGTTTACGGAAACGTAAGCGGCGAGGGCAGGCTTGCAGGAGCTCAGGGCAGCATAATTGAAATAGCCGGCAGCACACAGCAAACTTTACATGGGGGCAAAGCAGGTTCGATACGGCTTAACAACCCGGCCGGGTTGGTGCTTTCGTTCGCTACTGAAGTTACGGATGCCATAGTGCTTGTAAGCGGTAATATAGATGCGACTAATTACCCCCTGATACTTTCGGCCGGTGCGGCAAATCCGGTTGAAAGCAGCGCCGGTCGCATACAGGGCAGGGTAACAGCACGCGGCAGGGCAACAGGTACCGGTACCTTATCCATGCTTGGTGTAAGCATTGCTGCGGGCACAGATGACATCGACACCGTGTATATTGAGCGGCGCGACGAAACGGCAACCTATTTAAGCAATACAGGCATTGCCCAGGTTTGGAGCATCAGGGCAGGGCATCAGCCTGTGTCGGGCAGAACGGTTACGCTTTCATGGTTGCCTTCGAGAAGCAATTACAAATCTTTAGCGGCGGCGCAGGTATGGCGCAGGCCTGAGGCCGATACCCGCTGGCTAAAGGTTGGGAATTTGCAGAGTATTGCCAATGCTTCCTTGTCGCCGGCTATTAGTGTAAGCACAAACAGCTTCAGCGACTGGACAGTGAGCGATACAGATAATCCCTTGCCGGTTACATGGCTGAGCTTTACCGGTAAGCGGCAGGCGCTTACTAATCAACTGCGCTGGTCTACCGCATCGGAGCAGGAAAATAAAGGCTTTGTAGTACAGCGCAGCCTTAACGGCATCCAATTCGACAGCATAGATTTCGTACCCGGAAACGGTACAACAACGCGTGTTAATAATTACAGCTATACTGATTTATATGCTGAATCTGCTTATTACCGTCTTAATCAAATTGACCAAAACGGGCAAAGCAGCTTGAGCAATGTTATATTCATAAACGGCGGTAAGGCTAATGTTGTACCTGAACTGTATCCCAACCCCGGCAGCAGCTATGTGTATATCACGGGTATTTCGGAAACGGCGCAGGTGCAACTCATCTCAGCAGAAGGAAAGGTGTTGCAGGTTTTAAGCACCGATAAAAACCAAGGCATCTATATTGGTAACCTGTCTTCGGGAATGTATACCTATAAAGTGGTAACAGCTTCAGGAGTATATATAGGTAAGCTGGTGAAAGAGTGATTAACTAAGCAGGTGTATTAATAACATGCTCCCGGCGAAACCCGGGAGCATGTTATTATATATGAAAGAAGTAACAAAGCTTGAACGTCAACAGCTTCTGATCCTCGATGAATCGGCATACAGCCCTTCGATGCACAAAGCCGGGCTGCCCTGATGGAAATTATCGAGGACAGCCACGGTAAAACCTCGCTGATCATTACCTCTTAATTACCGGTCAGCAAATGGTATGAGGTCATCGGTGAAAAAACCATTGCCGATGCCATTCTTGACCGAATGGTGCACGATGCACACCGCCTGGAGCTGAAAGGAGAATCTATGAGAAAACGGCGAACTGCCGAACCTGAAAAAAGCTATCAGTAAAATCAATAAATAAAACTTTTGTTAACGTCCTCAGCGTTTTGAGGCGCTCGTTCGCCGGCATTTTTGGTGGTCAGTTTGCCACGGAATTACATGCTCAGGTTCTCCGTATTATACACTGCATACAGCTCATGCGGTGAGGTTTTCGCCTTCCCGGGTTTCGTTAATATAGGCTTCCCTTAGTTGGGCTTCAATATTTAAAAGTCCTTGGTTTATCGTGCTTCCCCCTCTTACCCGGTGGGCATTGATGTTCCAATCTTCTTCCCTCACGCAGAAACCTGTAGAGAAATCCTTTCTCTGCCCCTCAATTGTAACCCGGCAGTATATCGGGTTAAGGCCGTCTTTGGTGCTTTTATTCTTCCTGAGCCAAAATGATACATGCAATAAATTCATAAGAGTGTTTAGTAACCGAGGCCTTTTTTCGTGTAACCGAATTTGCGACCGATTTATAAATTGTTGATACCATAGCTGTACCGCTGAGCGGTATGTATATAAACGCAAAAAGGCACCCTTTTGAGGTGCCTTTTTGGCCAGTGTAATACACTGTTAATCACTATGGTAGACCAAAGCTTCTCACTATCGAACCTGTTTGCGGGTTTAAAGGCATTGAATGAGCTTTTTTAGGTTCGATAAATCCTGTCGGAAAAGGCAAAGTTGGCCTGATTTCCAAATATAGATTTTAGTAAATATCTGCACCCCTAAGTCCTTAACAAAAAGCTAAGCTGTTTGCGGAACTGTGATGTCAGGTGAACAATTCTGTAATTTACCAACACGTTCAAAAACTGCGCTTGGGCAGAGAGTTGTCCTAAAAGGCAGAAGATACATTCTTCGGCAAGAAACGTAATTTTCTGTTGCGAATCAAATAAATTCATACTTTTATCGCGCTGTTGAATGATTTTAGTTCGACCGCATATTTTATAAATGAAGCAGGTTATGCAATTGATTCTTGCACTGGTTCTGCTTGTGGGCAGCTTGCACGGCCACGCCCAATTTAAGTCCCCTAGGCCCGACCTTGCCTCATCGAAAAACACTTTTACCGATTCATCTGAGTTTGAAAAGCGCAGGTTAAAAGCCTCGCTTTCGCGTGTTAACCCTGCAAGGCCCGTTATCAGCCTGCCCGATTCGCAAGCCATCCAGAAATTACGCCGCATAGTTCAGTTTCATGATTTCCGTGTTGGTATATCATCGGGCCTTGCCGAGCGCAGCGGCAATGTGCCAACTGAGCAGCCGATGCCTTTTACACGATTAACGTCATCGGGCAGCGTGAGTATCGGCATGTTGCCGCTCAGGTACACAGCTATTCTTACCACCGAGCAAAGCCCGGCAAACCAGCCCATGAATATGTTCAGGGCCGAACTTGATTTGGAAAGGCTGAAAGCCCTGCGCAGGCAAAAGCTTGACGAACAAATCAGCTCACTCGAAAAGGAAATTAATTATAAGCAGCTTAGGGCTTTCGATACTTTAAAGACTGCTGATTTAGCAAATTCATCCGAACTTGATAAGCTAAAAAAAGCAGGTTCGGATAAGCTTGAAAAACAGGTAAAAGATGCAGTAAACACAGGTGGTGATTCGGCTAATGCGTTAGCGGACAAAGCAGATGATACGTATGCAAAACCGGGCTCTGTAATTAATAAAACCAAAGCCGCTGCCAAGAGCGTAAACGGCAGGCTTAATATATTAAAAGGCGGTGATTATACGAAGTCCCTCGAAAAAGCCCGCGACAGCCTGGAAAAACAACAGCCTGAAAGAATGGCAAAATACCGCAGGCTGCAAAAGCTGAAGGATATGCGGAAAATACAGGATGCGCCCGGCTATAAAGACATGAGCAAAGTGAGGCTGCAAAAACTCAACATAGGTACCGATTATCCGACTTATAACCGTTATTTCGTGAACGGCATACCGGTTCAGGGTGCTCATATAAAAGCCGGTTATAAACATTTCGATTTGGCGGTTTCCGCCGGTAACTCGCAGGCTCAGAATGTAATATCGAACAAATACCTGCGGCGCATGGGCATTGCCGAATTAGCATGGCTGCCGAACGACGCTCATAAAGCCGCCCTGCATATAAGTCTGGGCGAGGAACGCAAAGGTGCGGTATTGTCGCAGGTTGTTTTACCTGCTTTTGACGATACGGCGCGTAACCTGCTGCCTAAGGCAAACCGGGTAATCGGTTTTGTTTATGAGGGCAGGCCGGCAAAAAAAATGAAGCTGAATTTAGCCGCTTACCAAAGCCATACCCACTTAATTCCCCCTGTAGCTGAAACACCTTTCTCAGGACCCCAAACCGGCAATGCATTCAGCGGAACAGTTCAGCAAAACCTGAATAGCTTAACCGGCAGGCTGGAGGCAAGCAGGGTGTCGGCAAACTATTATACTTTCGGCAATGTGTATTTAAGGAGCAACTGGCAGGGGCTCAATTTAACATTGAGCAAGACATTGAAAGGAAACCTAAGCCTCAGCGGTAATTCCGGTGCTTATGCACCCATACAACGTCTTGAAGGCAGCCCGTTTATGCGGCTCAGGCAAAGCTCCATTATTCTTTCCAAAAACAGCGCGGAAGGAATCGGAGGAAGTACAGCATTAACCTTCAGCACAGTGCGCGGCGACATGCAAACAACAACAAACTACTTAGCAGCCCAAACGCTGGGCTATACAAAACCCCTTGAACATGGCAGCATGAGCCTGCAATTAACAGGTTCTGTTATTAAAAACGCACAAACAGGTACCGGCGAGCTGCCCGATACCATGCGCAATTATTATACTTACGGCGCGTCAGGTAAATACACGGCCGATTTTTGGGAGATTAACACCGGAGCAGGTCGCACATATACCACAACCGCAGCGCAACTTGCCGGATCAAGGACACCCGTCGGGCTGGCCTTTAACTGGAATCTTGGCTTAGTGCTGCATGCAGGCAGGATAAAAGGAAACTTAGCATATACGTCGAACAATTATATTTCAGGACAGTATCTTTTGGCAGGTAATGCCGGGTTTGACTATACATGCAATAAGTATTTGTCTGTCAATGTGTTTATTACAAACACAAGATTAAAAAACACAAAGACAGAATATAATTTTAAACAATTTTTAGGCGGTGCCGGTATTTCGCTTGTTTTATAAAAATCAATTAATATTTTTGTATCAGTCATGATTAATATTGTAAATACAAGAGCCCTTTTGTTATTTATGTTGCTGCTCGCCGGTACGGCGCAGGCACAGCAGGCTCCAGTTTATATCATGCCCTTCGACGGCGACAGCATCTCCGGCGCATCGGCCCCGGTGTTCTCATGGACTCCCTGCATCGGGCCCGATGGAATTGCCAAACCCTTAACCTTTAAACTCTATAAGGTGATAGAAGGGCAATCGGCGATGGCTGCCGTGCAGGCCAACCCGGCTATATTTGTTGAAAGCAACCTGAACACAACTGTAATGGTCTATCCGCCATATGCGCCTAAGCTGAACACAGGCATGTATTGCTGGCAGATGGAATGGAACGGATCATCCGTTTTCGGGGACAAAGCTTTGCCTGTAAATAACCCCGGCGAGGTATGGAGCTTTTACTTTAATGACGACAATCCCGCCTGCAAGGCATCTTTCAGCACGGTAAAAGACGGAAAGCTCTTCCTGCCTGACAGCCGACTGATGCTGAACATTGTTACCACTTCTGCAACAACACATCTTTATACAGAAAAAATATCCTGCCGTATACTCGACGGCAGTTTGAAACAGTTGTCGGAGTTTTTCCTGCCGGTACGTGATGTGCCTTTATTTCCTTTCCATATAAAAGACTACCTAAGCAGCTCACAACTGCGGCAAAAGGGAAGTATATATTACCTGAGCGTTAAATCGGAAGGTGAACAGGTGCGATATATTCGGTTTGCCATTTAATAAATGTTATGAGGCTTACAAGCAGCTGCTTCACACTGATTTTGCTTGCAGCCCTGTTTACAGCCTGCGAAAAACCCTTGCGTACGTTAGGCGAAATGCAGGCTTATTTGCGCATACCTGAAAACGGCCTTGTTTTTACCGCGCAGGACAGCAGCCTGAAAGTATGGGTGCAATGTCTGCCAACTGCATTCCTTCAAAAGCGGGATTCCATTCAGAAAGAACGGTACACAGGCTCAGTTGCTTTTATTGTGAAGCTGCAACCCGTTCATCCCTCCGGCACCGATTTCCTGATTGAAGCCGCCGAAAACCCCGGTGAATACGACAGAATTATACAGACGCTGAACTTTGAGCCCGAAACGCTCTTTTCGTTGGAAACATCAAGCGGCGTTCAGGTAAAACCCGTTCTCGCTACGCTGGAGAATGCCTTTGAGTCCGGTCCTTCAAAATCCGTTTTTCTTGTTTTCCCGAACAGGCAGGGAAACGGAGCTTTAATTACTGACAGCGAGCAAATGAAGCTCGTTTTTAACAATCCCTTTGAAGGACAAGCCACCTTCAGCTTTGTATTCAAAGGGAAAGATTACCTGCACTTTAATTCATTAGCCGGGCCGGCTTAAGCTGCCTGTTGCATTTATATAATATAACGCCGCCATTCCATGAGCTGCTACTTCCGCAGGCACAGGCAACTGTGCAGAATAATTACTTTATTCCTTTTCTTTATAATTATCACCGAAGCAGGTGCCCCGGGTGTGGCCTATGCGCTTACAAGCGGCCCGGCATCGCCTGAGTTTTCTAGCTTTGAGCCCGTTGGCACCACAGATATGGTAAATCTGTTTTCCGGGGATTTTACCTATAACCTGCCTGTGATTCAAATTCCGGGGCCTGAAGGCTCAGGATACGCCATGTCTTTGGCTTATCACAGTGGTGTGAGCCATGAAGAAGAGGCAAGCTGGGTAGGCTACGGCTGGTCATTAAACCCCGGCGCAATTAACAGGCAGGTAAAAGGCTTCCCGGATGATGCGGATTCATTCCAGGTAAAGCAATATGCAAAAGCCCCGCTCAATTGGACCACTTCATTCAGGGGTAATGTAAACTATGAGTTTTTCAGCTTCGATGATATTACCAAAAAAGAATCGAATCAGGTTGTAAGGGATAAGGACAATGCACTTCCGAGCTTTGATCTCAACGGAAGCACATCCATACGGTTCAATAATTACACCGGATTTGCACGATACTATGGTTTCGGAATCATGGCTAAAGGGCTTACTAAAGTAGACATGAATGTAGGCCTTAATCTTGAAAAGGGACCCCAGGGAATTACATATCATCCAACTGCAAGTGTTTCGTTAAATCACCTGTTCGGGAAATCTGAAAAAAATACTACCGAAGTACCAAAAACGGCTGAAGATAAGGCTGACGATCGTAAAGCGTTGAAGTTAAAGCCGCATGAGGCAATTACAGTCGGATCTGCCTATGTTTCATGGGCAAAAGAGCTGCGCCTGTCGAAAGCAGCGCTGGTGCCTAAGAAAAACTACCTTATAAATGGTGTTAATTTTAACAACTCACCGGGAGGGATAAAAATATCGCCATTTGACATTACGCTCCAGACCGGCCTTGGCACCTCATTTTTTTGGGACAAAGACGAAGAAACCTCAATTTTCCGGGGGCAGGGCCTTATGCACCATACGGGCGAGCAGGCGAATAACCTGCTGCATGATTATTATTCTGAACAGGATAACCCGTATTCAAACCGCTTGTACTTTACATCGGTACCCTTTGCCAATTACGACAGTTATAATGTTTCAGGAGAAAACTTAAGCGGTTCATTCAGGTATGTACCGGCGCAGCTAGATGCGTTTTACCCGAACAGCAGTAAATCGAGCACAATCAGCGGTTCACTTGGGCTGGATTTAAGCGGTGGAGAGGGGGCTGATATAGGCGTTAATTTAGGCTTTACATCACAATCGCAGGAAATTAGCTCAACAAAGCTTGCCGGAAAGGAAAATTCCAAGGGACAGTTCAGGTTTAATCATGACCAGGGCGGATTGCTGAGTTTAAAGAATTTTGCAAGTCTTATTCCAAGGTACATTACAGATGGTTCTCCAAGGCAGCTGTTACCGGAATTGGACGACTCGCTATGGACGCGCTCATCAATAATAACTCCTTCAAAGTTTGCCGATGCGGCAACAAATTACAACCCATCAGACGCTATAATAAGTCGGAACAAATCTTATATGAGCGCAAGGGGTCAGGGCAAAGCCCTGTCTGTAATGAACATATTGGGGCCGAACGGGAATGTAAGCAGGTACGGACTGCCTGTGCTTACCAAATCAGAATCTGAGCTTTCTTTCAGCTATAAAAGTCCCTCAGGCATTGAGAATGCAATTATTTACCAAAACATTCCGCTTAAAGGTGCGGCCAATACATCAGACTGGAATGTGGATGTTGACGGCTCGGGGCCTGAAAGAATTTATGGCTCTGTTAAGAACAACCCGTATGTTTCCTCGTATCTGCTGACCGAAATTCTTTCTCCGTCGTATGTTGATTTAAACGGCAATAATCGGGTTGATAACGCTGACGCCGGGGGCTGGACACAACTACAGTATTTTCAAAAATACGGGCACTTGAATGCTTCAACCGATTCGGCCAAAAACTGGTACAGGTGGCGAATGCCCTATACAGGCCTGAACTATAGCAAGGGCACTATTTCAGATAAAAAGGATGATGTAGGCACAATAAGTACCGGCCTGCGTGAGGTTTATTATTTAAAAACGGTTGAGACCAAAACGCACATTGCATTTTTTATAACCAACAAAACAAAACGCAGCCGTTTCGACAGTTTGCTTACAGGTAAGCTCAGCCAAATTCCTGCAAGGTACCTTACCGGCAGCGATTCGGCCCGTTTTGATGGCATAGACGCCGCTCAAGTCGGAACAGGCGGCGACCCGGCGGCCTTAAGCTCATCGGCACGTGGTATACACGAACTTGAAAAGCTGGAAGCCATTGTGCTTTTTTCAAAAGAAAGGCCTGAAAAGCCGCTTAAAACGGTACGTTTCGCGTATGATAACTCACTTGTCGGCCGCCTTCCGAATTCAAAAAACGGGGCATACGGAAAATTAACTCTTAAAAAAGTATGGTTTGAGTACGAAGGTGTGCAAACCAGCCTTACACTGCCTTATGAATTTGTTTACAAATACAAAAACCTGGGAGAGTTCCCTGATCAGCTTATTAACGATTATCCTGATTTACTGAATACCGGCGAATGGCCATCCTATTCTGCCGGAGCCCAAAACCCAGATTACTCCCCCTATTTATCGGACCCTTGGGGTTTTCAAATGCCTTTTGCACAGGAACGAAAAAAATACCTGAACCCATGGGTGTACCAGGGACCACTTAAACCCAATACAGGATTGTGGTTTTTGCGTACAGATTGGCGAAAGGAAGCGAGATTCGGAGCGGCAAAAGATTACGATCCCGCAGCATGGCAGTTAAAGCAGATAAAGCTTCCGAGCGGCGGCGAAATACATGTACAGTATGAGCAAAAGGATTATGCATATGTGCAGGACAAAGCCCCAATGGTTATGGCAAGCCTTATTGACCATAACGAAACCGAGGACGATTCCGACTATTGGGTAGACCCTGAAGATTTGGGCCTGGATACTGCCGCCGATGATTACATAAGCCGGCTGCATACCCAATGCGACCTGATAAATGATTACTACAAGGGAAAAGAGCCTTCTAAATTAGCTTTCAAGTTTTTATACCTGATGTCGGAACATAACGGCACGCAGGCTAATCTGCAAAGTTGTATGACCGAGTATATAACCGGCTATACCGGGTTCGGTAATGCTGAGGTGGATTCGACAAAAAAAACCATAAAAGTAAGCCTTGCGACCAAAGGCTATGATTATAACAACGATCACCCGCGAAGGGCGTGCTACGATTATTTTACAACCCGCCGCTATGGCATGTGGGATAACTGCGATTCTTATATTAATGCTGCATTTGACAGGCCTATACGGGATCTTGCGAATTCAGCCTTCAGCATACCTGGAGTTTTGGCCGCCGCAACAATGATGGCTCCGGTAATGGCTGAAGCTCTTTTGAACGTAGTTGAGTACAACATACCTGATAAAGATGATGTTGGCACAGTGCTGAACGATAACCTTTCATACCTCAAGCTGCCAATGGCGGGCATGAAACGAGGCGGCGGAGCCCGTGTAAAGCGCCTGCTGACAATTGATTACGGTCTTGAATCCGGGGACGCCTCCGTTTTCGGGCATGAATTCAGCTACACCAATTACCGCAAGACAAAAAACGGTTACGAAGTTATAAGCAGCGGTATTGCAACAAACGAGCCTTCCGGCGCGCGTGATGAAAGCCCCTTTAAGACCTTCCTGCCTATGGCTTCGCAAAAATGGCTCGATAAAATAATAGCCGGAGAAAGCAGGGAGCAGCTTGAAGGCCCCGTAGGTGAATCCCTGTTGCCGGCAGCAGCAATAGGGCACAGCCGGGTTGTGATAAGCTCCATTCACAAAGGTCTTTCGGGCACCGGGCATTCAGTGCATGAATTTTATACCTGTAAAGATTATCCTTTCGGAATGAGCTATCCTGATTATAATGCCCTTGGCAAACCTTCAGGCACCAACTCGCCTTCGGTAAAATTCAATGATTTGAGCGCCACCCGCGACGGATATAGTTTTGTAATGCCCTTGGGTATAGTAAATATAGACCTGAAACATGAAAGCGTAAGGCAGGGTTTCGAGTTCAGGTTTAACAGCATGCACGGACAGGTTAAAGCCAACCGGGATTTAAAGGGCGATTACCTCTATGACAGTGTGGGCACTATATTAAGCAGCGCCAAGGTTGCCGAAAAAACGGTGGTATCTGCCACCGAATACGATTACTATAAGCCGGGCGAACCCCTGCCTGTGCTTAAAAGCGACAAAAAGCTGGTTTACCTGAACCTTGGAAGAGAAAGCGAGGGAGCCGTTGAGCAATACAATAACGAGGAAAACTCATTGGACATGAGCCTCGAATTCGATATTTCAGTATCCGGCTCACTTCTGATTACACCGACTTTCGGCTTCGGTTTTGATATTACGCAGCACTCGCTCAGCTCCCTGAGCCGGGCAACGGTTATCAGGTACCCGGCTGTGGTTAAATCTGTAACAAGCATTAAAGACGGTGTGCGAATAACGCAAAGCAATGTTGGCTATGATGCCCGTTCAGGCGAGCCTATACTTACCACCAAAAACGATGACCTGCCCATAGCTGCCGACAGCGGCAAAACCGTGTGCATGATGCAGATTCCGGCATACTGGCACTACCCAGAGCTTGCCGTTGCTCAAAACCGCCTGAAAGATGTTGCGGCTTCAATTACAACCTTCAGCATTTTAAACAAGCATATATTACCCTACGAATCAGATGAGTGGCTTATGCCTCAGAATATATTGAGCGCGCAGGCCACTTCTTTAAGCAACAACCGTTTTAACACCACAGGAGATGACAAAGCAGGATTGCAACAATATCTTAATGAGCAGGGTATATCGTCAGGCAGTAGTGCGCTCACAAAACTGAATGCACTTTTGCTGCCCGAAGCAAGCTTTGTTTATCGCAGCAATGTAAAGAAAGGCAGCTTCGATACTGCAATGAGCCTAAGCGGGTATACGACAGGCGCATTCAGTTTTCCGGCAGCTAATGAGGAAATTAATAACCTGCGAGGAGCATCCGGCTGGCTGGAAGCAACAAACACCACCCAGTTTACTGTCGGCTCACAGGGTCGGGAAGAACGCGATGCAAATAAGATTTATTCCTTTGCCATATTTGGCAAAAACGAACTGACACCTGTTTTCACAGGTTCTAACGCAAGGGCTGCTGAAGTGGCATTTGAAGATTACGAGCTTTCAGCCAGGGGTATTTCAGGCACGGCACATACAGGCAGCAGGGCCTTTTCACTTTCATCAGTAAGTCAAAGTAATATTGACACCGTATTAAAAGGGCCTGATTACGTTCGTGGCGCTACCATACAGTTCTGGGCCAACCAAGCCGGTATTGCAAAACTCAAATTCGGAACGGATTCATTAACAGATATGAAACCTACAGCCAAATGCGAGGAATGGTACAGGTACGAGGCGCAGCTTACAGGCTTAAGTGCGGATATTACCGGTAACCTGATGGTGCTTCGCTTAAAGGCAACTTCGCCGGGGGCATTAATTGATGATTTAAAGATTCTGCCAGCCAAAACTGTGTCGAAAGCCTATGTGTATGATCAGGCCAGCTACAAGGTGCTTGCTGAGTTCGACAACCTGCACTTTGGAACTATTTACCAGTACAACGGCCAGGGTGCATTGGTCAGGAAAATAAAGGAAACCATGCACGGACGCAGAACCATAGCCGAGCAGCACAGCAACTATCCTTCAGCCCGCAGACAATGATAAAGTTTTGTTTTGCTCTTATAATACTCACATGCGGTGGCTTTAGATTCTCAAAATATGAAGCGGATAGGAAGGCTGTGGAGATTGCGCTTGCCAAATTGGAAAAGCAAATTTCAAATAGGGCAGGCAAGTTATGCACAACCCGGTACGGAATAAGGAATAATGCCAGAAACGGCTATAACGGCCGAATTCTTAAAAGCATATATACCGATATTACCATTGCCAATTACAAGTATAATGTAGTCTATTCCACTCCTAAGCTAAATATATACCGGGATTCAACTGAGCAGGTAACCGTGCTTGACGATAAGAAGGTGATTGTTATAAGCCCAAGAAAAAACCTGCCCGGGTATGAAAAGCTGGAACAGCTCAGAGATGCCTTTTTTGGTACCCAAATGCTGGATATTGCCCGTTTGCCAATTGTTAGAACCATAGACAGTACAGCAGATGGTAAAACATATCGGCTTGTGGTGTTTAAGTTGGATAAAAAGCTTCAAAAAGGTGAAAAAGGGAATTACCTCGGATTTATGATAAGCGCCGATACATGCATAAGGGCCGCATGGCAACTGTCTGAACGTAAACACGTTTCGGCGGAACGGATTATACATATTAAAAGTACGGATTATACTGAGCCCGGTGTGATACCTGCCAGGCTGCATGTGTTTAATAATGACGGCAAATTAAGGAAGCAATTCAAGGGCTATAAAATTGTTAAAAGCTGATGAAGAGATATTTACAGTTACGATTATTCCTGGTCAGCTGTCTTTTGACAATAACAGCAATTTGCCTTAGCTCCTCATCTGTCTACGCGCAATGCAGCTATTATTCCCCGCGCTTCACTGAAGGTACTTATTTCGATCCGAATGACTCCGAATGGAGCGCGCCGGACGGCTATGTTCTGATGCCTGTTATTTTCCCGGCATATCCTGCAAACAGCTCAGCTTCCGGCGGGTTCAGAAAAGCAACGGCGCAGCTTAGGATAGAACAGGATCCAAGTACACTCTCCGTTGATGTGGAAAGAGCTCCTGATACCTTAATCGTAACTTTTTGGCAGGGGGCAGTTCCGCTTGATACACAATTTGTAACATTAAGCGCGCTTAAGAGAACGGCAAACATTGCAGTTAACCTGCCCAATGACAGCACCTTAGCTACAGATACATTTGCATTCCATATTCAGCGTCCGGCTAGCCTGGCCGATAATCATGACCTGCTGCAAATTGAGTCGCATGCTTATGTTGAGTACAATATTGAAGTTGGGGACGTGCTTGTGAACATCAGCAGTATGATTGATTACCCGGCAGATGATGATGCGGAGTCTAAAAGGAAATTGCTGAACTGGAGCAAAAGCAGCGAAGAAATGCTTGTCTGCGGCTGGCAGGTGCAATTGCTGAAACTTACAAATGATACTTTAGGTATGCCTCCGCAAGGAGACAGCCGCATTTATGCAGGTGTAGAATGGGATAATGCAACCACAATATTATCAGAACAGCCTGTTTGCAGCCTCGTTGTTGCGCTTGCCGAAGGTACAGGTTTTTATGTTTGGCGCGTTCGGGCAACTTCATTGGCTGCAAACGGTGAAATAAGATACGGAAAATGGTCACATACTGTGAGCAGGCATGGGCAATATTTCGCAGCCGGTGATTCGTCCAAAGACTCTTCCGGCCGGGACTACAAATTCTTTTATTTCGGTGATCCTGACAGTACCCGGAATTATACCTATGAGCGTATTTTCACCGAGAAAGATGCCGTTAAAGAACGTGCCAAATACGCCGATGGCCTCAACAACCTGCGACAGACCATAACCACATTGCCGGCAGACGGCAAAACCATTGTTGAACAAAACGTGCTTGATTATTCAGGTAGACCGGCCCTGAAACTGTTGCCGGTGCCGCTATCCGATGGACCGAAAATAATTTTCAGAAGGATGTTCGCTGCAATAACTGAAGTAAGCGGGTCTTTTCCGAGTCTTGTATTCACAGATAAAAGGCCATACCGTCCGCGTGATTTTGATACCGACGCCAAACTTTTGAATTTTGAGTGGATGCCAAAGCCCGATCTTCTATACTTCAGCACCTACCCGGAACACGTCAATAAAGGTGTATCCGGCACCGATGGAATTCCATTTTCGCGCACTTTTTATACCAATGATAATACAAACAGGGTTTCACAGGAATCCTTACCTACTCAACCCTTGTCAGTTAAGACCTTCGGGGACCAACCGCATACCACCCGTTATATATACGCCGCAGCATCAGACAGTGAGCTTGTAAAGCTGTTCGGAGCCGAAGCCCCCGATCCCGAAAATGTTGAAAAAACAATAACAATAGACCCGAACAATACTGCCACAGCCACCTTTAAAACCCGCGACGGCAAAGTACTGGCCACTGTTCTTATTTTAAACAACGATGATTCGCTTACGCTTGATCCCATGCCGGGTACCGGCTCAGACTCTTCGGCCGGTTACCTGGGCACCGGGGTGGCAGGGGCCTCAGGCATTACCACATCTAAAGCCTTATACCTGCCTGCAAGCACGTGGTTTTCAATAAACTACCATACAGGCTGTAACTCTGTAACCCAGGGCTGCCTTGATGTTTCATTAAATTGCAGGTACCTCTTGGATGTAAGCATCACCAAAACCGACGGCAGCGACTTTAAACATTTTTCGCTCCCAACTGATGTTACTCAAACCGCATGGCATATAGCCGAAGGTGATTCAGCCAGGATTATTGCGCATTCTGATACCATTGCCTGCCAGACTGAAGCCACCGTTGATTTTCGCTCGCTGAGGCTGCCAATGGGGTCATACAGTATTGAAAAACGTATAATACCAATCGGAGATGGTGATATAGTAAGCGCTGCAGGCAACGCGATGGGTAACCAGACCGCGCCCTTGGTAAACCTGCTGACGGTATGGCTTGGTAAAATAAAATCGCCCTGCGGTCTTAAAGATTTTAAAGACAGCGTTACCAACCTGAACCAACGGCTTTACAATGCCCGCCACAGCGCTGACAGCATTTCAGCTTTCGGGAAACTGGATACCTTATACCGGGTGGATTCACTGGATATGTATTCTTATTTCACAGGAATGAATAAAACGTACTTCCAATTTGTGAAAAGCCTGGGTGTAACAGCCAACGAGGTATTGGTATCTACCCAATGCTGCCGCGACTTTGTATTCCCGCTGGCAAATTTCAGCGCCTTTAACGGGGATCCTAAAATATATGCCCGCCATGATACAGCCATGTGGGTTAACCCATACGTGCTTAAAGATTGCGATGCGGTGCTTGATTTTACCTTCGATTATGAAGGCATTGCTTATAATTATTTTTGGGATTGCGTTTCAGATACCGATGAGGCTTATTCTGCTTACCCGATGCCGGCCCACACCGTTGCAAAGCCGGCCGATACCAATAAAATAAAGACCATTTACTATACCTATCTCGATTCTATGATGATAGGCTACCAAACACCGGGCACTTTTAATATGATGGTGTATAAAATGCTTACTGAGACTTATGGTAAGGATACATCCGGAACAATAGAAAGTCCTTATCAATATACGCCAAACAAGCTTTACCGCTGTTGGCTGAACCAGCTTAGTTTTGTAAGACAGCGCAAAGGCGGGTGCCCCAACGGTTCGGTAGGTCTGCCTGACAGCAGCTATACCGGAAGTATATCTTCAAGCGTTGACCGCGAAAACGGAAACTCCGGAGCGGTGCACGACGACCTGATAAACAGCAATATACACATGAACTGGTTCATGCGTTGGATTGCAGGAAGAAAAATAAGGAAGGCCAGCCAGCGAGTACGTGATGCACAGCTGCCACCTGGCGCTTCAGGAGGCGACAGCGCCGATTTTCCGTCGCCCATAGACCGTACATTCCATTATAATATGGTTGTTGAGTTCCTGAACTGCACAGGATACAGATTTGCAAAGATTATTACTGATCAGGATATATTTCCTATCTCAACAGATTCTATTGCCGGAAGTACTTTGTATTCATCGCCCCTGTTATGGACATACTCAGGAACGCCTACAGCAATCAGCCCGCCGGTAAGCAGCGATACCAATAAGCAGGGCTACAGACCAATGCCTGCTTACCAGGTGTCATACAAACCGGCCGGAACAAGCAGGTATACTCAGTATTTATCAGGGGTGAAAGATCCGGTCTATGCATTCAAATACTACCAGTACAAGGTAAAGTCACAGGCAGAGATTGAGCTTCAGAATTGCTTTTCAGACCCTAATTTTTATACCGATGGAACCGGTAAACATGCCATTTGCCCCGGCGGAGACAGCATTTGCGATTATTGCAGCATAGGTCGCATTAAATGCGGCATAACCCATAAAAAATGGAGCAGCGGGCAGCGCTATGCTTATTTCAAAGTTCTGCAAGGTGCATTAAACGGCGACTCTCCTGATATTCATTACGGCGACAGCCTGAATGCCAATGATTTTGAGAGCCCCGGCTATTATAACCACGGCAGGTTCCTGCTGTGGGAAAATGAAGAAGACAGCATAAGCAATTACAGCGATTTCGTAAGCCACGGTTGCAGGACAAATATGTTTACTATTGATTCGGTAAGGATGCGCAGCAAGGTTGAAATCGACATATCCACACTGAACAGGGCGGTAAGTTATTTTTGTGAGAGTAAGCGTCTTTCAATCAGGACATCGCTATTAGAAGCCCTGCACGCCAAGGGATTCCATGTTGATTCATGCGTTGGCACTTCAAACCCAAATAATATATTGGCAAGAGAGCTCGGCTATATGGTTGACCAGGTTGTAACAGAATGCAAAATGCGAGGACAGGTTCGTACCTATTCCATAGTTACGCAAACCTGCCGCGATGCTCGAACGCCCGAAACCATAACAGGCAATAAAGATCCCGAGGGCCGTGATATAACTTACAAAGCTCCTCGTTACGGAACCGCCGATATGTTTTTCTCAGGCTTGGTGGAAAGCCGCTTTAAATTCCTGCAAATAGGTGGTGGAGGTTATGACTCTGTGGCTACAGACACTCTGAGAGCGGAGGTTTACAAACCCGGCGAAGATGAGCTAATGCTGATGCCCATCTATCGCGTGTCATACAATCCTTTAAATTCTGTAAAGGACTGCGAGGCCACCCGCAGATTACAGGTAATGAGCATGCAAATGGGCCTTACAGCAGGCACAGATTCCGCATCGGCCTGCTCCGGCCTGATACCTACCGATACAATGGATTGCCCTACCTGCATCACAAATCTGCCGGGAAGCGCCCCTAATGTAGGCGGGCAGGCGCAGCCGCCTACCGCTGATACGCATGTGCGGCTCGATGTTACACTGGACAGGAAAGGGGTTATTAATACGAAACGTTTCTACCAAGCCCGCTGATTATGAAAAAGTTGCTGTTACTCATAATACTTTCAGTCTCATTGCTGCCTGTGTTCGCGCAGCAGCGCGAGGGTGCGTTTTGGATGTTTGGCCAAACACATCAAATGGATTTTAATTATAATCCGCCGATGATTTACAGCATGCCACCAGATTCAGTGCCATACAGAGCTTTGGGTGCATCTGCTTCGTATTGCGATGAGGGCGGTAATCATCTGTTTTCAGTGCAGAACAATGTGATTTACAATAAGCATATCAAACCTATGAAGGGTGGTTTTCAACTGGTCCCAAATTATGTCAGTACCGAAATCGGTGCAACCGGCTGGCTACCGATGATTGTAAAACCAAAGTCGAGCGGCTCGTTGTACTGGGTTTTTTATCTAGACTTCAGTAATAACATTGGTAACATGGTAAGGCGACCAGCAAATTTGTACAGGGCAATAGTCGATATGTCAAAAGAAAATGGTTATGGGGAGGTTATCAGTAAAAACGAGCTTATTGATACAGGACTTGCACGACAAATTGCCGTTTTTATGCATGCAAATAATGAGGATATGTGGCTGCTCACCCATAAAGCAGACAGCAGGCAGTTTAAGCGCTACTTAATTACGGATACGCTTAATAAAACTCCGGTTGTTATAGATCAATTGCCTGCATACGAACAAATTCCTTTAACAGTTGTGAGCTTTTATTCCGGAGCTCTTGTAAGTTCGCCCAATTCAGAACTGTTTGTTTCATGCAAAAAATTGTGGTCGTACGATTCAACTCTGGAGCTATACAGATTAGACCGTCTGACCGGCGATATCCAAAGGCTATTCGGCATTAAAATGGACAGGAAGCCAACCGGATATTCATTTTCAGCAGATTCAAAAATACTCTATGTAGGAACAGGCGATGCTGCTTCCGGTGCTGGGAATAATGAAGATTGCTACTTATATCAGTTAAACCTGGGTTCATTGGATTCTGCAACTGTGCAGCGTTCTGTAACGCAGCTTGGCAAAATTGCAGCCAAAGGTATAGGTGCCACAGTTATGTTAGGTTCAGACAGCAAGGTTTATTTTGGGCATTTTCAGTCATTCAGCAGGGCTGATAATCATATTGGGAGAATAAATTACCCAAGCCGGTATGGAAATGCTTGCTCTCCTGATTTTCGATGGGGAACTATATTTTGCCAAAGCAGATGTATAAACGGCTATGGCTTTCCGCTCCTTAATCAAACAGTGCTGCGCAACGCCTATAAATTACAAGCAAGCGCATCTGCTGATACTATTTGCCTCGGTGATAGTGTTTCGCTTTATGCTTATGGTGGTGAGATGAACGCTTTTAATTGGGCTGCCAATTCATTCCTTTTATCAGATACCGGGAGCACAGTTAAAGCAGTACCAACATCCGATGCTGTATTCACAGTTAACGCAAATAATGATTCATCTGCGGCACAAGCCACCGTATCAGTTAAGGTGGTGCCTCAGCCGGGAATTCCCATATTGGATCAATATTTTGATACCATTTATGCATTTTCACCAGGCGTTTCACGCTTTTTATGGTATGCTAATGATACCTTGATTCCGAACCTGAGCGGCACAAAAATAATTGCCGACTCGGGCAATAGCTATAGAGCCAAAGCAATAAGTCCCGGTAAGTGTATTTCAGGGCTTTCAAACGCGGCAGTTTCTGAGACTGCGAGAAAGTTACGACCTGAAATAATGGTTTTGCCAAATCCTACTGAGGGTATGTTTTCAATTGCTTCCGGCATTTATTCAGATCTTCAATATACGCTTTACGGTGCTGCCGGTAAAATAATTAGGTTGGGTTCATTGGCCCCATACGGCAATATTCAGATTGATCTTTCTGATGAACCATCTGGATTTTATACAATGCATGCATACGGCTCAGTATTTAACAGGGTTGTAAAAATAATAAGGAAATGAAACTACATATACTCTCGTTTTTTATATTTATAAGTGCCTGTACATCTGCATTTGCGCAGACGCCTTATGATGTTACTAACAGTAACCCCAACGGAGTAGGTTCATTACTTAATGCTATTCGTGCCGCGAATAGTGTCACAAGCAGTACACCCCATATTAAGGTTATTGTTAATATAGACCCAATTGTACTTGACACCTTACCCCGTATTACCCATGATGTGGATATTGATTTAAGAATGCCTAATGGAGTGCAGGCAAAAATTGTCAGAATGCTGAATACTTCAGATACTACCAATATGAAGTATTGTAAAAGGCCCTTATTCAATTTCGCCTGCGCAAATTTCACTTTCAAAAATGCAGATCTTGTTGATTCCGCAGAGGCGCCATACATTTCGCAGGTCGATACTTTTATTTATGGTTACCAGCTTGTTAAAACCGATGTCTGGAATTCAGGTGTTTATTTAATAAAGAATGTACTGTTTAAAACAGGGTCAAATTCCATAGCATTGGAGGCAAACGGTAATTATCTTGACTCCACAAATATTTGCACTATCGACAGCTGCTTCTTTATTGGTGGCAAAACAGAAGTTAAAGCCATTTATACGGCTAATATAATGGGCTGTGACTTTGGCTATAACAGGGCATCTGAAAGAAAGGGTTGCGGTGTATTAGGCATAGGTGTGATTGTAAGGGCCAACGTTGGTAACTCCGGTAACCGCAGGAACAGGTTCACAGGCAAAGCTGTGACACCCACGGAGTTTGAAAATGTAATTGGATCTGGCGAAGTTGGTAAGCTGTATTTCAGGAACAACAGGTTCGATCTTTTGCAGCAATACAACCGCAGCATTCACCTGGTGCACTTGCCGGATTATGAATTCGGGTCAGATACAGCTGGGCACAGCAATTATATCTCAGGTGTTATTTATATTGAAACATGTCGAAAAGGAACCTTCAGGAACAACAGGTTCGGGTACAAGCTTGCGCCTGATGGTGTAACAGAAGTACCTGATTCCTCAAATTTTGTGGCAGGTGTTCGTTTGGTAGGCGATGCCTTTGAATGCGACACCTCAAACCCGGCAATGCCCGCCGTTACTTTCGGGGGAAGGCTTGCCAATGAGCCGAATATCGGATGTAATTTTTTCATAGGCTCTGATGTGGGCATGACTAAGATTAATTTCCTTGGCAATATAATCAGGCGTACAAAGCCGCCTTACTCTCCTGATATCAGGGTGTTTACACCTACGGCCGGTGCCCCAGTTTCATATATTTGCGACAGTATTGCCCATTATCAGGTATTCAATAAGGTTATTAATAAACGACCTCCGCTTATTGAAAGCATGAGGCTTGTAAGGCATAAGACTGTCAGAATAAATGTAAGAAGCTATGTAAAGGGCGATACGCTGCAATTCTTCGGTATTAATGCCGACTCGGCAAATAACCCAGCCGGTATTTTTGCTCTCGACAGCCTGATTACGACCCGCTATGTTACAGGCGCGGTAGATACCGCAAACGGAACGGTACAGAGTTTTTATCTGCCCTACTTATCCATCGGTAAATTCGGAAGAATTGGGATTATTGGTACTTACAGGGCACGCAGCTCGGCATTAAGCGTTGCCCGTATACAACTTTGCGCACCTGTAAGCGTACTATCCGGCAGTGGTCCGGGCTCATTGCCTGCCGCAATCGCCTGCGCCAACAGCAAACCCGGTATAGATACCATATATGTGCCCTCCGGGGTTACAATAAGCCTGCCTGGCAGCGTAAGTATAACAGACACTTTGGGCCTGCTGGTCGACAGCACTCCCTATTCCCATATTGTTCCGGCTTCTTCAACGGCAGGGCTGCATGCGGAAACAGGCAGCAACGCCTCTATTATCCGCGGCCTGTACTTCCATGGCTTCACCAACGGCGAAGACGGCTCAGGTCTTCTGGTAAACGATAATGTTAAAGGCATACAAATTGACTCTTGCATTTTTACAAGCTCAGATAACGGGCTCAGCATTTTCGGCGACAACGCTATAATTAGGCGCTGTAAGTTTGATTCAAGCGTTTATTCAGGCATTTACATTGGGTCAGGGCAAAACAATACTATTAAGAATTCGGATTTTTTAATAGGGAACGACAATGAAGGCATAACAGCCGTAAACACCATTGGCCTCATCATTGGAGGTGATTCGGTGAGCAGCAGGTATACCTTCACAGGTGAATTCACTGCCGTATCGGCTACTGACAGCAGGCGTATTACAATTGCAGGTAACCGCTTCAATAATTTCAATAATGATTACAGCGATATCATTTACCTCAATAATTCAGACAGTATACTTATAGGCGGAGACTCGGCCCTGTACGGAAACAGGTTCAGCAATATTGAATCATACACCTCAGGCATCATTAAAGGTTCAGAAGCAAACCATATTGAAATTAAGGCCAATACATTTTCGGGTAATACAATAACCAATGTTATAAGTTTTTCTGACAGCAGGTATTTAACTATAGGCGATACTGCAATCGGTGATTCAGCAGCAGGCTATACGGCAAATTATAAGGCAGGGAATGTTTTCACCGGCAATACATGTGAGGAAGTATTAGGCCTTTCAAATTGCAGGGATGGAGATATTAACTATAATTATTTTGGTATAAAACGAACAGGTTCAGATGCAACTGCCTTCCACAATACCGGTGCAACAATTGTCAGCATAAGCTCATCAGATGAAGGTCCTGACAGGGATATATGCATTGGCAGCTGGGCAGGAGAAGGCAATAAAATTTATTGCAGCCCTTCCGACAGTATAATCGCTATATCGGCAAGCAAGCTTGCGAAGGGAATCACAGTTGCAGGCAATACTGTAATCGGGGGGGCATATCCTTATTATTCACTTTTCACGGGTTACAGGCACGTATTCCCTCCCAAAATTTACATACTTGACACCATAGCAGGCGGTGGTGTTTACCTGCGCTACAAGCTTGCCTATTACAGCTTATTGCCGAGGCATAAGTTCGAATTTTTTCGCGGTTCAACGGCTTCAGAGCTTGCCTATTCAACAAATACAATATACGTTGGCTCAGACTCCGGAACAGTATTAATTGCTTCCGATGCAAAGCCTTATATACTGTTCTCTTCTACTAATTCCCAGGGTTCCACTTCAGAATACGGGCATATCAGGTTCACAGCCTGCCCGGATGCCGAGCCCGCTCTTGATACCCTAACTGTGAGGTTCGGTAACGGCGGTGTGGCCCTGTCCGATTCTTTACGAATATCAGTTCCCGCCGGGTATCAAATGCGTGTTAATGTGCAAAACTCTGCCGGTACGACCTGGGACAATTCGGGCAAATACAGGTTCAGCCTGCCCGGAACCTGGGTGTTTAAAGTGCATTATAATAAAGATACAGGTTGCAGGTTTGTACGTGTTTATACATACAATATTCCTGAGCCCTCGGCTCCGGAGGTTTTCAGTTTGAGAAATGCCTCATGCCCCGGAACTCCCGACGGTTCTTTCAGGTTCAGAATCAGGTACGATGTTATTGATTCAATACGTACCGGACTTTCACGAGGCTGGTATACCCTGCATACATTCACTTTCCTGGGCACAGATGCTGATTATTGGTCAACATACCAGGTGTCAGGTCTTTCGGAAAGCGGTTATACATTAAATGTGGTAACCAAAGGCGGGCAGGTTTTGCCCGTTGTACCAATAGATATTCTTTCCGATCCTGTAAGCACAGAACTGATAAGCATTCCTTACGCTGCCTGCTTTTATGGCTCAAACCCGGGAATTGTTAAATTCAAAATAACTTACCCGCCGTATTCAGATACATCAGCCCATATATATTCAAAACCATACCTTATAATCAGGAGCGATTTTGAAACCCTTTATGAAGGTCTTGGCCGGGGGTACGACGTAACTGATTCCGTTACATTAACCGGCTCCTACTTCCCGGGTATAAACCTTACATTTAAGGCATCGGCACTGCAAACATCTTCAGAATGCGGCAGCTGCGGGGCCGAAGTATGTCGCAGCTACAGTTTTTTCACACTTGAGAAGCCGATAGTTAAACTGAACGCGATAAACCCAATGATATCCGGCGAAACCCCGCAATTCATTGTTTGCGGGAACAACAGCACGTTTGTGAATTTTTCCGTTTCAGAAATTTTGTCGGAAATAGGGCGTTCTACGTTACAGGCCCAAAAAATCAGTTATACCTTGGTTTCCGGTATAACAAGTACAACGAATGAATATGTCTACAATGGTTGGCTGCCGGGCCTTGTGGATACCTCACCACCATTTCTGCTTACAGCGGGAAATTATACCTTAAGCGTATCTGTTATATTTGACTCAACCGCATCAGTGGGGTTTTGTTCTTCAGATGCAACAATAAACTTCATTGTAAAACCTGCCGTTACCGCAGCCAATCCTGTAGTATCTGCCTTTCCTGCTTCCTGCTTAGACAGTTTATTATCGAACGGACGGGCCGTTGTTTCGGCACAGGGAATGGATGTGCGCTCATACAAATGGTACCAGATGCCCGATTCGCTCAATGAAATGCGGGACGGGAAAATAAAGGGCTCAATTGCCGACAGCCTGATGAAAGGTGCTTACCGCGTTGTTGTATTAAGCTATGAAGGCTGCACTTATACAACAGACTTTAGTATTGACCTGATAAAGGGTCCGCCTGCGCCTGTTATTACCCTGTATACAACTGACAGCTGCAACGTGTATGCGTCTTTTAAAGATACTGCTTATGGCATGACAGAGCAGAATCCATACGGATACCAGGTTTATTGGTACCTGGATTCTATGTCAAACAATATTTTTGTGGCGCAGCCTTATCTCGATGAAGCAAGCGACGAGATGCGATCTGTATTGCCCACCCGCCTGCTGCCCGATTCAGGAATGCTGTATGCGGTAGTTTATAATAATGTTCCATGCGTAAGCAGGGTGTCAGTTGGCGCTTTATATTCCAAACCGCTAACTCCCCGTACTTTTCATATATGCATTACATGGGGAAAGCCTGTAATTCCGCCACCTGCCGTAGTTGAAGATATTGTTGAACCTCCAATTTCCGACCTTTCCGTTACTGCTATAAATGCAGCTGTAGCTGCCTGTATATCGGCAAGCAAGCAGGAAGCCTCACGTTCAGGCCTTAGCTGCTATGACCCGACTTTATACGCAGATGTATTGAAGTACAGCTATAAAGAGCCAAAGACAATAAGCACACTCTATTATTATGACCGTGCAGGCAGGCTTGTTGCAACAGTACCGCCAAACGGCATCGACAGCGTTGCAGCCAAACCGCATTCCCGACTGGACAGGCCTGATTATAAGCCATACGCAAGCACTTACAACTACAATACATTGGGCCAGGCTGTAAGCCAAAACACCCCGGACGGGGGTCTAACCCGTTTTGTTTACAGCAAAACCGGCCGCCTGCGCCTAAGCCGGGATGCAGAGCAGGCCATTCAGGGTAATTA
>JAZKBN010000034.1:0-9564 GCA_040388605.1 Bacteroidota bacterium | reverse complement strand
CTTATGTAAAGTATGACCTTGCCGGAAATACCATTGAATCAGGATTAGCGCATCAGGCATCCGCATTCTTCGACTTTACGCGTAACTCTGATTACAACTATACCGATCCCTTTTTCCTGAACGACAGCCTGGAGGATAATGATTTACAATTCCCTGTTTTCGGTGATTCTACGCAAAGGCTTGAATACGTGCGTAATATTTATAATGATACTGTTGCGGGAATGCGCTTCCGGGGAGGGCAGCAACGCAACCTTGCAAATAAGGTAAGCATGACCGAGGTGTTTAACAGGAACGGGGACACCATTCGAACCGCATACAGCTACGATCCGCATGGTAATGTGGAGTGGTTCCGGCAAAGCCTGCCAGGAATTAAGCCTGTATTTGTGGCCTATCAGTATGATTTAATAAGTAATAAGGTACTCCTGCTCAGCTATAACCCCGAGTTTGAAGACAGGTATTTTGTGCGCTACTCTTACGATGCCGACAACCGCCTGCGCAATGTGGAAAGCAGCGCCGACTCTCTTACTTGGGAGTCTGATGGCAGGTATACATATTACCCGCATGGGCCGCTTTCAAGGCTTGAGCTTGGCACCGATAAGGTTCAGGGGCTTGATTACACCTATACGGCTAACGGCTGGCTGAAAGGCATAAACGGGTTTGATTATTCCGGCAACGATGATTTGGGAAATGACGGATACAGCACCACATTGCGGGACGTATTTTCCATGCGGCTCGATTATTTTAACGGGGATTATGATGGCAATAATTCCCTCAACGATTACGGCTACGGCGGCTTTGGTGCCCAGCCTTCTTTTCATAATTTGTACAACGGTAATATCGGGCTTGAGACACATGTAGCACGAGATGTAAACGGTACAGGAATAAACGGAATTGCGCATGCGTATAAGTACGACAAACTTAACCGACTCGATTCAGCGGGCACTTTCAAACCTTCCTGGAGTACGGAATACCCTGTTGGATATTTCAGCGATAATCACTGGACAACAAGTGCGGCATTTACATCTGTGCACACCTATGATGCAAGCGGTAATATCCGCTCGGTTAAACGTAAGGATGAGAATGGCAGCATGCTTGATCAGCTTACTTACAGGTATGTTAAAGGTTCAAACCACCTGCACTCGGTAAAAGACAATGCCTCCGCATCGGCCCATACTGAAGATCCGGAAGGGTATAACGGATATGCTTATAATGCAATAGGCCAAATGATTGCCGACAGTGCGCATCACCAAAAGCTTTTTTGGAATGCACAGGCCAAGCCATGGCAAATTAAAAAGCTCGGCGGCGACACTTTAGTGGCACGCTTCAGCTATGACGCCTCGGGCAACCGCGCCATTGATTTGGTTTGCGGACATGCCGATACCGTTTTTACCTATAATATTCGTGATTTACAGGGTAATGTGCTGGCTACCTATGAACGTAAAACCGGTGTACTTACCCAAACACAAATTCCTTTGTATGGCAGCGATCGCCTTGGGGTATGGCGTTCTGCCAGGCAAACAACAGATACATTTGCGCGTGCTCCTGCCGCACAGGCTGTTCAGCTAAGCTACCGGCTTCTCGGCGAGCGAGACTACGAGGTGAAGGACCATTTAGGCAATGTAAGAGCAGTTGTGGGCGACGAGATAAGTATGCTGCCTAATATCTATGAAGATCCTGCAAGCCTTATCGCGCAGGCCACCATGCGCAGTTCATATGATTATTACCCCTTTGGAATGCGCAAGAGGGCCAATGCAAAAAAATCAATATTGCTGAATCCTAATAATAATGGATTTTCCGGCCCGATTGACCCGGAACAACATTTTCCGGTTATGCATGAGGAAGACATACATATTAGTAATTCAGAAGCGCACATAACACTTTCAGGCTACGATTCATTAGCCATTGAGCTTACATCCGGAATTTATACGTTAACCCTTACTGAAGGTTTTCCACCGGCAGGCTGGAGATTATCTTACGATAAGGCTTATCATTTGCTTTCAGTGGGAGGTGAAAATACTGCAAGCATATCATTTAATATAGATACAGCGCAGAGAATATTCCTGCGGACGTCTTCAACAGCCACAGGTTATAAAGCAATATTTAATATTACCTTATTTAAGTTTGAAGACGATGTGCCGAATCGTTATCTTTACAATGGTAAGGAAAGGCTGTCGGCGCTGACTGATGTGTATGACTATGGGTTCAGGGCCTATAATCCGGGGATTGGAAGGTTCTTTAGTGTGGATCCGTTGGCAGAAAAGTATCCTTGGTACTCTACATACCAATTTGCCGGGAACAAACCCACTTGGGCAACCGACCTTGATGGACAGGAAGAACTAGTTTTTCACTATACATTCAATAACAACAAAGCTACTTTGTTAAAAGTTGAGTGTAATGTGGAATTTAAGATTGATGGGGTATTGGAAAAAAGCAAGGTAGTTAAAATTGATAAACGAACCGGCAAACCTTTTAGTCCTAAAGAGATTGGAAAAGTTCAATACAAATATTTCGACGTAAAGGGAAAGAGTTTGAATTTGAGAAGGAACTACGCAGGTGTTTACGTGGCAGGAGCAAATGAATTAATGGATAGAGGCGATAATAATTATTATAATTCTATTTATATAGGTCCAGACAATCCAACATATACTAATAGCCAAGGAAAAAAACTACCAGATTATCGTCGCGAGCCACAAGATGAGGCAGATGCCGGAGGATTATATCATGACCTGGACTATGATAAAAATAATGCAGTTGGCATTTATGGAGCTCTTTTTAATAAAAAGGTAATAAGTGCTGATGAAAGGCTGCTTAAATCGGCTATGGAAACTGAGCTTAAAGGCATGATAGGTGAAAATGATAATATTACAGGCAAGCCAGTTTCCCGTGAAACAGGCAATAGAGCTTCACATATTATTAGTGCCTTTAGGTTAATTCATAAAATTAAAAAATAATATGATTTAAGCTATGAAAAAAATAATATTTTCAATTTTATTCATCTTATTGCTTGTTTTGCTATGCATTAATTGTGTAGTTACTAATTTCGGATTCATAAGTTCCGGAACTATCGGCAGTATTGAAATGTACAAATTTAATGTACCTGAAAATAAACTAAAGAATGCAGTGAACATTGTGCTTAAGACTCATTCAGAAATGGTTAAGCCTGAGAGTATGTATAATTTAAATGGCACTGGGTATGAGAACGTTTTTCATTATTGCATTATTTCCGACGGTAAAACAAAATATATACTTGAGTTTAACTTTATTGGGGACACGGTTGATGGTATAATTTCCAGTGAAATAGGGCTAACCAGTGCAAACGTATTAGGAAAAGATCTTCCTTTTGCAAAAGAAATAGGAATACTGGATAGTTGGAAGTATGCCCGAATTTTTAACAAAAAGTTTATCTCTAAAATCAGACTTGAAATTGAAAATGAGGATAATTCAATTAAGAATGATAGTAAGGTAAATCGATAATAGAATCGAATTTTGGTATAAGTAAAAATTCGATGTTGCCTGCGTGCAAGGTAATTGCTTTATACATGTTTTTCAGAAGTCCATATTACCCCTTCAATTCCCGACTCTGTAGCAATTGATCTTGAGCCCGGGCAGTACATCTTAAAACTATGGGAGAGCTTTACACCTGCGATTTGGGGATTAAATTATAACGGAGCTTACCATGCACTCACAGGCTTTTATGAAGGAGGATGGGGATCTGAAATATCCTTTAATATTGATACAGCACAGAGGCTTTATCTTCATATAAATTCTGCCACTGAAACATACTATGCTATATACAATATCACTATAGAAAAAATTGAAGACGATGTGCCGAATCGTTATCTTTACAACGGTAAGGAAAGGCTGCCGGCGCTGACTGATGTGTATGACTATGGTTTCAGGGCTTATAATCCCGGGATTGGGAGGTTCTTTAGTGTGGATCCGTTGGCGAGTAAATTTCCTCAGTGGAGCCCATATAGTTTCGGATTTAACAGCCCAATTCAGTTCAATGATCCAATAGGAATGGAGCCAGAAAGTGGAGGCGGTAACAAAAAAAGTACATCAGAAAAACCTGCGGAACAAAAAAATGAATCGAATCAAACAGAAACGACTAAAAATGCATTCATCGAACGCTTCAACAAAACATACAGAACAGAAATAATCGACAGCTACGCCTTTCTTGACCTTGATGAGGTCAGGGAACTTACCGACAAATGGTTTATCGGCTACAATACCAAGCGGCCACACCAAAGTCTGGACGGTAAAACCCCGCAGCAAGCTATGGACGAAATTTTTAGGGCCGGGGGAGGTATGCCTCCCCCGGCCCTAAAAGACACATTACTAACCCTTTAAATAAACCCCAAATCCTCTACTTTTAAACTGTCCTAAAAATGGGGGGCTTACAACCTGACTGGCTTTGCCGACACATAAACGCGGTTTTCCTAAAATGGATGTAACTGTTGCGTAGTGCACGAAATACGCTACAGCCTCAAATACGTGGCCTCTAAAGACCAAAGGAGTTTATGAAGGATTTAAAGCCTGTCTCTAAAGCGGATACACTCGTGCTTGCTGAACTCAGGATTGATGATTTAGAAGCCAAATAGGGTACGAAAGTATGAAAAGGCAATTGGGTCGTGGCGCAACAATTGGCATAAGCTTAGCCGCCTACTTCGGCTACGATGCTATGGTTCGCAAGCTTATTTATACCACCATGCCAGAGAGGGATTTCACAGGCAGGTACGTAAAGTAACCATGATTACCGAGGGCGGAAGCCCGAAGCTAACGTGCGACGCGCATGTGCTTTCACCTCCGACATGGCCTTGCAAAAGCTTATTATCTGGCACACGGGCATATCAGTCTAAAAACGGAAATGCCTTTGGCTTAAATGGGGCAGACAGCACAAAACCTGCCATATTGTTCCCCGACCGCACGTAGCTTGATTTAACTTAACTGTGCCGGCCCGCCCCGGCTTGGCACAAGTTAAGTTTACACTCCCATTTGGTCTGCTTTTGCATTGTCACAATCTGTTTGTGCTTGTTATTTTAACTGTTTTTCTACTCGTGTGCAATGTCACCCCTCGGATTGTACCTACGATTTTAGCTGTATTTCAACTCTTGTGTTTTGTCGCTGACCTGTTTTCAGATGTAATTTAACTGATACCAACTTGTTTCTGTAATGCCAACGCAGCGGCTAAACAACAGCGAACGCCCAATCTTCGGTATATTCAGGCGTGTGCAAGCATTCCTGCCTTTGTGCAGGGTTTTGTGTCCTCTGAGAGTACTCGGAGAATGCGAAACGCACAGATTGGGTCTGCTTTTGCATTGTCGCCAGTCTGTTTGTGCATATAATTTTGATTGTATTTGACTCCTGTGCATTGTCGCCAACATGTTTGTAACTATGCCAACCTATTCCTGCAAACGCTAAAGCAAGGGCTAAAAACGACATTGAAAGGGTAAATCGCCGGCAAATTCAGGCTTTTGCAAAAATACTGCCTTTGTGCATGCGTTTTGTGCGCCAAAAGAATCCTTGGAGAATGCGAAACGCACAGATTTGAACTGTTTTGCATTGTAGCCGGTCTGTTTGTGCATGTAATTTTAACCGTATTTCAACTCCTGTGCATTGTTGGCGGTCTGTTTGCGCTTATAATTTTAACTAATGTCAAGCGGTGCCGATAAAGCCATTTATTGGCTGGATATGGCAGTAAACAGACAAATCGCCCAGTTTTTCGTCTTTTGCATAAGTTCCCGCCTTTGTGCATGTGTTTTGTGCGCTCGGAGAATCCTTGAAGAATGCGAAATGCACAGATTTGGTCTGCTTTTGCATTATCGCAGGTATAACTCTGCATATAATTTTAACTGTATTCAACTGTTGTGCATTGTGACCGGTATGTTTGTGCATGTAATGTTACGATTAAGTACATTACTATAGTGTCGCTATATTAAATAAACATAAAATACAACACTGGTAAATTGGCGTTAATTACATTTATGGTATTACATTTGTGTAATTAAAAACAAAGACACTATGCAATCCCAAACCAAAGACATTCGCTTTCCGCTTGAAGCTGATTTAAGAATAATATTGGAGCAAAAACAGGCTGAACATACTCGGAACAGCGGTAAAAAGCCTACTTTACCTGCTTTATTGCAGGAAATGGCCCGCCTCGGCCTGGAAGAATCGGAAGGCAGTACCGGCATGGAATATACTGAGACGTCAGCTTCAGACCTTAGAGTGACAGAGCTTGAGGAAAGGGAAGCCGAGTTGTTGGCAGAGAACGTGAAGCTAAAAAAGAAGAAGAAAAAGCTTGAGAAGGAAAACGAAGCTTTGAAACTGGCCGGCAAGACCTTCGACTGGCAGCAATGGCTCATGATATTGGCACCTTCGGCAATAGCTATTTGGCAGACGTATCAGCTCAATAAAAAAGAGCAGGATTTGTCTGTATTCGCAATTGAAATCGGCAAGCAGCTGAAAAACATAAACATGCCCATAGAACAGAAGATGGTGCTCATTAAGCAAATGCAGCCCTTTTTGGCAACCCTGCCTGCTGAAGTGCAGGAAGTGGTGAAGAAAATACTTGCAGGCCAACAAAACTAAAAACTCATGAGCAAGCAACAGAAAACCGATAAGGCAAAAGCACATTCCGAACCTAAAAGCGTAAAAAGCCCTCCCCTGACCGCAAAGGAAGTTATAGCGCAACTTACAGGCTTCGCTGACAGTTTCCCGGAAGCGGACACATCAGTACATAAAGCATTAACCGAACGGTTTATACCGCTTCGTTTCACGGGTGTAACCTCCCGTGTTTTCAACTCATGGAAGCTGGAAGGTGTTATTGACTATCCCGAGCCGCCCGTGGACCGGGACAGGGAGCGTGTAATACTCAGCATCCCCGAATACCTTTGGCTGCGGCTGGTTTCCTGCCTGCGGCTTTTCAATGTGCGAAATGCCATTGTTCTGGAACTCAAGGCACAGGTGTTCCAAACACTGACAAAGGATGAATACCTGAAAGCCTCGAAAGAAGCTGATCCAAATCTTAGGGACGAGAAAATAAAGACGAATAACAGCCCGCTTGATGCTTTTCTCCCGCCTGCCGAAGCCGGCGGAGCCATAGGGCATCTGCTGCTGATCATGCTGCAAACCAAGATTCAGATAGACCTGCTGGTTTATCCGACAGGCGAATCATTGACCATGGTAAATAAGGATTACAGCATAATACCTGCACACCTGAAAGGCGCTCCCATAATGTTGCAGATAGACTTCTCGACCCTTGTGATTGAAATGATTGCCCTGCTGTTTGAGTTGGGCAGGAGCGAGGAGTATGGTTTGCTGACCGAAAATGAAAAGGAAATACTCGACATCATGCACTCCGGAAAAGCGGAATCCATTACGATACAGGTGGATAAAGGCGAGCCTGTTTCTTATAGCTGGAAGGCTTCGGGCAATGTGCAGGAAGAGGATATTTACAATGTTATCAGGCATTTGAAAACAAATCCTTACGGCAGTATAGTCCTGAAAACCAATAACAACAAATCCATCTTCTACGAGGCAGAGCATAAGAAAAAGCTGTAGATATCTGCTACTGTTTTCTAATAACCTTCGGCACCGGATAAACCGGGCCTTTTGTATGAAATAATCCCCTTACCGGATACCCCGGAATCGGATTGCCTCCAAGGCATTCATGCGCACTAACGCAACAGTTAAAAATGAGTCAGCACCTGTAAGACAGGAAATTGCACAAAGTGAAAATACCTTCGTAAAAAGCAGAAGCCGAAAACTTAATTCGGAGAGCCTTCGTCAGTTTAAGGGTTTTGAAAACCTCGAAGAGGATGAAGCAGGGCAAATATGCAGTTCGCTAAATATTTTGGCAGCTTTGCTGCACGAGCATCTGATAGGCAGCCATTCTGAATTATAGCTATTACAACATATTAAAGCGTATATTTAAAACATACCCCTTGCACTATGAGAACAGTACAGCCGGAAACGCAGAGTCGCAACCTTAGTCAGAAAACGCTTAACACAGTCGAAAGCCCTGATTCTGGTTTTCAGATTTTCGAGCAGTTTTACTCCGGCACAAGGAGCATTGTTCCCAAAAGCAGGACGAACCACTGTGTGATATACACAAGGGTATCCACCAAAGAGCAGGCGGATAACAATATGTCGCTGGAAACGCAGAAACGCTATTGCGAGAAATACGCCGAGCGCAGCAGCCTGAGCGTCATTCAAAGCTTTGGCGGCACCTACGAAAGTGCTAAGACTGATGAGCGCAAGGAGTTCAAGCGTATGCTTGATTTTGTAAAACGGCAGCAGCACAGCGCCGGCAGAATAAGCTACATCATTGTTTATTCCGCCGACCGCTTTTCACGCAGCGGGGCTAATGCTATTTACATTGCATCAGAACTTAAAAAACAGGGCATTTCCGTAATCAGCGTAACGCAACCCACCGACTCCCATTCTGCCAGCGGAAATCTTCAGCAGAACATCCAATTCATCTTTTCGGAATATGACAACCAGCTCCGAAGAGAGAAATGCCTGACAGGCACAAAGGAGCGGCTCCTGCAAGGGTATTGGGTTACTAAAGCGCCTTTAGGCTACGATCAGGTTACCAAGGGACAAACACAGGTTATAACTGTCAATAAGGAGGGCGAACTGCTACGCAAAGCATTTGAATGGAAAGCCGAGGGCCTGATGACAACTGAAATAGTTGTTAAGCTCAGCCGTATCGGTTTGCGTGTCACAACCAAGCGATTAAGCGCCTTATTTAGAAACGTATTTTACTGCGGCCTGTTAAGCCATAACCTGCTTGAAGGAAAAGTGGTGGAGGGCAGGCATCCGGCATTAATTGATAAGGAAACCTTTTTAAGAGCAAACGAAGTGCTGCAAACCAAGCGTCCGGACTTTAAGGCCACACCTGAAGAAGAATTGCTGCCGCTTAAACGCTTCGTAAAATGTGGAACCTGCGGCACCACCATGGTCGGTTACGAGGTGAAGAAAAAGCACCTTCACTATTACAAGTGCAATAAAACGGGCTGTAAAACCAATAAATCGGCTGTGCAGATGCACGAGACTTTCAAAGCCCTGTTGAAAACCTACCAAATCAATCCTAAGCTTATAGCGCCGCTTGAGCTTGCGCTCAAAGACACTTTCCAGACCCTACAGAAACAGGACCAGGGCAACACAAAAGCTTTGAAGGACCATAGGGCAGAGCTGACAAAAAAACTGGAGCAGATCGAAGAACGCTTCGTTCTGGCCGAAATCACGCGTGAGCTTTATGAAAAGTTCTCCGGCAAATTCCGGGACTAGATATGCGAAACAGAGGCCGAAATAGCCAAAGCTGATTTTGATGTATCGAACCTTGGTACATACCTGCAAAAAATACTCAAAATAGCGGCTGAAATGCCTTTAATGTGGGAAACGGGCAGTTTCCGCACCCGCCAAAAGCTTCAGCAAATCGTTTTCCCTCAAGGTATTGCCTATGAACGCGAAAACGGCAACTATCGAACCTTTGAGGTTAATCCGGGTCAGTCGGTATTTCTGTGGGGCATTCTTGATTAAGTATAAATCTTAGCGAGC
>JAZKBN010000033.1:0-25464 GCA_040388605.1 Bacteroidota bacterium | reverse complement strand
GATTATACCCTGTTTTTAGGCTTGTTACCAACTACTTTTGACCATTATGTCTTTTATGTATAGGGGTCCGTTTTGGTCTTTTATGACATTGCAGAAATTTGTAATAAAAAAACGGCCACCCAAAGGCAGCCGTTTTCCATTATATATAAGTCTAACCTGTTACTATTTTATGATTTGCACCCATCCGGTAACCGGTTTAGGGGCACGCTCAGGTACAAGCAGGTAGTAATAGGTACCGGCAGGTAAATCATTGCCGTCCCATTCAAGCTCATTTGATGTTTTGTCGTACACGGCTTTACCCCAACGATTAAACACCTGGAAGTGGCTGTTTCCGTAGTATTTAATATGATGAATATTAAGCACTTCGTTCATACCATCACCATTAGGGGTAATTACGTTTGCAAGGGCAACGGGGTAATCGCTGAGCAGGCAGGGGCTGCCGGTCATGTTAAGGAGGCTGTCTGTTACCACGCTGATTGTGTCGCCGTTATGGCAGCCGCCGCCGTAGCTCTCAATAACAGATACCCTGCGGGTTACTTTATCATCTGATACCCAGTTAACTGTCACTTTATTACCTGCAGGTGTCCATTTGTTAGAGCCCAGAACTTCCCAAGTATAATTTGAGCCTGCATTCAGTGTAGTCGAATACTCGTAATCTTTAGTAAGCTCAGGGCAAAGTATTTTGGCACCTAAGACCTTAGGTTCGGGTGATGCCCTTACCAGTACATTTAACACATGTTCCGCACCGCCGCAACCGGCTGAAGATGTTTCAGTTCCCTTAATTACGTAAGTGCTTGAATTTGCGAACTTAACAGTAATTGTATTGCCGGCCATGCTGATAACTTCGGTATTGGGCGGGTATGGGAATGTATAGGTAGAACCTAAACCGCCATTTATTGAATATACACCGGTTTCACCTGCACATAACACACTCGGACCACTGATTGGAATGCTTGCATCCGGCTGTGCGAATAAAGAAACAATCAATTGGGCATTGCCTGAGCAACCGCCTGCGGGATCAAATTCATGGAGCATGATAGTATCTGAACCTGCCGTTGCTGCAGTATAAGTATAGCTTTCAACACCTGCTTGTGTGTCGGTGCCGTGCTTCCAAGTGAATACAGTTCCGGCAGAGGTATGTACTGCGGTAAAGTTCTGCACCTCACCGTTTACGAAACATTTAGAAACACTTTGCTGTGGTAATATAGTTGGTGCAGGCTCCGGTTTCACCGTTAAGGTAACCGGTGTACGGCCCGATTCGCAACTGCCGTTATCTATGCTTACATAATAAGTGGTAGTTGAGCTTACAGGTGCACCTGTATAGGTGGCAGATGTACTTTCTTGTAAAGTATCATTGCCGTTGGCAGTACTGTACCAAATATATTTTGAACCGGGCAGGGCGCCTGTTACTTTCAATTCAGCGGTTCCGGTTCCGCAGCGAATTACAGGGTTGCCATCAATTTGGGCTAAAGGAATTGGAGAGGCAATATGGATTTTCACACGTGTTCTGCCGTCAGCATTAACGCAGGCATTAATTGGAGATTTCCCCTCAACATAGTATGCCGTATCAAGCGTTAAAACCGGGGTTTTAAAATCCTGACCGGTAAAAAGAGGCAGACCTCCTGTTGATCTTGCAAACCACCTGTATAATATATTAGGCTCAGCGTTTTCAACATGAAGCAATACAGAATCTGAACCGCACTTATTTACAACGACAGGCAAAACAGGTTTGGAAGGCAGTAGCATAAGGTTAACTGTTACAGTTGAATCAGGAGAAAAACAATTGCCTCCATCACTCACCCGCAGCTTTACTATATGAATTCCCAAGGCACCTACAGAAAGTGTATCCTTATTATTGGGAGAAACTACTCCGTCTATTGTCCATTCATAGTTTGTAAAGCCCGCCGGAGCAGATAGTTTTGCCCTGTTAGGATAACATGGAGCAAAATTTCCAAAACCGGGTGAAATTGAAGGTTTAGCAGGTTTTGCAGCTACATTCACAACAAATGTTTGAGGCTCACCAAAGCAGCCCTGCTTGTTTTTCTGACGCACAACTATATTAAACTGTCCGGCAGTCACAGCATTAAAGCTTACTGTATCTTTAATCGAGGATACTGCGTTGCTCCACTCAACAGAAACAAACCTGGGGTGAAAAGCTTCAAAAAAAACCCTATCACCTACGCAAATATCTAAAGGATCAGAATAAGCCAGTCCATTAGCGGTTACGGGTGAAGTTCCAAGAGCAAGATTTTCAGTTGTTTGCTCGGGCCCGAAGGTCCCATATTGGCGCATATCACGTTGCGTAGTATATTGGCTTTGGATATACCTGGACGACCTTGCTACATCAGAAATTCGGAATTCATCAACTGCTGCGTCAAGATATTGGTTAGAATAACCCTTATAATTTGACTTTCCTATATAATTACTGGCCTTACCCGGTACCATTGTAGCCAATGGCGGGAACGGTCTTGTAGGATCTTCATTTGTATTTGAAGCAACAGCGCCATTCTTATAAATACGCATGTACCTTGGCGTTGATGAATAATTCATAACAACCGCCCAGTGAACCCATCTGCCCTGCGGGTTTTCCGAATTACCAAAGTTTGTAAATTCTGTAACCCTTTCGCCCCCTATGCCTGCATTGGTAATACGAAAAGTGGTTGCAGGGTTGTTAATTCCGTCATATGTGGTTGGGCAAAAGAACATATTGGTATCTGTATTCTTTCCGAAACCAAAAATGCGCTCCCATGCGGTTGCAATGTTATGTTGGTAAACCCAACCCTCAAATGTAAAATCGGTAAAGCCTTGCAGAAGATTATTAGGCAAACCAATAAATTTTGCCTTAGTGCTCCCCTCACCACCTAATCTTAAGCTGTCAGTAAAAATAAAGGGATTATTACTCAGGTTCCTGGCCAATCCGTTTATGCCTGGTACCATTTCAATACTTCCGGAGTCTGAAACGTGAGTGGCATATTGTGACACATCGCGGGTTGTT
Organism: Bacteroidota bacterium; assembly: GCA_040388605.1. Classification (GTDB taxonomy): domain Bacteria; phylum Bacteroidota; class Bacteroidia; order Cytophagales; family Flexibacteraceae; genus JAZKBN01. The sequence continues at coordinate 22,469 of JAZKBN010000033.1, read as the reverse complement.
GTACTGTCGAAATGCCAAACACTGCGATAATGCGAATCCCAAACAACAGATGAAGTCGGGCCGGTATTTGCAGGGTTTCCGTAATAAACTATTATCGAGTTATCGGGCAATGCATCTAAAGAATCCATTTTAACCCATGCGCGCAGGCGACCTGTAGCAGGATCATATTGAGTAAGCTCATGCGGAAGCTTTCTGTTTGTACACTTTGAGTAGAATTCAATGTCGTAACCCTGGCGTTTTTCAACGTGGCCTCCGTTCACAATCCATTTGAACTCGGAAAAAAGGGTATCAAAATATACAGGGGTGGCTACCCCGGTTAAACCGTTTCCGCTTACGGGCAATTTAATCTCTCTGAAATAATTGTACGTTCCGGGAGCCTGTGCATATAAACTGTTGCTTATGGCGCAGACAAATAAAACGAATATAAGAGAATATAGTTTTTTCATTGAAATGGTATAGTTTGGTGGGTACGCCCGGCTGCAATAGCAAACAGCCATGCAAACTTTTGAACAGAGTGTGAATATAAGCAGGTACCAGGTAAAAACCTGTACGTGCAAAAATTTAAAAAAGCACCCAACAGGGCACAATTCGGTGTTTAGCGGTGTTATAAGGACATTATAAGCTAAAGCTCAATACCTTTCTTCATCCTGTGAAACGGTGTTTATTTCACAAGATACCAAAGATAGCATTTTTCAATCAGGATTGGTTTGGTGAATAACAATCCTACATACCTAAAGAGTATAAAAACAGGCGTAACTAATCAATCAATCTTATTATAAATTCATAAATTGAGCAGGCTTTTAATTGCTTCAAAATAAAAAGGCCCCGTTTAAGGGGCCTTAATGCAGCTTTTCAATGGGTTACCTTGAAATATCTATCCAGCCATGCTTTATTTTTCCACCTCTTTCAGATTGTAAAATGTAGAAATAGGTAGCGCTCGGCAGATTGCTGCCGTCCCAGTTATGCTCATTCAGGGTACGGTCGTAAACCTGCTTGCCCCAACGGTTGAACACCTGCAGCCTGCTTATTCCGTAATACCTGAAATTCCTGACAATAAACTCATCATTAATACCATCTCCGTTTGGGGTATAAATGTTAGGAACATCCATGGGGTAATCCTCAATTTTGCAGGGGCTATCCGGCAAAGTGAGTAAGCTGTCGGCATAAACGTTTATAACAGAGGTGCCTTCACATTTGGTTCCGTTGAAGTTTTCAGTTACGGTAACGCTTCGCCCAACTGCGCTGTCAGGTACCCAGAAAACGGAAGCAGTGTTATTATCTGCCCGGAACGAACGTGCACCTGTAACTTTCCAAGTATAAACAGCACCCGGGGTTAATACTGCGCTGTACAAATAAGTACTGTCTCTTTGCGGGCAAATAATATGCGCACCGGACAAAACAGGCTCAGGAGAAGCCCTGACAAATACCTGCAGGCTGCGTTCAGTTCCCACACATCCGAAAGAAGTAGTTTCAGTAGCTTTAACGATATAAGTACCCGGGCTGCCGAATTGTACTACTGCCCTGTTTCCGGATGTTGACAATATGGATGCATTCTGTGGAACCGGGAAATTATAGGTTGAACCGGTATAACCTGCAAGCGTAAAGCCTGCCGAATCACCGGCACACAAAACTGTAGTGCCAGTGATTTCCAAATCGGTACCGGGATTTGGGTAAAAAGTTAAGATTACCGGGTTTGCTTCGCCAACACAGCCACCGTTGGGGTCGGTTTCAGTTAACTTAACCGTATCTGCTCCTGCTTTAGTAGGGGTAAAGCTGTAAGTAGTTGTTCCCGTAACAGTTTCAGTGCCATGCTTCCAGGTAAAGACGGTATTTGGGTTCGACCTGTTAAAAACGTTAAACGTTTGTTGTTCGCCAGGTACGAAACACTTCGCAAGCCCCGAAGCCATAGGGCTGATAATCGGGCTTGGACCGGGTGTGATATGAGCAATTACAGGAATTCTTGGTGTTTCGCAACGACCGTTGAATATGCTTACGTAAAATGTATCGGTGGCAGAAATTACCGGGGTTGTAAAAACAGCCAGCGTTGAATCCTGCAATTTGGTGCCCCCGCTTGCTGCGCTGTACCAACGATATTTGGCCGTGCCTAAAGCACCGGCAACCGGGAACTGTACTGTGCCGGAACCGCAACGCGTTACAGGTCCGCCTGTTTGATGAGGAGCATCTATAGCTGAAAAGAAATTCACATCAACAGGAGTTCTTACCAATGCCGGGCAATGTGCGTTATTTGCCTCAACCGTGAAATGAGTGCCTGAATTAAGATTTATAGTGTCGGTGAGGTAGCTTACGCCGGTATAAACCAATTGCCCCAAATCATTGTACCATTTATAGGTGGTGTTGGGTTCTTCCTCAACAGTAAATCTAACCCTGTCGGGGCCGCATATTGAAACAAGGTTGTTGTCAACCTTAGCATTGGCAGGCAAAGTATCTACATAGACCGTTACCGAACTATCAACAGATTGGCACCCGGTTGAATTGGTAACTTTCAGCGATACACTATGGGCACCTGCAGAGCTGAAGCTGATGCTTTGCGTGGTATCGCCGTTAGACCAAGCCCATTTAGCCATTCCTGTGGGACCGGTTAAGGTAACAACGCCGGGAACGCATACCCTTGCAGCCGATAGCGCAATGGCAGGCTTAGCCGGTGAAGCCTGTACTGAAATAATAATATTGGTTATCGGGCCTGCGCAGCCTTGGCTGTTGCGTTGCGTTTCGTTAATTACAATGGTTTGCCCGGCCCTTCCGCCTATTACCATGTGTGTTCTGCCGGTATCGTTGCGGGCAGCGGGTGAAATGGTTGCCCAGTTGTTATAAACGCCCGGGAACCTGCCTGCCACATTTATAACAAGCGTCTCACCTTCGCAAACCGACATGTTGGTGCTGAAGGTTCGGCTGTTGGTTGTAAAGTTATCTGCTGCTAAAACAGAGGTGATTTTCTGTTTTTCACCTGATATACGGCAATAGTTTTTTCCCTGCTTTTGAACCTGGTATTGGCTTAATATATAAGAGGCCGGCCGCGCTACATCTGATATGCGGAATTCATCTATAACTGCATCCAAATACTGGTCGTTACTGCTGCGGTAATTCGAGCGGCCAATATAATTGCTGCCCCTGCCCGGTACCAAAGAGGATAACTGGGCCATCATGGCCGGGGGAATATTCTGGCTGCCGTCCGTAATTTTGGCTACGCCGTTTTTATAAATTTGCATCACATGGTTATCGTAATCATAAACAATAGCCCAGTGTGCCCAAATTTGCGTTAGTATATCAGTTGGTCCGCCTGCATTACCGTTCCAGCAGGTAACCTGGTTTTCAGCGGTAGTAGCAACGTTTGAAACCCGGAAAGTGCTTTGGCAATTGGTAGCATCGGCAAACATAGAAGGGCTGAAATACATACTCACCTGCTGCGATTTACCAAAGCCAAAAACGCGCTCCCAGGATGTGGCAGTGCTGTATTGCCTCACCCAACCTTCGAATGTAAAATTCCTGAAGCCCTGGAGAAAGTTATTCGGCAGGCCAATAAATTTGGCAGGTCTTCCCCCCGGATCGCGCAGGCTGTCTATAATTATAAAAGGGCTATGATTACTTAAATCTCGGCCCGGGCCTAAAACGCTTGGCGTAACAAGCACTTCCCCGGTATCGGTAACAAGGGTATTATTTGGCGTTGCATCAGAGGTATTAACATTATCGAAATGCCAGATAGCCTTGTAATTACTGTTCCAAAAGTTTGTAGTATTCTGAGTAGGCGCAGTCGCGGAAGGGTTTCCGTAATATACGGCAATTTTAAAAGTACCCACTAAAGCATCCGCATAGGTAAGATTTACCCATGCCCGCAAGCGCCCTGTTACAGGGTTATATTCAACAAGCTGGTGGTTTAACTTAGAAGCAGGTACAATACTTGTGCATGATGTCAGTGTAAAGAACTCAATATCGTTCCCCTGCTCAGACTGAACATGCCCCCCGTTACTTACCGACTTAAATTCAGTGGCAATTGTATCAAAATAAACCGGAACTGCTGCTGCATTGGCAACTAAGCCGTGATTACTGAGAGGCAGCTGTATTTCCCTATAATAACTATAACCAACAACAGACTGCGCATGCAGCAAATTCGATGTGGTGCAAACTGCTATGAAAAGCAGGAGCAGGCAAATTCTTTTCATTAAGATTGTGTAATTTGGTATCCATTCTTCTGGTAGCTTAAAATTTGGCAGAATAAAACTGCCTTCGGTGGGGTGAATCTATATGCAAGAAAGGAAAAATTATATCACTGAAGTAATTTATTTCATTTAATCTTACCAGGGAAACCGTTAAAGAGCCATCCTGTTAAAACAAAATTACAAAACCGATTAAATACAAGGCTAGGTATCAGGCGTTTGCAGGGGAAATTTTTGAAGGAAATATCTAAAAACCTGAACAAAAAAAAATTGAGTAATGTTGGTCAATATTCTGAATAAGCGACAATGCCACCTGCATCAATAAAAAGCACATGATAAGAATACCATGTGCTCGAAATATCCTAATCAGGGGAAGCCGGAATTACTTCTTTTCAATCATTTTGTAAACCCTCACATAATCAACTATCATTTTAGCAGGGAAAATGCTGTCGTCAACAGCACCGCCCCAATTGCCGCCTATGGCTACATTTAAAATCATGAAGAAGGAAGCATTGTACGGCCATTGGTTTATACCGGAATTAGCATTTGTATAACTGAATACCTTGACATTATCAGTAAAGTAAGTAACTGAATAAGGAGTCCAGTCAACGCGGTAAACATGATAATCGTCAAAAGCGTTTGCCACCATTGTATCTCCGCCCAATTGAGTTCTATCATAGCCATTATGCAGCTTACAGTGAATGGTCTGGAAAATCTTGTTGGGTGTATTGCCAACATGCTCCATTACATCCAGCTCACCGGATATGGGCCAAACATCAGAAGGGTTACTTGGAAGCATCCAAAAGGCAGACCAGGTTCCGTTTCCTCTTGGCACCTTCAGCCTTGCTTCGAACCTGCCATACTTTTGGGAAAAGTTAGATTTCATCCTGCTCGAAGTATACTGCCTGCCGCCGCCCGGAAAAACCTCTTTTCGGGCTTCAATTACAAGATTTCCGTCATTTACTTTGGCATTTGTACAGGCATCAGTATAATATTGTAGCTCGGCATTGCCCCAGCCGCCATCTGCGCCAACTCCGATGTCATTTCGCCATTTAAGGGAAGAAGGACAGCCGTTAACATCAAACTCATCAAACCAGGAAGGAGTGGTTTCAAAAGTCCAGCCCAAATCTGTGATAGTCCCGTTTCCGGGGGTAACAGTTGAATTATGTTCCGATGGAGTGCAGGAGTAAAGGAATGAAGCAAAAACTAAAACAACAGAAGACAAAAGTTTAAATTTTTTCATAAAGTAGTTTTGGTGGCTAATTACGAATCTAAAGTAAGTGAAAATCGTTATTCAAAAAAACAGAGTCGGCACTAAATAAAAAGGCACACAGTACAAATACCGTGTGCCCCAATATGAAACCCCTTAGGGCGATATAGAATTACTTCTTTTCAATCATTTTGTAAACCCTTACGTAATCAACAGTCATTTTTGTCGGGAAAATACTGTCATCGACTGTACCGCCCCAATTGCCGCCAATAGCAAGGTTCAAAATCATAAAGAAAGGGGCATTAAACGGCCATTGATTGATGCCTTCATTGGTATTAACATATTGGAAAACCTGTATGTCATCAGTAAAGAAAGTTACTGAATAAGGCGTCCAATCAACACGGTAAGTATGGTAGTCGTCGAAAGCGTTTGTAACGGAACGATCTGCCCCTTTTTGGGTGTTTTTACCGCCATTATACAAAAAACAGTGTATAGTTTGGTGTATAACATTCGGCTGCTTGCCAACATGCTCCATAACATCAAGCTCACCTGATGTAGGCCAGCCTGACGCGTTGTTGCTTGCCAGCATCCAAAAAGCAGGCCATGTTCCGCCACCTTTAGGCAGCTTCATACGAGCCTCGAACCTTCCGTACTTTTGGCTGAAGTTAGATTTCATGCGACTGGAGGTGTATTGCCTTCCGCCCATAACTTCCTTACGCGCTTCAATAACAAGATTACCGTCTATTACCTTGGCATTTGTACATGCATCAGTATAATATTCAAGCTCCCTGTTACCCCAGCCGCCATCGCTGCCTACGCCTACATCGTTTCTCCATTTTACTGTAGAAGGACATCCGGCACCTTCAAACTCATCTGACCATGAAGGAGTAGTTTCAAATGTCCAGCCAAGGTCAGTTACAGGGCCGGTGTTGGTTGGTTTGGTAGTCCCATCCTCTTTATCGGTACAGGAATAGGTAATAGATGCAACAGCAAGTACGGCAGCTGTAATCCAGTATCTTGTTTTCATTTTATAGGAATAGAATAGCCCGGGAATGCCCGGGCTTAAATTACTTTTTAGGTACAAATTTCATTGTATGCCTTACGCCGCCAGTAGATGTACCGGACATCAACGTCATGCCGGCAGGAGTAAGTTTCAGGATGCGGTAAGTATTTTCAGGAGCACGATCTTTAATACCAATGAAATACTTAGCATCTGCCGGAAGCTTAATTTCCTTTACACCACTAAGGCCGTTTTCCACATTTTCAACCGTAAATGCCACAGGAGTATATGAGTTATCAGGACCGCAGATATAAGTTCCGGGCTGATATGTTGATCCTTTTGCATCGTAGGAAACAGTATTGTTAGAGAAGAAAGTATATTCATCGTCTACCTGGCAAGTCGCCAGTTTACCGCCTGCATAGTACTCGCTTGGGTTACCTTCAGTACCTACAACAATAGCTTTAGCCGTGCTGTCAGGATCAAGTAACCAGGTTTTGCTGTCGCCGCCATTCAGGAGATTGTTAAAGGCAGCAGGCGAAGTTAAGTTTATAAACTTCAGTCTCACACCCTGGCCTTTAAGTGAAGGGCTGGCCAAACGACCCTGAACCAGCATTTCATTGGTATTAATGCTTACAATCTCATAAGAGTTACCTATTACTGAATCAGTAATACCTAACCATGAGCCACGACGAATTGAAGTATCTCTTGGGAAAACTATCTTTGGATGCCCGTCAATTGTTTTATCCAAATTAAAGGTATCACCGTTAAGTGCATTCAGATCATCAGTTTTAGGAGTACAAACCGGATTTGCAGACCCGCCGCTTAGCCCGACATCACCTGCATTATCGTAGTAAAAGCTGCCATTTGCCCTGAAAACAAAAATGTCGTTTACCTGGCAATCAAGTGGCTTTACCTGGTCATAAGAAACCCAGCCTATTGTATCAATAAACATTTCAATAGCCCCTTTTGCAGGACTTAATATCCACTGGGCTTCGCCGCAGTTAGTCAGCTGCTTCCATGTATCGTCGGTACAGGGGTCTGGTGTGGTTACCGGTTTTGAAAGGGTATTTTTTCCGCCCGGAGATATAACAGTTAATGTAACAACATGGTCGCCGCCGGTTGCCCATTGGTGAACAGGCTCGCGTGAATATTGCTGTAAAGTCTGACCATCGCTGAAATTCCAAACATAGGAAAATGCATCAGCAGAAGATGAGTTTGTAAAATGCCCTATTGTATAGAAAGGGAATATTTTTCCGTCACCTTTTGTTTTTGTCAGTGTAAAATCAAAGCCTACACTTGGCGCCTGTCCTGAAACATGCCTTGTTTCTTCTTCGGTCTTACAGGACTGCAATGCAATTGCCGAAATGGCCAGCATTAATACAGGTAAAATATATGATCTTAATTTCATTGTTTGGTTCTTGTTCGGTGATTGAAACAGGTGTTAATATTAATACCCGTCGTTTTGCTTCAGGTGGCTGTTTTTGTCAATCTCACTTTGCGGAATAGGCAGAAAACGATTGGTTTTCTTAGGCGTTACATTCTGCTTCTGCATTTGGGTTATGAAGTAATTTTCGTCGGGGTGACGAAGTAAATCCCACCAGCGGTGCATTTCGCCCAGGAACTCAAGCCTGCGCTCTTTATATATAGCTTCAAGATAGTCATTATCGTTAAGACCCAGTGAAAGCGGGGCTAAGCCGGCACGGTCGCGAACCTGGTTTGCATATTGAATACCATCTGCTTTTCCGGAAGCTTCAGCAGCTATAAGCAGAATTTCAGAGTAGCGAAGTATAGGCACATTTTGCGCAGAGCTCCAACCCCAGTTAGTAGACTGGCCGTTATTATAACCAAACTCAATAAAATATTTGGAAATATTGAACCCGTTAGGTGAACCTTCAAGCGGCTTTTGCGTGTATTTCTTATTAGGACCAGCAGTCGGCAAAGCAGATTTTATAATATCGCCGGGAATCCACATTGTTGAAAACCTGCGTTTATCTTCGCCGCCTCCCGAATTTTTTTCCCATAGAGCTGCAACTTCCGGGGTAGGGATATTAAATCCGTAACCATTAGAAGGTGTCATAGATGAATTATCATCCCAAAGGGCACCACGCGGAGCGAAAAAGCAGTCAAGCTTAGATTCGCCGGTATAATCGCTGTAGTTCTCGTAGTTGTTTTTGAATTGGGCCTCAAATAAAGATTCAGGGCCGTTTTCTTTAAGCACATCGAAGTTATCCTTATAATTGGTATTCAGTGAATAAAGCCCTGAACCAATTACATCTTTAGCTTCTTTTGCAGCATTCTCTTTATCATGAATGGTTAAATAAACACTTGCCAATAAACCTTTGGCTGCCCATTTATTTAAACGGCCCACATCGCCGGCAGTGTACCTTGTATCAGGTAATAAAACCGCAGCAGCTTTAAGATCTTTTACAATTTGCTCATAAACCTTAGAAGCCGGGCTCCTGCTGATGGATGCGCTGCCTGATAAAGTAATCGGATCTGTGAATAAAGGCACATCACCAAAAGAACGAACAAGCTGGAAGTAATAGTAAGCACGGAGAGTTGTGGCTTCGCCAATGCAACGGTCGCGGATATTAGCATCCATATCAGGAATGCCGGGTACTTTTTGAATTACCACATTGGCACGCTGAATGCCTTGGTAGCATTGCGTCCAAAGAACCATAATCAGCGGGTTGGTTGAACCGAAAGAGAAATCTTCCAGCTGGCGTAATTCAACGCCGTCATTTGGGCCGCCGCCGCCTTTTTGTGTATCATCTGCCATAACATCGCCTATTTGCCACATACAACCGTTATACATACCTGTAAGCGGTACATACACAGCATTGGTGAGGGCAATAGCATCGCTTTGGGACGAAAAGTACTCATCAGCTGAAGTCAATTCATTTGACGTAACATTCAGGTAGTCTTTACTACAACCTGAAACAGCAAGAAGTGCTGCCAGAGAAATCGGGAATAATAAACCGCGAAATTTCATTTTGGTATTGGTGTGATCTTTATGCTGAGTGATGATTAAAAATCGAAGGTGGCGCCAATGGTGTTTGTACGGGCCTGAGGATAGTAACCAAAATCGGTACCTCCGCCAACTTCAGGATCGAAACCTGTATACTTTGTGAATGTAAGGGCATTCTGAATGCTGCCGTAAATACGGAGCTTCGAAATTTTCAAAGCCTTAGATACACTTTGAGGTAATGAAACAGTTAAGCGAATGTTCTTCAAACGAAGATACGAAGCATCTTCAATAAAACGATCACTTACACGGTTATTCAGGTTCGGATCTGCTTGTATTACACGAGGAACACTTGTGTTAGAGTTAGGCCCGGTCCAACGATCAAGTATATCCTGGCGGTAATTGGCGTTGCCTATACCGCTTTGGGTGTAATACTTAACAACGTTCATAACCTTGTTTCCTTGTGAACCCTGGAAGAAAATTGAAAGATCAAATATTTTCCAGGTTATATTGTTTGTCCAGCCATAAGTAAATGTAGGAACTGAGCTTCCAAGATTGGTACGGTCACTTGCGTTAATTACGCCGTCTCCGTTTATATCAACAAACCTGATATCGCCGGGCGATGTGCTGTTGGTAGAGTTGGCATTACCTGCAGGTTTTGTTTGAACAGCATGTGCCGCCACTTCTTCGTCAGTCTTGAAAAGACCGTCGGTTTTGTAACCGTAGAAGTAGTTTACTGCCTGCCCTGCTTCAACACGAGTACCGCCGCCTTGCATACGATCTGTGTTATAGTTAATTGGAGCAGCAAGGCCTAAAGAGGTAACCTTGTTTCTGAATGTGGAAAGCACCAAAGAGCTTGTCCATTGTACAGGGCTTTTATCGCCCAAAACATTACCGCTGATTGAAAGATCAATACCGCGGTTAACCATGTCGCCGGTGTTAAGCGGAACAGTTTCATAAGTTCCTGAAAGTGCAGGTACCTGCACATCAAGTATCAGGTCAATTGATTTACGCTCATATAAATCTAACGAAATATTTACACGATTGTTGAGTATGCTACCGTCTACGCCTAAGTTAATTTGCTGGTTGCGTTCCCAAACCAGGTCGGTATTCGGTGAACCTGTAATGGCTGTACCTGCAACACCACCGTTGTAACCATCGCTTTGACCCAAGGCATAACCAACACCGGTGTTAACACGAGCAATGTAAGCAAAAGGCCTAACGTTCTGATTGCCTGTCTGGCCATAGCTGGCGCGAACCTTAATATTGCTTACCTGTGAAAATGATTGCATAAAATCTTCATCAGACAGGTTCCAGGCTGCTGAAACAGCAGGGAATATTGCGTACTGATGTTCCGGAGCAAAGTTTGAAGTACCATCACGGCGAAGGCTTACCATAACCAGGTATTTATTCAGGAAGTCGTAATTTAAACGGGCAACCTGTGAAAGCAATTTGGTACCAACGCCAAATGTACCGCCGTTGGTTGATTGGTTGGTGGTAGTAATAGGCTGACCATAACCGTTAAGGGTCGGCCTGTCGTTACGCAAATACCCGTTGCGACCGGCGCTCAGCTGGTTGTAAGTTCCTTCCTGCGCAGTATAACCGCCAAGTAAAGTGAAGCTGTGATTACCGAATGTCTTTTTGTAGGTGGCAGTATATTCTGCAAGGAAGTTGGTATAGTAATCCCTGCTTTCACCAACAGTGGTTTGTGAAATTACACGACCGCCTGTTGCAGGAATTGCTAGCCTGTGGCTGTGATTGCTTGCAAATACAAAGTCCATACCCAGGTTGGCTTTAACTTTAAGGCCCGGTATTATTTCATACTCTGCGAAAATGTTACCAATTGTACGGTAACGGGTATTTGTAGCCTTCGGAACTTCTATCTCATAAACCGGGTTAGGTTCAATAAAGGCATCTACATCTGCTGTACCGCCTGCATAAGAACCATCTTCATTTTTAGGAGCAACAGTAGGGGGAGCCTCAGAAGCTAATATTAACAGACTTTCTACAGACCCTGTCGTGTTTTTGGCATTCTCAGTTGTGCGTGTAAGCGTTAAGCTGTTACCAACATTAAATTTATTAGATACTTTTAAATCCCCGTTAAAACGGATGTTATAACGTTCAAAATCAGTACGGCGAACAATACCATCCTGCTGAAAATACCCTGCTGATAAAGCATACCTTGCACGATCTGTTCCGCCTGCCATGTTCAGGTTAACATTGGTCATAGCTGCCTGGCGAAAAACCTGGTCATACCAGTTTGTTCCGCTGCCGTAGTTCTGTTGAACTGCATCAGGGTCATCCAGTTTCGGAAGTGTTGAGTATCCGCTGGCTAAACGACCTTCATTATTAATAATAGCGTAATCACGAGCGCCAAGCAGCTTAGGCAGGTTCCAGGCGTTTTGAACACCACGATACATATCTAAACTTACTGTAGCTTTTCCTTCTTTTCCTCTTTTGGTTGTAATTACAATTACACCGTTAGAACCACGCACACCGTAAATTGAAGCGGCAGCGGCGTCTTTTAATACATCAATGCTTTCTATCTCGCTGGGGCTGATTGCGTTCAAAACGTTATCAGATGTCTGGTCAGCCAGGGGGTAACCATCAAGCACTATAAGCGGGTTGTTATTACCTGTAATTGAAGTAATACCCCTGATACGGATTGAAGTACCACCTGTACCACCCGGAGCACCTGAGTTTTGAGTAATGGTAACGCCTGCAACACGACCCTGTAAAGCCTGAGCCGGATCCGCAACCGGGGTGGAAGCTAAGATATTCCCCTTAACTGAGCCTATTGAGCTACTCACTTCCCTGCGGCTTGAAGTACCGTAACCAACCACAACTACCTCATCGGTAATTTTAGTTGATGTGGAAAGCTTTACGTCCACATTTTCGCGGCCAGCTACTGCAAGTGTTTCGGTTTTATAACCTAAAAAGCTTACAACCAGCGTGTCTTCTTCTCCGGCTTCAATGGTGTAGTTACCATCGATGTCAGTCAGTACGTTTTTCTGGGTGCCTTTAATATTGATAACTGCAAAAGGAATAGGATTTCCTGTTGCATCAATTACCTTGCCTTTTACGGGTAGCAATGGGGCGGCCGGGGAGGCGCTCGTGCTGCCGGAAGGCTTTGCCTGGTCAGGGGCTGCCGGAGAGGCATTTACAATATCAAATACCGTGTACAGCTTATTGCCTGTACGTTCAATATTCAGCTCAGTGCTTTTGTGAATCTGCAGCAGCATGGTTTCAAGAGATGCCGCATCAAGAATCATTGAAGGGACACGCTTGTTTTTCAAAGCATCGTCCTTATAAATAAATGTAATCTGGTATTTTTTTTCAGCCTCGCGTAAGGCTTTTACCAAGGGTACCGTTGCTTCCTGCATGTTGCCTGAAGGCTCCGGAATTCTGGCAGCAGAAACCAAGTCCTGCGAAGACGCATTGCCTGCCAATAAAAGCAAGCCGAACGACAATGCATATCGAATATGCAGCAGCATAGTAAATGTGTACATCAAGTTAATTTAGGTGTTAGAACTGAAACTCAGCATTTGCCCTGAGTGGGTTATATGCTGTATTTAATGAGTATGAAGGCAATGAAAATATCAGAAGGTAACGGCCCTGTACGGCATAGGTGTAATATGCTGTGCCCGGAAACCGTAAGTGCGGTGCAAATATATGCGCCATCCCCGATACGGTAACATAATTTTATCGGAATTATTAATTGCGGCTTAAGTAAACATCTTTACCCTGCCTTGTGCAACGCACGCCGAACATTTTTTCCATACTGCTGAACAGCTCATCTATCTTATCAGAGCTTACTTTACCTGTGAGGGTTTCGTTCAGTATAGATTTATCTTTCAGGTGGATTTGGATTCCGTACTGGTCTTTTAAGGTGCTTATTACCTCGGTGATAGATGTGCTGTCAAACTCAAGGTAACCCTGCCTCCACGTGGTGTACCTGCCGGTATTTTTTGGCTTGGTTTTCTCAACATGAACATTAGGACGTGAAAAACTCACAAAATCACCGGGGCTCATCCTGATTTTATCCGGCGCGCCGGGAACATTGGCAGTGAGCTCAACCTTACCTTCATCAAGAAGCACGTTGGTGTTTTCGCGCCTCGATTTTACATTGAATTTTGTTCCCAAAACCCTTACATCCACATCCCCTGTATGAACAACAAAAGAACGCAGATTTTCAGATTCAGGGTGGCTTTTAACACTAAAATATGCTTCGCCCTGCAGCCAAACCTCACGGGGAACGCCTAAGCGCCAGCTGTTACGGGTTTTTAAAGTTGAGTTACCATTCAGGGAAATTGTTGTTCCGTCTGACAATTCAACAGACTGCTTTTCACCAAAACCGGTTTTGTATGTTAATTCCACCGGGGTACTAAGCCAAAGCCATGATGCCGCACCCAAACATGCAATTGTCAACATTGCGGCAGCAGCTCTTAACCAAAACATTGTTCTGATTGAAGCACCTTCAGGAATACCTTCATGTGCTACAATCCTGGCATTAAGCCTTTCCCACTGTCTTTCAATATCGCTACTGACTACCTCCCGGTTATCAGGCCTAAAACCAACAGTTTCAGAAGCTGCATCAAATGCTTCCCTGGCACGATGCGGATTATTAGCTAACCAATTATCCCAATACCGGGAATCGGCTTCACTAAGGCCTTCCGCCCAATTCCGGAAACTTTCCTGCCGGAATAAATCGCCCTCGTTGTTGGTTACTTTGTTTGACATAGAGAATTACCGATACCCTGTAATATATCGTTTCATTAAAGAGTCAGAATCAGTGATATTATAACCTACAAAAAAAATAAATAATCATGCACAAAGGCCAAAAAAGGCAGCAACCAATACTAAGTTCCTGTTAATCATATTATTAGCCCTTAGATTTTTAAGCGCACGGTGCATATAATTCAATACAACCTGGTATGAAAGGCTCAAGGCTTCGCATATTTCCTCATAACTTAATTCCATATAAAAGCGCATATAGATTACCTGCCTTTCACGCGGAGGAAGCGCATTGACCGCGGCGGCAAGCACCTCTGTTTTTTCCTTTACAGATTCTGCCTGGGCCATTAAATCTTCACCGCTGAAAACTATGTTTTCTATAAGATCAGGAATAAGAGCAAGGCGTTCCTCGGTTGTTTTTACCTTGGTAATTGTCCTGATAAGGTCTCGCTTAAAACTCTTAAGCAGGTAAAATTTAACAGACTGAACTTTGCCAAGCCTGCTCCTTTTGGTCCAAAGCCCGAAAAATAAGTCATGAATACAGTCCTGAACCGGTTCACGATCAGAGCCTAATTTAAGGCCGTATCTGTATAATACTGTAAAGTGCCTTTTATAAAGCTCTTCATAAGCTTCTATATTCCCGTCCCTGAATTTATCCCAAAGAGATACATCAGTTTCAGAAGAGGGTTTATAAGACTTCATTTGGTGCGGACTATAGAACAGCTATGCAAATGTCCGTGAATTTTCCCTATCAACAAAATGCTATAAATAATAGGACTAAAACAGGATATTCATATTTCCTAAATCGAAGATACTACATAATGAAGTATATCTCAAACCTGAAAAATAAATCACAAAAAAAGAGGCAGGTCTAAACCTGCCCCTTTAGGAATGCATGAATGCAGAATTACTATTTTTTCACAACCTGGTATCCGCGGCCGTTTACTTTCAGCACGTAAACACCTGGAGCAAGACCGCTAAGGTCAATTGAATGACGACCTGCTACTTCATTAGCAACAACAATAAAGTTGTGCCCAAGCATATCAGTCATAGTCAGTTTGTGAGCTGAATCCCTGTTAAGACCTTCCATGTACAATACATCGTTGGCAGGGTTAGGATACAGGTTCAGCTTAACTGATGCATTAGGATTCACAGCAGTAACAGCATTTGTAAATACCAAAGCATACCTGTCGCCAGAGTTATTAACAGGCATTACAGTACCAACTTCAACCAATTGATGTGAACCGGTTAAGCGGTCGTAAAGGAATATGTCCAGGTCTTCAAAGCCTTCTTTAGAAGTAAGCTTTAACACAGGAACATTGTTCACTTTTGATGCTATATGCAAATTCACAGTATCACCTGCGTTTATGGAGCGCTGACCAATGGCATAAACACGACCATTGCTTGCAAAACCACCGTTCAGGTTACTTCCGAATAATTTAACCGCGTCTTTGCTGTTATTTAATTCAGTTACGCCTGATTCATTGCGAACAAGAAGCATTTCGTCGGTGTAAACCTGAGCCAATAAGCTGAAGCGAAGATTACCGGTAGCTGAGCTGCGGATAACGCTTGCCTGATTTGTTGCCAAAACAGATGGCGTAACTGCAAGCACAGGCGAAGCCGATGTTGCAGCCACAAAGAAGGCTTGTCCTTTTGCAATTGTTGAAGTACCACCGTTAACACCACCAATACCGGTAACATAGCTGGTGTAGCTGCTTGTTGCAGGGTTCCAAATATATATGGCAGCACCAATGTTGGTTTTCGTCCAAGACGGGCTATCCCAATTAATTGAAGCGGCGTAAGGGTTACCAACAAGGTTAAAACCACTGCTTGCTGATGAGCCTGCACATCCTGATGCGCAGTATTTAAGGCCGGAATAGGTAAAGTTACCCAACATTGGAGTTCCGGTTGCCATAGTGTTTGCACCGGCAACAAAGAACTGGCCGCCAAACCAAACATAAGCACCTGTACCAACCGGGGCCGGTTGTGATGCAGCTGTTGGCCTCACATATCCGTTCAGGCTGTTTGCTGATACATCAGTAGGATCAAACAGATACACTGAAGCATTGCCTGCAGTTCCGCTGTTAAACGATTCAGACCAGTAAGGGTTGTTAACCTGCCATGTGAGCACTGTCTGACCGGTAACTGTTGGTGCAACAAAGTGCCATGAGCCGCCATTACGGCGAACTGCAGGGTCAAGGTACGTTTTTACGCTTGTAGTAGCAGCGTTCAATAAAGTACCTGTTTGAACACTGCCAAGGTAGCCACCGGCATTTAAGGTCAACCTTTTGTTGTTAACATTAAGTGCGCCGCTGCTTACAAGCAGTTTGCCGTTTACGTTCAAACCTTGAGTAAGTGTAACGTTATTAGAGTTAGATACAGTAAATGCTGTTACGTTTGGTGTGCCCACTACATATTGAGCAGCAGTACCCGACATATTAAATGATCCTGCACCTGTTACGCTGCCTCCGCCGGTCAGGTTACCCTTCAAATCAAGTGAACCGCCGGAAGCTATTTCCATTGTACCATTGATATACATGGCACGAACACTACTGCTGCCTGTAAGAACTGCATTACGTGAAGTACCTTGTGGAATATATACTGAATCAAGAACAGTAGGTACAGCGCCTGAAGCCCAGTTTGCCGCATTGTCCCAATCGGAACTCACAGCACCGGTAAATTTACAAGCCGGGATAACAGTTATTGCAACTGCGCCTGATGTAACGCAACCTGCTGAAGATGTTACTTGAACACTTACGTACCCGGTTCCTAAGGGACGTACAGTAAATGTTGATGTATTTCCTGTAGAACCGGAACCGGCCCAGAAATATGTAGAGGCATTGAAGCCGGTAACAGAAGAAGTAACGTAAGGCGTCGGTGTATTAGTAACAAAATTGGCGCTTAGCGTTGCATTATTGCTGCCTGTCGCGCTTGTTACTGTAGTTCCGGTAAATGTTGTGGCGTTATCGAATTTGTAATAAGCCAATAAACCGGTAGACGTAGAAGATATAGTTTTATTGTAGTTAGCGCTTAATTGGCTGGCTGAACGCGCTACACTCCAAATACGAACTTCATCCATTCTGCCTTTGAAAGTAGGAGGTACGTTAGCGTCGCCGAATAAGGCATGACCAAGATAGTTCCACGGATTAGCTGCACCTGCAAATGAAGCAGGAACTGCACCAGCCGCAAATGTGCTTACCAATGAACCGTTTACATAAACCTTCAGGTTCGCACCATCAAGAGTTGCAGCAATGTGGTTAAGGGCAGTTGGCGCAGCCAGTGTATAGAAATCGGCATGAACAAGGGCTGCAACACTTGATTGTGTTGAAAGCTTACCTGCAGTGCTGATGCTTAAAGAGAAATAGTTGCCGTCAACAGCTGCTGCCGAATTGGTAGAACCAAAGGCGAACACCTGGGCGTAATCTGACAGATCAGATTTAACCCAGCCTTCCCAGGTGAAACCATGATTCATAGCAGATAGCATGTTAGGCAACACCACATAGTTTGAATTGGTTGCCGTGCTGTTAAATGCAAGCATATTACCTGCACCTGAAGGTACAGAGAAAGTGATAGGCTCTCCTTCATGAACTGTGGTTGCAGAAGCAGTAATTGTAGCCACAGGAGATTGATTAACAGATTCAACTGTGAAAACAGACGAACTAACCGGTACAGGGCATCCTGCAGTAGGGTAAATAGTTACATAAACCAAGTCTCCCTCAGCAGGATTCGGGTAAGAATAAACGCTGAAATTCTGACCTACATTAACTCCGTTTTTGTTCCACTGATAACGTGGTGTTCCGGCATTAAGAGCTGTGGCAGTAAATGAAACTGTTTGTCCGCTGCATATATTGCCGGCGGCAACAGATACAGTAGGTGCGGGTCCGCCGTCGCCTAAAACAGTAACAGTTTTAGAGGCTGTATTGAAACATCCGCCATTGGCCGTTACAGTAAGGGTGTAAGTAGTATTTGCACCAGGGATTGCCGTTACTGCTGACGATGTTGCATTTGGCGTTAAACCTGCAGAAGGAGACCAGCTGTAAGTATAAACGTTAAATGTGCTCACGGTTGAAGTAATGAACGGAACTGCGTTGTTTGTAAGGAAATTAGCGCTGAGCGTTGCATTGTTGCTGCCGGTTGCGCTGCTTACAGTGGTTCCTGAATAAGTGCTTAGCTCATCCATTTTGTAATAAGCTACAAGACCGGTTGAGGTGTTACTTACCGGAGCTGCGTAGCTGGAAGAAATTTGTGTGGCTGAACGTGCCACATTCCAGATACGAACTTCATCCATGCTGCCTTTGAAATCAGGCTCGCCGGTGAAGTCAGCATAAAGCGGGTGACCAAGGAAGTTCCATGGGTTAGTACGACCGGCTAATGAAGACAGGTGTGCAGTGCTTGTGAAAGTATTCATCAGTACACCATTCAGGTAGAACTTAAGATTTGTTCCGTCAAGTGTTACTGCCATGTGATACCATGTATTATTAGATATGGTACGGAAGGCAGGCTGGTTCAGAGATGAAATTGAAGAAGCGAAAGACAGTGAGCCGCTTGATTCCATACGGAGCGTGAAGTACAAATCATTAATTGCCGCATCACCAAAAGTTGAACCGAAAGAGAATATGTTAACGTAGTTGGTAGAACCACCTTTAACGTAACCTTCCCAGGTGAAACCACCGGTTAAAGTTGAAGTAATATTAGGCAGTACAACATAGTTGGTACCGTTGCCCTGGCTTCCGAATGAAAGCATATTTCCGGCTCCGCCTGTTGGCCCGGTTAAGGTTACCGAAGTACCAAGGCAAATTGTGCTGTTACCTGTAATTGAAGCAGCGGGAGCAGGAGTAAGTGCATCTAAAGTATAAGTTGCTGTTACCGGGCTGCTGCATGAAAGGCTCGGTGTAACTGTTACCGAGATAACATCACCCAAAGCAGGGCTGTTATCGGTATAGGTTGAACCGCTTCCTGAAACAGAAATGTTGTTCTTCTTCCAGCTGTAAGCAGGGGTACCTAAATTAGTTCCCGATGCAGAGTATGTAGCAGAACCGCCTGAACAGGCAGCAGTATTGGTTATAGCAGCAGTGGCTGTTGCAGCCGTAGGAGTTACTGTAATGGTGCTGCTGGTTACGTTGGCCGGTGTGGCGCAGGTAGCTGAGCTATGCATTTCAACATAAACAGTATTTCCTGCCACAAGGCTTGAAGTTGTATAGGTTGCACCTGTGTTTGCAATCGGGTTGCTGTTAACAAACCAGGTGTAAGTAGGCGTTGCGCCGCCGTTATCAGGCGTGGCAGTGAAAGTAACAGGAAGTCCGGGGCAAACAGTTGCCGGGCTTGAAGCAAGCGATACGGCCGGAGCAGCACCTGTAGGTGTAACTTCCATTAAAATGCTGTTGCTGCTTACCACTGACGGAGATGCGCATGATGAGCTGCTTGTCAGCTGAACGCTTACTGAATTTCCGTCGGCAAGGTTAGTGCGGGTAAATGTTGCGCTGCTTGTAGGCGAGCCTGCATTTGTTCCGTTAATCTTCCACTGGTAGCTTGGGCTGCTTCCCTGAAGACCGGAAACTGCTGTAAATGTTACAGAAGTACCGGCACAAACACTTGTATTGGGGGTTGAAATAGTTACAGATGCTGCGCCTCCGTCAGTTACTTCCAAACCAACTGCATTTGAAGTTAAGTTGCCGCAGGTTCCGTTTACCAGAACACGATATTGGTAACCGGTCATGGAAGTTGGCGGAGTAGTTACATTTAATGTTGCAGTTGTTCCGCCTGAATAAAGGGCGCCGTCTGTAACATTTACAAAGCCTGGACCCGGATTAACCTGCCATTGGTAAGTCAAACCTGTTCCGAAAACTGCTGTTGTGAATTGGGCGTTGCTGCCTGTACAAATGCTTGAAGCTACAGGTTGGGTTGTGAATGCTGAAACACCTGTGTTAAGCGTTGCAGCATTAGAGTTAAGTGGCGTTACAGCAGAACCGCAACCATTGATTTGATCACGATACTGGTAGCCGTTCAAAGATGCAGAAGGCGAGGTAATTGTAAGGGTAGCCGTAGTATTGTTGCTGTAAGGAGCACCTGAAGCATTAAACCAGGTACTGCCGCTGTTGGTACTGTATTGCCAGTTGTGTGTAAGCGTTCCTCCGCCAGTTGTACCAACTGTAAATGTTCCCGTACCTCCTGTACAAATGAATGTATTTGAAGGCTGGGCAGAAATGCTTAGGTTTTGATTTACGTTAACAGTACGTGTAGCATTTGTAGTACAGCCTGATACTGTGTTGGTTACAAGCAGATTATAGGTTGTGGTGCTTGTGGGTGAAGGGGTATAAGTTACGGCAGTACCAAGTACAGTAGGGCTTGCACCTGCGGTCCAGGCATAGCTGAACGAGTTGAAATTCGTAACAGGAGAAGTAATGTACGGCGCAGGTGAAGGCGTATAGTAAGTGCTGTACAAAGAGGCGTCATTAGAGCCTGTTGCGCTGGTTACAACATAAGCATTTGTTGAAGCCGAATTTGTTGTTGTCGGCTCATCAAATTTATAGTAAGCTACCAGGTTGGCGTTAGGCACAGCAATTGAATTGCTCTTATTTGCCAACAGTTGGGCTTCGGTACGCGCTGTTTTCCAAAAACGAACTTCGTCCATTGTTCCTTCGAAGTAATTCTGTCCGTCTGTTGGGGTGTAAAGGCTTCGGCCTAATGAGTTACCATTGTTCCAGGCTGCATTATTGTAATCCGACATTTTACGGGTGCTGGCTACAGTATACTTTAACACACCGTCAACGTAAAATTTCATATTAGTACCATCGAATGTTACTGCCATGTGGTAAAGCGTACCGGCTCCTACTGTGAAAGAAGGTACAGTCATGTCAACAGTTCCGGTGTTAGATTTATCCTGAATAAGCACTGCGCCTGTTGCGTTAATACGCAACATACAGTAGTAGCCATCAGTCAGGGCGCCGCCGGGGTTGTTTCCGATTGTGAAAACATCGTGATAGTGCGACAGCGAGGTAACCCTTACATAACCTTCAAAAGTGAAAGCGCTTGTAAAGTTATTATGGAAGCCGCTTGGCAGGTTAATATAGTTAACCGCTCCGCCTGCACCGCCTACAGTACCCAAAGATTTAATTGCATTGCCTGCACCTGAAGTAGGTCCGGTAAGTGCCTGCGAGCTGCCTACACAAATAGTAGGGTCGGTTGAAGGGCTGAGTGTAAATGCCGGGCCGGTGGCAAACTCGGTAAATGTAAACACCGATGAAGTTGTTGTTGAACCGCATGACTCTCCACGGGTTACAGCTACTTTTATCTGGTCGTTTACTGCCGGGCTCGCATCGGTATAAGTAGCCGATGTGCCTACAGGGCTGTTGTTCTTATACCATTGGTAGCTTGGCGATGAACCAAGATTGGTATAAGCGGCAGTATAGTTTGCCGCACTTCCAACACAAACCGAAGGCGTATTAACTGAAGCAGTTGGCGCAGTTGGAACCGCCGTTACAGTAATACCCGAAGATGTGGTGGTTGGTGTTGCAGGGCAAGCCAAAGAAGTAGCCATAGTTACTGTTACAATTTGGCCTGCTGTTAATGAAGAAGTTGTCCAGGTAGAGCCGGTTTGACCGTTTGCAACGCCATCAACTTTCCATGCGTAGGAAGGAGTACCTCCGTTTGTTGGCGTTGCAGTAAAGGTTACTGAAGTTGCAGGGCATACCACAACCGGAACCGAAGATATGCTTACTGAAGCAGTCGGCGAATTCGGGGTTACAGTAATTGTTGTTTCATCACTGGTTGCCGTGGAAGGATCCGCACAGCTTGAGCTTGATGTCATTACAACCGAGATTTTATCTCCGTTAGACAGTGTGCTTGTGGTAAACGTTGGCGATGCGGAAGCAGCGCCTTGATTAAAGCCGTTTTTAAACCACTGGTATGTTGGTGAAACACCGGCAAGTGTACCGGAAGCAGTGAAAGTAACAGATGTAGCCGGACAAACCGTTGTTGAAGGACTTGTGCTTATTGTTACTGTAGGTGCGCCTGGTGCAGCCAGTGTAAGTGTGGCTGAGCTGCTTGTGGCAGGTGAGCCGCAAGTTCCGGTAACAACAGCACGATAAAGATAACCGTTCATGCCCGAAGCAAGGTTACTCAGGTTCAGCGTTGCTGTAGTGCTTCCGCTTGTGTTTGCATCATCCGAAAGCGCCGTCCAATTACCTCCGCTGTTAGTGCTTTTCTGCCATACATACGTAAGACCGGCACCTGTTGCCGTTACACTGAAAGAAGCTATGCTCCCGTCGCAGGAAGTTGTGTTCGAAGGGCTTACAGTAACCGCAGGATTCTGATTAACTGTAATGGTCTGCGTTTGCTGATTAAAACAGGTACCGGTGTTATAAGCCGTAACTGTATAAGTGGTGGTTA
>JAZKBN010000032.1:0-1258 GCA_040388605.1 Bacteroidota bacterium | reverse complement strand
AAAATCCTGCCCTTTACATTGAAAATATTTCAAATGTTCGGCATCGCGAATGCGATAATCCGCGTAGCAGATGGGCCGGAGATTTGTATTTTCAATGTAAAGGGCGAGCCTCGGCGGCGGTGAGCCGTTAACAACCAAATACGAGCCCCCGGATTAAAGGCGTATCAAATATTAAGAAACTGTAAATCATAGCAATAACATATAATCCATACCCTAAATTCACATCTTTTAGCTCGCATTTCCCTAACCCGTTCTGTCCCCAACCTGTATCCCGAAACTTCATTCTGCTGCACCATACTATACCCGGCAGCCTACCTTTGCATTGCGCCTTAATACCCCGGCTCAGCAAGCAAATGAACGCTCTCCTCCTTGAAGAAGCAAAACTGACAGCACGTAAAGACCAGGAACTCACCGCGGTCATACGCGCCAAATGTGCCGAAATTGCGTATGCGTATCTCGGCACATGTCAATCTTTTATCAGCACAGCCGGGCTCAGCAAAATCACGGGCTATACCCCTGAGCAGATTCATGCATCTGCCGGTACTTTTAAAAGCCTCATTGCTTCTGATACCATTCAATTCCTTACCGAAAAGCTGTTAAGGTCTGTTCTTACGCAGGCAATCGAAGGCAATATGTCTGCTGCCCGGCTTTATATGCAAATGGTAGCAGGTCCTAAATCCGGTTCCTATACGCCAAAGAGCCATTCAGACGAAAGTACTTCTTTTAATAACCTGTATAACCTTAAGCGTGCCCATGCCGACTCTCAAAAAACGGCCTCTGCTGAGAAACCTGTTTTAAATAACGATATGGACGAAAGGACTCTTTTTAAGGAACTGAGAAACTTTTGGCAGGCCGAGGCCGAATCAAAGAAAAAGGCCGCGGCCGAGCAGGCTGTTTCAAACACAGGGAACAGGAGCGCCATACCTCAAAATACACAGGTTCCAAATGCTGTTCCAGCTCCTGTAATTCCTGCACAGCCGGTTCAGGTTTCAAAGCCTGATCCTGCAAAGCCTGCGGCAGAATCGGCTGCTGTACCCGTGGCTTCAACCCGGACTGTAATAAAGCCTGAGCTCCCAAGTCGGGCTGCCGACCCGGGCATCGCACAAATTAACAGCATAAGTCCCGCGCTTGCTTCCGGCGAAAGCGGTGAAATAATACAATCTGTTAATACCAAAACCAACCAAATATCCTCTGAACAGGTGGCAGTTCCGGCCAAAACAGTTCTTCAAAAAAGCCCTGCAAACCAACCATCAGCCTC
>JAZKBN010000031.1:188526-190740 GCA_040388605.1 Bacteroidota bacterium | reverse complement strand
ACGCGACACCCCTGCCTTCTCCCCTGCAAACACCCCAACCACTGCCAGCGCGTCCTTAATTTTCCTTTTAAGCCCTTCCGATGCCTCGGTCAGCGGAAGCCTTAAACCCGCTTCGCAAATGCCTGCAATTTCAAGGGCTGCTTTTACACCGGCCGGGTTGCCTTCTTCATACATGAGGCTGTTGAGGCCAACCATGCTGTAAAGGTCATGTGATGCTTCTGTAAAATTACCTTTCAGGGCATTGCGCACCATGCCTGAAAACTGAACCGGGATGGCATTCCCCATTACCGATATTACGCCTGCCGCCCCTATAGCTATCATGGGCAGGGTAAGTAAATCGTCGCCCGATATGAGTAAAAAGTCTTTGGGCTTGGCGGCGGCAATGGCAATACATTGCTCCAGGTTTCCGCTTGCTTCTTTAATACCGATAATGTTGGGGTGCTGCGCCAGGGCAAGGGTGGTTTCGGCGCTCATATTGCTCGCGGTGCGACCGGGTACGTTATAAAGAATTACAGGCACAGGGCATTTATCTGCAATGGCCGTAAAGTGGGCTATAATACCTGCCTGTGTAGGCTTGTTATATGCCGGGCTTACCGATAAAACAGCATCAACACCTTCCCAATCTGTTTCACTGAGCAGGCGTACCTGCTTGGCTGTATCGTTTCCGCCCAGGCCGAAAACCAGTGGAAGCTTTCCGCCATTAAACCTTATGCAGGCCTGTAAAAGCTGCTCTTTTTCCAGCGTGTTCAGGGTAGCGGCTTCGCCGGTGCTGCCGGCCACCACTAAAAAATCTGCCCCGCCGGGTTGCGATACATAATGTACGAGGCGGGCCAGCGCCCCGTAATCTATATTGCCCGAATGCTCAAAAGGCGTAACAAGGGCAACGCCTATACCTGTAAAACTTGCGGATGTGTATTTCATAGCTTAATTGGCTTTTACCGCGTGTATTAAAAAGGCAGCCTGCTTTGTTGCCGAAGAGTGCGGAATCGGTAAGTGCAAATATCCGTAAAAGCTGTGAATTCAGGAAGCGGGTATTTAAGCACATAACCATGTAAAATTACCAATCGGAAGAACTGCTTGTGCTGTCGCTGCTTGAGCTGTCGTTGCTCGAGCTGTCGCTGCTGCTGCCATAATCACTGCTGCTGTCGTAACTGCTGCTGCTGTCATTATCACTGCTGTTGCTGTAACTGTTGCTGCTGTCATTATCACTGCTGCCGGTAAAATAGCTGCCGCTTTCAGGTTGGCTGCTATTGGAATAAGCGCTATCCTGGTAAATATAGGGTGTGGAAGTATCAGTTGAAGAACTGCTGCCTGTTGAGCTGTTTGAATCTCTTCCCCAATTGTAATTACTGCTGTTGCTGCCTCCCGATGTATTGCTGTTGCTGCCGGTACCTGAAAAGGCATCAGCTATACGTTTGAACAAACCAGATGCTTCGGCTATTATCATCTGAAAATACTTTTCAAAGCTGTCCATGGTTATGATTAAGATGTTTGTCTAATAAAAACAAGCTGCCCGAACCATAATACGGAATGGGCTCAATAAATATTAAGCGGCTATCGCAAATTAAGCGGCAGAAATCAGCAGATTCAGCTTACATGCCTTTACCAATCTCCCCCGGAACCGCCTCCGCCCCCGGAGCCGCCCCCGAAGCCGCCGAAATTCCCTCGGCCCCCGCTGAAATCGCTGAAACCGCCACCGCCGCCCCTGTTATTGCCACCCATAAACAGCAGCAGCAACCATGGGTTTTTAGCCACAGCCCAAATAGCGATAATAATAAGCAGGATGTATAGTACGGTTTTAAAAAAGCCGGGCTTTTCTTTTACTCGCTTGGCAGGCCTGCTATGGGCCTGCTGCCTCTCCTGCTGTTGCAGCGGGCTGTATTCCGGGCTCAGTTTTTTCTCTACGGCATCTATACCGGCCGCAAGGCCGCTGTAATAATCGCCCTGTTTGATGTAGGGGCGCATGTTTTCTTCCCTGATATGCCGGGTGGTGGCATCGGTAAGGGCAATATCGGCGCTGTAACCGGTTACAATAGCCGATTTCTTTTCATCCAGGGCCAAAAGTATGAGCACGCCGCCGTTATCTTCCTTGCTGCCAATACCCCATTTAATGAGCAGGCGGGTGCCGAAATCAACTATCTCGCTTCCGCCCAGGGTTTTAACAGTAACTACGGCCAGCTGCTTGCCGGTTTTTTGGTTGTAATTGAGCAGCTC
>JAZKBN010000031.1:183778-188516 GCA_040388605.1 Bacteroidota bacterium | reverse complement strand
GCTCAGCTTCCAGGGCCTGCACTTCGGCAGGCTGCATCATGTTGGCAAGGTCGTTGGCAAGCCTTGGCGGGTCCGGCGCAGCGGGAAGGCCGTCATCTGTTTGCGCGAAGGAAAAAGTAAGGGCAGACAGCCACAGAAGCACCGCAAAAATGCCGGCCCGGCTGTATTGTATAAGTTTCAACTTGTGGTATGCGGAAATGTAAAGGGCAATGTAAAGCCGGGCAGGTATGCTAACCAGCAGCAAGGCCATAAAAAGGGCCCGGGTTAATATCAGGTTCATGAAAAAGCAGGTTTCCGCAGCCTATATCTTAAACGGTTATGCGGGCCCTTTTGCTTATTCGTCGCCGAAAGAAATTTTGTCGGAAAGCTCATTGTTATCGAGCTCATGCCAGGGGAAATGGTGCCTGAGCTGTTCGCCGGCCATGTTAATGCCGTCTACAAGGCCTTCAACAAAATGCCCGCCCCTGAAACGGATTTGCATTTTAATTTTAATATCGTCCCAAAAATCGCCGTTTACGCGGGAATTAATGCCTACATCGCCCAATACTGCGAATTTATGATCGCGGTGGCTCAGGTAGAAAAGCACCCCGTTTCGGGCTTCGGTCTTATGCATTTCAAGCTTGGCAAAAACCTGGGCGGCACGGTCCAGCACGTTGCCTTCGCAGCTGCTTTCTATATGCACGCGAATTTCACCCGAAGTTTCCAGTTCGGCCTTGCGGATAGCCTCTTCAATGGTGTCCTGCTCCTGTTGTGTAAAAATGGTCTGTGCCATGTATGTGTTAGTTAATAGGTGGTTCGGATGTCGGGATTCAGGAGCTTAATGAGCCGTTGTAAGTATTTTGAATACTTTGCGCCGGTAAATTATACACAATAGCGCAAAGGAGCAAATTATACAGGGCGCAGATGAAGTATAATTATCCTGCATTGAGATTGTAAGCAAACCACGATCCGAATTGTATAAAAACATAGGTAAATATAGCTATATCTTTAAAAAAAGGGCAGAATAAAGCGTACTGCTTTGCCTGCCCTTTTATCAAATCTTAATCGAAGATTGCCTTGGCTGCGAAGCCTTTTAAAACTGCACAGAAGGCGCTTTATCTGAACCTGCGGTTGCAGTAAAGTAAGGCTTGCGCGCAAAGCCAAACCAACCTGCCGTCATGTTATTCGGGAAGGTTGATATGGTTGTGTTAAAATCTTTGGTGGCCTCGTTGAACTTGCGGCGTTCCTCGGCTATGCGGTTTTCAGTTCCGGCAAGCTCGGTAGTCAGGTCCTGGAAGAGCACGGTGCTTTTCAGCTCGGGGTAGTTTTCACTTACCACCATGAGGCGGCTCAGGGTGCTGCCCAGCTTATCCTGCGCTTTCTGGAAATTAGCCAGGCGCTCAGGGGTCAGGCTGTCGGCTGAAAGTTTGATTGCCGTGGCTGATGCGCGCGCTTCAATTACGGCGGTTAAAGTGCCCTGCTCGAAATTGGCTGCGCCTTTAACGGTGTTCACAAGGTTCGGCACAAGATCAGCGCGGCGCTGGTAAACGTTTTCTACCTGCGACCAGCTTTCGGCCACGCGTTCCTGTTTGCGTGCAATGTCGTTATAGCCGCATGAGCTCAGGAAAAAGCCCAAAAGCAGCACAGGAATAATGTTGATATACCGGGATACGGATTTCATGGTTGTGGTTTTTTTGTAAAAATACCTGTATTGTTTGAACTTGCGACATTCAAAACAAATACCGGTTAATGAAAACCCTGCTTATTACAGCCTTTTTGTCAGTAATGTGCCTCATTGGCGTCGCCCAGGGCTTTAGGGGCCGCGTTATTTTAGGCCTTAACGGTTCGCAGGTAGACGGCGACCAACGCACCGGCTGGCATCGCTTCGGCCTTGTGGCCGGTTTCGGGGCCGAATTTCCTGTAAATCCAAAATTTTCTGTTGAACCTGAATTTTTGTACTCGGCAAAGGGCAGCATAACCTCTGATAAAGAGCTTGATGCGGGCATGGCCCCCTTTCAGTTTGCCTTCAGGTATGTAGAGCTGCCGGTGCAGTTTAACTATTATATGCGTAAAGATCTCCGGTTCAGGCTTGGCCTTATACCTCAATACCTGCTTTCGGCCAAAGCTGATGCCGGCACGGGTATAGGATACGAAGACTATTACGACCGACTGAATAAGATTGATATAATGGGCAGCGCCGGCCTTGAATACCTTTTGTCTGACCGTTTTGCGGCAGGCATGCAATACAATTACTCTATGATCCCCATAAACAAAGGCGGCGCAGATTTCAGCATCATAGGCTTACGCGGCGGCATGTATAACAATGTGCTCAGCTTTACCATACATTATATACTCATTGGCCCTAATGAAGACGGGGCATCTGAATAAATAAACGCAGGCTTATTTTAGCCTGCAAACCTGCCTTAAATCTTAGGGCTCAAACCCAATAAACCCCACCTGCTTTGTACCCCAGCTTAACCCTGAAACCCGGCCGCGAGAAATCGGCTTACAATTACCACCCCTGGATATTCAGCGGGGCTGTACAGCGCATGCCTAATGCGCCCAACGGCAGCATTGTGCAGGTGCTCGCCTCCGATTACGCATCCATAGGCTTCGGCTTCTTCGACCCGGAAAGCCAAATTACCTGCCGCATCTTCCACTTTACCGACGGCCCGGACCCGGACCTGAACCCCGACCTCGGCCCCCTTTACTGGACCGATAAAATAGCCAACGCTTACGCGCTGCGCAAAGCATTCGTGCTTAACAACGATACCGACAGCTGCCGCCTCATTCATGCCGAAGGTGATTATTTCCCCGGCCTCATTATAGATATTTACGGCCATGGCACCGATGCGCCTCTCGCTGTAATTCAGCTGGGCACCAAGGGCGCCGAAAGCCTTGCCAAAGATATAGTTGCCGGGCTTGCCGCTATAGATATACCTTACGTTTTCCTGAAGAATGCACAGAACACCGAAGTGCAGAACACCAACGGCTGGCTTACCCAAGCCCTGCCTTTCGGGAACGGGATAATTATGAAAGAGAACGGCCTCAGTTTCAGGGTAGATTACCAGAAAGGCCAAAAAACCGGCTTCTTTCTCGACCAGCGCGAAAACCGCGATTTGGTTAAAGCGCTCAGCAAGGGTAAAAGTGTGCTTAACGCATTCGGGTACACCGGGGGCTTCAGCGCTTACGCATTGGCAGGCGGAGCTACCGAGGTGGTTTCGGTAGACATCAGCGGGGAGGCAACCGCTACCTGCGAGGAAAACGTAAAAATGAATTTCCCCGATGCCGAACACACCGCCATTGCCGCAGATTGTTTCGACTACATCCGCAACTGCAACCGCACCTTCGATATGATAGTGCTTGACCCGCCCGCCTTTGCCAAGAACGCGCGTTCAGTGAATAATGCGACACGTGGTTATAAAGAACTCAATATGGCAGCCTTAAAGGCCCTGAACCCCGGCGGCATACTTTTTACCT
This sequence comes from Bacteroidota bacterium, assembly GCA_040388605.1. Classification (GTDB taxonomy): domain Bacteria; phylum Bacteroidota; class Bacteroidia; order Cytophagales; family Flexibacteraceae; genus JAZKBN01. Next base: position 185,057 of record JAZKBN010000031.1, on the reverse strand, counting down.
TCAGCTGCAGCCAGCATGTCGACCGTGATTTGTTCGGGAAAATACTCTTCGGCGCCGCAGCCGATACGGGCTTAAGGGTGCGAATACTGCAACGAATGAGTCAGCCGGCAGATCACCCAACGGATATTTACCACCCGGAAGGGGAATATTTAAAGGGGCTGGTGCTTACGGTTTTGTAGAACAAACCCATCTGTTCAATGTAATCTGCAACAACAAAGCCTTCACATATCCGAAGGCTTTGTTGTTGCAGAGGCAGTATGTACATGTCTGATAAATCAATGCGGCTTGTATAATATGTAATTGGCCAATTGCGAATCGCCGAATACGTGTTGGGTATTTTCGTAATCGCTCATAATTATAAAGCCTTGGGTGGCAGTGCTCCTGTTTACATAAGAGGTATAATTCTTATTCAAATCCAGGTTTTCAATCCTTGTGGCTGATTCCGGTCCCTTTTCTCCGAATGCAAATACTATAGGGCATTCATTAATCTCGGAGTTGCCCTTCTCAACATTAACTACCGGTGGCAGGTTTTTAACTTTATCTGCTTTAGAGGTAGATACCAGGTAAAACTTCCCGTCATACACCATTGCTGATGTGGCATAGTCACGTTCGCTTTCCACTATTTGATCTGCTTTTTCAATATAATAGCTGTAATTAACTTTCCCGGCAGGACTTACAGCATGAACAGCAATATTACCTTCCCTGTAATACCTCGAATTTTCCTCACCATTTTTATTACGAGAAATATGGAGGCTTAGCTCCCTTAAATAAACATACAGCATCCCGGTTTGCGGGTCTGGGATAAGATCTATCATGTTTCCGACCTGCATTTTATTCTTTTTCTCGTCTTGGCTAAACGGGGAGCTGATTACCAATTCAGGGTTTTCAAGATTGGCATCGAAGCGATAAATAAAAAAGCCGGCGTAAGAATCTTTATCTGCATTACAGTACAAACCCGCCAGGTAATTGCCGCTTTCATTGTGTACAAAATTCAGACTGCCTGAAACAACACCGGGATCCAGTAAATTAAACCTCTTTTCAATTTTATCATCGGCGCCAATGTAGATAATCTCAGCCTGCTTCTTCTTTTTCCGTTGCTTTTCAGGGCGATAAACCACTAAATTTTTTCCTTTCGGGGTAAACCTTTCAAGCAATACTTCACCATCCTGCATCATCTGTCTTAATGAACCGGCAACAAGCAGGCTGTTTAAAACTTCAAATTTGCTGCTTAAGTTAAGGTAGGTGTACTCATATTGATCAACCAATGTGTTGTTCGCCA
>JAZKBN010000031.1:128590-183768 GCA_040388605.1 Bacteroidota bacterium | reverse complement strand
GTGTAATTGTATTGTTAACCTTTTCAACAAGTAAATAAGCATCGTTTTTATCGCAGGGGAGAACATATATTTCTTTCTCCGGCATAATAACAGTGCCGTCTTTGGCATATTGCATACCAATCACCACCAGGCCTTTTCCGGCCTTATCGTAATATGTGGCAAACTGGCATACGGTATCGTGCATGAGCACCGGCGCAGGGGCATAAAAACGTTTTGCCTCTTTTGATATAAAGCCGGTTTCCTTACTTATGCTGAAAGCTCGTTTCATGGTTGCCAAATCATGAATTTCGTAATAAGTACCCAAAGACTTGCCGCACTTAACAACCATTAATTGGCTGTTGGCAGAAATTACCTCGGTTGTTTTCACATAATTGGGGTAACCAAGCACGCCGCTTTGGGCAATAATTTGTGCCTGTGCCCTGCCGCTAAAAACAGCAAAAAAAGAAATTGCAATTATGAACAGGTTTTTCATGGTGCCGGGATATGGTGTTTAAAACTAAAGATTAAATTGCCGGCACAAAAAGGGGAAAACGCGGTAAAAAACAAAACGTATTTGAAATTAATCCTATTTACATCAATCTTCGATAGGATAATCATTTAGTACAGGGTTCATTTACGCAGTTAAATATAAAACTGCAGCTTTCAGACACCCTGGTAATTCTTTCAGCTCCATATCCCTACACTTCCCTTTCCAGCTCAAAAAGAAACTCTTCGCGGGCCAGGTAAAAAGTTTCGCAGATGCGTGTTACCAGCTCTGCTGTGCGGTCGTCGCCGCGGTATTCATTGGCACGCAGGGTGAACTCCACCTCGGCTGCCATTTCGCTCATTTTTTGCACCCCCATGCTCTCAGCGGCAGATTTAAGCTTGTGCACTATTCGGCTCACCTCGCGCCAGTTTTTTTCAGCCGAAGCCGTATTAAGCTCCTCAATATCTTCCGGACCAAGTTGTAAAAATGCCTGGATTAGGTCAAGCACAAACTCCCGGTCGCCGTCTGCAACCTCGTTCAGGTAGTCCAGGTTAATCACTTTATATTCCATTTTGGTTATTAAAGGCCGAAAGCATTGAATTTAACCGTTTCTTTCAGCCATAAGTTGTTCTGTGAAACTAAAGGAACCTACCCTTTTTTTGGTATGTTATTCTTCCACTTATTCAGTTTTGCATCTATTTCCTCCAGCCTGAAGGGCTTGCTTATATAATCGTCCATGCCAATTTCGAGGCATTTCTCGCGGTCGCCGGCAAGGGCGTTGGCGGTCATGGCAATAATAATCGGGCGATCGGGGTCATTTTCATAGCGGGCGTTAATGCGCTGGGTGGCTTCATAGCCATCCATTTCGGGCATTTGCACATCCATTAAAATAACGCGGTAATGCCTGCGGTCAAGGGCTTCAAGGGCTTCAAGCCCGTTGCTTACCATATCCGGCATATAGCCCAGCTTTTCCATTATCCGGCTAATCAGCTTTTGGTTAATGGTATTGTCTTCGGCTACAAGTATGGGGAAATCAAGATAATTCATTCGTGGCTGGTCGGTGTTGCCGGCATCGCGCAGCATGTTACGCCTCATGGGCTTGCCTTGCAATACTTCGGAAACAATTGTTATCAGGTGTCCGTGCCTGACAGGCTTATCAACAATAGCCTGGAAGAGTGTTTTATAACCTGTTCTGTCGGCAGGAATAATACCGGCAGAGCTTAAAAGCACAACCGGCAATTGCTCGGCAGTATATTTTTCCCTGAGCGCTTTAATGAAGTCGAAGCCATCAAGCTCCGGCATCAGCATATCGGAAATTACAATGTCGTAATTGCGCAATTCCAGGGTCTTCAGGGCATCGGGCACATTATTGAACACATCTACCTGCATTCCTAGCCTGGTAAGTTGCGTGCTTAAAATCTGGAGGTTGGTTTCATTGTCGTCAACCACCATTGCCTGGCGGCCGAAGAGCGTGTTATTTGTTTTCTGCGGCTTGAATTCGCGCACCTGGCTTTGTGCCCTTGCGCGGAGCGTAAAGTAAAAGCTGCTCCCTTTGCCGGGTTCGCTTTCAACCCAAATTTGCCCGCCCATTAAATTAACCAGGCGTTTGCAGATGGCAAGACCTAAGCCCGTACCGCCGTATTTGCGCGTAGTGCTGCTGTCTACCTGGCTGAAGCTGTTAAAAAGGCGCTGGAACTTATCTGCGGGAATGCCTATTCCGGTATCTTTTACTTCGAACTGAATTTCGTAGGTTTCGCCGGTTCTGCTGCCAAGCGTTGCCCGGATAAGAATTTCGCCATGCTCAGTAAACTTAACGCCGTTGTTAACAAGGTTCACCAAAATCTGCCGAATGCGGGTGATATCGCCAACAATACGGGCCGGAACCTCGGGAGCTATTTCATAGAGCAGGTCGAGGCGCTTTTCGTTGGCTTTTAAAGAAAGCAGGTCGAAAGTTTCCTCAATTACCTGGCTGAGCAGGAAGGGGGCTTGCTCCAGCTCCAGCTTACCCGATTCAATTTTACTGAAATCGAGAATATCGTTGATGAGCGTGAGCAGGGTATCGCCGCTGAGGCGAATGGTTTCAACGTAATCGCGTTGCTCGTCGCTGAGCTCGGTGCCTATGAGCAGGCTGGTCATGCCTATTACGCCATTCATAGGCGTGCGTATTTCATGGCTCATATTGGCCAAAAATTCGCTCTTGGCTTTGTTTTCGGCATCGGCCTGCCGGGTTTTCTCCTCAAGCAGAATATTCAGCTCGCGCAGCTTCTCGTTGCTGAGGTGGTTTTCCGTTACGTCGTCGAAAATCCAGAGTCGGCCGCGTGCGCTGCCGTAAAGAATGGGCGTGCAGCTCACATTCAGGGCTGCGGGGCGAGGTTCGCTCCAAAGCCAAAGCCAATCCCTGATTTGATTATCGGGCGCGGTAAACAGGGTTGCGGCGCGCGCGTTTATATCATCAAAATTATCGGCCCCGGAACGGAGACGGTGCATAGCCTGTGCCAAACGAACCGGGTCTGTACGGCCGGGTGGCAGGTCGAGCATTTTAGATGCGCGGGCATTTATCCAGCCGCTGCCGCCGCCTTCTTCAATAAACACAACGCCCTGCGGTATGGTTTGCAGAATGGCATTATACCGCACACGCACCCGGTTCAGGGTGTCGAAGGTATTGCTGAGCTCTATAAGCTTGCGCAGGCCCAGCGTAACAAACTCAAGAAAGCACCTGAAATCAGGGCTGAAAGTTTGTGGGGTATCCCAGGAAAGCACTATGGCATTGCGGAACTCCTGTTTCAGGAAAGGCAATAAAACGGCAGATTGGGCGCCCGATAAATAATTGTCGTAGCTGTCTGCTTCGTTTAGGTTTTCAAAACAAACTATCTGCTTACCGGCCAGCATGCCGCTGAAAAATGCCGGGTTTATCACCTGGTCAATGGCCATCGGATCTTCGGCCCATTGAATACGTGCAGTGAGCAGGTCTTCAAAGGTTATAAAATACAGGTGATCGGCACCACTGAGCTCCCTGAGCTGGGTGAGCGACAATGCTGTAAGCTCCTCCGGCCTTCTCGACATATTTAATGTATCGAGACGGCGCAGGTATTCCAACGAAAGGCGGGTCCAGTCAGAGGTCAATTGTTCAATATCCGGCACGGCAGAAAGGTGGTATCAGGTGTATAAATTGTTTGTTACCTATGCTTTAACTAATGCATCGTGATGATACTTAAATACCATGCTGTGGCTAACAGGCAAAGGTAAGCGCAAACAGGCCAAGGTTAATAACCGCCCGCCCGGCTCAGGCAATAAATTTCCTGATTGCGCTGATAATTTCTTCAGGAGCGCTCATTTGCGGGAAGTGTCCGTTTGCATTAACTACAACCAAAGTGCTGTTCTTAATGTTTTTATGCAGGAACTCGCCCACTTCGGCCGGTACTGCAATATCGTTCTGTGCCTGTATTATCAGGCTTGGCTTATCGAAATCTGCCAATTCTGAACGGTGGTCGCTTTGGAAAATAGCACGGGCCACTGCCTGTCCTATATCCGGTCTTATTGATGAAAGTGTTGATGCGAATTCCTCTGCAAGCGAAGGCCTGTCATCATTACGCATGGCAAGGGGGGCAAAGCCGCTGGCCCAGGCATAGTAGTTGGCGTTCATGGCGCCGAATAAGCCTTCAAGGTCTTCCTGATCAAAGCCGCCTATGTAGCCCACATCGTTCAGGTAACGGGGTGATGCGCCCACAAAAACCATTTTGCTGAAACGCTCCGGCTGCGCAATGGCAGCAAGCAGGCCCACCATTCCGCTTACGCTGTGGCCTACAAATATCGCATCTTTCAGGTTAAGCTCGCGGCAAATATCAAGTAAATCGAAAGTGTATCCTTTCAGACTTGAATACCTGATGTTGTTGTAGGCTACCGGATCACTTTTGCCGGCGCCGACATTATCATATAATACCAGCCTGTAATCGCTGAAAGCATGGCTTATATAGCGCCAGGTGCTTTGGTCGGTACCAAAACCATGGCCAAAAACGATAGTGGGCAATGCCGGGTTATCGTTAACTATTGTAACATTATTTTTACTAAGCGCCGAAGCAATTTCCATAGTTTCTGCGAATAAGCCCTTTAAGCTATTAGGATTGTGCAATAACAGGTGCTATAATACAAAATAAGGCGATAACAATGATACTATAATGCACCAACCTCCCCAAAATTACGACCAAGGCCTTTAAATCCGGTTTCCGGGGGAATCTAAGACCGGCAATACCGGAGCCGATGCCTTATTTGTGCGATGCTACGAACCTGCAAAACGTTTAAACAAATACAATAATATTCTGGTGGGTCATTTGTTTAACACACCCGCTATAACCGGGTGCATGTTCAAAAACAGCTATAAGCGTTTAATCAGCTAATATCCGGACTTAGAATCAAAGAGCTCTTTTGCACTTAAAATCACTTACCTCCACAAAAAAAACGAACCCCGACCAAAGCCGGGGTTCGCCAAAATTCCGATTAAGGAAATACTACTTTTTCACAATCCTGTAGCTGCGGCCTTCAGCAATGATGGTGTAAACACCGGCTGAAAGGTTGCTCAAATCAAGGCTGTAACGGCCTGCCTGGGCAGAAAGCTTAGCAGGCATGTTATGACCAAGCATATCGGTCAGGCGCAGGCTGCGGGCGGCTTCGTTGCTGAGGCCTTCCATGAACAGCACGTTCTCGGCAGGATTCGGGTAAATTACAAGGGCGGCAGCTGAATTCGGTTTAACACCGGTTACAGAAGACGGGAATATAATTGCGTAACGCTCGCCGGTAGGGTCGCTTTCAACGCTTACGCTTTGGCCTGCAACCAATGTGGTGCTTGTGTTAAGCGTACGGTCAACAAACTGCACTTCAAGGCCTTCGAACCCGTTCAGCTCAGTAAGTGTAAGCTGCACAGGCGTACCAAGGGTGCTGTAAACGTAGAGGTTCTGCACATCGCCGGCGCTTATAGGGCGGCTGCTGATGCTGAGCTGCTTTTCGAATGCTGTAAGGGCCAGGTTAAGGCCGCTGTTCCACATTTTGCTTGCATCTTCAGTACCTGCATAAGCAGTACGTGCGTTGCTGTTACGGGAAAGAAGCACTTCATCGGTTTTTGCACCGCCTGAAAGTTTCATCCTTAAAGTTTCAGTTGCCGCGCTGCGCATTAATGCAGAGCTGCTGAAAGACGAGCCTGCAGCCGCAGGGGTTACGCTCATGGCAGGCGCATCGCCGGTTGTTTTTACGAAGAAAGACTGGCCGCGTGTAATGTTGCCGTCGGCACCGTTAACGCCGCCTACGTTGGTTACGAAACTGGTGTAAAGACCTTCGTCACCTTTGTATATCCAATAACTGTCAGATACGTTTGTCCTTGTCCACCCGCTTTCTGCGCTCCAGTCAAGGTTAGCCATATACGGGTTACCTATCAGGTTGAAACCGTTTTCTTCGGCATTAAATGCACATGAGCCTGTGTTACAGTATTTAAGTCCGCTCCAGCTGAAATTGCCGAGGTATGGTGTGCCGGTTTGGGCAGTTAAGCCGCCTGCACGCATAAATTCAGCGCTGAACCAAACACGGGCCCCGGTGCCCACAGGCGCAGCCTGTGAGGCAGATCCGGCTTTAATGAAACCGTTGTTATCCGGGTTGCTGTTATCGAAAGGATCATATAGCCAGAGCGAAGGTTTTTCACCGGGATTGGTACTGAAGGTGCCGGGTACATAGTTGTTTCCGTTACCTTCCCATGCGCTCACAGTTTGATCGGTTACAGATGGTGCAACAAAATACCAGTTGCCGTATGTAACAGGATTTGCTACGCGAGTATAGTCGAACCTGGTTTCAGCCACGGTGTTTTCGGCGTTTACAAGCACATCTGCGTTTACATTCTTCATGCCGCTTTGCCTGAAGCCGCGGGCACTGAATGTAAGGGTCTTGTGGTTGGCGTCAAGTTGACTGCCTTCTTCAATATCAATTACCGAAGATGCAGAAACATTACCTTCCATACGAACAGTTGTATTGTTGCTTAATTTAAGCACTGTCAGATTGGTATTGTCTCCCATGATTACGCTGGTACCTCCGCCGTTGAATTCAACGCCTGAAATATTAGTGCCTTCAATGGTGCCTTCGTTATTCAGGTGGCGTGCAATTTTAAAGTTGTTGCCTTCGCCATGAATGGTAAGCGTTGCCCCGGGGTGAATGTGTATGCTGCCGATTGAGGTTCCGCCGGCAACATCAGGCATATTCGGGGTAAAGCTGAAAATGTTAACTGAGTCAGATGCTGTAGGAACAGTGTTATTGCTCCAGTTAGATGCCAGGTTCCAGTCGCTGTCGGTATTGCCAATAAAGGCGTTACCACAGTTGATGGCTGTTATGTTAATCACGTTGCTGGTATCGCTGTGGCAAAGGCCTACGAATTTGTTTACAAAGTAAGAACCGGAGCCTGCGGATATTGTAATGCTTTGTGTTGTTGCACCGTTGCTCCAAACGTTACCATCTGCATTAGAGCTGGTAAGGGTTACAGTTTGTGTGCCCTGGCAGTACGGGTTGTTGCCGGCGGTTATAGAAATTACCGGCTGGGCAGGCTTAGGCGTAATGCCTACGTTGTAGTTGTTGCTTACTTCGGAAGTACAGCCGTTAAGAATAACACGAACACTGTATGCGCGGGCATCGCCGGCCACAATGGCACGGGTGGTTGCGCCGGTGTTCCAGATGTATGTTGCACCGCTTATATCAGGCGCGGTAAGCACCATTGTCTGGCCCTGGCATAGCGGGTTATTTCCGCTGAAAACAGAAATCACAGGCTTGGCAGGAACAGGGTTCACCTTAACCAGCATGCTGCTGTAACCAAAGGCGCTGCCGTTGTTTTGCTGAACAGGCATTGGCAGGAAGAAGTCTCCGCAACCGCCGCCGGTATTGTCTTTACCATCGAACTGCCACCAGCCGCCGCTTGGCGAACCGCTAACCAATACCATAGACAGGTTGTTTACACCATAGTCTGAAGGCAGGCCGTAATAGCTGCGCGGAACTATGCGCTTAGACCATTGTGCAGTTCCTGTATTTGTGAACACAGCCTTATCAGCTGCGGCATCTGCAGTAACCACATAGTTCCAGGTAGATACGCCGCTGTGCATACGAACCGGGCTGCCAAGGGCAAGAGAGCCGCAAATATTACCGGTATTTACAACCAGCAGAACAGAATCATCGGCAGTTGCACCATAAGGGTATATGGTCATGCCGCCTTGTATCCAGCCCCTGCCGGTATCGCTCCAGCAGCCGGCTGCATTACCAACCTGTACAGTGTAGTTAGCACCGGCAGTTACAGTAATGTTGCGGGTTGTTTCACCGTTGCTCCAGAGGTAATGAGGGAAACCTGCAGGTGCAGAAAGGGTTACCTGTGTGCCTGCACATACTTCGGTAGGTGTTAAAGCGGTAATTTTAGCAGGAAGCGGCTTGTAGTAAAGGCTTACTGCTGTTACAGCACTTGTAAGTGATGTACAACCGCTGCCAATTACCCTTACACTGAAGCTGCCTGCAGCAGATACCGTAATATCCTGGGTAGTTGCACCGTTGCTCCAAAGGTTACCGGTTGAAGAAGATGAGTGCAGCGTAACGGTTTGCGGGTAGCAAAGTGTGGTGCTGCCTGAAGTTATACTTACAGTTGGTGTTGCCGGAAGGGGGGTAACGCTAACGTTTACAGCGTTGCTTGTTGCTGAAGTACAACCGGGAGTTGCCACTACAAGCGTTACACTTTGTGAAGTTGTAATGGTGGTTGAGCGGGTGCTTGCGCCGTTGCTCCACATATAAGAGGAGTATCCGCCGGGGCCGGTAAGGGTTACGCTGCCGTTTTGGCAGAAGCTTAAGGGGCCGCCTGCTGTTATGGTTGGCGCCACGCTGTTAGAGGTAACAGCCACATCGGTTTCATCGCTCACATCTGAAGTACAGCCGTTGGCTATAATCTGAACAGAATAAGAAGCTTCATCAGAAACGGTAATGCTTTGTGTGGTTGCACCGGTGCTCCAAAGGTATGCTGCACCTGCGCTTGAGGTCAGGGTTACGCTGCCGTTGTCGCAGAAGGTAAGCGGGCCGTCGGCTGAAATGGTTGGTTTGCCGGGCTTGTTGTTAACTGTAACAACCATTGGTGATGACGTTGAAGAGGTACATCCGTCGAAAATGGTTCTTAAGGTAACAGTTGCTGCTGCGGAAAGGCTTAAAGTCTGGGTAGTTGCGCCTGTGCTCCAAAGCCAGCTGATGCCTGAGCCCGAGGGGCCTGTTAGTACAAGCGTGCTGCCCTGGCAAATTGGGTTGCTGCCGCTGCTAACCGATATGGTTGGCGTTGTAACAACCGGTTTAACCGTTAAATCAATACCCGGCCTGGTGAGGCCTGTGCCTGCAAGCGGCATATCGGCATGTATATCGCCGCAGCCTGAAATGTTGCGGCCGGAACCTGCAAAAACGTTGCTTATAGGGCCGCCAACGAGCAACATATTCAGTTGGTCCATAGACTGGTTAGTTGGAGCACCTGTGAAATATGTGCGCGGAACCATTTTCTTCACCCAAAGGCCATTAGGCAATTTTGTGTAGCGAGACTTAACATCGTTAGAACCTGCATCTACCACGTAGCTCCATTGGCTTCCGTTAACACGGGCGCCGCCGTAGTGGCGAAGCTGTGCAGTGGAAAGAATACCATCACCTTGCTGGCAAAGCTTGGTTGCGTCTACCACAATGGTAAGTGAGTCGTCGGGTCCGTTGCCTTTAGAGAAGAGTATTACGTTTGAGGTGATTTTTGAAACACCGGTATCAGACCAGCAATCATTAGCAAAGGCAACCTGCACAGCGTAGTGTCCGCTTGCTGTTGCACTAATGGTTTGCGTGGTTTCATTGGTAGGGCTCCACTTATAGAAGTTGTAGCCGGCAGGCGCAGTAAGCGTAACGCTTTGGCCTGTGCAAATGGTGGTTACACCTGTACTGTTATACGGAATTTGTGGTTCCGGTTTTGTGTTTACCGTTATGGCAACAGGCGCGCTTGCAGCGGAAGTACATGTTCCGTTGTAATACCGAACTGTGTAGCTGCCTGTAGTTGCTACGGTAATGCTTTGCGTGGTGGCGCCGTTGCTCCAAATGTTGCCTGTGGCTGAGCTTGAAGTAAGGGTTGCACCTGCGTTGCCGCATGTGGTTGCCGTTCCGCTTGTAATAGTTGCGGTTGGCGCATTGGGCAATGTGTTTACAGTAACCGTGGTTGCAGCACCGAATGCCGATGTGCATGAGCCGCTCATTACCTGTACCGAGTAATCGCCGGCTGTGCTCACAGTAATGCTTTGGGTTGTTGCGGCGTTGCTCCACATATAGGTGTAGCCGGCAGGCGCGGTAAGCGTAACGCTTCCGCCCTGGCAGAAAGTGGTAGGGCCGCCTGCGGTTACAGCCGGGCCGGGCTCTCCGTTAGCCGTTACGGCTACCGAGGTGATATCAGAAGTATTAGAAGTACAGCCGCTTGCTATTACAGCCACACTGTAACTACCGGCAGTGCTTACAGTTATGCTTTGTGTGGTTGCACCATTGCTCCAAAGGTTGCCCGATGTTGCGCTTGAAGTTAACACAACGCTTCCGCCTGTGCAGAAAGTAGTTGGTCCGTCTGCCGAAATGGTAGGCTTTGCGGCCCTTGGCGTCATGGTAACAACAATTGAGTTGCTGTTAGATGAGGTACAGCCGTTAGATATAGTACGTACAGTATATGTACCTGCAGCTGAAACTGTTAAAGTTTGTGTGGTTGCGCCGGTGCTCCAAAGGTTACCGCTTGCATTATTAGAGGTAAGTACAAGGCTGCCTCCTTCGCAGAAAGGGTTATTGCCTGAAGAAACTGATGCAACAGGCGTGGTAACCGCAGATTTTACAGTTACAGTTACAGCTTGCTTAGGTGTGCCGCTTTGTTTCTGAATAGGAAGCGGTACAAAGTAATCGCCGCATCCGTTTGCTCCGTCTTTACCGTCTTTGGTAAACCAGCCGCCATTTACTGCGCCGCCGCCTAATACGAAATCAAGCTCAGTGATAGATGCGGTGGCAAAGCTGCCGCTGATGTTCCAATAAGTACGGGGCTTGATGGTTTTGGTGAAAACACCATTGCTGTTTTGGTAAGCAGTCTGCGGACGTGTGTCGCCGTTATTGGCGGCAACCACATTCTGCCAGCTTTGGCCGTTAATTTTAACGCCGCCATGGTGCCACATTGAATCTACGCCGGGTACGGCGTTAGCCAATGAGCTGCAAATTCCTGAAGTGTTTGTGGTAATATATATGCTGTCTTCGGCAGTTGCGCCGTTCGGGTAAAAGGTTAAGCCTGCCCGGGTATATCCGCCGGCAGTATCGCTCCAGCAACCTGCTAAGTTTGCCACCTGTACCGAGTATTTGCCGGCGGTGCTTACAGAAATGGTTGCTGTAGTTGCATTATTACTCCATTTATAAAAGGCATAACCGCCGGGAGCGGTAAGGGTAACGCTTTCACCTACGCAAAGGTTGGTGTTGCCAAGCGCTTTAGCTATTGCAGGCAGGGGCGGAGATTGCACCACTACTGTTACTGTAGGTCCGGCTCCTGAAGTACAGGTTCCGGGGTCGGCGGTACGTAAAAAGTAAGTACCTGCTGTTGTAACCGTAATACTGTTGGTTTCGTCTCCTGTGCTCCATAAGTTCTTAACGGTGCCGCCGGAAGGAACAAAGGAAGAGGTCATTGTTAATGATGAACCTGAGCATATTGTTACAGTGCCCGTGGTTACAACATTGTTGATTTTAATAGATGGGGCGGTACATTGTGCCCGTGCGCCCTGCGACCAGAGCAGCACTATGGCAAACACAATGCCCCAAAGAGGGACTAATGTTCTTTTCATAAGATTGTGGGTTAATTTGGTTGGGTAGACTGAATGCGAATATCATGGAATTATTGTGTACTCCAAAAAAAAAATCGGTACCTTAAAATGTGCCATGTACCCTATCTGTTCGCACATGGTACTTAGCATGTTTACAGCATACTCCATGTTCACAAACCATCAAGTAAAAAAACAATAAGTCATTAATTATTAATCATATAACTCAGAACTGTGCTCAGAATTCAGGTTACTGTTACCGTTCCCGCCTTACAGGATTGTGCCTGTAATATTTTTTTACCGGGGCGCTTAAATAACAAAGCGTTTAGTAGTGCGCAGCCTGTGCTTTTACCAAATAAGATTGCAAACACCTTTAAATGCCATCCGGCATTGCGTTCCGTCCAATTGCACTATTACTGTAATGCAAAATCTGCATGAAAAAATTACACAACCAGCTATTCCACAAAACCACCCTGAATTTAGTTAAGAAATAAAGTACATATTCAGGTCCGCACGCTTCAATCATTGGGTATGGTTCTTACTAAGCCACTCCCATATACTTGTTGCACCTGCATTTTTGAATTAGCAGCTTACTCTTTAACCACTTTCCCTGTTCTCACCCCTCTACCGCTTGTAAACCTGTATAAATATAAACCGGGTGTGAGCGAAGAGATATCTGTTTTATCTCCGGGGGTATATGCCTGGGTTTGCACAGCTTGGCCGGATGTGGTATAAACCGTTAAGTGCCCCGACACCTTACTGTTTAAGGTGAACGCATCTTTGGCAGGGTTGGGATATGGACTTAAACGCTCACGCTCAGCCATTAATGGTTTTTTAACTGAAAGATAGGGGGTTACCTACCTCAGCTATTTTACAGAACCAGAAATTCTCACGTTCTACATTTGAATCTACTTTGTTGTAGCCCGTAAAAACAGCTGTGTTATCATAATTCCAGGCGGCGGCAAATATAATTTTAGGCGTTCTTGTAACAGTACCTATTATAGCTGTCTTAATAATGGTATTGTCTCTGCTGTATTTACGAAAATAAATACCGCTTGCATCATCAAAGCTTACAAGTATTTCGGCAGCGGTGTTCACAAAAACTGTTTGGCAGGCACCTGTAACTTCATTTAGCCATACTCTTGTACCGTCTCGCAGGTATTTGCCAACTGTCCATTTTCGTTCAGGTTCAGCTGAATTTGAACCCCATGCTATAAAGGTTGAATCAGGCGACTGCATTACTCCTGCAAAATAAAGGTCGTTATTAGTTGGATAATTCCAGTAGAATTTCTGATCGTATACAATCGCCATCTTCTGTAATCCAATCGGCAAATATTTTGTAGCCGGCCATGCCGCTGATAAGATAGCCTGAGTTATCTGTTAAAGCTTCAATATGGTTTATATAGGTTTGTAGGCTGGGGGTATAATGCCTCATCCACACTTTTCTCCCGTTGAGGTCAACGCGGAGTGCAAAGCCATCGGTAATACCGCCGGTAGTGGAGTACATGTGGCCTACCATTAGCGCGCCGCCATCGGGCAGAATAAGCATATCATTTACATATCCGTTCGAAACCTCGGGGTAATCCCAGGAAGTAATATATTCTCCTTCGGGGGTAACTTTGTAAAGGCGGATAGGTTTATATAATTCATTGGTATCTCTGACGGCCACGCTTACAAACAAATTGCCATCAGGGTGCATTTTTAATGCCCTTATATAACCCATGCAGCCTAAATATTTACACCATAGCGTATCACCCACTGAATTAATTTTTAACAGCATTGCACCAACGAGCGAAGGCCCTTGGTAGTTGCGGCTGGTATAAGTAAAATTCATTGAGGTACCACCGGCAAAATAGCAGCCATTATCAATCGGCTCAATTGTATTTACTTTATCGGTCAATTGCCAGCCGTAGGTTTTTTCCCAGATAACCTGTTGAGAGAAACTTGCCTGAAATGCAATTATTGCTGCTGCCGTGAGAATGAGTCTTTTCATACCTCATTCTTTCACAATCTTGCCCGTGCTAACTCCTTTGCTGCTGCTGAACCTGTATAAATACAGACCGGGGAGAAGCGAGGTGGCATCTGTAACATCTCCCGGCAAATAAGCCTGCGTTTGAACAATTTGCCCCGAAGAAGTGTAAATACTTAGGTTACCCGGAACCTTGCTGTTTAACGTGAAAGCATCTTTAGCCGGGTTGGGAAATATACTTAAAACCTCCTGCTCAGCTACCAGAGGCTTAGTGGCTACCATATAGGGGTAACCCACATCTGCCATTTTGCAGAACCAGAAGTCTTCGTATTGGTAGGTGTCATCTGTCCGGACACGGCCGGCGAAAACAGCGCTGTCGTTATCTCCCCAGGCAACAGCGAAAACATCTTTAAGGTTTCTAGTACCGCTTAAAGTTACGCTTCTTACCAAGGCTCCTGCGCTTGAATATTTTCTGAACTCAATACCGGTACTTATATTACCATATTCGAGTAAAATATCGCCATAAGTATTAATATAAGGGGGCAGGCAGCCGCCGGAAGTATAATAACCCCAAATTTTGCTTGCATCAGGTTTATGCTTACCTACATACCATTGCGCGTTATCGGCAGAATTGCTGCCGGTTACAGCAAAGTTGCCATCAGGCATTTGAGATACGGAAGCAGAATAAAGCGCTGAACCTGTGGGTTCACGCCAAAACACCAATTCACCCCTGGTGCTTCCGTCTTCATTGAGCCATGTGGCCCATGCGCCGGAGCCTGCAGAGCCGCTAACAAGAAACCCGGTATTATCGGCCAGCCTTTCAACATGAGTTAAATAGGTTTGTATGGAAGGTGTAAATACTCTTTTCCAAAGCACTACGCCGTTAATATCCATGCGCAGGGCGAAGCCGCTCATTAAACCTCCGGGGGCTGTACCAACCATTATTGAGCTGCCGTCGGGCAGCACAATAATATCATAAGGGTCATAGCCACTCGTATTGGGCAGATTTTTGGTCCAGAGGGTATCTCCGTTTACGGTAAGCTTGAATATTCTTATAGGATTAATCCTGAATGTATCTAAAATGGCAATTGCCGCAAACAGGTTGCCATCAGGGGTTTTCTTAATGGCTTTTACCTGACCTTGACAGTTCAGGTATTTCGCCCAGATAGTATCGCCGTTGTTATTCAGCTTTACAAGATATGCCCCATAGTAAGTAATGCCACTGTTTGGCCTCCGAATTGAGTTTTGAGTTGAAAATCCACCTGAAATATAGCCTCCTTGAATAGCTTCAATTGAGTGAATTTCATCCCTCCTTCTAAAGCCATAACTTTTTTCCCAAACAATACTTTGAGAGAGTGCAAACTGCGCAATCATTAAAATGCAGCAAATTATTAGAATTGACCTTTTCATAAAGAAGTAAAGTCGGGTAGTTAAACTACCCGACTAATTAAGTTATTTAATAATTACTAACTTACGATTCGCGGTTTCAATTCCGTCAACTCGTAGCTTAACATTGTAAAAACCAGGCATAAGCGTTGATGTTTGCAAAATTATGTAGCCCGTCCCATTTAGAGTTTTGACTTCAAATAGTTTCCTGCCTGATGCAATTTCACTCACTTCGGCAACTACTTCAATATTTTCCTTGTGCAATTTATACGCAATAGTTGTTTCATTTATCGCCGGGTTTGGCACACATTCTCCTAATGAGTATTTACTTTTTTCTAAACCGGTTATGTTTTCTGCCAAGATGTCAGAAGGTGCAGCCATACGTGTCGGAAAATAAGGATGCGGGTCTTGTATAATGGTGCAAATGGTATCAAAGGTTGCACCGCTTACAGATCTCTGTACTGAGCTGAAGTTGCTCACACATGTTCCAAAGCTTGTGTAGCCTACTACGTTGGCATAGGTTGAGCAGGCTTGCATGATGTTGTAAAGAGTGCCGCAGGTATGAGTCGAAGTGCGAATATCAAAGTAATCACCAGATGAGGTTGAAGGGCTAACATTTCCAACAAACTCATTTTTGTACTTATTATAATCTACTTCATGCCCAAGACTTGGACTATAGAATGAATACCAGTCAGAAGAAGGGCTGCTCCAGTCCGCTTCAATATCACTTCCTGTATAGCTGCTCCTGTCAATGGATGAGTTAACCGGCCAGACATTGCCCCCGGGTTTTTCATGACCTGCTCCGCCATCTCCCCCAATCTCTTCCAATCCGGTACCGAGCCCGGCGATATAAACACCGTACCATTTCGCGGTTTTGCCTGATGGCGTGCTGCCTATCTTGTTGAAGAAATTACAGTTCAGGTTCAGCTTCAGTTTTTCGACAGGGCTAACAATATTGTAGTTGAACACATCTATACCCTTTCCTTCAAGGAAATTAGGATAGGTTTCAGATTCGGCGCTGATGTTAAACACGTTGTTCTTCACATTGGCTGTCCATTGCGGCAGTGCAGCATAAGGAATAATCTTTGTAAGATCAAGGCAGGTCTTATTGGCGGTAAGCACGCTGTTTACAATGGTTGCAGTGTGGCAGCCCAAACGTACTGCCGTGCCGTTAACATTTGCATGCAGTCCGTCAATAAAGGCGTTGCTGCCCATATACATATTTATGCCTGTAGCAGTCGGCAGGTAATGCCCCATGGTTATAATGGTGCCAATGCTGTCGTTTACGCTTAATAAAGATGATGTATCGGTTATATACAGGGCACTGCTTGGCGAGAGCGTGGTGTAAATATTGTTTTTGCTTACTATGCTGCCTATACCGTTAAAATCAACACCGGGCGTACCGGTTATGCTGTTATTTAACAGCAGCAGGCTATAGCTGCCCGCAGGGAAACCGTTGTATTTTATACCTGCTGTACCTGATATGGAGCTGTTTGAAATATTAAGATTTGCTGCATGTACCGTAATTGCCTCGGTAGATGCCAGGCATTCAACCCGGTTTACACGGTAGGTACCGCCTGTAACGCCCAGGAAATAATCAGAGCGCGTTTGCTCACGACCCGGGAACCAATAGCTTCCGTCGAAAGTGCATTTGTAAACATGGTTGGGGTAGAAATTGCTTGGCAGTATAAAAGGCGGGCCGCCATAGGTATTAATTCCGCGCTTGCAGCCTGTAAAATCGGTATAGCGTGCACTAACATAACCCTGAGGATCGCCCATGCCGCCAATGCCGAAGGCGCTGTTTTCAAAAGTAATGTTCCATGGAGCTCCTGAATAACCTCCGTCGGGTGTTGAATCACCCATGAGCCTTATCTTGGTATCGGTGCTCGGGTAGCCGTTGTCTTCAATCACAATGCCGCCCCAATACCCGTCTGAAGTGGCCGATGTAAACTTGCACATTGGGTCAATGGTAAGCGAATAGCCTTGCTCAAGTATGATGCCTGCCAATCCCGTTGAATCAAAAGCTCCCTCGGCGCAAATATCATTGCGCGATTGGAAGTACATTTCAACACCGGCCATAAACTTGTAATTTTTTGGCGTATTGTAGCAAATGGATGTAGGGCTGCAGCCCGAGCTCATTCTTGCCGCACCCAATCGCAGGGGTTCGTTGGCCCGCAAATAGTACTTGCCGGGTACCAGGTATATAGTATCGGCAGTTCCCCAGCTTTCCTTAGGAATCTGAAAGTAGCTGTGTGTACCGTTCAGGAACCAGCGTTCATCCAATGAATCGGAGCCGTAATAATTGGTAAAAACAAAGTTCGAGAACATATTCGGGTTATCATCATAATGATAAACGCCGTCATCGGTGGTTACCTGTACGGGTATAAAATAGCCGCCGGTATTTGCTGCAGGGTCATAGTTGCGGGGGTAATAGCGATGCAGGAGTATGGCATCTTCCGGCGGGGCCTGGCAAGAATTATTCATGCGAATATTTACCGCAACAGGGTCATGGCAGTTTTGCAGCGTATCAAACTCGGTATAAACGGTATAGGTGCCTGAATGTGAAGGCGGTATAAACCTGTATGTGCTGTCTGATGTATCAAGTAATACATGTGAACCCAGCCATTTAATTTTCCTCCCGTTTCGGTCTAAGCTGTCAAGGTATTGGGGTTGCGACCAAGCCGGTTCATCGGCATCAGGCGCACACATTGCCCTTGCAGTACATACTTTAACCAGGCTGTCGGTATCTTTCCTGATTCCGAATTTAATATGGTCAAGAGCCCCGTCACAGCCTATACGATTTCTTACGTTCTCCATCCTAATTTTTATATTCGCGTAGTCGTTACCGCGCGAATTCCAAACCCGGCCTAATTCGTACCATGCACCATGCGCATTTGTATCGCCCGCATTTTTTGCTTTGGGTCCGCCTTTTATTTGGTTATTTGCAATCAATAAGGTGTCGTTTATGTATAAAGCAAATCCGGGCCTACCTACGCCTGAATCCTGGAGCAGGTTCATAACCCTGCTGCTGAATACATATTTTTTGTTGTGAACCAATGGAATAGAGTCCTGGTACCACACATCACCGGCCAGAGAAGTATCAGCACCGTTAATGGCCATAAATTTCCCCCTGTTTCTATATCCCCTGCCCGACCATCTTGTTTCAGAAATATCCCATGCCCTGTTTGTGAGGCAATATGGCATTATACCATTATCCGGTAAATGCGCTGTAATTGGCCTGGCACGACAAATCATATTTTCAGAAACCTTTGACCACAAATTGGTAGGATAGCAGCCTCCGCCCATATCAAATTCCCCATTGACGGCCAGGTTTTGACATACAGCCGGTAAGGAGTCTGCTGTCGGCACGTTTGGCAGCACCCCTTCCACGCTCATAATTTTGGGCGACACCGCCCGCATAAGGCCAAATGTCTTAATTTTGCTAGCTGCATAAAGCGCCACATTGCCGGAGTTGAAGCCTGTTTCAATTACATCGGAGCAGGTAATTACACCGCTTATGGTGCCCCTGATTATTGCCTTGCCGCGTATGCGCCATTCTATTTGATTATAGTTATCAGGCTCGCGAATCAGGTGCAGGTTCTCCTTGGCCTGCAGCAAATTCCCTACTTCTATAACATACGTTGATGAGTTACTTCCCGAGAAAGTAAGGTTGCCGCCAAGCACCACGTTTTTGCCCAGGTAAGTGTAGCCGGGGTTTATGGTTTGGTTGTTAAGTACTGTTGAATCGGTTAATGCCGGGTTGTAATCATCGGGCAGGGCAGCATCATAGGGTGCCAGCCTGTCGAATTGGGCCTGCGCATTAACAGCTATGGCTTCGCTGTAATCAGTTACAGAATCATGCGGGTACAATTTGCCGCTGCAGGCATATGCTGCAGTTCGCCCGTAAAAATCAAGGGTGTCAACAGATTTAATACTGTCGGCTGCCAGCAAAGCATACCTTTTCAGATGCCCCCATTGGGGCAGCGCATGGCTCATAGTCCTGTACGCCGACATGCTGTCTTTTGAAAAGTAAATCTCCCGGCCGAAGTGGTTGGGGTTAAAATTAATATTGTAATCGGCCAGTAAAGATACCTGCCCGGCCCTTAGCTTACCACCATGAATATTCCTGGTTGCAACCACGTTGCCTGAGAATACCGCGCTGTCGGTAATTGTTACATCGCGGCTTACCACCCAGTAAATGTTTTCGGGCTTTACATTACCGAGTTTTATAAAAGCGTTTTTAAATACCTTAAAATCGCCGGTTATCTTAATGATATAAACATCTGTTGCAGATCCGCCGAACTTTAAGGTATCGCTGAGGTTGGTTGGCACAAACGAGGGAGGCGCCGATTTTTCAATTTCACCGCCGCCTGGCGGGTCGGCAAAGGTATTTAAACCCGGTACAAGCGTTAAAAAACTGATTTCATGAACCGATATGCTTGGGTAATAAACCACATGAGCCGTTTGGGTGCTAACCCATGTTCTGAATGTGCCTACGGCGGTAAAGGCCAGGCTTAAAGAATCTTCATCGGTTACTTTGTTACCGGGTATCGAGATTCCGGTTACAGAACCTGCGCTTGCGTACTTTCCTATTGTAGTTACCCGGTGTATAATATTCTCTTCAAAGCGGGTATTTGAGTCGGCCAAAATGTTGGCACCGGCCAGTACCGCATACTTACCGGCTTTGCCAAGCGTTTGCGCCTGCGCATGCATGCAGCATAATATAATAATTAAAAGGGCAGGCAAGAGCCTGCACAATGCAAATGTGCGGGTAAGTATTTGTTTCATAATGTGTTATTGGCGGGGTGCAGCCGCCATGATGTCGGGGTATTAAAAATTTAAGCTCAGAAATATGGGCCGGTTGAAAAACAAATCAGAAATAATGCTGAAAATGTAAGAGGGTTTAAGTATAAAACAAAACAAATTCGCGTAATTAAATATTTAAATACAATATGTATAATAAAATACTGCCATTATACATTTCCGGTTTGATAAATTTGGTTTTCCCTTCATTTTTAAAGAATTTAACAGGTTCAATTTACTTAAAGGTAAATTGCCGTTCTGTGCATCCTGCCGAAGACCGGGAAGCAATTATTAAAATACCTGCAAAAAACAGCTCATGAGTACATTCTTACGCAAATTCAAATTTACTTCCCTTGTTATTTGCCTGTATTGCTTTAGTCCTGCCGTTTTCGGACAGGCGGTGCTGCCGGCTGCTGTTTGCCCGCCCCCGGTAATCAGCGCAGGCGGACCTGTCAGTATTTGCGGCGCGGGCACTGTTACCCTCAGCTCATCTGCTGCGGCAAATAACCTTTGGAGCAACGGGGCCACAAGCCAAAGCATTACCACCGATACTTCGGGCGTATTCACCGTACAAACCATTACCGATACCTGCACGTCGGCACCCAGCCTGCCGGTTGTGGTTACAATAAGCACTGCCCCGGCCACACCTTTTATTACCGTGGTAAGCGGCGGAGATTTATGCACCGGCGTACCTCTTATTCTTGAATCTTCTTCTGCAGCAGGTAATGTTTGGAGCAACGGGGAGCGTGGTCAAAGAATTACCGTAACAGAATCGGGGAGCTTTTGGGTACAGGTTGTTTCAGGGGCCTGCACCTCGGCGCTGAGCCAAACCATTCCCCTTACTTTTGCAAGGGTTGAAACACCGGTAATCAGCCTTGCAGGCCCTTCCGTTATTTGCGGCAGCGGATCTGTTGCGCTCATATCTTCTTCGCTTTCCGGTAATATCTGGAGCAACGGCTCAACCGAAAGCAGTATAAGCGTAAGTGATGCAGGTGTTTATACGGTGCGGGTGGTTTCGGGTTCCTGCACATCTGCAGCCTCAGAGGGGGTAACAATTTCGGTTAACCCTGTTCCTGCAGCCCCGGTAATATCGCCGGCCGGCAGGCGGCTGATTTGTGTTGGCGGTAATATTACTTTCAGCGCGGGCCCGGCCGATGCTTATTTGTGGAGCAACGGTTCAGCATCGCCAACTATTACCGTATCAGATTCAGGCAAATTCACGGTAAGAACTGTAATTGCCGGCTGCACAAGCGCAGTAAGCGATACTGTGTATGTTAATATTAACAGCATTCCGGCGCCGCAAATAGATGCCCTGGATACTACTGAAGTTTGTGCCGGCGGAACTGTAACTCTTTATGTGCCCGGAGTCGGCGAGGGACCATCAGGGCCATCTTCTTACGGATATTTATGGAGTAACGGTGAAACCAGGTCAAGCCTGACCGTTAGCAACACAGGGTTTTACAGCCTGAGATATGTTTACCTCGGCTGCACTTCGGCAATAAGCAATATTGTAGAAGTAAATATTTTACCTGCGCTGCCACAGCCTGTAGTGAGGCAGGTAGGCAATACCAACCTCTGCGAAGGTTCGACAGCCACGCTTACCACAGGCAATGCCGATGCATGGCTTTGGAGCAACGGCGCGACCACGCAAAGAATATCGGTTACTCAAATCGGGTTTTATACAGTAAGGTTTATTTCCGGCGGCTGTACCTCAGCCGCATCTGAGCCTGTTGGTGTTTCTTTTTTGCCGAGGCCGGCAAGGCCCTTTATTAACGTTGTTTCCGTAGGGCAGCCCTGCAAGGCAGTTTTAAGTACAGCACCTGCCGAAGGCTATCTTTGGAGCAACGGCGAAACAACGCAAACCATTTCTGTTAACTCAGGGGAATATGTCAGCCTGCAGGTTTCAGCTGCCGGTTGCCTCTCGCTGCCTTCAGATACACTGCACATTCTTTTCCCTCGCCCGGTTGCACCGGTTGCCATTGCATCGGGCCCGATTCACTTTTGTCGCGGCGACAGCGTAATACTTTCAACAACCAACCCAACCGGAACATGGTGGAACGGAAGCGCAGCGCCAAACGGCAGCATTACCGTTAAAGACCCGGGCGTGTATTATACCTATTACAATTTAGGCGCCTGCCAAAGCGACAGCGTTTTTATAACCGTTACCGTTACCGAGCTTCCCCCGGCTCCGCAGGTAACTGCATCGGGGCCCCTTGTTTTTTGCCACGGCGACAGCGTAATACTAACGTCGGACAAGCCCTCCGGTAATTTCTGGAGCACAGGTGCCACCACCCAAAGCTTAAAAGTAACCGAAGCAGGTACTTATTATGTGAACACCCTCAGCAATGAATGCATGGGCCCGCCTTCTGCTGAATTTACGGTAACTGTGCACAGCCCTGCCAAACCTTCAATAACCGGCCAAAACGATACCTTGTATGCAACACCGGGCGGTGTAAGCTATACATGGTATAATGCCAACGGAGCGTTACCCGGTTTCAATACCAATAAAATACCGGTTCTTCCCGGCGCATCTTTCCCATATACTGTTAATTATACCGATGTTTTTGGCTGCACATCGCCCATGTCTGATGAATTTGAACCGGGGGCGGCTTCCGCAGGCTTACATTCGGTAACGCAGCTTGTACCCAACCCTGCACTTGCTTCTTTCCGAATTGAAGGTATTAAGGGCAGGCAGGCAATATGTATCAGCAATATGCTTGGCCAGGCAGTATGGTCAGGCACAGCCGATGAAGGTACAGTTAT
Source organism: Bacteroidota bacterium (assembly GCA_040388605.1). GTDB lineage: Bacteria > Bacteroidota > Bacteroidia > Cytophagales > Flexibacteraceae > JAZKBN01. The sequence continues at coordinate 161,540 of JAZKBN010000031.1, read as the reverse complement.
TCATGTCGGGCAATTGCCGGCAGGGCTTTATACAGTGTACACTCCGGGAAAAACCTTTAGACTTTTGGTTGGAAGTGCTTATTGAGGCTGTGTTTCAGAGTTCCATAAACATAGTCTTTTTTATAATATGGGTTTACATTAATACCTGCCACCGGTAGTATCTGTAATTGCAAATAATTGAGTGTTGCAGGTTTCCCGTGCCTGTAGCAGCAGTTTTATAAACATTTGGCCTTATTAACAGTAAATCAGCCCCTTGTGATTAAGGAGGTGGTGTTTTATTGTCTTTGGCTTAAGGCTTATGCTGGTTTTTGCTCGCATTTTCCGGACTTTAATAAACAATAATGTATTTATGATTAAAATCTTAAACCGGACTAATCTAAGCAGACCCTCTTTGCTTACTCCCGTTTGGATATTCTTTATTGGCTATGCACCGGCTTTGCTAATCTATTTTTGCATCCATCGCCAAAGTGTTTATGTGAACTACCCGCGGTTTGCACTTGGGAACCTGCCTGCCGGCCATATAAAGGACCATTTGCTAAGCCTGAGCGGTATTGCAGTCGGCTTGTTTTTGCTTTGGAACCTTATTTCTGGCTACTTAATTAACAGGCAGAATAAGGCCGAGGATATTATATACGGTATAATAAGGCATTTGTCTGCAAATGCTTACAGGTTAGGTATTTTGGCCTTGCCGGTTTTTACGGTACTTACCTTCAGGCTTATACCAGACTACATCTATATAAAGCTGTTCTTTTGTCTTGCACTTATAGGGGCTTCATTGTTTTGTATTTATGCCGCTGTTCACGAGTTTTTTAATATACCTCTCGCACGCCTCACAGCCGCTTTAAAAACGCTCACCGAAAGGCAAATCTATTTAGCGGTAATTGGTATCAGCACTTTGTTTTGCCTGTGGTACATTATAAACAGCTTCTTTACCCATACTTCCGGCGATATGGCCACCTATATGGATGTTCTATATTCATTTGGAACTACAGGCCGGCCAACTTGGAAAATGAACAGGTACAATAATTTTTTTGGCGAGCATTTCATACCAACAATTTGCCTGTTTTCGCCTTTTGTAGTGGCTTGGCCTTCTCCTGTTGTACTATCTGTCATCCAATCTATTGTTGTTGCATTTACTACTGTACCTTTATTTAAGCTTACTCGTTTAAAAACAGGCAGCGCTCTTGCGGGGCTTGCCTTTGCTATCGCCTTCCTGTTTCACCCTGCTGTTACCCGCTTATCCGCCCGCGATTTTTATGAGCTAAGTATGGCGCCAATGCTGTTCTTTTGGCTGTATTATACTTACGAAAAAGGCCAAAAAAAGTTGTTTTGGTTAATGTTCGCCCTGTTGCTTGGCCTCCGCGAAGATATTTCTTTAACATTGGCCTGCATGGGCATTTTTATAATCTGGACCCGGAAAGATTTAAAAACAGGTATCACCATAATAACTATAAGTGCAATATATTTTGTTTTGGTTGTAAATTTCCTGATACCATATTTCAGGGCAGAAAGTTTCCCGTTTTTTGCCCTGAGATATCAGGATATGCTTAAGGCCGGCCCTTATAACATGAAAACGCTGTTGCTGAGCATTGTGAGCAACCCGGTTTTCAGTGCAGGGTTTGCCGTCTTCAATATTGAAAGGTTTATATATTTAAGCCTCACCTTCGGGCCCTTACTGTTTTTGCCGTTCAGGCAGCATAAAGCTTTTATTATGGCCGTGCCTTCCGCCGTAGTTATATTTTTCTCGTCAGATTATACCATGGTTCATTTTGGCGGTCATTATTCAGGCTACTGGCTGTTCCCTGTTTATTATGGGGCTGTATTGGGTTTTTGCAACCTTAAAACCGAAAAGTCGGCAGTTTTAATGATGCTCCCTGTTGCAGCACTTAGCTTTAACTATATCGAAGGTTATTTGCCCCCGATTGCACACCCCTTTTATAACCGCGATTTTTCTCCGCAATGGCATTCCTTTGGCGTGAATGCTGATGCTCTTGCTGAAAACGTGCCGGATACTTCGCGCATAGAAATGTCGGAATTTATTATGCCGTACACTGCAGCTAAGCACCGTAGCGTTATTGCTCCCTATCGGTATAACACCGGTTATATGATGTTTGAATTCAGCCGCAAAACAACTGAGCGCATACCCCAACTTTCGTCTTGGCTCCTGAAAGAAATGCGTGAAGGGAAATGCCATGTTGTAGATTATAAAGCCAACATGGTATTAACTAATAACCAACCAACAGTCAACAGCAAAAGGAAAACTGCAGAGTTTATACAGCTGCTTCAAAACCGTTTTGAAAGCGAACGCCAACCTGCTTCTTATGCCGAAAGCTCATGGCTTATGGAAACCAACGACAGTGAAGCCTCAGACTTTGCCAACCGCACAATCAGCCCTGATTATAATGAGACTGAACACAATGCCAATGCCCTCGTATTCGGGCCCTTCATAAACATAGATCCGGGCAATTACCATGTTATTTTTCGACTGAAAACCGATAAAACCGGCGGTAATGATACCTTGGGGACAATTGACGTTGCCCATTTGCATCCGAATGAAGGGGGTAAAATTGCAGGTCAGCAAACCATAACATCTGGCAGCTTTACCGAAGGAGGTAAATATAAAAATTTCAGCATTCCTTTTCGTTCCGATTTGCCAATGGAAAAGGTGGAATTCCGCATTTTTTACTCCGGCAAAGGCGAGCTTACGGCAGATTATACAGAGCTGGTAAAAGACTAAAATCCGGTTGCCTGTTTATGTCTTTAGCGGAAAACAAAAAACACCGGCCCTTACAAGTTCGGTGTTTTTTGTTTACGTGCTAATCGGTTCTGCGTGGCTTGGTCCTGCCTTACCAGCTCAGCACCATCTTCCCGTTCCCGTTATTAAATACGGCTGTATAAGCCGGTGCTGCCGCAGCAGATTTGCCGGTACCCTGCGGATCGAAATTGGGCATATCGCCTACAAGGGCATAGCGTTCCTGTTTCAGCTTTACCTTGCTGCCTGCGGCTGTAATTTGGTCTTTCAGCTCGGTGAAGCCGTGGAAAATTACTTTTACATGGTTGTACCTTGATTTAAAGCTGCCTTCCGCCGCCTCGAAAGTGAGGGTTTTACCGGCAGGATTCAGGGTGATGGCTCGTTTCAGGAAACCGCCTTTTTCGTTGTTAAAGCTTTCGCCGTCATCTTCGTAATGTACAAAGGTGCTGCCTGCTTTGCCTTTGTAAACATGCAGCAGCAGGGTGTCTTTCGGCGTTTCAGATGTGCTCATTACCAAATGCTGCATGGGTATTATGCTTCCCCCGCGTACAAAGAGTGGCAGCTTTTCAAGCGGCGCTTCGGCAATAATTTCCTGTTTGCCGGTAAAGCTGCGATCGTCGTACATATCGTACCAGGTGTTATCATCGGGCAGGTACACGCGGGCGAGCTCCTTGTTGCTTTCAAGGGGCGCCACAAGTATAGATTGCCCGAACATGTACTGGTGCAGGTATTTCCAATCGTAAATTTTATGGTCGTGGGTATAGTTAAGGGCCATGCTGCGGTTTATGGGCATACCGTTTTGGCTGCTTTCGTAAAAAGTGCTGTACAGGTACGGCATCAGGCGATAACGCAGGCATATATAATTTTTGTTAATGGCCTCAACCCGTTCCCCGAAGCTCCAGGGGTCTGCCTCCTTGGTATCTATGGCGGTATGTATGCGGAAGAAGGGCGAGAATGCGCCTATGGACACCCAGCGGGCGAACAGCTCCTTGCTTGCGCCGCCTGTAAAGCCGCCTACATCCATACCTGTAAAGCTCAGGCCGGTAAGGCCCATGCTGTTGAGCAGGCGTACACCGCTCATCATGTGATCATCGGTGCTTTGGTTATCGCCTGTCCAAACGGCGGAGTAGCGCTGCACACCGCAGAAGCCGGCGCGGGTTAATACAAAGGGGCGCTTGCCGAGGGCCTTACGGCCACCTTCGTAACTGGCCTTGCTCATTAAGAAGCCGTAAATATTATGTGCTTTGCGGTGCGTACCTTTTTTGCCTTCAAAATCGAACTCGACAAGATCTGGTATGCGTTGTCCCCAGCTGGCGGGCTCGTTCATATCGTTCCAGAAACCGTCTATGCCGTCGGCGGCATTGGCTTTCATTTGCTCGCCCCACCAATCGCGCGTTGAAGCCTTTGTGAAGTCAGGGAAATGGCACCAGCCGGGCCAAACCTGCGCGGTAAAGTTGGTGCCGTCCGGGTACTTTGCGAAAACGTTTTTAGCTACGCCGTCGTCGTAAGGCTTATAGCCGGGCTGCACTTTTATGCCCGGGTCGTGAATGACCACGGTATGGAAACCCAGCTTGCGCAGGTTATCGGTCATAAGTTTCGGCTTGGGGAAACGTTCGGCATCCCAGCTGAAAATTTTGTACTTGTCCATATAGTGAATATCGAGCACTATAGCATCGGCCGGAATGCCCTTGGCGCGGTAGGTTTGGGCAATGTTCATTACACGGGCCTCGGGGTAATAGCTGTATCGGCATTGCTGCAGGCCGAGGGCCCACATAGGAGGCAGGGGCATACGGCCTGTGAGCCATGTGTAGCTTTCTATTATTTTGGCTACGCTGTTATGGCTGATGAGGTAATAGTTCATTTCCCCGTCGTCGGCGCTCATAGATGCGAAGCGATCGTTACTGGCCCCGAAATTGAATACGCTGCGGAAGCTGTTGTCCATAAAAATGCCATAGCTCATGTTATGGTGAATGCCCATGTAAAAGGGCAGGCTTTGGTAAATGGGGTCGGCTCCGGCCGGGTAGCCGAAATAGTCGGTATTCCAGTTGGTGTAGCTTTCGCCTTTGCGGTCAAGCGGACCTGTTTTTTCACCCAGGCCAATAAAGCGCTCGTCGGGCTGCAAATGCTTGTAAGTGGTTACCTGAGTCCCCAGCCAGCTTGTGCCGAAAGCAGCTTCATCTTCATTAACCAGCTTTCCTTTGTTGTCGAAGAGGCGTACGCGTACGGGATTCTTGTTTATTTCAAGCCTCAGGCTGTCGGTGCTTAGGGTTATTTTGCTGCCTTCATCTTTTATATCTGCCTTGGTTTTTTGCGGTTCGGCTATAACCGAAAAGCTGAGATCGTCCCAGGTTTGGGTATTGCTGTAGCGCAGGCGTATTACGTTGGCAGAATACACAATGGCGCGTACCATTACCCCGTTATCGGTTTTAATTTGCAGACCGTTGGGTTCGGGGGTATGGCTTTGGTAATTGCCAGTACTTTTGTTGAGGCCCTGCGCCCGGCCCGAAAGGCAGGCACAAGCCAAAAGCAGGAATAAAAGTTGTTTTTTCATGGTTAAGCGGGTGTTTGAATATGGTTTTTCAGGCTGGATTTTATGCCTTTTTTTCGCCTGGCTTATGGGAGCCATTCAACAGGTATTTTGCCGATTTACAAGCCGAAAAGCGAATGTGCGAAAATTGTATGAAACCATGTTTAAGGAAAAGTGCCGGGCCGTATTTTTTTTCAGCGCCGCAAAATTAAAACAGGCGTTTTACAGGGCGGCTGAATTTGATTTCGGCATTGCGATACATTGTTTAAAATTGAATCTGTCATTAGAAAAAACCGCTTCCTGATGCCTTCAGGGCCGTTTTTATTACAGGCCGGTTGCGGGTAAGCGTATTGCGATTCAGCGTTCAGCAGAAAAATATCACGTTTTATTCCTGTAAACCGGCATATATAACTTCCCTGAATAAAATAGGTACCATGGTAGGTAAGTTATTGAAAATCATTTATTTATTCATTTGGTACCACGTACCGTACCGAGGCCGGCACCTTAATGGCACCGATATTATTATGCCTGTGCCGGGCAGGTCTTTGGATATTAAAAAAAATCCTGTCTACTTTGGCTTTACCCGATTACCTGCCGGCCGCTTAATCTTACACCGTCGGCACGGTTTGAGCTCCCGGAATTTATATTTCGGATGCTTGTTAAACGCCGGGAATGCCTTCAGTAAAGGCGTTTTCTGATTCCGGCCCTTATAAATTTATTAAAGGCAACATGCGGCTATTTGCAGCCCTAAAGCTTTTTTACGCCATACCCGGATGGATTTATTACCGGCAGCCTTAGTTCTCAGAACACTGATATTACCCGCTTTCCTGCGTATTAACCCTGCGCGGCAATGCTTACAGCCAAATTTACCCTTAGTTTAAAACCAAATTACCACCGGATATCAGGCCGCCCGCATTCGTGGTCAGCTGTATTATCTTCAGCCCTGAAAATTTGCCGGGCTTATTGCCTGCCCTCAGCTGAATATTAAAAAAGCCCTGTTGTTGTACAGCCTTATTATTAACCTGGTAATATTAAGTACAATTTACTGCGCTAAAAAAAGAACCTGAATTGGCGATTACAGTAAAGAGGCCCAAAAGCTTGTTAACTAATCACTAAACGGCCCAAAATTTTGAAATTATTGCAATTTATCTGCCCCTGTTCCATAAATATGGTGATTCCGGGGCTTAAAAGCTGTAATTGTTTCATTTTACCGCCGCTATCGCCCGATAGTTCTTACCGGCAGGGCTTATGAATTGTAAACCGTAACACGGGCAAAACCAGGTGCCGCATGTTAATTGCCATTGTGGTTTAAACGGGTTAAAGCTGTAATTATTGCCTTACGCTTACCTATAAAATTCACCCTTTTACCTGCAACATTACAATAAGAAGTACCATTACCTTTAAAGTACCCTGCGTTCAAACAGATTACACGCATTACCCGCTTAATTGACCAAACACTCAAATGAGAAAAACACTACTCTTATGCAGCCTCTCGGCTATACTGCTCCTGGGGGCAGCGCCGCGCAGTATTGCACAGGTACAGCCGCCCGTCGAAGTTAACGACGACGATGAAACGGTAACCGGCCTTGTGAAAGATTCTAAAGACGGGGGCCCGCTGCCCGGCGTTAACGTATTAATTAAAGGAACAGCAACAGGCACCATTACAGATTTCGACGGCAAGTTCACCCTGAAGGTGCCGGAAGGAAGCGTTTTGGTATTCAGCTATGTAGGCTATGCTTCTCAGGAAATTAAAGAATTCAAAGGCGCCATTATTGTTACCCTGAAAGAATCGACAAAGAGCCTTGATGAGGTGCTTGTGGTAGGTTACGGTACACAAAGGCAAAAGGAAATGACCGGTGTGGTATCAAGCGTACACGCTGAAGACCTGAAAGACAGGCCTATGCCTACTTTCGACGCCGCATTGCAGGGCCGTGCGCCGGGCTTGCAGGTTACCTCTTCATCAGGCGCTCCGGGCTCGGCTGTAAGGGTGCGTATCAGGGGCCAGGCCTCGGTTAACGGCAGCTCAGATCCGCTTTATGTGGTTGACGGTATTATTATTGATACCCGCGACATAAGCTCTACCGACGGCGGAACTCAAGGCATTAACCAAAACCCGCTTGCAACCATAGCTCCCCAGGACATTGAGCGTATTGATGTGCTTAAGGATGCTTCGGCAACAGGTATTTACGGGGCTCGCGGCGCCAACGGCGTAATTGTGGTTACCACAAAGCGAGGCCGTTCCGGTAAAACCCAATTCAACCTGAATGCCTATACAGGTACTTCAACAGCCGCCACCAAGCTGAAGCTGCTTAACGGAGCACAGTATTGGGATCTTTATAAAGAAGCCTGGCGTAACGATAATGATGACCGTGTTAAAAGAGGTCTCAGGCCCCTTGCTTTTCCTAAAGCCATAAACGGGGGTTCAATTCCAATAGACAGCGCCTCAATTGAAAATAACAACCCCAATACCGACTGGCTTGATAAAACCATGCGCACGGGTATTATGCAAAATGTTGACCTGAGCGCTTCGGGCGGTAACGATAAAACTACCTTCTATATGGCTTTGGGCTATAATAAAAACGAAGGTATTCTTACCGGAACCAATTTCGAGCGTTTCAGCGGAAGGCTTAATGTAGATAACAGGCCTGCAGACTGGCTGAAAATAGGCGGCTCTATGGCCATTACCTATACCTTGATTAAAAACGTACGCACAACTCCTAATGATGGCGAAGGCCTTGGCTGGACAGCCGCACAAACAGCTGCTTTGCCTATTTTCCCGGTATACCTGCAGAAAAGAGATACAACCGGCGGTGGCGGAGACAGCAGTGCCTTTTGGGGAACACAATTCTATGACACCAAAAACTACAACCCTGTAGCCACCACAAAAGATGATTTCTACAGCCGGAACTACCGTTCTTTAAGCACTATTTATACCGATGTTACTATTGCTCCATGGCTTTCGCTGCACGTTGAAGGTTCTATGGACCTTAACCAATTGGCTGAAGATTATTATTACTCAGGTATAAACCGCTATTATGGTGTAGGCGCTTTGGTTCGTCCGCTTGCTGCAGTTAAAGAAAGGCATGTGCTCAGCTATAACATGATTACCAACAACTACCTTACGTTTAACAAAACGTATGGTCAGCATAATGTAATGGCTGTAGCAGGTATGACTGCCCAATATAATGATCGTCGTGATAATGGTAACTACCCTTCGGCAGCTGCGGGCTTTACAGATCCTTATTATACAAAGGGTGTGGGCAACATGCATATTGCCAGCTATGCCAGCACCGCCGACAAAACATTGCCGGTTGCCTATGGCTGGAATACCTTTGATTACTACAGCTTCCTGAGCTATTTCGGCAGGGCCAACTACTCATACAAAGGCAGGTTCCTGGGCCAGTTCAACCTGCGTACCGACGGCAGCTCGAAATTCGGGCCCGGCAACCAGTTCGGCTTCTTCCCAAGCGGCGGCGCAGGCTGGATAATTTCTGAAGAGAACTTTATCCGCAATTCTGCTCCTTGGGTCAGCTTCCTGAAATTTAAAGTGGGTTACGGCCTTACCGGTAACTCAAACATAGCCAGCTTCCTTTGGGCCGATACTTACGGCGCAGGAAGCAACTATGCAGGCGGCGTAGCCGGCCAGGCTCCTACCGCATTGGCCAACCCAAATCTTCACTGGGAAAAAGCAGTACAGTATGACGCAGGTTTCGATTACGGTTTCTTCGACGGCCGTATTACAGGTAACGTTGGCTACTTCCTGAAAAACAGCTCAGACCTGCTTGTTGACCGTCCGGTACAAATATCAGCCACGGGTTCGCTTGCCTCGGTTACGGTTAACGCAGCCAATGTAAAAGTACGTAACCAGGGCGTTGAGTTCGCTATAAGCACCAAGAACCTGAACGGAGCCTTCAAATGGACCACCGATTTCAACATTACCTTCCTGCAAAACAAGGTAACCGATGTAGGCGGCGTTCCGCCTGATAACTTCTCCAGTTCGCCGGGCGACTCGCGCGTTGTAGAAGGCTACCCAATGAGCGTATCTTACGTTGCTGAATATGCAGGCATAGATTCGGCTACAGGTAAAATGCTTATATATGATACTTCAGGTACTAAGGTTATTGCCACCAGCAGCAATACAACAGGCGTTAACCGCAAGCCTTTCGGCAGCCCCTTCCCTAAATACTACGGCGGCATAGATAACCGTTTTGAATTTATGGGTGTTGATGTATCTGCTTTCTTTACCTATTCACAAGGCAATACCATTTATGACGACGGAGCTAAATACTCTTTAATGGGTATGGGCCAAGGCAGGCTTTATAACCAACGCGAGGAAGTATTGAATGACCGCTGGACACCTGATCACCGCGTTGGAGCAGTGTACCCAAGGGCTACGCTGGCTTCGCCGGGTTACCCTACCACCGCGCTTAACACATCGCTGTACGTATATGATGCAAGCTTTATTCGCCTGAAAAGCGTAACAATCGGGTATTCCCTGCCTGCTTCATTGCTGCAAAAAATAAAGGTGAACTCGTTCAGGATATATGTAATGGCAACCAACCTGGCCCTTTGGACCAAGTACCCGGGCTGGGATCCTGAAACCGTTCGTAATAACGATACCCATAGTAACATTAACAACAACATATCGTTCAACGCCCCCTTCACAGCAATTCCGCAGGCAAAAACCATGCAGCTGGGTGTTAACATAGGCTTCTGATAATTCTGACAAACATGAAAATCATACATAAGAAATTAATGCGCGCAGGATTTTGCTTATCGGCCCTGTTGCTGCTCCAGGCTTGTAACTTTCTTGACCTCAAGCCCTTCGATAAAAAGCCTGCCGATCTTGCTTTAAACAGCATCAGCGGCGCTAACTCTATGCTTACACAGGCTTATGCCGCCCTTAACAATTACTACGGCGATAACCTGTACCGCGTAAGCGAGCTTTATACTGACAACATTAACGAAGAAACCGTTGAGCTTTCTTACGGCGACTTTGCCGGTGAGAGCTTTGGTACATTCAACGGCCTGAACGGCGGTATTTGGTCTAACGGCTACAACGCAGTTTTCTATTCTAACGTGATAATTCACATTATTGAAGATAACATAGCCCAGGACGGTACTGAAGAAGACAAAACCGCGCTTCGAGGCCAGGCATATTTTGTTCGCGCACTGGGTCATTTCGATGTGCTGAATATTTATGCCCTGCCTTATACCGTTAACAACGGCGCAACGCCCGGCATTCCTATTCGTACTAAATACGTAACTACCGAAAACGCCTTCGAAAAAATAGGTCGTAACACAGTAGCCGAAGTTTACACCCAAATTATCAGCGACTTAAACAAGGCTATAGAGCTTCTGCCGGAAATTCAGCCTGCACCTTATGCCGATAAAAGGGCAGCTAAAGCCCTGTTGGCCCGTGTGTATTTTAACATGGAAAACTACCAGGAAGCTTTTAATGCCTCTGATGCCGTAATCAGCGCATCAGGCGCACAGCCCCGCCAGGACAGTATCTGGAGGCCTTTCCAGGTTACGCTCGGCTTCGCATCGCCGCGAACTATACAATCCAATGCAGGCCTTATTTTCCAGTTGGTGGAAGCACCCACGCAGGATAACAGCGGCGGCATAAGGGGAATGTTCTTTGCACCTACCACCCCTACCCTGAACAACCGTTACCTTGCCATGGATACCGTAGGTATAGATAACAACTACACATCTTCCATAGTGGCAGATTTCAGGGCAGTTGGGGGCGATTATTTAACCCAGCTCAGCTATGCGCCCGTAAACAAGGCCTTTACCACCCCGGTTTACGCGCTCAACAAGTTTTACAACATTAACCCGGTTAACATACCCGTTATCCGGATGAATGAAATGTACCTCACCCGTGCAGAAAGCCGCGCCATGATTGGCGGCGATGAAGCCGCAGTTCGTTCAGATGTGAATTATGTAAGACACATTGCCCACCTTGATGACGATAACAGCATCAGCGGTAAAGACAATCTTTTGGCCTGGATTCACAAGCTGCGCCGTGTTGAAATGGCCGGCGAGGGTGATCATTTCAGGGAGCTTCGCCGTTTAAAAAGCACTGCCATGCGCAAGCTTATCAGCGGTAATAAGGTTCGTTACGATGACCGCAGCAAACTGCTCAAAATACCTACCTCTGAAACCAATGCCAACCCGGCTATTGAGCAAAACAATTAATAATTGCAACACACATCTCTGAGATTAAAACCAACAAAGGCAGCCGAAAGGCTGCCTTTGTTGGTTTTAATGGGTGGAAGGACCAATGGAAAGCACTTACCACAGTACCCCGCCTATTGTCCATTCCAGGCAATCTGCGGCGCCGTAATGGGTTTTTAGGCCTATGGCTGCAAAAAAGCGGGGCTTTATATAATACCTGATTCCAAGCCTTTGGTAAAGGGGCGGGTCTACGGTTGTTTTATTATAAGCGTAGTACCCCAATTGCGTTACCAGGCTGATGCGTGAAAAATGCAGCTCATGCCCGGCAAAAACCCCAATCCGGAAATAAGGCCCCTTAAGCTTAACAGAATCAGGCATATTGGTAAAATGCGGCAGCGATGTATTGTTAAAATATTCGGCCCCGAATTGCCAGGTGGTTTTTAAAGATTTACGGTAGCACCAGGCTGCGTTGGCAATATAATAAGGGTATTTGCTGCCGCCGCTTGGGTAAACTTCAACAAGCGCAAATGCCCCGGTTATTTGCAGGCTGCCTCCTTTTTCGAAGCTGGGCAGGGCAGGGTTCCCGGGAGTTGCGTTGCTGCCGGGCAGTGCTATGGTTTTATTCACTTCGCGCCCGGTTGACACCCGCAGCCCTGCCGAAAACGTTGGCAGGTTAATACCTTGGTTAGGCAGCTTAATGCCCCCGTTGCTGAAGTGCGTTAATCCGAGCCCTGCCACAAAGCTGATGTTGTCGGTAAACCGGTAACGGTATTTAACAATGAACTGCATCATGTTGCTGATGTGGCTGCTCATTAATACATCTGTCGGGTTTGTTTGTCGGTTGAAAACCACGGGGTTATAGCCCAACCCCGTACCTACCCTGAAGCTGAGCATGTGTCGGCGGCGGTTCACCATATTGGGTTCGGCATAAAAGCCTATACCGGTAACATTGCCCATAACGGCATAATTGCCTGTATAAAAATGGTTGAGGGTAATACCTATATCAGCATAACCATATACATGCCTCCAAGCCGGCGACATCAGGGCCGGCGCGCTGTAATCAAGGCTCAGAGCGGCGGTATGCCGGCGGGCAAGGTGGCTTACAGCGCTGTTCTGCCTGAGCACGAAACCGTAATGAATGTTGGTTGTAACGGCATTGCGCTGTTCATCGGGGTACGGACTCCGGTAAAAGGGCTTAGCTGCTGTATCGGAAGGGGAGTTGTTAGCAGGGTGGGCGGCATGGTTTTGCGACATGCCCCTGAAAGCACAAAATAACATACAGCAAAGCAAGGCAACAGGCATTTTTTTGCCCGGCAGCATGCCCTTGAACCGGCTTAAAAAGCCATTTATTAATCCTGCGTTCAATGAAAAAGGAATTGATTTGGCTTCAAACTTACATAAGCAATTACAATTATTTCCGATGCCATATAAAGCATATAAGCTGAAAACTTTATTTATTGCGTGATACAAAGCTATGCAGCCTTGGTTAACCGGCTAAAATCTGGTTTCCCGGTTTGTGAACAGGCATACTGCCTGTTGTAATTGCCCTTGCACCAAATAGGTATTACGGGCTTTCCTGCTGCTTTTCAGCTGTAAAATCATACTTGGGCGGCCATGCTGCCGGCCTGATTTTAGAGCCGGGCAATTCGGAAACCTTAATTTATTGTTTTGCGTATATTGTTACACTGAAATCTTTTTACACCATGCAAAATTTGCTGCCGGAAAATGAAATAAAGGCATTGGTGTCGCTCATTGCCGATGACGACCCTGATATACGCGACCATGTGGAGGAGCGCATCCTATCGCTTGGCGGCAGCGCCATACCCTTTCTTGAGAGTGAATGGGAAAACACATTTAGTCCTGATGTGCAAAAGCGCATAGAGGACCTCATACATACCCTGCAATTCGACAGGCTTAAGAGCGACCTGACCCGTTGGTACCTGAACGGCGGCGAAAACCTGCTGGAAGGCATGTGGCTTATTGCAACCTACCAGTACCCCGACCTTGAAATGGAAAAGCTCAGCCGACAAATTGAGCAGATTTATTACGAGGTATGGCTGGAAATGCGCGCCGATATACACCCCTACGACCAGGTAAAGCTCATGAACGGCGTTATGTTCCGCAAGCTGAGGTTCGGTGCCAATACCAAGAATTTTCATGCGCCGGGCAACAGCATGCTGAACGTGGTGCTTGAAAGCCGCAAGGGAAACCCCATTGCCTTATGCGTGGTCTACCTGCTGGTGGCCCGCCGAATGAAACTGCCGGTTTACGGCGTAAACCTGCCCAACCTGTTCATACTCACCTATAAAACCGAAAACAGGCAGTTCTACATCAATGTATTCAATAAGGGCTTAATTTTCAGCCGGCCCGATATTGATAACTACCTGAGTAACCTCAACCTGCAGCAGCTTGATATATTCTATGAGCCATGCTCGCATGTTGATATTATTCGCCGCGTGCTGCGCAACCTCATTGTATCCTTCGATAAAACCGGGGATGCCGATAAGGTGGAAGAAGTAAAGGCCCTGCTGCAATGCGTGAGCGAGCCAGAAGATGAAGCCAATTTGTTCTAGGTATTAACGCAAAGCCTTCCGATTCTATAAACAATAGCCGGGCTTAGAAATCGGTATAAAAACAGTACTGACTATGCAGGTAAAAATTGAAGAAAGCTGGAAGCAGGTGCTTGCCGAAGAATTTGAGCAGGATTATTTTAAAAACCTGGTCTCCTTTGTAAAGCAGGAGTATGCTTCGCAGCTTATTTACCCGCCCGCCAAACAGATTTTTAATGCATTTGAGCATTGCCCCTTCAGTAAAACCAAGGTTGTAATTCTGGGCCAGGACCCTTATCACGGGCCGGCGCAGGCTATGGGGCTTTGCTTTTCGGTGAACAAAGGGGTGGCTATTCCGCCCAGCCTTGTGAATATTTTTAAGGAGCTTAAAACCGATACAGGCATCAGCCCCCCGGCCCACGGTGACCTCACACACTGGGCCGACCAAGGCGTGCTTCTCCTGAATACGGTGCTTACAGTAAGGGCAGGCCAGGCCAACAGCCACCAGGGTAAGGGTTGGGAGCGTTTTACCGATTCTGTAATCCGTTTACTTTCGGAACAGAAAGAGAATCTTGTTTTTATACTTTGGGGCTCGCCGGCACAGCGCAAGGGCGAAATTATAGATGCTTCCCGGCACTTGGTGCTCAAATCTGTACACCCGAGCCCGCTTTCGGTGCACAGGGGTTTTTACGGGAGCAAGCCCTTTTCGCAAACAAATGCCTGGCTGCATAAGCACGGGCAGACCGAAATAGATTGGCAGGTATAAACCGGCATTAATTGTTTTGAGAACCTTATACTACCCCGGTTTTTGAGAACAGAAACCCGTGTGTTCATTTACAATCTTTATTGGTTCTGCACCGGCTATCTTACTGTTTTCCATATTGTCTGCAATGGCTCGGTAAATTATTTAAAGCCCTGATTTAATTTATGCTGCAGCTAAGCCGGAAGTGGTTTTTAAGTATTTGTTTATGTGGTTGCGATATTTGCGCTGCCCTTCATTTGAGAATATTAATTTATTAAAATAATACCATTGTGCGTATTTAAAGTGCTAATATTATTATGCTATCCTCGGGGTAAGTAAGGTTACTTTTTTGGTGCAAATCACTAATAGACCCTTATCTGTATAATTATATCAAGCCGACATATTATACTGTTTGGCTTTTTTAGTTTTGTGTTTCAGAGTAATATAACTAAAATAGCAGGCTAATCGGGGCTGCATTATCTATTTTACAGCCTCAATTAATATCACACCAACACTAAGAAACAGCAATGCAGCCGGCCGATAATTTTGTGCTTCGCCGATATTTTTTTGGCAGGACCTTGGCAGCATTGCCGGGGCGCACAGCAGCCTTTGCCCTGTTTTTGTTGTGCTTTGCCTGCATGTGTCCGCTTAGCCTGTTTGCCGATGCCTGCCTGCCTGCGCCGGTAAGAACAGCGCCTGCTGCCAGGTTAGGCTCCTGTATTTTTAACCCGGCTAATTCGGGGCCTGATTTCGCTGCCATGAGCAGGAACAATTCCGGCATGTTTACATTGCCCGAAAGGGACATTGCCCCGGCAAAAGGCTATAACCCAAAAAACAAGGCTGATGCCTATTGGGCAGAGCCCGGCGCTAAATACCATAGTGAGGCAAAAATTTCGGCAGGAACTGAAAAGGCAGGCAAGGCAGGGCATAAAGTCACATCCCCGCATGTCAAGCCTGCAGAAAACATTATCGGCCCGGTAGCGGTGTCGCCATCGGGGCCGCTCCGCTATTGTGATCGTATAGACAGCCTGAAGGCCCTGCTGGCGCATGTAAGCCCCAACGAGCCGTATTTTATAACCACATGCTGTAAAATAAGCGCTTTCTCACAATCTTGCCGTGATATGGACGATACCGTATATTCGGCCAGGCGGGCTTATTTTCTTTCGCTCGGGCACCGGAACAATTTGTTACTGAGGGCCGAGGTATTGGCTGTTTATGTACGCGCGCTTATAAACAGCGGCCGCCCCGACAGCGCGGCTCATTACACAGACTCTTTAGAACAAATTGCCCGAATCACCTTTTCCGGCGATTTAATGGGCCAGGTGCAATTTCGCCGCGGCCTTATAAGCATGCGCCTGGGTTCTTACCACGATGCCCTTAATCGGCTGAACGCTGCCGTTCCGCTGCTGAGCAAAGCCGGTAACCTTACCGAGCTGCAGAGAACATATAAGGCAATAGGTATTGTGTCGGGTTATATTTTGCCGGGTAATGCTACCGAGGAGTACCAGAAAAAGAGCCTGGAACTTTGCCTGAAAACGGGCAACATCATGGGGCAGGCCGTAGCCCTGGGCAACCTGGCTGAGCTGGCCATTCAGCGTAAAGAGTACGATAAGGCCCTTGGCCTGATTCGCCGATCAGCGGTTTGTTACGAAAAGGCCGGTGTGTACCCGCCTGCCGATGTTACAACCCTTGATATGGCTTATGTGCAAAGCCTGCAAAAACACTTCGGCCCGGCTTTGAAATCGGCGGAAGAGTTTGAAAAAACCATGAACCGGTATTGGGCAAAATCAGAAAAGCGCATTTATATAGTAAGCGAAAACTACAGCCGCTTATCTAAAATATATATGAGCGCCGGTAAAAGCGATAAGGCCCTCGAAATGGCCTACAAGGCCCTGAACCTGATGAAGCCCGTTCAGGAAGCTGCTGATCTCATTCAATTCTATTTCAACATCAGCGAGATTTACGACAAGCGTAATGAGCTTGATAAGGCCATGGCTTACCGCGATACCAGCTATAACCTGCGGGTTCGCGTGCGCGAAAGCGAGCACAGGCGCGCGGTGGCCGAAGCCGAAACCAAGTACAAAAATGCAGAGAAGCAAAAGCAGATAGATGAATACAAGCGTCGCAACCGATTGCATGAGCTGGAGCTGGAAAAAGAGAAAAGCTACCGCACCTTTTTCTCGCTCATAGCCGCCCTGCTGCTGGTAATTATATTCATGGTGGTAGTGCTTTACAAGCGAAGGCAGGCGCTTACTGTTCGCCTGAAAGACCAGTTCAGGGCCGAAAATGAGCGCAACGCCGCCCTGAAAGAGCTAAACGAAACCAAGGACAGGTTCTTTACCCTCATAGCCCATGATTTGCGTGCTCCGGTAATAGGGTTCAGAGCCCTTCCCGGGCTTTATGACCGCTGCCTGCGGAATAATGATAAGAAAATGATATCGGAGCTCAATAAGGTGTTTGCCGGTTCCGTTAGCAATATGTTGGGTATGCTCGACAGCCTTTTGAGCTGGGCACAATTACAAAAAGGCAAAATGCCTTACATGCCTGAATTAACCGGCCTGCGCGCCCATGTGCAGGAGAGCATGGAGGTAATGCAGGGCAGCGCCTTCCTGAAACAGGTAAGCCTTGTTAACAAAACTGACCCTGCCGCCGAAGCCTGCTTCGACCGAAAAGCCATTGCCACAGCCCTGAGGAATTTAATAGCCCATAGCATCAGGCACAGCGAATCGGGCAGCGAGGTGGCCATACGCAGCCGCAGCATTCCCGGTTTTGCAGTTATTGAAATTGACGCCGGCCTTACCGGCCTGAGCCATGCCACTGCCGAAGCCCTGAACCGCGGCGATGTGCCTGCCTTCGAGCCCGGCAGCAGGGAAGAAAAGGGCAGTACCCTGGGCCTCTTGCTGGCGCTTGACTTTATACGCCAAAACCGCGGCGAGCTGCATGTTGAGCGCGACGGCAGCAATGCAAAGCAACCGGGAAATATATTTGTAATCAGCCTGCCTGACCAAATGCCCGCCGATGCTGATATAATTCCTGCCGAAAGCAGGGCCGCTGCGGGCATGGTTTAGTTTTGGTTTTTTTGCCCTTTGTATTGCCTGTACGCAGGGCAATTACCAAAGGTGTTATTGTGGAAATTTATAATGCCGGGCCGGGAAAATCCCTTGGGTTTTTATGCTTAATTCGAAAAGCCCGCCCGGCCCATACCTTGCAGTTAATAAATTACCTGCCTGAATTTGAATGCGTTCAGGTAATTGTACCCTGTTTAATGTTCTGCTAAAACATTTCACCTTTCTTGAAGCCTTGTTTACTCATATTGGTTTTTTGCCTGTTTACCGGCCTTGCTTACGCGGGCAACGGGAGGCATAGGCCATTGGTTTTTTGTGAGCGGGCCGACAGCCTGAAAAACCTGGTTGCACGTGTAAACCCGGAAGACAGCGCTTTTGTGCGCCTTTGCAGCGAAATATCTGAATTGAGCGTGCTTTGCCGCAACCAGGACGACCCCGTGTACAGCGCCCGGAGGGCATATATGGCCGGCCTGCGCTTTAAGAATGATATTAACCTGCGCATGAAGCTTATGAATAACCTGGGCAGGCAATTGGTGCTCAACGGCAGGCTTGATTCAGCAAAGCTTATGCTCGACAGCCTGAAGACAATTGCGGTGGCCACAGGCAACAAGGCCATGGAAGGTTTCGCATATACCCGTTTGGGCAGCTATTATTTCCGCAGGAGCCGTTACGACAGCTCTGTACGCTGCCTGCACCGCGCTATAGATTTACTTGAGCCCCTTAAGCTTTATACAGGCCTTTATTTTGCTTATTCTTCTTTGGGCCTTGTTACCGGGTATTCAGGCGGGCATGCCAACACAGTGCTTGAGTACCACCGCAAATCTTATGAGTATGCGCGCAAAGCCGGTATGATTTACGGCATGGCAAGGGCCTGCAGCAACATGTCGGAAATATATAAGAACCTGGGCCGTTATGAAGATGCGCTGAAAGCCGTAATTGAAGCACAGGGCTATGTTACCAAGTTAGGCATAAAGCCCCCGGCCGATTATTCCATGCTTGATTTGGCCATGCTGTACAGCCTGAAAAAAGACACCCGTCGCAGCCTGGCAACGCTTGAAGAATACCGCAAAGCGCTTGATACGGCTTATGCGCACGGCTCGCAGTTCAGCTACCTTTTCGGCGAAAATTACCACATCATAAGCAGGGTGTATTTCCAGGCTAAAGATTATGACCGCGCACTTGAAAGCGGCCTGCGTGCACTTTCCATACTGGGGCCCAAGAACGAGCAGACAGACCTGATTGAGCTCTATTTCTTCGTTTCGAAGATATACGAAGCCCGGCATGATTTGCGGAATGCCATGCGCTACCGCGACAGCTCTTATAACATGCGCGCCAACATACAGGAAAACGACCAGCAGCGCAGCGTTCAGGAGCTTGAAGCCAGGTACCGTAACCACGATGAGGAAAAAAAGCTGCTTATGGAACAACGCAGTTTTGAGCTTCGCGATGCCGAGCTCAGCATAACCCGCAGCCGGAGGAACCTGTTGATTGTGGTGGCTTTGCTCATGATAGTTGTGGCCATACTGGCT
Source organism: Bacteroidota bacterium (assembly GCA_040388605.1). Lineage (GTDB taxonomy): Bacteria > Bacteroidota > Bacteroidia > Cytophagales > Flexibacteraceae > JAZKBN01. The sequence continues at coordinate 142,196 of JAZKBN010000031.1, read as the reverse complement.
ATTTCGGCCTTCAGGCGCAGTGCTGCTATGGCACGTCGCCTGCGTTACCAATACAGGGCCGAGGCCGAAAGGAACGAAGCGCTTAAGGAGCTGAGCGAAACAAAGGACAGGCTTTTCAGCCTCACGGCGCATGATTTGCGGGCGCCGGTTACCGCCTTCCAGGCATTGCCTGAATTGTATGAACGCTTCCTGCGATCAGACGACAGGGAGATGATGAGCAACCTGAACCGCATGTTCTCAAATTCGGTGAGCAGCATGCTGAGCACCATTGAAGGCCTGCTGAACCGCTCACAGCTGAAGCTGCCTCCAGAAAGACCTTTCAGGCCCGAAAAGCTGGCCTTGCGACCTTTGCTGCAGGAAGCTGCTTTTGCTTACACAACAGCCCCAGGCAAAAGCCCGCCGGTTAACCCCGTGCCCGACGATGTTTTTGTATTTGCCGACAAGCGCAGCATAACTTCGGCCATGCGGCAGCTGGCTGCCCGTTTACTTCGGCAGGCCGAACCGAATGAAGTATATGTTTGGCGTTTCAGGAAAGAAGGGAGCTTTGCCGTTATAGAATCGGGCCCGGTGGAATTGTTCTTTTCCGGGGCAAGCTTTGAGCCTGACCCCAATGAACCTTTAAAGCATTCTGAAAGCGCCGCCGGCCTTATGCGTGGCCTGCAATCACCGGCAGCATTAATCAGGCAAAACGGCGGAGAGCTGCTTTTGCTGCCTGACGGCCGTTTAACGGCATTTTCTGTTCGTTTAAAATTATTCAGCGAAACTGTTTGAGTGCTATTAAATAAATTAATACTGCTATTATCTTAAAATTAACTATATTGTATTTCAACCGGCCGTTTTAGTGTTAAAGCGGTTAGCTATGGGGAAACACCAAAATTTGCTGAATATTAATTTTTCAAGGCTATGGATATCGGCCTTTGTGGCTGCTTTTGTAATTATGGCAGACCTGGCCTGCAAACGCGATACTGTGGATGAAGTAACTCACCATGAGTATTTCGATACTGTTTACATAAACGCCTGGAAGATACGTTCAAGCAACCTGCCTATGCACCCCGGCACCCTGCTGCGCCGCGAGAATATGGATGCAAGCATGCGGTATTTAGATTCGGCTTATAATGCTTTCCCCAATCCCGGTATCGGCGATTTCCAGGCCAAGCTTGAATATGAGCAAAGCTGGTACCTGCAATCTGAAAAGAACTATAAAAAAGCCCTCATACTGGCCGACAGTGTACTTAAGATTTACAACGATCCTGAAAACATCAGGAAAAACGGTACGGGCTATGCCTGGGCAAATATGTTCAGGGGAGATGCCCTTTACGGCCTTAGCCGATATTCCGAAGCATACGAATCTTTTTTTAAAGGCCGCCAGATTGCCGATGCCAATAACCTGGATAAATATGCCCTTGCCACCTATAACCACCGCCTTGCCCTGCTCTGCTACGAGCAGCGTAACTGGCGGCAGGCTATTTTCTTTTGGCAGGAGTGTTTATTAGGGCTTAAAAAAACCGAGCTTGTATGGCCTGATTTTGCCCGCTGCCAGGAAGTGCGAGATAACATTGGCCTTTGCTACATGGGCCTTAACAAACCCGACAGCGCACTTATCTGGTACAATAAAGCCTTAGATTTAATATCGGCCTATGAAAAGAAAACACTTGATAATGCTTACGGCTTCCCCGATGTGGCCCGCTCTGTAGTGTATGATAACATTGCACAGGTGTATATAGACCGTAAGCAATACCACAAAGCCGCGGATATGGTAAGGCAAAGCCTGCACCTGTTGCGAAACATATCGGGCCCGAGCGAATGGCCGCTTGAAAAGCAAAGCTGCATGGCAAGGCTCGCACGGGTATCACTGCTTATGGGCGACCTTCCGCAGGCGCGAATGCAGATAGATACCTTAGCTTCTGATTTGGCGGTTCACGCTTTTGTGCCAACCGAGCTCCGACGCCTTGAGCTTGATGCCGATTATTATTTAGCCACAGGTGACTCAGGCAAAGCTTTCAAAAATTTCAGCCGTTACCATTTCCTGAACGATTCTGTAGATGCTTCCGTTAAAAAGCCCGGCAGCGATTTTACATCGGAATACAAGAACATTGAGCAACGCCACCGGCTAGAGCTTTTAAGCGCAACAGATAAGCAGAAAGATGCCACGCTTGCATTTGCCGGAACCCTTGCCGTTGTGGGTATTATTGGCACCGCCCTTGTTTGGAAAAGCCGAAAGCAGCTTCGGCACAGTTTGCAAAACCTTACCATGCTCAATAACCGAATAAGTGAGCAGAATACCGCCCTGCAAAATACCTTAACAGCCCTGCAGAGCAGCCAGGATGAAAATAACAGGCTCATGCGCGTGGTTGCACATGATTTAAGAAACCCTGTAGGCGCTATAAGCTCAGCCGCTTTGTTGTTGGAAGAAGACCTGCCGCAACTTGACCCCGAGGCGCTGGAACTGTTGCACATGATAAAAATATCGGCGAACGACAGCCTGGGCCTTATTCATGATTTGCTGCAGGTGCGCAACGACAGCGAAACGCTGGTTACAGAACCCGTAGATTTAGCCGATCTGCTGGCCTACTGCTGCGACCAGATGCGGCATAACGCCTTTCAAAAAAAGCAGCATATAAAGCTTACTGCCCCGCATGTTATTTGGCCCGTAAACCGCGAAAAAATGTGGCGGGTAATAAGTAACCTTATAGCAAATGCCATTAAGTTCAGCCCCGAAAATTCGGAAATAGGTTTGCTCCTGGTTAACACTGCCGATAAGGTTCGCATTGCAGTTAGAGATCACGGTATAGGAATACCTGCTGAATTACGGGAAACAATTTTTACGGCGGCCTCACCTGCCCGTCGCCCGGGTACAGCGGGCGAATCAAGCTTTGGACTGGGCCTTAATATTTGCAGGCAAATTGTGGAAGCCCACGGCGGCAGTATTCATTTTGAAAACCCGGCCGAAGGTGGTACCGTTTTTTATGTTGATTTACCGAAAAACCAACATGCCTAATGTGGTTAATATATTTTGTGATCAACAATCAAAGGCAATTTCTGCAGGGTAGCACATCTAACAGAATTTGTACTCTTTAGGAACCGCCGCAGCTCCTATTGCCTCTGACGGAATTTCGGGCAAAGGCCGCAGCTTCTTCCTGAAAACAGGCCCATTGATTAACGGGCAACAAAACAATTGCAGGCCTATGCAGGCATGTTAAACAACAGGCAGGGAAAATGCCTGGCTTCAAAACCCCGGTTGAAGTATTCAAGGAACGGTTCTTAATTTTACATGGATTTAAATGGCGTTTGAAGGTTGAATTCGCCATTTTACCTCTTGATTTAAGCTCCTGCCAAGCTATACACAATTTATATTTTTTCGTGATTTGGCTTTTTTATCATAATTAAACAGGCTTGTAAAAATAGTTTACCTAAACGCTTGTTTAATTAAATAGCCTTACTTACCTTTCGCCCATTCTTTAACGTTTTTATAAATAATAACATGTTTAGTAACAGAAAGGCATTCATAGCAATGCTTGTATTTTGCACATCCCTGTTTTCATGCAACTGGCACAATTACCAGGCTCATTTCCCGAATAAGGGCTATTACCTAAAGGCATCGGTAAAACCGGCAGGTACCAATCTTCAGCGGACCGAAGCCATTTCAGTTAATAAGGCCAAGCCTAAACCTGTTTTAATTAAGCAGGCAACTGTTTCTGCCAAGCCTAAGGTTACCGGAAATAAGGCAATTCCATTTCAGGCTGCAAAATCTGCTCAACCGAATGCTCAGGTTACTGCATCTGTAGGAAAGCAGGTTCTGGCCAACACGCATGCGCGGCATGCGCGCATGATGGAAAAAATGTCGGCCTTGCTTATTAAGGCCCGCCCTGCCGCAGATAATATTCCGCCGGATAAAGTGCAGGACAAGAGCCAGGCAAGAGCCCTGCATTTGGCAATTCCTTTCCTGCTTGGTTATTTCGGTATTCACAGGCTCTATTTAGGCTATACCGGGAATGGCGTTTTGCGTTTGATTTTCGGGGTTTTTACTGCGATGGCAATTTTAGCATTTTTGCTTGACCCTATGCCCGGAGACCTAATTGAAGTGCTTGGATTTTGGGCCTTATACGGCGGATGGCTGTTGGTATGGGCCATTGTAGACTATATCCGGATTAAAATGGGTCGGCTTAAACCTAAATACGGCGGTAAATACCTCAACGACCTTTAAAACCTTTATCATTTTAATTAATTCAGTTATTCACTTTTATAAAACTCAAAAACCATGTTCACAATTAAAAACACATTCACTTTAATAGCCTGTATTTCAGCTTCTTTGTTTTCATGTAACAGGCATAATTACCAGGCCCACTTCCCGAATAAGGGTTACCATGTTACCGCATCGGTTAAACCGGCCGGTACCAATTTGCAGCAGGCTGATGCGCGTAAAACCTTTAAAGCCGGCACTTACTACCTGCCGAAAACCGCATGTGCCACCAACACAGGAATCGCTAAACGCGCTTCGCATAACCGTAACATGGTAAAGCTGAAAAAGGAGGGAGCAAATTTAACTGCCTCTGTTAAAAAGCAGGCCATTACCAAATCACCTGCCACCATGGCACAGGTAAGTAAGATGCAAACTATTTTGGCAAGACCTGCCCCTAAAACCGACGCTCCTAACGATAAACCTAAAGGCAAAAGCCAGGTACTTGCGGCCTTACTGGCCTTACCGGTACCACTGGGTGTTATCGGTATTTATAACTTTTATTTAGGATATAAAGGCAGGGGCATACTTCGCTTGCTTTTATTCCTTGCAGTAATATTGTCCGCCTTGCTATCACCTCCGGCGGGAAGAGGAGTCATAGTAAGTCCATTGATAGCAATAAGCGGTTTAATAGGCGCCGCCTTAGTTATCTGGAGCTTTGTTGAATTCATAACAATTCTCACTAATGACCTAAGGCCCAAAAACGGGGAGTATAGCAAGTAATAACCGGCACAATTATCAGCAATTAACAGGGCTTAATCTTTGGCAATCATGCCGATGAGATTAAGCCCTTTTGAATTTTTCCTTCGCCTGAACCATACCCTTCAGGCTAAAAGACGATACAGGTTAAATTCCTGCTTATATTTGCAGCGTGATTCGGCTGAAACGCACATTTTAACTGCTGTCATGAAAGACCGTTTAATTCTGGACAGCGAACAGCTTGAAGTGATGATTGGCCGGCTGTGCATGCAGCTGATTGAAAATCACGGCAGCTTCGCCGATACCGTACTTTTGGGCATGCAGCCGCGCGGCAGCCATGCAGCCCGCCGTATTGCCGCACGTTTGGAGGCCATAAGCGGCATTGCCGTTCCTTTAGGCTTCCTGGATGCCACTTTTTTTCGCGACGATTTTCGCAGGCGTCCATTACCCTTACAGCCCAATGTTACCGAAGTACCCTTCCCAATTGAGAACCAAAGGGTGGTGCTCATAGATGATGTGCTATTTACCGGCCGTTCAACCCGCGCTGCGCTCGATGCCATGATAGGCTTCGGCAGGCCCGCCCTGGTTGAGCTGCTCGTTTTGGCCGACAGGCGGTACTCCCGTGAGCTCCCCGTGCAGGCCGATTATGTGGGCATTACCGTAGATTCGGTGCAGGGGCAGCAGGTAGTGGTGGAATGGAAGGAAAAGGGTTTTGCCGAAGATGCGGTAAGATTGTTCAGTTAGCCTTGTTTTAAGCCAAAATAACAAAAGCACAAAAAACGCAATGCCACTTCAATCTGCCGCCCCCATGAAACAGTTCAGCTCCCGCCACCTGCTCGGCATAAAGGACCTGACCCCGGCCGATTTGGAGCTGGTACTTGAAACTGCCGATTATTTCCTCGAGGTAATTAACCGTCCCATACGCAAGGTACCCAGTTTGCGCGACCTCACTATTGCCAACATTTTTTTCGAGAACAGCACACGTACCCGTCTCAGCTTCGAGCTGGCGCAAAAAAGGCTCTCGGCAGATGTTATTAATTTTTCTGCCTCATCGGGCAGCAATAAAAAGGGCGAAACATTGCTCGATACCGTGAACAACATATTGGCCATGAAGGTAGATATGATTGTTATGCGCCATGCAAGCCCCGGTGCCCCCCATTTTTTGGCAAAGCACACATCGGCCGCCATAGTTAATGCCGGAGACGGTACCCATGAGCACCCCACACAAGCCCTGCTCGATGCCTACAGCATCAGGCGCAGGCTCGGTAAAATTGCCGGTGTAAAGGTTTGCTATTTCGGCGATATTCTGCACAGCCGGGTAGCCCTGAGCGGTATACTGGCCCTTAAAAAGCTTGGGGCCGAAGTAATGGTCTGCGGACCCTTAACCCTGCTTCCCCGTTATATTGCAAGCCTCGGCGTGCTGGTAGAAACCGACCCCGATAAGGCCCTTGCCTGGTGCGATGTGGCCAACGTGCTCCGCATACAGCTTGAGCGCCAGCAGATACAGTATTTCCCGAGCCTGCGCGAGTACAGCCTGTACTTCGGCATAACCCGCGAGCGATTGCTAAGGCTGAATAAGGAAATAGTAATTATGCACCCCGGCCCTATAAACCGTGGCGTAGAGATAGATTCATATACCGCCGACGGAACCGGATCTGTCATATTACAGCAGGTGGAACACGGGGTGGCTGTGCGTATGGCGGTTATTTATTTGTTGGCGAACAGGGGGTAAAAGCTGGCAGTGCTTCTTATTTCATTTACTTTGTCTATGTTTCCCGGTTAGCTCGGGGTCTTAAATGTTATTGTTTTAATAATCAGTAAGGTTGCCGGTTACCAACGGGCCGTACTGATAAACCACCTTTGAGCATTGTTCAAATCTATATTGGAGCGCATGAAAAAGGCGCTTTTCGCGGTTATAATTCTGGCATCGTATTGTAGCTACGGGCAAACTAAAAAGCCGCTTACAGACGAAGCAAAGCTTAATAAATGCATATCGGAAAACACAGCTTTTTTTTTGTTCAGCGGGCAGAAGCCGGAAGGCAGGGGCTGGGATATTTTGCAAGGACTTTTTGCTGATAACCAATTTGTTGCGTGGGGAGAATACCATAATTCGCCGCTGCTCTCGCAGCTTACCTGCTTTGCTTTGGAGGGTGCATCTGAAAACGGATTTAAAACATGGTGTACTGAAACCAGCCCCTTTGCGGCATCGGAACTAAGCCGGTTTTCAAAAACAAAAAATCCGTATGAAGCCATATTGAGCACATCAAAAGAGACCAATATTTCGCCAACCTTTCCTTTTTTTGCAAGCGAGGAGGATGCGCAGATGCTTAAAACGGCCGGTCGCCTCAATTACCGCATTTGGGGCATCGACCAGGAATTTCAAATGACTTTTCCGTATTGTATTAATACAATATACAACAATGTGCCCGCCCCCTTAAAGCCGCGCTACAAACCGGTTAAGGACAGCCTGCTCGTTAAATGGTGGATGCCCGATGCAAAGCTTTTAGACAGCTTAGGCAAAGTAATTAAAGCGCCGGCTTTAAAGAACTTAATTGCCGAAATCGGTATTTCTAAAAGCATTTACAATTCAGACGACGGTTCGCAGCTGAGGGCCAAATTAATGAAGCATAATTTTTATACCTCTTTCGATGCCTTAAAATCTAAAAACGAAAAGGTGTTTTTTAAAATGGGCAACAACCATTTAGCCCGCGGAATGAACCTTGAAACCAAAATTTATGATATAGGAAACGCCGTTTTCGAGATAGCCGAGCATAACAGGACCGGCTTTGCCAATGTTTATTTTATGGTACGTTATTCAACAGATAAAGGTAAAATTATTGACGACCTTGAAAGCGAACAAAACGAAAACCCAAAGGTTTTTTCAAAATTGTACGATAAGGAAAAATGGATTTTGGCCGATATCAGGAGCCTGAGGCGCAGGATAAAATACGATGGCTCACTCTCTTCAGATACTTACCGCCTTATTGAAAAGTACGATTACGTAGTAATTTCTCCTGAGGTTTTGTAAGCTACTAAAACAGGTAAACTGCCTCCCGGTTAGAAAAATCAAACCACCACATCCTCAAGCATCACTACCGAACCAATTATATCCTTTGTTTTCAGGTAATGCTTTTTGTCATTGGTTACAAGGGTACAGTTCAGGAGCAATGCCAGGGCATGAAATATTAATTTGTTAACCTTAGCTAAATACATTTGCACAAGGAACTATCAGAAGCCGTCAAACCCACCAAAAACAAAGGCACCCCCCGGAATATCCGGGAGGCGCCCTGAATTTATGCTATTGGGTCTTCACTCATTTAACCCGGAATATATAGGGTTAATAATTTCCGCCTTAAAAGGTGATTCCGAATGCTAATGCATTTAAATCAGGGTTGCCGTTGCCCGATGCGAACAGGCTGTTCATGTTATAGTTGCAAAACAGGTTAACACCCCTGAAACCAACTTCGCCGCGCAGGCCGTACTGGAAGTTATTCAGGTTGAAATTGCTGCTGTTGTGATCTTTTTCGGTGTTGCCGTTTTTCTCGTACTTAATTTTATCCCAGCTGGTGAGGCGCATGCCTATGAAACCGCCTGCTGCCAACCTGAAATGCTTACCAGGCTTTACGTGCAGCATCATGGGTACATTGAGTGTGCTGAGCACGAACTTGCTCTTAATGTACTTATCTATGCCGGGCTCAGGGCCGTCGAAAGTCAGCTTGCCATCTGTATTGTTATCACGAATGCGCACATCTTTGGCGAACATAAAATTGTTCCAGGCAAACTCAATTCCGTAGGCGAAGGTCAGCTTATCGCTTGTGCCGAGGTCTACTTTTTGCAGGAACTTCATAGCAAAGAAGCGGGAGCCCAAGGGGTCGAGGCCGTAAGGCTTGCCTTTTGTATCTGGGAAAGAGCCGGCTTCCAGGTAATTATTCAGGCCAATATCGAAATCCATGGAATAGTGAACCCGGTTGCGCTCTTTTTTAGGCAGGGTAACAATGGTGGTATTATCATCATTATTAATAACCAAACGTCTTTCATCGGCTGAATCAGCACGGCTTATGCGAACGGTGTTGTGTCGGCCGTTACGGATAATATACTCGCGTTTATTGCCGCCAATGATGCGTATGGTGGTATCGTTAATATCTATTCCGTGGTTGCGTTTGCCAATCCTGATTCCGCGGTCGTCTATGGTAATTCCTTTTTCTTCTTTGCCTATTGTTACAGAAGAGTCGGTAATTATAATGCCCTTGTTATCGGCGCCGATAACAATATTAGTGTTGTTATTTTTGGCAGGTGCGGCATTCACATTATTAGGCTGCACACCTTTGTTAGCAAGGTCCGATGCTGAATCAACATCACGGATAATGCGGTTGAGGTCATAATTGCGGAAGGTTTTCAAATCGGCGCCTTTTTCAGATATAAGTATTACCTGGTGCCTGCCCTTCAGCTTTACAATTACAGTATCGGATGGGTTGCCGGTAAGGGCAGTATTTGTTTTGGCGGTAATGGCTGCGGCATTTGTTTTGCCTTTATTGCCTGCTGTTGCCACAGAAAGGCAAAGCAGTAGCAGCAGCGTGGTGAGTGACCTGCGCATAGTGTTGGTTGTTAAGGTTTTATAAATAGTGGTTTATTTGAGCTTATTGTTGCTTATCGCGATGTGTATAGCGGCTAAGCTGTGCCAGCAATTCGCCTTTAAGGCTGCCGCTGCCGGCGGGACGTTCTTTCAGGTTCTTTAATTTGCCCCAGAAGCCTTTGCCTGCAGCACCGCTGTCGGTGGCTGCGCTTGCATCGGCTATGCCTGTTGTGGGCCTGAATTCAACTTCAATTACATAATTATCGTTATCGGTATTGGCCGGTGCTGCATTGGCTGCCAATGCGGGATATTCAACTTTAGGAGTGGCAGGTTCTTCAGGCTGACCTTCGGGAGCCGTTTCGTTATTAAGCTTTTTGCTGCCGGGCCTTTGGTTTTTTTGTGATTGATTGCCTGCTTTTGCCCTTGGTTTGGCAGGAGCCATGGCTACCGATGTATTGCCAAAAACATCGTCTTTAGGAATACCAAGGGGAATTACGTTCCTCCTGCGGGCCGGGGCAGGCTTGGTAACCGGGGCAGCCTGCGATTTACTGTCTTTGGCTTTTTTAGGGCCTAAGCTTTCAGGCTTATCAATTATATCGCCTTTTAAAGGGCTTAAAGGTGCTGCAGCTTTTGGCTTCTTAACCGTTTCAGGACCCCAATTGCCGGTGCTGCTGCCGCTTGTGTTCATCGAAATATCAGCGGGCTTATTGTTCTCTTTATTTATGTTGAGGAACAAAACGCTGCCGCTAATCAAAGCAATAACTAATGCTGCGGCCATTGAATATTGTTTCCAATTAATGTTAAGGCTGCGTACAACAGGTTCGGCAGGAGCGGCGGAACCTAGAGGTGTAACACTTTCAGCGCTAACCGGCAGGGCAGCCTTGGCTGCGTCGGCGGCATCGAGGCGGGCTTCCATGCGGGCCCAAATATCGTCACTCAGGCGAGGCTCACTGTTGCCGAGCGATTCGGCAAACAGGTCATCTATATTGTGTTGCTCCCTGCGATCCATATTAATTTAAATTTTACTGTTCTTGTTTGGAAACCTTTGCTGAATGCTTTTACGCTTTACTGAATTTTACACCCTGACTCGCTTTAGACTTTCTTCGGCATGCAGTAAATGGGTTTGTAATAAGTTGCGTGCCCTGCTTAATTGCGATTTGCTGGTGTTTTCACTTATCCCGAGCAATTCGCCGATTTCGCGGTGGTTAAAGCCGTCTATGGCGTAGAGGTTAAACACTGCCCGGTAACCTTCAGGCAATTGCCGAACCAATTCAAGCAATTCGGCCTCTTCAAGGTTATGGCTTGGCAGAATGTTGTCGGTGGCCGTGTATGTGTTTTCTTCATCGGCGGCTACGAACAGCATTCGGTTGCGGCGCAGGTGCTGTAAGCATTCGTTCACTACAATGCGGCGCATCCAGCCTTCGAAACTGCCCTGTGATTTGTAATCTGCCAGTCGGGTGAAGATTACCATAAAGGCATTCATGAGCAGGTCTTCGGCCTCGAAGCTTGTGGCAGCGTAGCGGCGGGTTACGGCGAACATCTTTCTCGAAAACCTATCGAACAGCAAGCCCTGGGCCTTTCGGTCGCCTTGCCTGCATGCTTCAATAATGGTTGTTTCGTCGAAGTTCAGCGTCATCTGCCGGTGTTGGGTTTCAAAGGTATGATGCAGGAAAAAGAAAAAGGGTTGCACCGGGGTCAGAAAATAAATTCAGATTTTTCTGAGAAGAGCCATTAAGGACAGCAATTGAATTATAAATATACTGATTACCAATTGCTTTACTGTATCATGAAGCTTTAAAAATATTTTATGCTAATAAGCGCTGTATAACCTGAATGCCCTAAAATTAAACCCGGGTGCATTCCGCGGACAAAAAAAAATCCCGGCTTAAACCGGGAATAATCTTAGCTCAACATGCATTGAATGTTATGCAGGAATATTATGCTGCAATTGCAGTTGTTTTCTCCTGGTAAATTTGCCTTGTTTTCAGAATAGTATCGGTATTCTGCTTGGCCCAGCCGAGCAGGCCGTTAATAAAAGGTATAAGGCTTTCACCTAAATCTGTAAGTTTGTATTCGGTTCGCGGGGGTATTTCGGCATAAAGGCGGCGCGATACCAGGCCGTCGGCCTCAAGGGCGCGCAGGGTTACGGTCAGCATTTTCTGCGAAATATCGGGCAGCTCTTTGCTGAGCTCTCCGAAGCGTCTTGAGCCGGCCCCGCTTAAAGTAAGCAGTATCAGCAGCGACCATTTATCGCCGAAACGATCAAGAATGTCGCGTACCGGGCAGTTGGCAAAACCTTCTATTTTTTCTTTTGAAATACTCATTGTTCTAAAGTGTTGGCTGTCAGTATAGCTAACTCACAGGTAAGTCAGGTGCACAAAGGTACCAACTTGTATCGTATTTTCCGCATTAATATATTTGACTTTCCAAAAGAGAGTAACAATACTTTTGTGAAGCTTAGGCTTGTTTTCCATTCAGCAAAATCATAAAAAACATATCATGATATTAGTTACAGGAGTAACCGGTAATTTAGGCAAAGCCACTGCCGAGTTCCTATTGAAAAAAGTACCCGCATCAACCGTAGCCGTTTTGGCCCGCAACCCCGAAAAAGCCGCCTCTTTTAAAGCCGCCGGAGCCGATGTTCGCCAGGGCGATTACAACGACATTGAATCGCTGAAAGCTGCCTTCAAAGGTGTCGATAAAGTATTCCTTGTTTCGAGCAACGATATTCCGAACCGCGTTCAGCAGCATACCAACGCCATAGAGGCAGCCAAAGCTGCAGGCGTTAAGCAGGTAATTTATACCAGCTTCCAGCGCGAAGATGAAACCGATGCATCACCCATCGCCTTTATTGCAAGCGCCCACCTTGCTACCGAAAAAATTCTGAAAGAATCGGGCCTTGCCTATACCATTCTTAAAAACGGCCTCTATACCGAAGGGCTCGATTTGTTTATTTCAGATTATTCGGTGCAAAGCGGGGTGGTATCGGTTCCGGCAGGCGACAGTAAAGCTGCCTTTATCAGCATCAGCAATTTGGGCGAGGCATCGGCCAATATTCTTACTGCTGAAGGTACCGAAAACAAGGTTTATGAATTCGGAAATTCAAAGGCTTACAGCTTTGCCGAAATAGCTGAGTTCCTTAGCGAAGTGGTTGGCAAACCAATAGCATACGTATCGCCCGACCCGGAAGTGCATAAGGCAGCCCTTGTGGCCGCCGGAGTGCCTGATATGTATGTGGGCATGATTTCATCTTTCGCCAAGGCCGTTAAGGTGGGCGAGTTCAATACCGGTAAATCTGATATCGCCGCTGTTCTGGGCCGCGAGCCGGACAGCCCTAAAGTTCACCTGAATAAAAAATTCGGGCTGAAAGAAGCCACTGCCATGGTTGAATAATTTAACCCTTAAAGCCTGAATCGGCGGCGTATTCATAAATGTTTATGGATATTGCCGCCGATTTTGTTTTACAGCCAAACCGCCCAATGCCTGAAATTGAAGTTTTACATACTTATGCTCCTGAATTACAGGCCCTCCGTAAAACCTGCTTCCCGAATGCGGATGATTCTGGTGAAGACCCGTTTAACAGCAATGCCCTGTTCCTTGTATTTAGGCATGGTGGCCAATTAATTGCCTCTGCCCGTCTGAACACCAACCCCGAAGGCGCTTTTATTACCCAAACCAAACACAAAGGCGCATTCCGCAACCTGCCAGATGCCACAGACATTTGCCGGGTAATGATTCACCCTGATTTTAGGGCCGACAATACCTTTTCAGATTTTATTACCGCCTGCCTGCTTTATGCCAAATCATTGGGTTACAGCTATGTAAACGGGGCGGTTAACCATGGCAGGCCAACCCTGCAAAAGCTGCTTGATTTAGGTTTCAAAATTGCCGGGGAGCCTGTTGTTCAATATGATCCTTTCGGGCCGGAATTGCTTATTCAGCCGTTGGTTTGTGATTTGGAAGGCATTAATCAACCCGGCACTATTTTGTGTCCAACACCTTCCTAATCTCCCCGCAAACCCATTTACTCCCCGCCGCATTTAAATGGTCCTGGTCTGCAAAGCAGGAATCAGGCAAAGGGGAATTTTCAAAATCAA
>JAZKBN010000031.1:92669-128580 GCA_040388605.1 Bacteroidota bacterium | reverse complement strand
TCAAGAACGGTAACACCGGGCTTATTCCGCACCGAGTTCAGCATGTTTTGCAGGTGTTGTTTATAATGCTCTTTTTCAAGGGCATAATAGGTTTTATGCACGGGCATTACCACAACAATTAAGTTCTTATGTGATTGCCTGCAATAGGCCTGCATGGCTGCAAGCCTGCGCATATTGGCCGGTATATTCTTTTCAAACATACCCGCATGGTGCCCGGCAATACGCGCAGCCGATAATTCAGGGCTTATTTCAGATTGCACGGCTCTTTGCCAACCGAGACTGTCGATACCCTCCGTTTGGTCCGGAAAGCCTTTTAATGCCAGTTGCAGGCTTATTTTGGGCGTGTAAATGGCTGTATAGCTGAGCTTCATAAAGCTGATACCATCGGTATGCGGCCCTTCGAAGCCCATAAAGCGGTAATAAAAATACTCCCGGAACGGCTCGTTCTCCCATAGCTCCTCTTCCGGGCTTGTATAGCAAAGGCTGAGCACCACGTTTTGCAAATACGGTATAGCCCCTGAATGGTTTATAAGCAGGGAGCTGTCGTAATACAGGGCCTGGCTTACATTGGCGAGGTTTACAGCCAAGCCGTTTTCAAACAGATACGCAGGGTTAATACCCTTCAGGGCCTGGCTGTTACCAAGAATAATTGTATTCGCATGTATACTCCTAAACCTAAGCTCATTTTTTAGCGAATAGCTGTTCTTTACCCGGCTCAGGCCTAATTCCAAAACAAGGCCTGCAATAATTAAAGGCAGCAGGAAAACCATGAGTTTCCCGAGATATACTTTTTCGGTCGGTATTTTTTCCTGTTTGTTTTCCATAGGGCTTTAAAACTGGAAGTAAATAAAGCTCCTGTCGGAATACTGCCCGAAGAAGAATATGGCGAGAATAAAGGCGTAATATGCCGCAATGCGGAATTTCGGATCCAGCTTTAAAGCCATGGCCGGGAATGAGCTGTTCTTTTCCGCCATAAACCCGCTGCCTGCCAAAAAGCCGAGGTGCAGGAGCACAAAGGCCCATTTGCCTGCGCTCATAATATTCAGTACATCTGTTATGCCGCCTGCATTCCAGCCCGAAGGCAGGCTTTGCACAAGCTGCATAGCTGTTTGCAGGTTCGCGGCTCTGAAAAATATCCAGGCGAAGCTTACGAGCAGGAAGGTGAAAAAGGTATTCAGCAAATCAGGCACCGGGCCTGTGTAATTTGCGGGAGCTCGTTTATCCATAGCTGCGGCAATTATCATAAATACGGCATGCAAGCCTCCCCATACCAAAAAATTCAGCCCTGCGCCATGCCAGAGCCCGCTCAGCAGCATTACCGCCAATAAGTTAAGCCATTGCCTCCCTTTGCCCTTGCGGTTGCCGCCGAGGGGTATATAAACGTAATCGCGCAGCCATGTGCTCAGGCTCAAATGCCACCTGCGCCAAAACTCCGATACCGATTTGGCAAGGTAGGGCTGCCTGAAATTGAGCACGAGATCTATGCCCAGTATTTTGGCGCATCCGCGGGCTATATCGGTATAGCCGCTGAAATCGCAGAAAATTTGTACGCTGAACAGCATGGCGGCGGCTGCAACAGCCGGGCCTTTGGCCATATCGGGGTAGTCAAAAACACTGTCGACTATGGGAGCGAGCCTGTCGGCAATAACCAGTTTTTTAAAAAAGCCCCAAAGCATCAGCCGCAGGCCTGCCGATACCTTGTCGGCATTAAATGCGTAGTCTTTACCAATCTGCGGCATTAATTGCTGCGGACGCTCAATAGGCCCTGCAACCAACTGCGGGTAAAACAGCACGTATTGCGCAAAGGTCATGAAGTTTCTTTCAACAGGGGCGCGCCTGTGGAAAACCTCTATGCAATAGCCCATAGCCTGCAAGGTCTGGAAACTGAGCCCGAGAGGCAGGGCAATAGCAAGGTAATGAACCTGAAAGCCGAATACAGAAGCAACCGGTTCGGCAAGGGCGGCGAAAAAGTTATAGTACTTGAATACGAACAGTATGCCCAGGTTGGCCCCGAGGCTGATCATTAGCGCCCATTTCCTGCGTATGCCTGTGCTGCGGTCTATGAGCTGGGCGGCAAAAAAATCGGTAATAATGGTGAAGAGCAATATGAGTATATAAGCCTTTATGAAGCTCATATAAAAATAACAGCTCACAGCCAGCAGCATGGGCCACCTTAACCGGTTAGGCAATGCGAAATACAGCGCAGTACTAACCAGGAAAAGAAGAATAAAATGCAGGCTCGTAAAAAGCATTTTGCGCGTATTATGCTAACGTAAAAAGCGGATTGCAAACCGATAATATGGCGCAATCCGCTTTATGATTTGCCGGGTTTAATAACCGGACTGATATTTTCTGAATGAACGTGGTTCTACCTGTCGAGGCCGGCGTTAGCCCTTTTGTCCATGTTTTCAACCAGGCGATCTTTGCCGTATATAACCTCGCCGCGGGCGGTGAAGGCGGGCAGCATTACATCGGGTTGCAGGTAAATGGCTGCTTTGGGGCAGGCTTCCTCGCAAAGGCCGCAGAAAATGCAGCGCAGCATGTTTATTTCGTAAACCGATGCGTATTTTTCTTCGCGGTACAGGTTTTCCTCGCCGGGCATGCGCTCAGCGCCCTGCATAGTTATGGCTTCTGCCGGGCAGGCTACGGCGCAAAGGCCGCAGGCTGTGCAGCGTTCACGCCCCACATCGTCGCGCTTCAGCACGTGCTGACCACGGAATACGGGGCTGAAAGGGCGTTTTTCCTCGGGGTAACGAATAGTAGCTTTCTTCTTGAAAAAGTGCCTCAGCGTAATGGCCAATCCCTGGGCAATGGCCGGCAGGTACAGGCGCTCGGCCCGGGTCATGGGTATGCGTTCTAAAAGGACACGTTTGGAAGTCAGTTGCATAAATTTGTTCTCTCTTTCTGTAAGGGAAATAAAGGCCCTGTAATAAATAGGGCGGTAATATGCCGGGCGAAGCCCGGGGTATTAAATTGGCCTGTAAGCTTATTCAGTTAAACCGTAAGCTTAAAACGCTGAGCCCGGCAAATGCAGGCCCGGCAGGTACTAAGGCCAGTAGGTTTGCTTCAGCAGAATTAAGCCGCCGGTAATGAGCACGTTTGCCATGGATAGGGGAATCAGGCTTTTCCAGCCCAAGCCCATCAATTGGTCGTAACGGAAACGGGGCAGTGTCCAGCGAATCCACATGAAGAAGAAAATGAACAGCATAATTTTGCCGAAGAATACGGCTATGCCTATGCCTGTCATTACATTATGCGGAACAACGGTTGCCAGGTTATCCATAAAGGGGAAGTTATAGCCGCCGAAATAAAGAGCCGCCATTACAGCCGATGCCACGAACATGTTAATGTATTCGGCAAACATATACATACCCATTTTCATGCCGCTGTACTCGGTATGGTAACCGCCGATTAGTTCGGTTTCACACTCGGGCAGGTCAAAGGGTACGCGGTTGGTTTCGGCAAAAGCGCAGATTAGGAATATAAGGAAGCCGAGTGGCTGGTACAAAACGTTCCAGTTAGCGCCGTGCTGCTGGCGCACTATGGTGCCGATATCAAGGCTGCCGCTCATCATGAGAATGGCAATAATGCTCATGCTCATAGCCAGTTCGTAGCTGATATTCTGCGATGCCGCACGGATGGCGCCTAAGAGGCTGAACTTGTTATTGCTTGCCCAGCCGCCAATCATAACGCCGTAAACACCAAGCGCCACTATACCGAAAATGTACAGTATGCCAATGTTTACTTCAATGCCTTGTACCGGTATGGTGTACTCACCTATAATAAATGTATCGCCGAAGGGAATAACGGCGGTGCTCATAAGGGCGGTGAACATGGCAAGGCTCGGGCCCATCATGTACAGGAACTTATTGGCGTTGGCCGGCATAAATTCTTCTTTGAAGAACATTTTGCCTCCGTCGGCAAGGGGCTGCAACAGGCCGAAGGGCCCTGCTCTGTCCGGTCCAACACGGTCCTGGAAAAAGCCGGCGAAAACCCGCTCAAAATATGTGCTGTAGGCCGCTATCGTAAGCGTGATAACGAACAATGCCAACATCATTCCGGCCTTAAAGGCCAATATGGTTAAATCACCCATTTATATAAGGTAAGCTTGCTGTCTTTTGAAATTTTGCTGCCTTGTTAATTCTTAAACCGGTTTAGGGCCGCTGTTGGCCTCAAGCTGTTTAGGCATTTTTGCCCTGGTTCCCAAAGATGGGTTTGCCGGTCCTGCCGAACCGGGATCACCGGGTTGCAGGGGCAGGTCGTTTATTTTCTTGTACTCTTCGGCAGCCACACGAATAGGATGAACGGCCTGCTTGGTACCTGCTTCGTAATGGTTGCTGGCTATTACCGAAGTGCGGTCTATATGCTTGGGCCCGTCAATGGTCCAGTCAGATGTAGCCTTGGTTTCGAAACGGCAGGTGTTGCAGATGAAGTCTTCGGCAGCCACCTCGTTATAAGCGCCTTTGCGGGCGGTTACACGCAGCACTTCCTCGCCGCGGTACCATAAGGTTACCCGGCCTGAACAGGTGGGGCAATTGCGGTGCGCATCAACCGGCTTGGTAAACCAAACGCGCTGCTTAAAGCGGAAAGTCTTATCGGTAAGGGCGCCAACGGGGCAAACGTCTATCACGTTGCCGCTGAACTCGTTGTCTATTGATTTTGCTATGTAGGTGCTTATTTCGGCATGGTCGCCGCGGTTAAGCACACCGTGGGCACGGCCGGGGGTAAGCTGGTCTGCCGTATGCACACAGCGGTAGCAGAGTATGCAGCGGGTCATGTGCAATTGCACATGCGGACCGATGTCTATTTTTTCAAAAGTGCGGCGCTCTTCCTCATAACGCTGCTTTACGCGGCCGTGGTCGAAGGCGAAGTTTTGCAAATCGCACTCACCGGCCTGGTCGCATATAGGGCAATCAAGGGGGTGGTTCAGGAGCAGGAACTCAACAATGCCTTTGCGGGTTTCTGTAACCTCGGCATTGGTGGTGTTTTCCACTATCATACCGTCCTGAACGGGGGTAATGCAGCTTGCCACCAGTTTGGGCATTGGGCGAGGGTCTTTTGCAGAACCGGCGGCCACCTTCACCAGGCATGCGCGGCACTTGCCGCCGCTGCCTTTTAATGAAGAGTAATAGCACATAGCCGGCGGCACCACATCGCCGCCAATTTTACGGGCAGCCTGCAGAATGGTGGAACCGTCTTCCACTTCTATTTCAATGCCGTCGAAAGTAATTTTAGCCATTAGGTTCTGATAATCAAACGGGTATGCAGGAAAAAATATCCTGCTCGGGCAGCGTTAGCCCAATAAGCAGGCATAATTCCTGATAGTTAAAGCAAATAAAGCACAGAAAGGCAATATTATCAAATCGGCCGGGCAGGTGAGTACCCTAAAGACAGACTCAACACAGAGGAAAAAGGCCTTTTTTAGCCTTTTAAAGGCTTTTTCTTATCTATACTGAATCTAAATATTGAGCAGGCAGCACAGCCGGCTTCTATACCTGTTAAGGCTAAGCCTGCATTTAACCAAAAACTAAAAACAGGAGAGCCTGCCTGTTTTTCAACATGCAGGCTCTCCCGGCAGTTTTAAATGATGCCTCTTAAAGGCTTCAGATATTTACTCTTTCACGAAGCGTTGCATTCCCCTGCCCTTGGTGTTTACAAGGTACATGCCGATCGGCAGGCCGGCAATGTGAATGCCTGTTCCGTTGTAAGCTTCCTGTAAAACAACCTGGCCAAGCAGGTTGCTAATGTTTACTTCGGTGCCGGCTGAAAGGCCGTTGAGCACAATGTTAACACTTGCAGGGTTTGGATGCAGCTTAAAGCCATAAGCACCTGAAATACGTGGTTCTGTGCTCAGCACAAAGTTAAAATATTCCGATTTACTGCTGCAGCCGTTGGTATCTGTTACCTTAACAGAATAGTTGCCGTTGGCTGTCGGGATAATGAACCTGCCGTTTGCTCCGGGAATAGCATTGTCGTCAATCATCCAAAGAAGAGTGCCTGTGGCTGTAGTGAGCAGGCTGTCGCTGCTTCGTGTAATTAATGGTACAGCAGGCAGCGGGTTAACGGTTAAGTTAAGCGTAATGGTGCTGTCACATCCGAACCTGTTCAGGTTCCTTGCGGTATAGGTGCCGGCAGCGGTATAGGTTTGCGCATTAAACGTAAAGCTTTCGCCCCGGCAAATGCTTTGGTTTAAGCTTACAGCGCTTGTAGGCTTCCATGTCAGGTTCAGGGTTATAATGCTGTCGCAGCCTGCGGCGTTTGGCAGGGTGCGGTTGTAGGTACCCGGCAAGCTGATCATTAAATCGCCGAAATTGTAAATGCCGGGGCATACAAACTCATTCAGTGTTGAGGCCGATGGCATATTTACCCTAACAACTGCCGCTGCAGAAACCGCGCTTGTGCAGCCCGAAGATACGCCTTGCAGGGTATAGCTGCCTGCTGCGCTTACTGTTATGCTTTCAGTGGTTTCGCCCGTGCTCCAAAGGTTGTCGCTCGCCCTGTCAGAGGTAAGGGTAACTGAACCACCGCTGCAAATTGCCAATGAGCCTGATGCTGAAATATTGGGAATGGCAGGCATGGCTCTCACAGTAACAACGGCAGCTTCGCTTACAACCGATGTGCAGCCGCTTGCCACATTAGAAACCGTGTAGGTGCCTGTTGCATTTACGGTAATGCTTTGGGTGCTTTCGCCCGTGCTCCAAACATTGCCCGCTGCTGCCGATGATGTCAGCGTTACCGAACCGCCATCACAAAATACGATTGGCCCCGATGCGCTTATCAGAGGTTTTGCAGGCACCGCATTTACCGTTACCGCCGAAACCGGGCTGCTTTCAGATGTGCATCCGTTTGTAATGTTCAAAACCGAATAATTGCCGCTTTCGCTGACTGTAATGCTTTGCGTGGTTTCCCCGTTGCTCCAAACATTTCCGTTGGCATAGTTAGATGTAAGCGTAACAGTATTGCCGTTGCAGAATGTAAGCGGACCCGATGTTGTTACTGCCGGTCTCGGCACAGCTGAATTTACAGTTACAACAACGGGTGCTGAAGGCAGGCTGGTGCATCCGTTTGAAACTTGCCTCAGGGTTATGGTTGAGCCCTCAATCAGGTTAATGAAAGGGCCGGTTTCATTGGTGCTCCAAAGGTTACCTGTTGCCAAAGATGAAGTGAGCGTTATGCTGCTTCCTTCGCAAAACGTTAAGGGACCGTTAGCCGATATGGTACCTGCTGTCGGGAGCGGCGTAACTGTAACGCTTGAAACCCGGCTTACCGCCGATGTGCAGCCGCTTACCTGCTGCCTTACCGAATAATCACCGGCATTGCTTACAACTATATCCTGTGTTGTTTCGCCGTTGCTCCAGATGTTACCGGATGCCGCATCGGAATGCAGGGTTACCATGCTTCCTTCGCAGAATGTAAGCGAGCCTTGCGCAGTTACATTTGGCGCAGCAGGTATTGTATTTACCCTGACTTCCACAAAATTGCTCACAACCGATGTACAGCCGTTTTCAATAGTTTTTGCATAATAAAACCCGCTTGTGCTTACAGTAATATCCCGGGTGGTTTCACCGGTGCTCCACAGGTTACCGTTAACTGCCGATGAACTGAGCACAACACTGCCGCCCTCGCAAAAAACTGCGGCGCTTTGCTCAATAACAGTAGGGGCAACAGGCAGGGGCTTAACCGCAACGTTAATTACATTGCTCAAAGCCGAAGTGCAGCCGTTTTCAACTGTTTGCACAGCATAAATACCCGAGGCAGTTACAGTTATGCTTTCACCTGCCTGGCCATTGCTCCAAAGGTTGTTAAGCGGGTTAGAGCTTGTTAAGGTTACGCTTCCGCCGAGGCAGAAAGTCAGGGGCCCTTCGGCATTAATTACCGGAACAGGCGCTGTGCTTACAGTAACTGTATTGCTCGTTAAGCTTGTGCAGCCGTTTTCAATATGCCTGTAAGCATAATTGCCCGGCTGCGAAACGGTAATTGCTGCGCCTGCATTATCAATTGTATAGAATATGCCGTTACGGGTCCAGGAATCAATACCTCCTGAACCTGTAACTTCAGGGCTAAGCAATAATGCAGGCGTGTTTTGGCACAATACTGTACCGGCATTTGCCTGCAATACCACGTTTTTTATTTCTCCTGTAACAGGAACCGGAAGGCTTGGCAAAGAAAACACGCCGCCTTCCTGTACCTGAACAGTATAATTGCCTGCTTCAGATACAGTAATGCTTTGGGTGTTTGCCCCGTTGCTCCAGCTATAGGCTTCGTACCCGGCCGGGGCGCTTAAAGTTACAGGCCCTTCGCCGCTGCAAAGGTTTGCCGACCCGGCTAAGCTTATTAAAGGTGCCGGTACATAAGATATATCGTTTGCCGTAGTTACAAGCAATTGGTAGCCGCTTGTGCAGCCGGTTGCAGGGCTTGTACAGAACTGCGACATAATGCCGGTTACATCAAAAGTATCAAGGGGGAGCGGAGTGCCAACAACCGACACACCGGTATTTGCCCTTAAGAGTAAAGTTGTATTCCCGGCCAAAGTGTAATTGGTATTACCTGTAAACAGGCTTCCGTTAGAACCTCCCACACGCACAATATTCGGAACTCGACGAAGCCGAACAAGCTTGCCTTCATAAGCCTCATTAAAAGCCGATGCCCAGTTGGCCCGGCTGAACTCTATAGCGGCCGGCACATGTGCGCCGGTTGAAATCAGGCTGATTGTGGCCGGTTTGCCCGTGGTACCAAATTCTGCCAGGTTGTTGTAGTTGGCAACAATGCCGGTAACATCCAGGCTGTCGCCAATGTTGATAAGATTTGTTGTAAAGTAAGAGGCATTATAAACGGCAACGGCTTCACCGGATGCATCCTGAATATACCTGATGGTTCCCAGCTCACCGTTATTCAGCACGGTACCCTGAACGCGCACAGAAGTCGCGCTCAGATTCCTTGCCGTTGAAATGGGTATTATTGGTTGTGCAATTGCCCCGAAAGACAGTATGGCAAAAGGCAAAATAAGGCTCAGTAATTTTCTTGTCATGCTTCAATCATGTTTTAATTGAGCCTGCAATTTAACTATAACTACATGCAGTTAAATGAAATTCAGCGCTTAACCATTTTAAGGCGCCTGGTTCTCACCCGGAATTAAACGGTATCCGGGTTGGCCGAAATTGAAAACAGGGAGTTCAGCAAGTAATTTGTTCAGTTCAAAATCAAAAAAAGACAATGATAAAATACTGACTAAGAAACAGTTCTAAATTAATCTGCATGCCGTGTCTGTTTAAAAATATTTTCAGTTTTTGACCGTGCAGCTACGCGGCAACTAAGCCTGAGGTATTTAAAAATAACTAAATTATTTTTAAAGCTTAACAATTACGTAATGGAATATTAGGGGTTGGGGCAGGATTCAGCCTGTCTGCTTCAGGCTGAATCCTGCCTGTGTTACATAAAAATCAGGCCTTTACCAATTTAAGCGCATCGAACTGATGCCCCAAAATTTCCTTATCGTTTGCGCCAAGCCAGTCGCGGAGAAGGGCGGCATAAATCTGCCTGAAATCGGTTTTGAATTTGAGGTCCCCGTCCTGCAAATCAGACAGATCAGGTGCCGGGTTAATGAAACCCGGTTTGGCCAGCTTGCTGCCTATTAAAAAGAGGTTGTTCGCGGTACCGTGGTCGGTGCCGTTAGATGCATTCTGCTTTACCCTGCGCCCGAATTCCGAAAAAGCCATAACCAGCACATCATCAAGCTTATGGTTGGCTTTCAGGTCGTCGGTAAAAACTTTAAGGGCTTTGGCGGTGTCTTCAAGCAATTTATCCTGCTGAGCATTCTGCCTGATGTGGGTATCGAAACCGGATATGCTTACGTAGTACACATTCGTTTTCAGGCCCGATATAATAAGTTCTGCAACAGTTTTCAACTGCTTACCGAGATCGGTATAAGGGTATTGGGCCGTGGTTTTGTAAATTTTGCTCTTGTCGTAAATATAGCCGGCGCTGCTTACTGTTTCGGCAAGGGTGCGGTAGAGGTAGCTTACCTGCTCATTCTCATCATGCCCCGGTATGTGCCTGCTCAGGCTTTCGGCAAAAGCGTTTTGGGTGGCCTGGTAGTACTGCTGCGGGTTGGTGAGCGCCAAACCCTTGCTGCGAACGCCTTTCATTGCCAAACCAAGACTATCGTCAACCTCTATGGCGTCATAAGGTGTGCATGCGGCAGTGCCCGAGCATTGGGCATCAAGGTAACGGCCAAGCCAGCCGCTGTACAGGTACTTATCTGAATCAGAGGCCGTATGCCATATATCCATGCTGCGGAAGTGGCTGCGGTCAGGGTTTGGGTAGCCTACGGAATTTACAATATTGAGCAGGCCATCGTCCCAAAGGCTCTTGAAGCCGGTAAGGGCCGGGTTAAAGCCAAGCTCATCTGTGAGGCTGATAAGCTTTTCCTTTGCAATGGCTATTGACGGCCGCAATTGGTAATAAGGATCTGCCCGGAAGGGGACAACAGTGTTCAGGCCATCATTACCGCCGCTGAGCTGCACCACCACCAGCACACGTTCGCTGAGGCCGGGTGCAGCCTGCAGCTCATAGCTTTTCAGGAAAGCGGGAATCAGCATGGTGCCGGCGGTGGCAAGTGCGGTGTTTTGCAGGAAGTGTCGGCGGTTCATGTACTTGGCTTTGATTGCGGCTGATTAATGCAATATATGAAAATACGCAGAAGCATGGCGCTTATTGCAGGAAGCCTGATTGGCTGTCAGGCCAAATCAACAGCCACAAGCCCGCTGCCGAAATTAAAATCTATGGCCTGTACGCGTACCAATGTACCGGGCGGAAACTCCCATGCTTCCTCAACAGGGTTGTATTTGTCTGTATCGTTGAGCAGGTAAACGGCGTAAGCCTTAATTTCGGCCTGAACAGGAATATATGTATCGTCTTTCAGAGAACGGACAAAAACGGTTTCTTTCATGGTCGGTCGGGTGCAGATGCTTCCCTGCAAATATGGCTGTTAATACCGACAGACAGCTTTTTATAATGTAGGATTAAATTCTGTAGCCGTATTTTAAATACCCCATTTCGGGCATTTGCCTAAGCTGCTGAAAGCCATGCTGCGCGGAATATGCTTAAAGAACATAAGTAAGAACAGGCCCGCACCAATGCTGATTTGAACCAGGAAATAAAAATCCTTAGGTCCGCTGCCAACGCACATTTCAACATAAAAAAGGGCATCTGAAAACAGCAGGGTACTGATGTAGATTGCAAAGGCAGGCAGGTACTTAATGTACCTGGAAAGCAAATACGGGCCTGCCCATAAAACTGTAAGAGGAATAATATAAAGATGGCAATACATAACGTAGTTTAAAACACTAAAGAACAAGTCTCCAAAGGTTTTACCCTTGCTAAGCACCATACTTTCCAGCCTGTTTCCGAAAAAGACAAGAACTAGGCAAAGCAGCGCATACTTTAAATAAGCGAAAAGAACTAAATTGAACTTGCTTAGCCTGAACATATCGCCTGAGTTTATGCTGCGTTTTTTTAACTGAAAGCCGGTTTGTTTACCCTCACCAGCCCGATGCCAAAACATCGGCCACGTGCAGGCACCTAATATTCATTTTCTCTTTGCGGATATAGGCATCAAGCTGTAGAAGGCAGCTGCTGTCGGTACTTATAATGTACTCAGCGCCAACTGCAATAACATTTTCCAGCTTTTGCGCTGCCATGGCCGTGCTGATGGCCTCGAATTTAACAGCAAAGGTGCCCCCGAAGCCGCAGCAGTTATCGTTGTCGGCAATATTGCGCAGGTCGAGGCCGGATACATTGCTTAACAGCTTTCGCGGACCGGCAAAAATGCCGCATTCGCGCAGGGCGCTGCAGCTGTCGTGGTAGGCTGCTATGCCTTTCAGGCTTGCGCCTTCAATTTTTTCAACTTTGAGCACCATGGTCAGGAACTCGGTAAACTCGTAAACACGCCTGCGAAGCTTGTTATAAGGAGCCTGCTGCAAACTGCCTTCAAAGAGCTTGCTGTAAGCATTGCGCACCATGCCCACACAGCTTGCCGACGGCGCCACAACAAATCTCTCGCCGCTGAAGTCGTCAATAAATTTGGTGGCAACCTCTACCGCATCATCGAAAAACCCGGCGTTCATAGCCGGCTGACCGCAACAGGTTTGGTTGGGGTTATAATGTACGTTACAGCCCAGCTTTTCCAGCACCTTCACCATATTGAATCCTGTTTCAGGAAACAGCTGGTCTATAAAGCAGGGAATAAAAATATCTACGGCTATGGCGGGAGGTGCCTGGGTTTGCATGTATGAGCTGTTGGCGCTTTTTACTTTCCGGCATGCCGGGAAACAGGTGGTTAAGACAGATACAAATTGCCTGAAAGCTATTTGCTGCTCAACTTTATAAATTTATTGTTCTGTTAACTGAACCTGCTTTAGACTGTTCAGTAGGGTACGTAAAACAATACTAAGCATTTTTGCCGGTTAAATTAAGCCTTTATGAATGCTCAACTGCTAATTGCTTAAAACAGAAAGGGCTGCAAATTGCAGCCCTCCTGAATTATTTTGCCCTGAGGCGGCCATGCGGAACTTATACATTTGCCGAACCCCGATAAGCATTATTATTTAATGGCAAAGCTGCCTGTTCCTATTTTAGTGCCTTCGCAATAAATTTCAACATTGTATCCTCCGGCTGCCAGGGGGCTGCCTTTGCCGTACACGAAAACCACACCGGGTTTGGTGTATTCATACAATACGCTTTGCTTGCTGGTGTACTGCAATTCTTTTCCGTCTGCCGAGAAAGAGCCGCCGCCCAGGCTAAGATCGCTGAGGGTGGTACCGTCAGGCGCCTGTACTACCAGGTACACATCTTTGTTTTCAACCTTGGCCAGCTTGTTTTCGGCAAGGTTAAAGCTTACTTTAATTTTATCTACCTTTTTGGCGCGGTAGCTGGCTTCGCCGCCATGCTCTTTGCCTTTGGCATCTATTGTGCTCACCTTAACGTTTTCGGCACGCAGAATAGCAGCAGTAGCCACTTTATCTGCGAGGTCTTTGGTATGGCGGCTCATGGCTGCAATAGAATCTTCGCGTGCGGCCATATTGGTTTTCAGGCTCTTGTTGTCTTCAAACATCTGGTCGCGCTCAGCTTTCAGCTTGGCAATTTCCTCATCGCGCTTGCCGAGCTCCTCTTCATATTCTTCAACCCTTTCGGCCAGCTCCTTAATCTTACGAATATCGCCGGTACGAGCCCCGCGTGCAGATTTAAGGTCGCGCTCAAGCTTGCGCATCATGTTGTGCAGCTCGGTGGTATCGCCGCCCAGTTTGGCAACTTCGGCAATCTTATCGTTCAGTACTGATTTTATAGAATCAAGCTGAACGCGGGCAACTTTTAATTCATCTTCCTTCTGAGCCAAAGCAGTGTCCTTTACTTCAACCTCTTTACGCGAGTTTACGTTGAAGTACCACATTACCACGTTCAAAAGAACCAGTAAAATGATAATGAGGAAAAATATGCCGCCCCTGCTCTTGCGGGGTGTTCCCGGATCTGCCATAGATTTGTTGTTTTTGTTATTTTAGAATGTGTTAGTTTATAAATTGCCGGCTGAAACGCATAATTCCCGATTGCTTTACGAACGGGGATGCAAGAAAACAAATTAATCAGACATAAAGATACTGATATGCACAGAAAATCTTGCATCATATATAAAATTTGTATTATATCACTTTTTTCGATTCTTATTTCCGGATGTAAAACTGCCTCATCAGGCAAAACCGGGAGGGCTGCGGAACTTGAAGCCCGAAGTCATAAATCGAAACAGCCCGACCTGCCAATAAGTAACGATATTGGGCAGGAAGTGGTATATATAAGCAAAGGAGCCTGTAAAACAGGAAGATGCCCCCAATATACCGCTACATTTTACTCGGGAGGAAGGCTTATTTATAATGGTATTGCAAATATGCAGCTGTTGGGTAAATATGAATACATAATACCTTTAAAAATTGTTGAAAATATAATGAATGAAGCCCGCCACATACGCTATAACCGCGGCGACGACCGTTACCCCGGAACCGAGGGGGAGCAGCTAACAGTTACCCGCCTCTTTCTCGATGGCGTGAGTAAAGAAATTACCGTTGAAGGGAGCACTACCGCGCCTGCCCTGCTGCTAAAATTCCAGACTTCTGTTAACAACGAGGTAATGGCTATTGTAGATGAGCAGCCGGCAAAGCCGGTGAAGGAGTAAGGGAAAGTAAATAGGCCCTTCCCGGTTTACTTTGCTATTTGAAGAACTGTTTTCAAAGATTGTTAAAGAATATCCGCCGCGGAACTATCCTTGATGTTTACCGTAAATTTCCACTTGTTTATTTACCTTTCTTCCGGCAGAAACACCTCTGCCATCATGCAGCGGGCGCTGCCGCCACCAATGTGCTCAATGGTAGGAATGGGCAGGGCCAGTAATTTGCCGTATTTATTCAGCGTCCCTTTTTGCGCTTCGGTAAAACCTTCAAATGCCCGTACCGACATTACAATTAAAGAGTTGCCATCCGGTTTTTCAAGGGTAAGAATATTGGCGCAGAAACCGGTTTCGGCCTGCTCCAGGCTTATTTCAATTACCTCGTGATTTTTGCGGAGCGCTGTCAAAACATCGTTTTTCTCTTTGGTGTCGCGAATACAGTCTGCGCAAATAACTGCAAAGCCGGGTCCTATGCTTAATACCACGTTGGTATGGTAAAAGGGTTTCCCGGTGCTGCTTTCAGTTCGGAAAGGTAAAGGACGGGTGCCGGTAAGCTTACAGTATTGCATTAGCTTTTCAGGGTCGGTACGTATGCTGACAGCAGCGTAAACTATACCTTCTTCATGGTCAATAACCATGCTGCCGGTGCCTTCCAGGGCGTTGCCCTCGGCATTGTCATCGAGCAGGGTGAGTACCCGGCTCAGGCTGTGGCCGTTGGCAGCAAGCAATTGGTCTACATGCGGAAACTGCAGGCGTTCGGCACGGCGGTTCGTGGTATGCATGGGGAACATAAACACTGTGCCGTCGGGCCGGGTGCTGAACCAGTTGTTCGGAAAAACAGCATCGGGCAATTGCGGCAGCCCTAAAATTTTCTCCTGCACAGATACTTTAATTCCTTCGGCGCGCAGCAGCGCTACAGACTCTGCAAATTCAGCTAAAACAGTGGCTGTAACATCGCCCTCGGGCTTGTTTTGAAATTCGTTATCAACAGCCGTTTCGGCATTAAAAGTAAAATCTGAAGGGCGCACCATTAGCACCGAACCGGTAATTTGCTTACTCATTGGAATGATTATATTTTGAACGGCTGCGTATTACAGGTAAATCAGGGCCGGGCATTAACAATGGCCGGGAACAAATGCAAAGAAAGGAGTTTTAAATCACAGGCAAGCTTTGGCTGCAGGCCATCACCGCAATTTATCGAATAATGATGCCATAATATCAGATGCGGATAAGTTCTGATTACGCGGCAAAAACAATATGGCGGGCAATAAAAATCAGGATTACATTTAACCGGCAATACATTGCCGGCCTTTAGATTTAATAGTCTATTACTATCTTTGTGCCGACAATTCAGATGTATACTTTATTTTTCTAAGGCATGGGTAATTCCTTTTGCCCTTACAGGGTATAAATAACTTAACAAAAGCCGGTATTATGCCCGGTATAATATCCCGGAATGCTGTTTAACTCGCTTGAGTATGCCCTGTTTTTCCCTGCGGTAATATTGCTCTATTTCGGTTTACCCTACAGGTTCAGGCCGGCTATGCTTTTAGCCGCAAGCTGCCTGTTCTATATGGCTTTTGTACCGGTATATATTCTCATACTGGGCTTTACTATTGTAATAGATTACATAGCCGGAATTCTTATAGAAGGCAGCCGGGGACAAAAACGCAAATGGATGCTGGTGCTGAGCCTGGCCGCTAATATTGGTGTGTTGGCCGTTTTCAAATATTATAATTGGATAGCTTTTAATTTCAATACAGTTTCAGAAGCCCTGCATACCGGTGCCCGGCTCGATTTTCTGACCATATTATTGCCCATAGGCCTGTCTTTCCACACCTTCCAGGCCATGAGCTATACAATAGAGGTTTACCGAGGTAAAGAGAAGGCTGAACGTAATTTCCTGTTATACAGCTTATATGTAATGTTTTTTCCTCAATTGGTGGCCGGGCCTATTGAGCGTCCGCAAAATGTTCTTTACCAGTTCCGCGAAAAGCACGATTTTAATTATCGCAATGCGGCTGAAGGCCTGAAGCTGATAGCATGGGGGCTGTTTAAGAAAATATGTGTGGCAGATAACCTGGCGCAGGTTGTGGCCAATGTATACGGCCATCCGGCAGATTACGAAGGAATACCGGTACTTATCAGTACATTTTTCTTTGCCGTTGAAATTTATTGTGATTTCTCAGGCTACTCCGACATTGCATTAGGTTCAGCCCAGGTAATGGGGTTCAGGCTGATGGAAAACTTCCGAAGGCCATATTTTTCATTGTCGGTTACCGAATTTTGGAGCCGCTGGCACATTAGCCTTAGTTCCTGGTTCCGCGATTATGTGTATATACCCTTAGGGGGAAACAGGGTATCTGTACCACGGTATTACCTGAATATTTTCATCGTATTTATGCTCAGCGGCCTGTGGCACGGCGCCAGCTGGAATTTTGTAATCTGGGGCGCACTTCATGGTATTTACAGGGTAACCGGCACATATACTTTAAAAACCCGCAAAGCACTTGCCGAAGCTGCAGGTCTCACACGTTTCCCGGTTTTGCATAACCTGCTTAACCAAGGCTGGACATTCCTGCTCGTTTCTTTCGGGTGGATATTTTTCCGAGCCGCAACCTTTGCCGATGCAATGCTGCTTATTAAAGGCATGTTCCGGAATATTGGACCGCAGTTAAACAGCCTGTTAACCGACCCCGGCGCGCGGGATAACCTGATTTATTGCCATGCAACTAAAACAGCCTTCTTTAACGGCCTTGGCTGTATGCTGGTGTTGCTCTTGGTTGAGACATTAAAAGGCGAAGGCAGTGCGCGTGTTTGGCTGGCTCAAAGACCACCGATAGTTAAATGGGGCGCCTATTATTCATTAATTCTTTGCCTGTTATTATTCGCTCAACAGGCTTCAGTTGGCTTTATTTACTTTCAATTCTAATAATTCGCTTATACCAATGAGTAATGAAGTCCGAAAATTTGTTTTTCCTTTTCTGCTGGCACTTGCGCTGCCTTTGGCATTGCTTGCCTGTTATCTGATTACTGACCCGTTCCGCATACTTTATTATTACGAAAACTACTACGATCAGGATGAATTTGCTTCAATAAACAGGGATATGGCCGGCAGCAGAAGGCTGCTGCACCACAGGAAGCAAGGTAAAACCTATGAGAGCATTATATTAGGCAGCTCTATGGCTTACTGTTTCAGGGCTTCTGAATGGGAAAAGTACGGACATGTTAAAAGCGCATTTATCTGGAATGCCCATGGTGAAAGTCTGTACGGGGTTCATTCAAAAATTAAATGGCTCGACAGTACCAAATACCCTGTTAAAAACGCACTGATAATTATTGACGATCAAATGCTTACTATGCCTGGTGATGGCCATGGCTTTATTCACTTAAAAGAGCCTGAAATTTCCGGTGGCTCAGAGCTGTACCGCCAATATGAAGGACTGATAGCTTATTTCAACAACTACTTTTTCCTGGCCCAATTTGACTATTATCTATCAGGTCATAAGTTCAGGCCTTACATGAAGAATATTATTTCTGACCCAAGAATGTTTGGTTATAACCCGGTAACTAACGACATGGATAACCTGTTTTACACCCGAATGTCGGCTGAAGATTCAATGAATCGCAATAACAATCATATAAAATACATGAAAGGCGTTTTCGAAAAGAATAACTGCCAAATGACCCCGTTAAAGCGCCAAATGCTGTGTGAAATAAAAAACAGGCTGCAGCACATGCAAACAGATTATCGTATAATTGTTTTTCCCCGCCTGCGCCACGAACCTTTGTGCCCCGCCGATATGGCTGTTGTGGACAGCATTTTTAGCGCAGACAAAGTTTACCGCGAGAACAGAACAACTTTAGTGTATGATGAAATTCGCGATTTTGAAGATGACCTGCATGCCAAATATTACTTTGGGACACGCATTTTGAAAAGAATCTACAGCACTCCCCCAATGATGGCAGTGCCCGACAGCGCCCTTAAATGGCATAAAAAATAACCATTGAGACAATTCATCGGTTTAACAAATAAAGCCGCCATAGACATAAGCGGCTTCTTTTTATTTATTCCTGTATTTTCCGTTTAATAAAAATTAGTCAGAGTTTTAAGCGGGCAGCGGGTCAACAGTTGCTGCCACATCCTTATCTGCCACCTTGGCGAGGCCCAGCACGAAGCATACGCCGCCAACAAGAATAACATACACTGTGCTTACCGTATGCAGCAGGAAAGCCGCGCTTTGAGAGTCGGCCTGGGTGATGGCGTATATCTGCATGAGGCCGGCGGTAACCATGTAGTGGTAAGCGCCAAGGCCGCCCTGTACGGGAGCCACCATGCCGTAGCTACCAATTACGAGTATAAGCAGGCCTGCTTTAAGCCCCATGCCCGAAGTTGGGCCAAAGGCAAGCATGGTCAGGTAATTGGTCAGGAAATAGCCGCCCCATATTAAGAAGCTGTGCAAAATAAACCAGCCGGTACCCTTCATTTTGGTAATGCTTAGAGCCCCTTTCAGCATACCGAGAGCGAAGTCGGTAATTTTTTTGGTAATGGGGTGTGCCATTAGCCTTGCCCTGAAAACGAAGAAAACAACAACCAAAACTAACAGGCCTGCAATTGCGCCGTAAAGCAATAGGGGCTGTCCGCTGCTAACAGCATTGCCGGCCGCATCGGCCGATTGTTTTTGGCTGAGCATGCCCAGCAGGAACTTGCTCAGCTTGTCGAACTCAAGCAGGAGGGCAAGGGTGGTTATAATACCCAGCATGATTAGATCGAGCGCACGTTCTGTAATAACAGTGCCAACCGATGCATCAACGGGTATTTTGTCTGATTTTAATAAGAGTCCGCAACGGGTAACCTCGCCCATGCGTGGCAAAATCATGTTCCCGAAATAGCCGGCCATTACAGCCTTAAAAGTATTGAGCAGGCCCGGCTTATAACCCAGGGGAGCCAGCAGCATGCGCCACCTTTGCGCCCTCAATAAATGGCTGATGGTTTGGGGTACAAACGATAAAAATATGAGCACAAAATTGGCCCTGCCGATATCGGTACCCATTTGGGCAAAATCGGCATTACGGTAGGTGTACCATAAAAGCGCCCCTGCGAATAACAGGGGCGCTGTGTAAAGAAGAATCTTTTTCAGGTTCATATATCAGTTTCGCAGAGCCTAACCCATGCATGCTTCCCTAGTGTGACGATTCACCTGCAGGGATTACCGGTGAAAACGGAAGGCAATTAAGGTTAACTAAGAAACCGGGGCCTACAGGCCTGCTTTCTTATCGGCTATGCGTTTGCGTGCCATGCGGAGGGCTGCTTCCTGGGGAGTTATATCTTCCTTGTAGCTGAGCTCCAGCAAGGCTGCTGTTGTTGAGTAAATTTTTTCTATGCGCGCAAAGCTGGCTTCGCGGTTATAGCCCTGTGTTTCCTGGTAAACATTTATTACCCCGCCTGCATTTATCAGGAAATCAGGGGCATAAATAATACCGCGTTCGCGCAGCATTTCGCCGTGAATTTGCTCATCGGCGAGCTGGTTGTTGGCGCTGCCGGCTACCACGGCGCATTTCAGACGCGGAATGGTACGGTCGTTCAGGGTTGCGCCGAGTGCGCAGGGCGCGTAAATATCGGCATCAACATCGTATATATCATCAAGACCCACAACAATTGCTTTATGGGCAGCTGCAGCTTCGTAAGCTTTTTCCTCGGCCCAATCGCTGATGTACAGTTTTGCGCCTTCTTTGGCAAGCAGCTCAATCAGGTGCCTGCCTACATTTCCGCAGCCTTGTACGGCTATGGTTTTACCCCTTAGCTCATCGGTTCCGAAAGCGCGTTTCGCAGCGGCTTTCATACCCAATAATACCCCGTAGGCAGTAAACGGCGATGGATCTCCGCCGCCGCCCATGCTCTCAGGCAGGCCGGCAACGTGCTTCGTTTGGCGCGAAATTATTTCAATATCTCGGGTAGTGGCTCCAACGTCTTCGGCAGTAATATAGCTGCCGTTCAAACGATTTACGTATTCGCCGAACCTTTTAAGCAGTTTTTCTGTTTTAACAGTGCGCGCATCGCCTATGATTACAGCTTTGCCGCCGCCCAGGTCCAGGCCGCTTATAGAGTTTTTGAAAGTCATTCCTCGGCTCAGGCGCAAAACATCGTTCAGCGCTTCGGCTTCGGTGGCATAGTTCCAGATGCGCAGGCCGCCCAATGCAGGGCCCAGCACCGTGCTGTGCACGCCGATAATGGCTTTTAAGCCTGTCTCTTCGTCTCGGCAGAAAACCACATTCTCGTGGTTATCATAGGCCGGGGCCGAAAAAACGGTTGTTTCAGTTTGTTCAAGGGTGTGTATCAATTGGTTTTTTGCTTAGGGAAATGGGTGAAAAGATAATTTTCGTGCCGACCTTTGCAGGCCGCTTGGCAGTAGCGTCAAACTTGGGCCCTAAAACCCCATCTGCCAAATAAGATTACGAAATATAGCATAGCTATACATAAAAACAAAATATTATCCGGTGAAATCGCTGTCAGCACTCAATAAGTATTTTTTACGCCACAAATTTTCTTTGGCGGCGGGAACCGCTTTCGTAATTTTATCTAACCTTTTTGCCCTTTTCCCGGCACAAATAGTAAGGCATTCTTTCGATTACATTATAGATTCTATCCATTTATATTTTTCATTGCAGGGTGCGGCCTCGCAAAAAGAACTTTATTCCGTTTTCGCAGCAGGCCTGCTCATGTACGGGCTGCTTATTGTTTTCATGGCGCTTATGCGCGGCCTCTTTCTTTTCCTGATGCGGCAGACCTTAATTGTTATGAGCCGCAAAATTGAGTTCGACCAAAAGAACGACATCTACGCACACTACCAAAGCCTGCCCCTAAGCTTTTACCGCAACCATAATACAGGAGATTTAATGGCCCGAATCAGCGAAGATGTAAGCCGGGTGCGCATGTACACCGGGCCGGCCATTATGTACGGTATTAACCTGGTAACCGTATTTGTGCTCGTAATAGGCTATATGCTGAGCGTGAATGTTAGGCTTACAGTTTTAAGTCTTTTGCCGCTGCCGCTGCTGAGCTTCAGCATTTATTATGTGAACCGCATTATTGAAAAACGGAGCGAGCAGATTCAACGCAGCCTCTCTGACTTAAGCACTTTTACACAGGAGGCGTTCAGCGGTATTCGCGTTTTAAAGGCCTTTGTGCGCGAAAAAGACAATGCTGAAAAATTCACTGTTGAAAGCAACCTGTACCGTATGCGAAATTTGCAGCTGGCCAACGTAAACGCGCTTTTCTTCCCGCTCATGATGGGCTTAATTGGCCTGAGCACCATATTAACGGTATATGTAGGCGGAACCGAGGTAATGAACGGCAACATTACAACAGGCAATATTGCTGAGTTCGTTATCTACATCACCATGCTCACATGGCCTGTTACGGCACTCGGCTGGACAATCAGCATGGCCCAACGTGCCGCAGCCTCTCAAACCCGTATTAACGAGTTCCTCGATACAAAAACAGACATAGTAAGCAGTAAAAACCTTGTTAAGGATATTAAAGGCGATGTGCGTTTCGAGAACGTGGCCTTTACTTATGAAGACAGCGGCATTGAGGCTCTTAAAGGCGTAACGCTCGATGTTAAAGCCGGGCAAAGCCTGGCTATTATGGGCGCCACCGGAACAGGTAAAAGCACCATTGCCAACCTGCTCGCCCGCATGATGGACCCTACCGGCGGCCGAATCACCATAGATGGTAACGACCTGCGTGATTACGATCTGCACATCCTGCGCACCCAAATGGCCCAGGTTCCGCAGGATGTATTCCTGTTCAGCGACAGCATACGCAACAACATAGCCTTCGGGGCCGACACCCTGCCGCCGGAATCTGAAATACTGGCTGCAGCAGCCCATGCCGATTTAAGCGAAAACCTCAGCCGTTTTCCGGAAGGGCTCGACACCAAAATCGGCGAACGCGGCATAACCCTTTCGGGCGGGCAGAAGCAGCGGGTAAGCATAGCCAGGGCCTTAATCCTGAACCCGCGCATTCTTGTGCTCGACGATTGCCTGAGCGCTGTAGATACCAATACCGAGAACGCCATTTTGGGCAGCCTGCGCATTTTAATGGAAGATAAGACCACTATCATTATATCGCACCGCATATCATCTGCCAAGCTGGCCGATAAGATTGCCGTGCTCAGCGATGGTCAGATTGCCGAAATGGGAACCCATGAAAGCCTGATACAGGCGGGCGGCTTATACAGGGAACTGTATGAAAAACAATTGGCAGCCGAAATGGAAGAAGGCGGGAATATGGTGAGTGTGTAACCCGGCTGCAAAATCTGAAAGCATGCCTGAGCCGGGTGTATTTATTTTCGTATTCAGAATTAGCTACTGTTCTGTGACTACAGCCGGGAAGGTATATTTTTAAAATGAAGTCGAACCGGTGAACTTTTCCGTATTGAGCTTAATAAATGATTATGCTTCACCTTTGTTTGCTGTTTTAATAATACAGCAACAAAATTTGCACCCTCTTTAGCTACCTTTGTATGGGCATAACGGCGCGAATCGGTTTTTATCCAAGGTAAATACCGGTTATATCTACGTAATATTTGCCTTTTCATTAACAAAAGCCGGCTATTTGCACAGTGAGCATTAAATAAGTATGAAAATAAAACTTACCGACTTTGCATATTTACTGGTAGTACCACTATTGCTTACCCTCATTTTTATACTTCATGTATCGCCAAGCAATATAGATTTTAACTGCGATCCTGATTACGCATTTCTCTTTAATTCGCTGAACCTGGCCAATTTGAAGTTTGCTGAATGGTATGATCATCCCGGCACTACAGGCTTTATTCTCGGCGGTCTTTTTCTGCGTATTGCCCATTTTCTTATAGGTAAAGGCAACTTGGTTAATGACGTGATTGCTAATCCTGAGGCTTACTTATATTGGCTTAAATATCTTCTGTTTACCTTCAACATCAGTGTTGTGATTTGGGCGGGAATACGTGCCGCAAAACTATACGGACAAACATGGTTTGGTGTATGGTTCCAAATGGCTGCATTTGCCGGCATAAGCGAGTATCACAAATATAGGAGCGACGGATTACTTTACATTTTTTGCCTGATTATAACTGTGATGGTTTTAAACCTATACTACAATATTAAAAACAGGGACGACGAGTCTGTAGCAGTTCCTTTTGCTGTAATTATTGCTCTTTGCCTGGTAACTAAGCTAAATTCTGTAGCCTTTGCCCTATTCCCGCTGGTGTTCCTGCGTACCATTCGCTGGCGTATATACTACCTTTGGTTAACCGCCGGTTTAGCTTTTGTGCTCATATTACCTGTCATAGGCTATTTTTACGGTATGATGAACTGGTTTGGGGGCATGGCCAAAAGTTCGGAACTGTATGGGGGTATGTATAAAGCTCCGGGTGCTGCTGCCGGGGGAGGCGGCTTAATGAACCCTGTGAAAATGCTCACCAACTTCATTCAGGTACCAATGCTTGCACCGGTTTTCTTTATACTGCTGCTTGCCGGTACTGTTGCATTAGGTATGCAATTTAAAAACGGCAATTGGCGCAACCGTAAATTCCTGTGGCTGCTCGCAGTTTGGGTTGTTGTATTTGCGCAGCTGGTAATTACGCTCAAGCATTTTAAAATCTACTATCTTACACCGGGCATGGTAATGGCTTTTGCCTTAAGCCCTTCAATTATTGATACTTTCAGGCTGCGCGAACGCTTTGGAAAGCATGTTGGCACCATATTTTTAACGGCAGGCTTTGCAGTATTTATACCTTTTAATTTTTGGGCGCTTGAAAGACCTGCTCATATTAAAGAAGCTGTTTCTGCATACAAGGCAGTTGAAACAGTGTACGCAAAAAACTATAGCCAATACCCTTTTATTGAATCTGACTATTCAGGAATTTACGCCGCCAGCCGATACGGAATTATGCGCACCGCCCAGCAAAAACCGCTGTACCTAAGCATACTAAAACAGAATTGGCCAAACCGGTATTACTGCGGTAGGGTAACCAACGGCCCCGGAGATGTGCCTCTGAACATAGACAGCCTTCTGAAAGTAAAACATCATATTATTCTGGCTATTGATGAAAGTTGGGGACCGCTTGATTTTACCTTAGGATATTGGAAAAACGCCAGGCTGCCTGCCCGCTATACAATAAAGGAGGTGTTGGCTCAAAAGCCCGCTCTTATGTATATGATGAGCGAAATTGCCCCGGCATCAGATTCTGTTCCCGCTTTAGAACCGGCAGGTAAAGAGCTGAGCAGCCATTAAATTTTCACCGCCCCGGTACATTCAATAAATACGTATAACGGTGCCGCAGCTTTTTTGCGACCGCAATTTCAAAATAGTAGCATTGCCTTAGGTGTTCCGGAATACAGTCCTGAACGTTTGCCGAATAAAGGCCGGGAGCAGCTTTGCTGTGGCTTCTTTATATTTTGCCTTGGAACTTTTGCAGGCTTCGCTTTGCTTACATTCCGGAATCTTTAAGAGCGTTACGGAGAACATTACAAATACGATTTTTTCATGCTGAGGAATTGAGTATGCAAGCGTATTGCAGGTGGGTATTCTTTGGGTGTTAAATACCTTTACTGCAGTTCAAAATTATTGAAGTATGTTGTTCAGCGATAATGTTGTCTTACCAATTCCGCATAGTTTTAACCCTCAAATACTATTTTTACCCATCAGGCGTTTAATAGCCGGGCAGCATTTCGGACGGGCACTATAATTGCTTACCTTTAAGGTTCTCATTGGCTTACCCTTATTTCGAACCGCGCCCTTAGCTGTAACCTGCCTGTACTTAATAGTTTGACTTTCAAAACTGCGCTTTCTTTTTTACTGCTGCTTTTGGCATTGCCCTTCGCCCTGCTCAGCCCGGCGATTAAGCTTGTCGCGCAGAAGGCCGCAGCCCCAAAGCAGCATGAGCCGGTCCAAACCGACGAAAAAACACAGCCGCTTTTACCCTTCAAAGAGTCGCAAACCCTTCATACGCTAAGCGGTAAAATCTTCGACAACGAGAAAAGCCCGGTGTACGGCGCCACCGTTTATATTCCCCGTATAGGCAAGGGTGCAGTGTCAGATTTCGAGGGCAATTACTCGATTTTGCTGCCCGAAGATACTTTTACTGTACGCTATTCATCTGTGGGCACGGGTTACGAATACAGGCTTGTGAGCATGAACCGCAACCAAAAGCTTGATGTGGTGCTTACCTTGCTCATACAGCATGAGGTGGAGGTAAAGAGTGAAACAATTACTGCTGAGGAAAAAGTGCAAAGCACACAAATGAGCATGGAAACCCTTACCGCAAGGGAAGCCAAGCTCCTGCCCGCCCTCTTCGGGGAGGTGGATTTAATTAAGGTATTACAGCTGAAACCCGGTGTGCAAAGCGGCGGCGAAGGCAGCAGCGGCCTCTATATACGCGGCGGCGGGCCTGATCAAAACCTTGTTCTTACTGATCTTACCCCGGTTTATAACCCCGCGCACCTGTTCGGCTTCTTCAGCATTTTTAACCCTGATGCGGTTAAGAATGTGAACCTGTATAAAGGCGGCTTCCCGGCCCAATACGGTGGTCGCTTAAGTTCGGTGGTTGATGTTAAAATGCGGAGCGGCGACCCCGATAAGTACCATGCCACGGGCGGCCTCGGCCTTATCAGCAGCAGGCTTACACTGGAAGGGCCTATAAACAAGGGCAAATCAACTTTCATCATCAGCGGCAGGCGTACATACTTCGATATTTTTACCCGCGAGTACAACCGCCGCAATGAGAGCAAACCTAAATACACCCCTATTCCTGATTACTATTTCTACGACCTGAACGGCAAATTCACCTTCGACCTTAACCCGAAAGACAAAGTAAGTGTAAGCGCATATTACGGGCAGGATATTTTCAATTTTGGTCGCGACAGGTTTAAGTTCCGTTTTAACTGGGGCAACACCACCTTTGCCACCCGCTGGAACCACGAGTTCAACAGCCGGGCTATGCTTACCACATCTGTTAACTATACCGATTACTCTTACAAAATTCAGAACCAGTTCGACAGCTTTAAATTCCAGGTAGGCAGCGGGGTAACTGATTATACCGGCCAAAGCGCGCTCAATTACCTGCCCACCGAAAAGCATAATATTAACACCGGCATAAGCTATACCCTGCATAATTTCGAGGTTGGCAGGGCCAGCGGCGGGGCATCTGACCGCAATTTCAGCTTCAATGCAGGGCAGCACCTGCGCTCCGGCGAGTTCGGTGCCTGGGTTTCCGATGATTATGAGCCGGACGATAAATGGAAAATTAACGCCGGGGCCCGCATTTCGGGCTATAACAACAACGGCGTAATGTACGGCGGGGTAGAGCCACGTTCTTCTGTACGCTATGCGCTCAGCAATAAAACATCGCTCAAGGCAAGCTATACGCGTATGTACCAGTACACGCATTTGGTAAGCAGCAGCGGCGCATCGCTCCCTACCGATATTTGGTACCCAAGCAACGCCACAGTAAGGCCGCAGGTATCAGACCAGGAAGCCGTTGGCTTCAGCCACACCTTTATGGACGGCATGTTCCTGTTCAGCAACGAGCTGTATTACAAAAACATGCAGCGGCAGATAGATTTTAAAGACGGGGCCAACCTCTTCATAAACAATGCCCTTGATACTGTTTTTGTTTTCGGGCGGGGCTGGGCTTACGGCTCAGAGTTTTACCTTGAAAAAACCAAGGGCAAGCTCACCGGCTGGGTAGGCTATACCCTGAGCTATACATGGCGGCAGTTTAAAGAAATCAACAACGGCGATCCCTTCCACCCGAGGTATGACCGCAGGCACGATATTTCGGTGGTAGCCATGTACGCACTCAATAAACGCATCAGTTTAAGCGCGACATTTGTATATGGTACCGGGCAAGCTGTAACTTTGCCCACCGGTCGGTATTTCTTACAGGATATTCCGGGAACGCAGGGCTCGGTGCCGGGTTTCGGGGTAGTGCCGGTTACGCAGCAGCGCAGCAATGTGCGCATGGCCCCCTATCACCGCATGGATATTGCCATGGTATGGAAACTCAAGCCCAAACACGGCGAAAGCGACCTCACCTTCAGCATATACAATGTGTACAGTCGCATGAACCCATACTTCCTGTACATTGAAACCGTAACAGCAAACCCCGATGGCACCGGGGCAGTAAAGGGTTTCAGGGCAAGGCAGGTAAGCCTGTTTCCCATTATACCTTCGGTAACCTATAATTTCAGGTTCTGATTTTAGGGCAAGCCCCTGATTGAACAAAATTCATTCATTACAAAAACACAAGGGTTTATAATGCCGAAAAATAAGACAGTGCAGGTAGGCATTATTCAGCCTGCATGTTCCGCCTCGCCGGCCGAAAATACGGCGAAAACAATTGAAAAAATAAGGGAGGCCGCCGCACAGGGCGCTCAGATTATCTGCCTTTCAGAACTTTTCAAATCACTGTATTTCTGCGATGTGGAAGACTACCACAACTTCAGCCTTGCCGAAGCCATTCCCGGTCCCGGAACTGATGAGCTGGGTAAGCTGGCCGCAGAACTGGGCGTGGTTATAGTGGCTTCGCTGTTCGAGAAGCGTGCCGAAGGCCTGTACCATAACACCACCGCCGTGCTTGATGCCGACGGATCTTACCTGGGCAAGTATCGCAAAATGCATATTCCTGACGACCCGGGCTATTACGAGAAATTCTATTTCACCCCCGGCGATTTAGGCTACAAGGTTTTTAAAACCAAATTCGCCACCATAGGGGTGCTTATCTGCTGGGACCAATGGTACCCCGAAGCTGCCCGCATTACCGCACTCATGGGCGCCGATTTCCTGGTTTATCCCACCGCAATCGGCTGGGCCCTTGACCAAACCGAAAAGGTGAATGAAGACCAATACAATGCATGGCAAACCATGCAGCGCAGCCATTCTGTAGCCAATGGCTTGCCGGTGGTATCTGTTAACCGCACGGGCATCGAAGGCGAAATGCAGTTCTGGGGCGGTTCGTTTGTAACCAATGGTTTCGGGCGTGTAGACTGGCAGGCACCTCACAAAGAGGAAGCCGTGCACGTGCATACCCTTGATTTCTCGGAAAGCAATTTTTACCGCACACACTGGCCCTTCCTGCGTGATCGTCGAATAGAAACTTACGGACCTATTACAAGCCGCTTTCTTGATTCAGAATAAAAGTTGGCGCATTAATTAATTAATTACCGGGTTTTGTCTTACAGCAAAACAGCCGGTTCCGGGGGGCGGCAGGTATGCCGAAAAAGCCGTTTTTTAAACGGCCGTTATGAAATTCTAACACTGTAAAACCATTGCAGGCGCATGCCTGCATTTGCCGCTGTTGTTTCGGATATAGCAGGCGGCGCAGCAAACCGATGAACTTACCTGTATCTCCTGTGCCGGCTGCCGGCACACCTCTAAAATACGGATACCGCTTCCCCGCAGAATGGGAACCTCATGCTGCCACATGGCTTAGCTGGCCCCACAAAGAAGCCAGCTGGCCCGATAAGATAGACGAGATTTTCCCGGTTTACGCTGCCTTTATAAAAGAAGTGGCCGCAGGCGAAAAGGTGAACATAAATGTGAACGATGCAGCCATGCAGGCCTTTGCAGAGAACCATCTTCGCAAAGCCGGGGCCGATATGGCCAATATTGCTTTTCACCTGAACCCCAGCAATGATGCCTGGTGCCGCGATCACGGACCGGCTTTCCTGGTAAACCCTAAAGCCGCGCAGCCGAAGATAATAGTAGACTGGGGTTATAATGCCTGGGGAGATAAGTATCCGCCTTACGATCTTGATGACGAGATACCCACTCAAATAGCAACGGCTTACGGCATCCCGGTATTCCTTCCGGGTATAGTAATGGAAGGCGGTTCGGTAGATTTTAACGGGCGCGGAACTTTGCTTACAAGCCGTGCCTGCCTTTTAAACCCCAACCGAAACCCGACGCTCAGCCAAAGCGAAATTGAAGGCTTCCTGCGCAATTACTACGGCGTAAGCAACATTCTCTGGCTCAACGACGGCATTGTAGGCGACGATACCGACGGGCATATAGATGATATAACCCGTTTCGTGAACCACAACACCGTGGTAACCGTTATAGAGGAAAACGAGGAGGATGAGAATTACGAGCTTTTGCAGGAAAACCTGGAGCTGCTTAAAACTTTTAAGCTGGAAGACGGCAGCCCCCTGAATATTATAAGCCTGCCCATGCCTAAGCCCGTTGTTTGGGAAGACCAGCGTCTGCCGGCCAGCTATGCCAATTTCTACATAGCCAACGCTGCAGTTATTGTGCCCACCTACGGCGATGAAACAAACGATGCCAAAGCGCTGGAAATATTAACCGCCTGCTTCCCTGATCGCAAAGTAATCGGGCTCGACAGTACAGATCTTATTTGGGGCCTGGGAAGCTTTCATTGCCTGAGCCAGCAGGAACCTGTATAAGTGAATCTATTGCAGAAACTAAATTTCAAACAGGCCCGGGCTATTCAGCTTCGGGCCTGTTGCATTTTTGATGTATGAGTAATAGCAGGGAATATGTATGTTGTGTGTGGACTTATCTGCCGGGTTTTAATAAATTTGCCCTTAACGAGCCAAAATTTAAGCCAGCATCATTGTTCGGCGTAGCGGCTTTTCCCGGAAAAAAGGATAATGCTCTTCAATTCAGTTCAGTTTTTTGTATTCCTGCCTGTTTTCCTGTTCTGTTATTTCCTGAGCCCCCATCGGTTTCGGTGGATGGTGCTGCTCGCAGCCAGCATTTACTTCTACATGAGCTGGCGGCCCGAATATATCCTGCTCATTTTTTTCTGCGCTTTCCTG
Source organism: Bacteroidota bacterium (assembly GCA_040388605.1). GTDB lineage: Bacteria > Bacteroidota > Bacteroidia > Cytophagales > Flexibacteraceae > JAZKBN01. Next base: position 98,543 of record JAZKBN010000031.1, on the reverse strand, counting down.
AACTATTTCAGCGCTATACTTATACAGCAATCCGTTGATGACCGGCGGCGAAAGCTCATACTTACTATATCGGTAATACTCAACCTATCGGTAATATTCGTTTTCAAGTACCTTGGGTTTTTTACGGGCATATTTAACACTGCGTCCTCAGCAGCGGGCAGCAGTTTAAACCTGCCCATGGTAAACCTGCTGCTGCCTGTGGGCATTTCCTTTTTTACTTTCCATACCATGAGCTATACCATTGATGTGTACCGGAAAGAAATACCGCTCGAAAAGCATGTTGGCTATTTTATACTTTTCGTGGTGTTTTGGCCCATGCTGCTGGCCGGTCCTATTGAACGCGGCGCGCACCTGATACCCCAATTTCGTAAAAAATACCGCTGGGATTTCGACCGAACCGTTTCGGGCTGCCAACGTATAGTGTTCGGCCTCTTTAAAAAAGCCGTTATTGCCGACCGGCTGGCACCCATGGTACAAACAACCTACAGCCAACCCGAAAACTTTGGTTCATTGGCTACCTTTACCGCTGCAGTATTCTTTTCCATCCAGATTTTCTGCGATTTCAGCGGCTACTGTGATATCGCCTTAGGTTGTGCCCAAATTCTTGATTTCGACCTGTTCGAAAATTTCAATAAACCTTATAAAGCCGGCAGCATACGCGAATTTTGGTCGCGCTGGCACATGTCGCTCTCGCGCTGGTTCCGCGATTATGTGTATATACCGCTGGGCGGAAACAGGCATGGCAGGCTGATGCAATACCGCAACCTGTTGATTACCTTTTTGGTAAGCGGCCTATGGCACGGCGCTAATTTTACCTATATTGTATGGGGAGGCCTGCATGGGCTGTTCCAGATAGCAGGCAGCGAAACCGAGCCTGCAAAAAACCGATTTTACAGGTTTTCAGGCCTTTCCCGGTTCCCGGGTCTTATAAATGCAACAGGTATTTTACTTACCTTCCTGCTCGTAACCTTTGCCTGGATATTTTTCAGGGCACAAAATATTACACAGGCTTTACAGATTATTGCCCACATTTTCCGCTTTAAGCTGAACATGGGTTTTAAGGAAATTATGCTCGGCGAGGGTCTTATTCGTTTCACAATTACAATAGGGCTGCTGGCGATTTTATTGCTGAGCGCATTTATCCCTAAAAAGATTTCGGTTTTAAGCAGCTGGCTGTTAAGCCTGTTCTTCCTGGTTCTGCTCATATTCTTCGGAATCAACGACGGTAACAGCGCCTTTATCTATTTCCAGTTCTGATACCTTAACCCTTCATTACCAAACCCATGCGGAAGACGCCCGCTCATTTCCTTGCATTCTATCTCCTTCCATTGCTGGCCTTTGCCGCATTGGGCCTGGAACTGCAATACAGGGGAATTATGCATGTGTTGGTACCAGGTTCCGAAGGGGAAAACCATCAAAGGCTGGCGCGTTTTTATGGCCCCAATGCACCAAATAAAGCCCTGACTGCCATTGAAACCGACAGCACCATTATTATGCTTGGCAGCAGCCGCATGCACATTTCATATTATCCGCCGCTTATCAGCAGCAGGGCATATAACCTGGGTATAGATAATTGCGGCCTTGCCGGCAGCAACCGTCTTCTTGAGCTTGAATACGCATCGGACAGGAAAGGACCTATCATATTTAATTATGATTACATGAGCTGGCCCCGCGTTGGCGATGTTCTAAGCTACCTGCCCATTTACGACCAGGCAATTATTCAAAAAATGCTCCGAGACCCCGAGGTGAATATCGACAGGTCTTGGTACAGGTACCGGCTTACACGGTTTTACGGCCTGTTCGAAACTTATCTTTCGTATTATTTACTGAGCAACAAGGCGAAAAAAAATACAGTTGTTGAGCAGGGCTATATGAATCCCGTGCATGAACATTGGGACAGAGGCCCTTTCGATGCGTCAATAGCAGCCCGCGAAGCTTTTAATAATATGCACAGGAACGGCACTTATGATGTCGTTTCAGTATTCAGGCAGAATGAGTTGTACAACCTGGTAAGCGCCCACCCTGAACGGAAGATATATCTTATTACAGCCCCCCTGCATTGCAGCATCTGCGAAACCCCCACCGACCCGAATGCCTTAACTTTTCCTTATAAGCTGGCAGGCTTAAAGCATGTTAAATTCCTTGAGCCCAATACAAGCCAATACCCCGACAGTTTTTTCCATAACACCACGCACGTTAATTTCCATGGGGCCAAAGCCTTCAGCAAATGGCTGGGAGATACGCTCAGGAAGGGCAATTTTGAAAGGTGAGCTTTTGCTGAACAATAAACTAAAAGCCCGGTGAAAATTAAAAACACAGGCTTTGCTTAAAAAAAACCATAGCTAAATATATATATTTGTCGGGCATTAGCCGGTATGAATTACTGAAATTCAATAAGCCTAAAGCCGGATTCGGAATTACCAGATAAATAAATGCTGTTTAACTCACTTCAATTTTTTGTATTCCTTCCAATTTTCCTGCTCATTTATTTTCTTGCTCCGCATAGGTTCAGGTGGATGATTATGCTTGCCGGCAGCATATACTTTTATATGAGCTGGCGCCCGGAGTACATATTGCTCATATTCTTTTGCGCCTTCCTGAATTATTACAGCGCAATATTTATTAAACAAACCCTTGATGCCCGGCGGCGAAAGCTTTTGCTTATTATTTCGGTAATACTGAACCTGTCGGTTATTTTCATATTTAAGTATCTTGATTTTTTCTCAGGTGTTATAAATTCTGCGGCATCGCTAAGCGGAAGCAATATGAACCTTCCCATGGCCAACCTTATTCTTCCTGTGGGGATATCTTTTTTTACATTTCACACAATGAGTTATACCATAGATGTTTACAGGGATGAAATTCCCCTTGAGAAGCATATTGGTTATTTTATTTTGTATGTTGTTTTTTGGCCTATGCTGCTTGCCGGGCCAATAGAAAGAGGTTCACACCTTATTCCCCAGTTCCGTAAAAAATACCGTTGGGATCTTGACCGCACTGTTTGGGGATGCCAGAGAATAGCATTCGGGCTCTTTAAAAAAGTTGTTATTGCCGACAGGCTGGCACCATTGGTTCAATCGGCATTTAATGAGCCTCAAAACTACGGCGCTTATGCCGCATTTACAGGGGCTGTATTGTTCTCAATACAAATTTTCTGCGATTTCAGCGGCTATTGCGATATTGCACTTGGATGTGCACAAATTCTTGACTTCGACCTTTTCGAAAACTTTAACCAACCTTACCGGGCTCAAAGTATAAGAGAGTTTTGGTCTCGGTGGCACATGTCTCTCTCCCGCTGGTTTCGCGATTATGTATATATACCCTTAGGCGGTAACCGACAAGGAAAGCTGATGCAATACCGTAACCTGCTAATCACATTTTTAGTCAGCGGGCTTTGGCACGGCGCAAACTTTACTTACATAATTTGGGGCGGTATGCATGGTCTCTTCCAAATTGCCGGCACAGAAACGGCCGGTGCTAAAAGTACTGTTTACAGGGCAACCGGCCTGGCTAAATTTCCCTGGTTGATTAAAGCCCAGCAGGTAGTTATTACTTTTCTTCTTGCAACCTTTGCATGGATATTCTTCAGGGCAAGAAATCTTGACCAGGCTTTTGAAGTAATAGGCAGAATTTTCAGTTTCAGGCCGGTTGGCGGAATGGCTGAAATAATGTTAGGAAGCGGCCCGCTAAAATTTTCAATTACCCTTTTCCTGTTGGCTGTATTGGCTGCTACTGCTTTGCTCCCGCGTAAATTGAATTTCAGAGGGAGCAGGCTTATTACATTGGCATACCTTGTTTTGTTGGTTGTATTCGGCAATAACGGTGTGGGGGAGTTTATTTATTTCCAATTCTGATATGCAGGTACCTAACAATTCAAAAAGGAAATTTTGGCTGGGGTTTATTATCCCTGTTTTTACTTTGCTGTATCTTACCGTTGCAACTTGCAATATTTTATTTTATAACATTATTATTCCGGGTTCAACGGGCTCAGATCAGCAGCGTGTTAATTATCTCTATAATACAGAAACGCCTGCGGATCTTATTATAATGTTGGGCAGCAGCCGTATGCATGGCGGCTTTTACCCCCCTTTTATATCACCTAAGGCATATAATATGGGTATTGAAGATTGCGGCCTGAACGGCAGCCTTACATTACTTGAGCTTGAGTATGCAAGTACACGTACAGGACCTATAATTTTTAATTATGATTTTTTCCCGACCAACAATATTGGCCCTGTAAAGGCTTTTTTGCCTGTTTATGACTACAAGCCTGTGCAGGAAATGCTTGGTATGCCCTTAGTAAATAAGGATTCACCTTGGTTTAAGCCGGGTATATCAAGGCTGTTCGGTTTTTATGAACCCTACCTTAAGGAATATAATACGGCTAAAAACGAAAAAAATAAAAAGGTTGAAAGGGGGTTCCAATATTTACCCTTTGAGAAATGGGATAAGAAAAACTTTCTTGAATCATTAAAGATGAGGCAGGAATACAGTAAAAGGCTTAATGGGAAAAGCGACAGCATATCTCTTACACAGTTGGAGAGATTTTATAATCTGGTAAAATCTCACCCGAAAAGGTTATTTTATTTGGTTCCCGCCCCCTTGCATAAATCAACATTCGAGGGGGTACCTGTTAACCCTGCATCCATCGCGTTCCAAAAAAATATTAATGCGTTGCCCCACGCAACATTCCTGGAACCTGATACCCGCCAGTATCCTGACAGCTTTTTTCTTAACACCACGCACGTTAATTTCCATGGCGCCAAAGCCTTCAGCAAATGGCTGGGAGATACGCTGAGAAAAGACAGGGCCTTTAATTAACAGGTCGAATTTCCGTGAACAACTGCAAAAGCCCAACGCAAAAAGAGTCCCGGAACTTCGCGCGCCGGGACTCTTTTCAATTTAGCTGAATCAGCCTGGTTATTACTTTTTAGCCTCTTCACCTTTAACTTCCGCGCCGGCTTCGTTGAGGCCTTTGAGTACATCGGTGGTAATATCAAGACTGTCGTTGGCGTAAAGAATGCCACCGGCAGAGCTCAGGCCCAATACATACCTGAAGCCGGCTTTCTTGCCATAGCCTTTCAGGTAGTTGCGTATGTTATCGTTCAGGCGAATGTTGATGTTGCGCTCTTCGTCCATCAGCCGGGCTGTCTGCTCATCTTTATATGCAGCAATTTCCTGCTGCCTGCGGCCGAGGCGTTGCTCCGCTTCCTGCATTTGTGCAGGTGTAAGGGCATTGGCATCTGCTTTTTGGCGCATGGTCATTACTTCGTTCTCGAAGTTCTTCATACGGTTGGTCAGGTCGGCCTCCACGCGCTTGCTGCGGGCTTCCAGCTCGGCTTTCTTGCCGCTGAAGTAGTCGTAATGCTCCAACAGGCTGTCGGTGTTCACAAAGGCAATGTTCACCGGGCCGTTTGAGGCTGCAGTTGAAACTTTACCGGGCATAGTGCCGCCCGCAGCCGGTGCGGCCGATTGGGCAGGAGCCGAGAAATGCAGGTAATACAGCACGGCAACAGCTACAAACAGTACCGCGTTCAAAATCAATGACAGGTTCTTCATCCGAATACTAGCTGTTCATTGAAATTAAGAACTCTGTATTGTTCCTCGTTGATTTCATACGGTCTTTGAGGAACTCCATGGCCTCCATACCGGTCATATCGCTCATGTGCTTGCGCAGGATCCAGATGCGTTGCAGCTCTTCTTTGTCCATGAGCAGGTCTTCGCGGCGTGTTCCGCTGGCAGGTACGTCTATAGAAGGATAGATACGCTTATTGCTCAGCTTACGGTCTAACTGCAGTTCCATGTTACCGGTACCTTTGAACTCTTCAAAAATAACCTCGTCCATTTTGCTGCCGGTTTCTACCAGCGCAGTAG
>JAZKBN010000031.1:54352-92653 GCA_040388605.1 Bacteroidota bacterium | reverse complement strand
CGTTTTCAATGTTACGCGCTGCACCGAAGAAGCGCTTAGGCTTGTGCAAAGCATTGGCATCAACACCGCCGCTGAGTATTTTACCGCTGCTTGGGGCTACTGTATTGTATGCACGGGCAAGGCGGGTTATACTGTCGAGGAGAATAACCACATCGTGGCCGCATTCTACCAGGCGCTTGGCTTTTTCAAGCACAAGGCCTGCAATTTTTACGTGCCTGTCGGCAGTTTCATCAAATGTAGAGCTTACCACCTCGCCTTTAACGCTCCTGATCATATCAGTAACTTCTTCCGGGCGTTCATCTATAAGCAATACAATAAGATAAACTTCGGGGTGATTTTTGGCAATGGCGTTTGCTATTTCTTTCAGTAAAACTGTTTTACCGGTTTTGGGCTGGGCCACAATCATACCGCGCTGGCCTTTACCTATGGGGGCAAAAAGGTCCATGATGCGGGTGCTTAACTGGTCGGCGGTGGTGCTCAGGTTCAGGCGTTCCTGCGGGAACAGGGGGGTAAGAAATTCGAAAGGAACCCGGTCGCGCACCTGCTCTATGGTACGGCCGTTAATACTGTCTACACGAATAAGGGCAAAGTATTTTTCCCCTTCCTTCGGCGGACGAATTTGCCCTTTAACCGTATCGCCGGTTTTAAGGCCGAAAGATTTTATTTGGGTAGGGCTTATGTAAATATCATCAGGGCTGGCCAAATAGTTAAAGTCGGCGCTGCGCAGGAAACCGAAACCATCTGTCATCATTTCCAATACGCCTTCGTTTTCAACTACGCCGTCGAACTCACGGATGCCGGCTGCTATGCGGCCTTTGCTGCGTGCCGGTGCCGGTGCGGGCAGCATTTCGCCGGTTGTATCTATTATTCGGCTGTCGGTTTGCTGCTCCTGGCGGGGTTCGCGATTTTGGGTGGTGCCTGAGCTGTAGCCGGCCTGTGCTGCCTGCCTTTGCTCAATGGCGCTTTGCCTGGGCGTGAAAGTTTTAGCCTGCCAGGCAGGCATTCCCTGCTGGCTGCCACCGCCCTGAGTTGGGCCATTGTCATTATAACCCTGGTTGCTCCCGTTATCGCGTTGGTTTTCGCGCACATTTTCGCGGAAACGCGCCTGAGGCTGCTGTGTAGTCGGCTGCCAGGCAGATTGAGATTGGCTTGCCGGGTTGCCCTGGTTGTTTGAGGAGTTATTGTAAGGAGCCTGCTGTCCGTATGCCGGCGGGGTATTGCCGGCAGGCTGCCAGCCGGGCGCCGCACCATAACCTTGCTGCTGCGGGGCAGGCGACGATGATTTTACTGCATCGGCACGCCTGGGGCGATCGTAAGAGCCACCTGCACGAGGCGCGGGAGGCAACTGGGTTGGTGCCTGCTGTTCAGGGTTTGGTTGAATAACAGCATCGAATGACTTCATGCTGCGGTCAACTTCGGCACGGAAACCTGCCACGCTGCTTTGGTCTACCGCATTTGAACGGCTCCTATGCGAAGGGGCGTTGCTGCCTGCCTGCGGGCTGCTGTAAGCGGGTGAGGCAGGCGTTGAAGGCGAATTGTAACCAGGCGATGCCGGGCTTGCAGCGGGCGCAGACGCTGAGCCTAGGGACGAGCCTGCCACCGGTGCTGCTGCCGAAGCAGCTGCTGCTGCAGCAATATCTGCGGCATTGCGTCGCGGAGCGCGGGCAGTGGGAGATGCAGAAGCCTGCTCATTTAAAAACGATGGCTGCGAAGAGGGTGCAGGTGCGGCATTGGCTCTCGGCGTTGCTACACTTTGGCGTGGCGGGGCCGTATTGGTGCGGGGCGATGAGGCGGTAAATTCAACTTCATCTGAACTTTGAGATGCTGATGCGCCTGCGTTTTCGCGGCGGGGCCTTAATGTACGCCTGCGGTCGGCGCCGTCAGATGCGCTGGGTATGCCGTCTTCTGCTTCACGCACGTTCAACATTTCGTCGTCGGCAACGGGTAAGAGGGCTTGGGTATCCAATATTTTGTAGATAAGCTCTTCCTTGGGCATTTTACGGAAGTTCTTCACGCCCATGTTTTCAGCTATATCTTTTAACTCGGAAAGTAATTTCTCCTTTAAAGCTTCAATATTATACATAGAGGGTTTATAAAAAATGGTAGTTTTTTATAGGTTAATGCCGGCAGTTATTATGCAGCCGGGCGGTTTATTGATGTGTTTTTCCTGTGGTAAGGGGTTTCTTTTGTTGCCCGGGCAATTCCCGAAGCTGTTGAAACTTTGCTGCCTTTCGGCCGGCCCTGTTGCCCTAAAAAGGGTAATTACGAACCTGCCATACGCAGCTTAAATTGTTTGCTTTTATTCTGACAATTAATTTGCCGGCCGGCTTAATCGATGAAAATAAATTCAGTTTTGCCTGTGCCTGCTGATTTTTAATACAGCTTTTGTTTTGCTGTTAATTTCCTGCCCCGCCTTCCGAATGGTTCGCCTGTACTTTTTAAAGGCTTACGGAACCGCTAAACGAAATACTTAAAACCTGCAAAGGCGCTTATGCCGTTGGGGTTTAATCACAATAAATGAAATGTTAGGTTTCAGGCTGCAATCCTGCGTGTCCCGGCATTTGCTTTCTAGGGCAATGCCATCTGCTGTGGTCAGCGGTTGTTTTCAGGAAAACGAATATCAGGGATTGCTTATTACGGGTGCTCTTCCTGCCGCATGAATAAATACATGCCCTGGCAAAATCATTAATATTGAAGCTGAATTGCTTTTGATAAGTTTATTTCCTGCCGCAAGGCCAAATGCCTGCCGGGCCGAAATTCTGATAGCGTATGCTTAAGAGGGGAGGGGGAGGGTAAGGAAATTGTATCCTTTTTGAACAGCCGAAAACCTGTAATCTGTATTCCGTGTGAACCAAAATTGCTTAAACCGGTGCAATAATAAGAACCTATGCGCTTGCGGGGAGGAATACGGGGCTAAACGGCCTAAAAATTCAATAAGGGAGTTTCGGTAAGCTGTGTCGGTAGTTAATAAATACCGCTCGTCAACTAATCCGGCACAATAATAGGGTATGCAATCGGTATAATCAAGGGGAAATGTAAATTATTTTATGGGAAGGCGGGTGAACGGTAGCGGGGTTGGGGTATCGGTTTGGGATTCTGTTGCAATAACCGGGTTTTCAGCTAAGTCAAAAAAACAGGAGCCGATTATATTATCAGGTTAGAAACTGTATCTTTAATTCTTAAACCCTGAGTGTGTAGGGCCAACATGTATGATAAAGAAACGAGGTTGGGAAGGCTTCTTAAAGTTCGGACTGTTGCTTACCCCTCTTTTAATATTGTTAATTGTTTATAATCAGGATTCTATGAAACCATATAATTCCGGCAAAAATAAAGAAGAGGTGTTTTGGAAATGGTTTGAAGCAAACGCCGGTGACTATTATAAAAACCTAGATAGCAGGAAAGATGAATTAGTGAGTAATCTTAGCAGTGAAATAAAAAAGGTTCATAAAGACCTGGTATTTGAAATAAGTGCGGTATTACCTGACTCAACGCGAGAGCTGACTATTTCAGCAGATGGAGACAAAGACCTGTTTCCGGTGGTAATTGCTTTAACAGCAAAGGCTCCTAAAATCAAGAACTGGAAATTTCTTGCCTTTCGGCAACCGTGTTTACAAAACTTGGAAATACAAATGGGCGACTTTATTCTATCTCAGGATGATATTTATTTCCGATATATGAAAGATGGCGATCAAATTGGAATTCAACTTAATATTAGGAATTATATTGAAGGTGGTAAAACAGACAATGCCGCATTTATACTGCTCGACAATATGATTGGTGAGTACGATGCTGTTATGAGTATCAGCTCCGTTGACCTTCAAAAGTTAGATGAAAGTAAAACTGAAGAAATGTATCCTTTGACTTATTTACCCACTGTTTTGCAGGAACATAAGGCAAGGCTATCCGGTTTATTGAAATAGGAGATGAAACCATTAAAAAGTTTTTCGCCTTTTATTAAAGCAGGCCTTTGGGTCTTGCCGTTAATTACCAGCTACAAGGGTTAGGTGGCTTGTTGAGTTAGAAAGTTGATATATTAGTGAACAAAAATTAAAGTTTATAAAGTTAAAACACCTTAACCTCACCTTTCAAAATTACTCCAATGGAAAACATTCAATCTTTACCGAAATTAAAATTAATACAGTTAAAAAGCGATTTGGATTTAAGATTCGATGTTCTTCATGACTGTTATGATTTATTCTCATTACTAAAATACATGCATCTGAAGGAAGAAAATGAAGATACATATATATCCTATATAAAGAACTACAATATTTACTTTACAACAGCAAGGGCTTACAATTGGAGACTTTTTGTAATTGAACTCTCAAAGTTATTTAAGGTCGGTAAAGGTGATGATTGTGGCTTAGTTTCTTTAATTTCAAAAATGGAACTTCATTACCGTGAGCTAAAAATTTCCAATAACGTCATAGGATCCTGGAAAAGCTCAATTGGATCGCAACAGGAAATACTTGAAAATATTTTTTTACAAAGAGATAAAAACTATGCTCATTCCGAAAGAGGCGCCAAAAATATTTCTAATATTGCCAAAAGTGGAAATTGTGAAGCTTTGCTTAAAATTGCGGAGGAAATCTTGAATACAATCCACCTTAAGGCCTTTAATGAAACACGATCAATTGTTTGGCTTAATCCTTCATTTGAAGAGTTAAAATCAATTCTCCAAGAGACGCGGCCAATTACCGAAAAATTGAGGAAGAAAAAACTAATGCACAATAGCATTATTACACAAAGATTCATACCAAATCCGAGATTAAGGCAATTTCTTAATTGATTAGACGACTAAGTAATTCCCACCCCCAATAAAAAATCCGGGTTGCCAACCTCCGCCGACAACCCGAATAATTTAGCTTTATGAGCAGCAATTAACCTTACGCCTGCCCCATATTCCCGCCGAAAGTAAAGGGCGGCAAACCGCCGATACCGTCTTTAGGCATTTTAATATCTCCGAAGTTTTCCTCGTAACGTTCTATGTTTTCTTTCAGGGCCGAGAGAAAGCGCACGGCATGCTCAGGGGTCATTACCACCCTTGATTTTACCTTGGCCTTGGGTACCCCCGGCATCATACGTATAAAATCGAATACAAATTCTGAGTTGCTGTGGGCAATCATGGCAAGGTTAGAGTAAACGCCTTCAGCCATGTCTTCCGATATCTCAATATTCAGTTGGTTCCCGGGATTTTCGTCTTCTTCTGTTATTGGTTTCTTAGCCATTGTTTCTTGATTTTTTAGGTCCGGATTACCGGAAATTCATAAAGCCAAATGTATAAATAAATTCCGAGGGCCTGCTGAAAAATGCGGCCTTTTATACCGCCGGGCTTACAAAGCCTTTATGAATTTCTTCAGCTCCTTGTCTTTATCCCAAAAATCTTTGTGGCGTTCCCAGTAATAATAAGCCTCCTGCCTGCCGCCAATAATTACTCCGCCCCCGAAAGACGGGTAATCTTCCTGTGCATCAGGAAAAGTATGCCTGCTTTTCTGCAACTCTGCCGCCACATTAGGGTGGTCTGTTTTGGCCTTAATAAACTGCTCCTTCGCTTCATCATGCCGATTGAGCTTATACAATGCTAAAACCCGGCCGAATGCTATATCTGCAGACCAATCATCTTTAAACTTCTTTCCGAGCGCCAAAACTTCTTCATACTCTTCCAAATACAGATAACATTCCGGCAAAAGCATGCGAACGCCCTGGTTATCATTGGGGTTAACTTTCAGCAGGAACAGAAAAACCTCAAGCGCTTTGCGGTATTGCTCTTCCTTCATGTACTCAAGGCCACCTGCATGAAATGCCCTGAGCAAAGGCCTGTTCGCCATAAAGCCCCATTCTATTTTGTGCTTTCCGGGCTTAAACTCTTTAGGAATGCTCTGCTGAGCTACCTGGTGCGCCTTATGCATCATGGCATTACCCTCTATATGGCGCTCTGTTTCAAAGAACAAAGCGCCCAATTGTATAATGGCATCTAAGTGCCCGTTTCCGCAGCCTTCAATAATGGCTTTGTAAAGCATTTCCGCATTTTTAGGATCGGTACCGGCAATATCTGCTGCCCGGTAATAAACATCAAATATCTTCTCAGTAATTGCAGGCTGAACAAATGTCCAAAAGCCGTGATCGTTATGCAGGTATGGCTGCTCCATGGCGCAGATGAAGATTTGGTTACAGGTATAAACAAAGCTATAATTCAGCAAAGTTCAAAAAAAATGAGGACCGAATTGCTTCGGTCCCCATTTTCAGGTGTTGCATGTCTGCAATTTACAGTGCCTAAGCCCCGTAAGCTGCCTCCTTGCGGCGACGACCGGTCGGGGTACTTTCCGCCTGGGCCTCTTTCGCGGCCATAAGCGCATCGTACTCCTCTTTGCTGCCAACCACAAGGTTGTTGTATTCGCGCAGGCCTGTACCGGCAGGTATCAGGTGACCCACAATTACGTTTTCTTTCAGGCCCAGCAGGTAATCTACTTTACCGCGTATAGATGCTTCGCTCAGTACCTTGGTAGTCTCCTGGAAGGATGCTGCCGAGATAAAGCTTTCAGTACCCAATGAGGCCTGTGTAATACCCTGTAAGGTTGGGCGGGAAACGGCAGTTTGTGCTTCACGAACCTGTACTTGTTTCAGGTCGCGGCGTTTCAGGCTGCTGTTCTCGTCGCGCAGGCGGCGGGCGGTAACAATCTGACCGGGTTTCAGGTTTTCGCTGTCGCCGGCGTCTACCACTACTTTACGGCCCATTATCTCGTCGTTCTCTGCACGGAAGGTGAATTTATCAACCACCTGGTTTTGCAGGAAGTTGGTATCACCGGCTTCGGTAATTTCCACCTTCTGCATCATTTGGCGCACGATACATTCAATGTGCTTATCGTTAATTTTTACACCCTGCAAACGGTAAACCTCCTGAATTTCCTGTACAAGATACTCCTGAACAGCAGTAGGGCCTTTAATGGCAAGAATGTCGGCGGGAGTTATGCTGCCGTCGGAAAGCGGGTCGCCGGCACGTACGAAGTCGTTATCCTGCACAAGAATGTGCTTGGAAAGCGGCACCAGGTACTTTTTGCGTACACCGTCTTTGCTTTCGATGTTAATTTCGCGGCTGCCGCGTTTAACACCGCCGTAAGTTACTACACCGTCTATTTCAGATACTACAGCAGGGTTGCTTGGGTTACGTGCTTCGAAAAGCTCGGTTACCCTTGGCAGACCACCTGTGATATCGCGTGTTTTACCGATTGCACGCGGAATCTTGGTCAGGATTTGTCCTGCACGAATCTGCATGTTGTTATCGGCGGTAATGTGGGCGCCTACGGGGAGGTTGAATGCCCTGCTTTCGCCGGAAGCCGCAACCACGCGGATAGAAGGGTTCTTGTTCTTATCCTTGGTTTCAATAATTACCTTCTCTTTGTGGCCTGTCTGGTCATCGCTCTCCTCGCGGAAAGTAATGCCTTCTTCAATGGCTTCGAAGATAACGGTACCGTCGAACTCGGAAAGGATAACGGCATTGTAAGGATCCCAGTAGCAAAGCTCTTCCCCTTTTGCAACCTGCTGGCCGTCTTTCACTTTAAGGAAAGAGCCGTAAGGTACGCGGTGGGTGCTTAATATGCGACCGGTGTTTATGTCGGTAAGCTGAATTTCGCCTGAACGGCCCATTACCACATCAAGGCTAAGGCCTTCGTTGTTAATGGTAGGCATGCTCTTGATTTCCTCGAACTGCACTATGCCTTCAAACTTGGCTTTAACACCTGCCTCAACAGCGATGTTAGATGCGGTACCACCCACGTGGAAGGTACGCAGTGTAAGCTGGGTTCCCGGCTCGCCGATAGACTGCGCGGCAATTACGCCTACTGCCTCGCCCTTCTGAACCATGCGGCCCGAAGAAAGGTTACGGCCATAGCACTTGGTACAAACGCCGCGCTTTGTTTCGCAGGTTAATACCGAGCGTATTTCAACAGCATCTATAGCTGTTTCTTCAATGGCACGGGCAATGTCTTCGTTTATTTCGAGGCCGGCTTCCATAATAAGGGCGCCGGTATGCGGGTTAATAATATCGTGTACCGAAGTACGGCCCAGAATACGCTCAGAAAGTGATTCAACTATATCGTCGTTTTCTTTCAGGGCGCTTACAAGAATACCGCGCAGGGTGCCACAGTCAGGTTCGTTGATAACAACGTCCTGTGCAACGTCAACCAAACGGCGGGTCAGGTAACCGGCATCTGCTGTTTTAAGGGCAGTATCTGCAAGGCCTTTACGTGCACCGTGCGTACTGATGAAGTATTCAAGCACATCAAGTCCTTCTTTAAAGTTAGAAAGAATCGGGTTCTCAATAATTTCACCGGTACCGCCGCCAAGGTTTTTCTGAGGCTTGGCCATAAGACCCCTCATACCACCCAGCTGGCGAATTTGCTCGCGTGAACCACGGGCCCCGCTGTGCATCATCATGTATATGCTGTTGAAACCCTGCTGGTCATTTTCCAGCTGCTTCATCAGCGTATCGGTGATTTGCGAGTTAATACGGGTCCAGATATCAATAACCTGGTTGTAACGCTCGTTATCCGTAATCAGACCCATTTGATAGTTCTGGTGTACGGCTTCCACTTCTTCCTTAGCCTGGGCAATAAGCCCGTCTTTGGAATCAGGAATTTTAACGTCGCTCAGGCCAATGCTCAGGCCGCCGCGGAATGCCATTTGGAAACCAAGCTGCTTGATATCGTCAAGGAACTGGGCTGTACGGGCCATGCCGCTGAGCTTGAACACTTCAGAAATGATGCGTTGCAGCTCTTTCTTGGTAAGCAGGCGATCAAGGAAACCAACTTCTTCAGGCACGTGGCGGTTGAACAGCACACGTCCGGCAGTGGTATCAATGAGCTTGTAAGTCATTACGCCTTCTTTATCGCGTACGTTTGCACGTACCTTAATGTTGGCATGCTTGCTTATTTTGCCTTCGTTGAGGGCAATTACCACTTCTTCATGGCTGTAGAAGCTCATGCCTTCGCCCGCAATAGGGAACTCAGGCGTGCTCTTACGTCCTTTAGATACGTAGTAAAGACCCAAAACCATGTCTTGGGAAGGTACCGTAATAGGCGCTCCGTTGGCAGGGTTAAGAATGTTGTGGCTGGCCAACATCAGCAATGAGGCTTCCAGGATGGCTTCATGTCCCAGGGGAACGTGAACGGCCATCTGGTCACCGTCAAAGTCGGCGTTGAACGCGGTACATACAAGCGGGTGCAGCTGAATCGCTTTTCCTTCGATAAGCTTCGGCTGGAATGCCTGTATACCTAGCCTGTGCAGGGTAGGGGCCCTGTTCAGCAGAACGGGGTGGCCTTTAAGCACGTTTTCAAGAATATCCCAAACTACGGGGTCTTTGCGGTCTACAATTTTCTTGGCGCTTTTCACCGTTTTCACAATACCGCGCTCAATAAGCTTACGGATAATGAACGGTTTGAAAAGCTCGGCAGCCATATCCTTGGGCAGGCCGCATTCATGCAGCTTCAGCTCAGGGCCTACAACAATTACCGAACGGCCTGAATAATCAACCCTTTTACCGAGAAGGTTTTGGCGGAAACGTCCCTGCTTGCCTTTCAGCATATCAGAAAGCGATTTCAAAGCGCGGTTACCTTCGGCACGTACGGCATTCACCTTACGGCTGTTATCGAAAAGGCTGTCGACAGACTCCTGCAACATACGTTTCTCGTTACGCAGAATCACCTCGGGAGCCTTGATCTCGATCAGGCGCTTGAGGCGGTTGTTACGTATAATAACGCGGCGATACAGGTCATTTAAGTCAGAGGTTGCAAAGCGACCGCCATCAAGCGGCACCAGCGGGCGCAGCTCGGGGGGAATAACGGGCACCATTTTAATTATCATCCATTCCGGACGGTTTTCAATACGGGTGCGCGCATCGCGGAATGCTTCAACCACTTTCAGGCGCTTTAAAGCCTCTGCTTTACGCTGCTGACTGGTGTCATTGGCAGCGCTGTGGCGCAGGCTGTAGCTGAGGCTGTCAAGATCCAAACGGCTGAGCAGTTGGGTAAGGGCCTCGGCGCCCATTTTGGCTATGAATTTGTTGGGATCGGTGTCGTCCAACATCTGGTTTTCGCGGGGCAGCTTGTCGAGGATCTCGAGGTACTCGTCTTCAGTTAAGAATTGGAGATACTCAATGCCGTCATCGGCTGTAACACCGCTTTGTATAACCACGTAGCGTTCGTAGTAAATTACCTGGTCAAGCTTTTTAGTGCTCAGGCCCAAGAGGTAACCTATTTTGTTCGGCAACGATTTAAAGTACCAGATGTGAGCAACAGGCACCACCAGTTCAATGTGGCCCATACGCTCGCGGCGTACTTTTTTCTCGGTAACCTCCACGCCGCAGCGGTCGCAGATGATGCCCTTATAGCGGATACGCTTGTATTTACCGCAGTGGCATTCCCAGTCTTTCACCGGACCGAAAATCCTTTCGCAGAACAGGCCGTCCATTTCAGGCTTGTAGGTACGATAGTTGATTGTTTCGGGCTGGCGCACTTCACCATGTGAGCTCTCAAGTATGGACTCCGGGGAGGCCAGGCTGATAGTTACCTTGTTGAAGTCCTGGTTAAGCTTTTTGTTTTTACGAAACGCCATATATTATGTATATTATGGTATGGTGGGTTATTAGCTCTGTTGGTGGCCCATATACCGGCGGCATAATTGCCGGCGGGGCCTGCTTACCGTTTCTGCTGACTAAGTCGGCCTTGGGGGTAAACATATTAATGCTTAATTTTTCGTGGTCGCCGGGCCGCTAATACGGGCCTGGCAGGGTTGGGCAAAAGCCGGGCGGTCTGCATTGCCGCATCGGGGGTGTTGTGTACGCGAAAAGACTTAGTTCCCTGAAAAAGAACCGGTTAGGGGCAAGATTTTTGATGTGCGGACAGACTGCAGTTTCAGCCAACATTAAAATCGGGGGAATTAAGCCTGCAAAGGTAAGAAGAAGCATTTTAATACACAAGCAATTACCCTGATCTGCTTCGATCTTTTCTTGATTAATTTGAAAAATTGTTTATTGGTTTGAATGAGGAAAAGGCAACCGGTAACAAACGGAAAAATCTAAACCGAAACCGAAAAATCAATATGCGTAAGTGATGGCACCCGGAAAGACATCATGGTATTGCCGTTCAGGTTGGTAATGGCAAAATCGCCTTGGGTGATGATGTCCATGCCTATGAGGACGTCGAAGTTAGCCGGGGCTTGAAAATTATTAACTGAAAGCGTTTTAAACAGGATATCTGTGTTGCAAAGCCTTAAATTAATCAGGTAATTGTCTCTTAAACTTACACCGCCGGAATGTGTAACCCAGGATTTTGTGGTTCTTTTTAGCCCTAGCTCACGAGAAATTTTATGACTGATTGAAGTGTTTGCCGCGCCTGAATCCCATAATGCCAAGACTTCAATTCCGGCCGGTCGTTTATCCATTGGCACCGTTTGTGGATCGAAAACCGGGTACACAATTACGGATGTCAATATTTGATCTCTTAAGCCGCGCTTAAATGCAGTAAGTGCCATACCGTTCCATTCAGCCATATTAAAAGTATAATGATTGTGAATAAGCATTTCTTGTATAAGCATCCGGACCCGGTGTGCATAACTGAATCACAAAAGTTCCCGGCTCAAAGTTCGCATTACCCCATTCATATGCCTCAAGTAATGTAGTGAACTTATTTCTTACCTCCTTATCTTTAATAATAAGGTAATAACCGTTATAAATTTTAACCAGTTCGTCCTGATTATCAATATAATATTGAAAATCTGCATCGAACCTGGCATCTATTTCCGACTGTTGAATTTCTGAATGCATATTAGTGAATTTAATTTTTTGAAGCGGTGTAAGGCTGTAGTCGGAAGGTTCAGGATTCTTAATTCTAAAGCCCATTGAATGGCTTGTATAAGCCCGTTTACCAGGAATGCAATGTTGCATACTGAATGTACCCGGCACAAAGTTTTCTATACCCCAAAAATAAGCTTCAGGTTGCGTGGCAAAATCAGCTATTACCTGTTTGTCCCTGATAATCAGGTATCAGTTATTATATAGCTTCACCAATTCTTCCCGGTTCTCAATAAAGAAATTCAGTGAGTCGGTATGTATAGAGGTTGAAGCTGCGTTCTCTTCCATTTTTAAGCAGGTAATATTCCAATCCCAAAACAAATATACAAATTCCCTGCCCTTTTCCCCATATTTCGGAACCAAAATTGCCCGACTTTTGTTTACCAAAAACAGGCCTTAAACCGCCCCGGAATTACGCCAAACACCACCTATGGATTTCCGTACCCTTAAACAGCGCGTAGACGCCGGCGAAGACCAATACACCGAATTCAAGCTCAAAGCCGCGCATCCCGATAAGATAATGCGCGAGGTAATAGCATTCGCCAACGCTAACGGTGGCCTGCTGCTCGTAGGCGTAGACGATAACCGAACCATACCCGGCCTGCCAAACCCCGACGAAGAAGTTTACGTGCTTGATAAGGCCCTGAACGAAATGTGCAGCCCCGTGCCCGAATACCGCATGGAACGCATTCAGGTGCAAACCCGCGACCGTTGGGTGCTTGCATACCACATAGCCGAAAACCCCGATAAGCCCAGCGTATTAACCCTGCCCGGCACTGATCCGCCCGGCAAAGCCTACGTGCGTGTCCGCGATAAAAGCATACAGGCAAGCCGGGAATTCAGGGAGCTTTTAAAAATGCAGGCGCGTAACAAGCCCATGCGTTTCGAGTACGGCGAAAAAGAGAAGGCCTTGGTGCAATACCTCGGCAGCCACAAGGGCATTACACTTGAAGAATTTGCGGCGCTGTGCAACCTGCCCATGCGGCAGGCATCGCGCACCTTGGTGCTGCTCTGCTATTGCGGGCTGCTGAAGCTGATTCCGCATGATGAGGGGGACGTTTTTGAGCTGAAGGACCCGGCTATGGGTTAATTCAATTTTTTCTTAGCCCGGGTTTTAAATTATTAACGGAGTTCATGCTTAAATACAGCTATATTCACAGCAACATGTGTGTAAATGCTGTGCAGGTTATTGCAGGTATTACGAACTTCCGAACCAAATAAAAAAACCGCGCAAATGCTGAAGGCTATAAGAGTAATCCTGCCTAAAATACTGATTGTATGCACCATAATGCTGATTTTCACAGCTTGTAAACCCGCTGATGATGCAAGCCCGGCAAATAATAACAACAATACGAATCCTGACCTTTTCACGAACTTCAAAATAAGCACATGGAATAAAAAGGTTGATTGCAGTGAGCTAAACTTCCCGGCAGATTCCGGCACACGCAACTCACTGGTTTATTTTACAAGCGCTTCAACCAATACCCAATGGGTTATGGCCTTCCCTTCAGATTCCTCTGAACTTTTTAAACCGGGCAATATTGGCAGGCATAAAATTGTGTATCCCGGCTACCTGTCGCAAAACCGGGGTAATCTTGAAGATTCCATGCGCTTCACTTTCGGATGCTATGTACCTGTTTCAGAAGGATCACCTGAAAACCTGCGAACCTGGAACGCATACGATACACTTACATATTACAACAAGATAAACTCCGTTACCCTTCTCAGCAGGGGCAGCTCAAGAAACGTGTATGTAATTAAGGGCGAATACAAAGGGCCCATGGTTAAAACCCCGCTCAGCAGCAGCAACCCCGCCCCCGACGATATAATTACAGGCAGCTATGCCTGGCGTGTGAGCGTATTACGCCGATAGCCAAGCTGAAAACTACATGTACCCCTATGCTTATAAGATTAAATTAACAGTTTATATGTATTCAACGAGCTCCTTTTTCATCACTGTTTTGGTTCGTTTATCGTAATACCTAAAAGATATAATGCCAATATTTGCCGCAATTATAAGTTGAATCCTGTTGAATCCGGGCCTGTAATCAGTAAAGGAAAGCACGTTATTATAAGACTTACCCAATACAGAATATTTTTTATATTCTGTTATACCAAATTTGCCATCTCTTGTAATGGTGTCTTTTTCCCCGGGTCCGGCTAATAAAGTGTCATAGGCAGGCCTTGAAATATAGGTAGATAAACTAAGCGTAATCGGGTCTTCATTAATAAAAAACTCACTGTCAGGAAGTTTAGATCTAACCCTGATAACATAACTGTTTAAATGATGCATTTCAAATTCCAAAGTATCGCTTTGGTTACCACTAAAGGCAATATACCTCATTAACCTGTCGGGGTAAACTGTACAGGAACGTGAACTTCCTCCGCCTATGTTGTACCTAAAATCACTGTATGTGCATTTTACGTTTTCAACATTTCCTGAAATACTGTCGCGGTACTTCATTTCTTTAACTCCTGTAAAAAAACTGTTTTTAAGTAATTCAGAAACATCAATGGGCTTAGCCACATCACATGAGTCAACAGGTTTGAAAAAATCACATGCCTGCAATAAAAGCAGGAAGGAAAACGCAATAATTAAAGAGCAAAACTGCCGATAGTTAAGTATCATAAAATTTATTTAAATTCCACGAGTTCTTTGCAAACCCATTTTTTTGAGATTTCATTATATAACCTGAATGCAACAATACCAACATCTTCCGCGAGCATAATTTGAAATCTGCCTACTCGTGCATCGTTACAGGTTATAATATGCACAAAGCTGTATTTTGTGCCCTGTATTACCATTTCAGGCTTATAAGTAAGAACCGGTAGTGCCCCTATATAGTATTCAGGTAATGATACCGATTCAAGCACTAAAGTATCTCTCGCACTTAATGCACATTCAACTTTTACAGGCCCTTGCACAGGGGTAATACTGCCGACCGGGAGCTTGGATGAAATAATAATCTTAGAGTCCATTGCTTTAATTTCTAAATCTGAACCGGGAAGCGGAAATCCTTTGTATGTGATTAACCGACCCCGGTATTCATAACAGGAACCCGATGTCATAGGTGGTTGCTTACGGCTTAAAACCGAAGTCTCACAAAGTGTTTTTTCTGAACTTCCGCTTGCACTGTCTCGGTAAACCATGTAATCACCCCTGGTGGAATATTTGGCCAAACCGACAATGGTACTTACAACATCGGGAGAATTACAAGGGTTGCCGCCAAAAAAGAAATCGCATGAGCTTAAAGAGCATAAAAACATAATTCCGATAAGCATTACCGTATTCCGAAAATTAATAAACCTCATAGTAAAGCAGAATATAAATATAGTACTACAAAAACGCAGGCGTTCACAAGAGAAAACCTGTTACAATTACATTTTACAAATTGAATTGTAAACTATGAGGCAATAAATATCCCCTACACCCTGCTCAACCTGTTCATCAGCAAATAATCGGCAAGCACAAGTGCTGCCATTGCCTCAGCTATAGGAACGGCGCGGGGTAACACACAAGGGTCATGCCTGCCTTTGCCCTGAACTACTGCCGGTTCACCCTGAAGGTCTACCGATGGCTGGTCCTGCATCAGCGTGGCGACCGGCTTAAAAGCAATGCGCATATAAATATCTTCACCGTTGCTGATGCCGCCCAAAATGCCCCCGCTGTGATTGGTTTGGGTACCTATTCGGCCGTCTGCCTTCTTCTCAAAAATATCGTTATGTTGGCTCCCGAACATGGCTGCACCCTCGAAGCCCGAACCATATTCGAAACCTTTAACAGCGTTTATGCCCAACATGGCCGCGCCCAGTTCCGCATGCAGCTTGCCGAACACGGGTTCACCGAGTCCGGCAGGTACACCGGTGCAGAGGCAGGTAAGCACCCCGCCGACAGTATCGCGGTTTTTGCGGGTTTGGTCTATGAGCTCCTCCATCGCTGCTGCCGTTTCAGGGTCGGGGCAGCGCACATCGTTGGTTTCGGTAAGGCTTAAATCGAGGTTTTGGTAAGGTTTATTAAGCACAACGGGCCCAACCTGCGAAACCCAGCTTTGCACCGAAATCCCGTTCTGCTTCAGAAAAGTTTTGGCAATGGCCCCTGCCGCCACGCGGGCAAGTGTTTCGCGGGCGCTGCTTCGTCCGCCGCCGCGATGGTCGCGCATGCCGTACTTGGCTGTCCATGTAAAATCAGCATGGCCCGGGCGGAAGGTTTGGGCCAGGTGATCATAATCTTTACTGCGGGCATCCTGGTTTTCTACCATTAAGGCAATGGGCGCACCGGTGCTGATACCCTCGAATACACCGCTGAGAACCTGCACCGTATCGGTTTCCTTGCGCTGGCTGGTGAGCCGGCTTTGGCCGGGGCGCCTGCGATCAAGCTCGGCCTGTATAAATTCAAGATCTATGGGCAGGCCGGCGGGGCAGCCGTCAAGCACCAGGCCTACCGCTCTTCCGTGCGATTCGCCGAAGGTGGTAATGCGAAAAATGTGTCCGAAGGAGTTGTGCAAGGTGAGGTGGGCGAAGGAAGCGGATTTAAGAATTGCAGGTTTACTTATTAATTATTGCAGTATCTGCCGATTCAGGATTTAAACTGCGGTTATTTTCAATTAATCTGTACAGCTTATCTACTCCTGCGCCGTGTGCATGTAAAGCTTTCAGCTTGTTGCCATATCGGTACAGGAAAGGCATTTCATTTTCCCAATTGAGCAGCAGCGCAAAGTAAACCGATACAGGGCTCAGCGGGCTCTTCATAATTTCAGCCTCAAGGAACTTATTCAGGGCTTTTTCATCGCCTGCATATTGCCTGTAGCCGGCGCACATGGCAGCATAATAAGCGGTTTGTTTATTGGTAATTCTCGCCGCAGCGAACGGCTCTGTATCTGAAAAATTTCCTGTAAATTCAATATGCACAGTTTCGGTATCAAGCGGGAACATAATGTACTCGGGCCGGGCCCTGCCGGAAAGGCTGAGCACATACATACCATATTCAGCCACTTTTCCGTTCATCTCGAAACCGCCCTTCTCATTTACCACACCGCTGTCTACGGGAAAGACAATATCGGAATGAGCAAAATACAGATACAGTTTCAGACCCTTTGGCGAACCGAAAACAGTGCCGGTGATATAATAGGGTAAGGCAGGAGTTACATAATAAACAGCGGAACTTTCATTTCCTGAATCGGCCTCCCTGTTTTCAGTCTCATTGCATGCAGTCATCATTATGCCAAAGGAGGCAATAATGCTCCATTGAATAATGATGCTGAATACATTATGCATAAACTTAATCATATTGCTTGTCCGAAAGAAAAAACCGCTGTTATTACTTCTTAGCCAAAAGCTCTTCAATTTTAGCATCAAGATTTTCATAATAGTCCCGGCCCACAATAATACCCTTTTCATTGATAAGAAACACCGTAGGCACACCTTCCAAGGCATAGGTAAACGATACTTTACCAAAATTGTTCATCGGGTCGAGGTCAGATACCTGTAGCCATGTTAGCCTGTCTTTTGCAATGGCATTAACCCACATAGCGCTGTCGACATCAAGTGATATTCCGACCATCGCGAAATTCTTATTACCCCTATACTTATTATACAAGGCTACCATTTTAGGGCTTTGCTCCCTGCAGGGGCCGCACCAGCTTGCCCAAAAATCAAGCACGGTTACTTTGCCGCGAATGCTGCTCATTTTCCATGGCTTACCCCGGGGTGTTCTCAGGCTGAGCTCAGGGGCGGGCTTACCGGGCTGTGCTGCAAGCAGCAGGGCAGCTTTTCGCAGGAAAACTTTTGCTTCAGTATTGTGTACAGGAGCTGCTTTTATTTTTTCGGAAAGTTCTGTAATAAAAGGAATGTTTGTACCCCAGCTAAGCTGCGAAGTAAAATAAACGGATACCGGGCTTAAAGGGTTGGCAATAATTTCATTCTTTAACCTCGGGTAAAAGGTGTTTTCAAGGGAATCGCTGCGCAGGCGTAATTCCTTCCACCTTTTTTGAGCAGCGTTTTTATCAGGCAGAGCATCGGCAGCTTCAAATAAAGACAGCATTTTATCTTCCTGTTTGCTGAAATCAATATACCAATTATACAGCTTTGCGTAATTGGCGGTCTCCTTACCGGTTGGCTTGGCGGGGGCATAAGGTTCGCATTCCCTGTCGCTGCCGGCAAACTCAACATGCACATCCTCGGAATCGAGGGGGAACATGAGATATTCGGGTTTTTCGCGGCCTGTCAGCTTCAGGGTGTACATGCCATATTCCGGAACTTTCCCGCTCATATCGAAGCCGCCTTTTTCATTTACCATGGTGCTGTCAGCAGCCTTACCTGTGCTGTCGCCCAAATAGTTCAGGTAAACTTTTAAACCTTTTGGCGGGCCAACTACAGTGCCGCTTATATAATATGCCCGGCTGTCGGGTAACGAGGTTACTATTGACTCATTACCGGCAGAATGCTCTTTTTCACCTGAGCAGGAAAGTAAAAAAGTGCTTATGAAAAGTAAACCCGCTGCCTTTAATACAGCGGGTAGCTTATTCTGCTTATTAATCATACAACTGATATGAAATGATTTATAAAAAGGTACCCGGAACTTCAGTTCCTTACTTCTTCGCCAAAAGCTCTTCAATTTTAGCTTCCAGCTCATCATGGCTCAAATCGCGGGCTACAATAACACCGTTCTTATCGAGCAGGAAAGAGGTAGGTATAGACTCCACCTTGTAAATTTTAGCAGCAGAGCTGTACCAACCTTTCAGGTCAGATGCATGAGGCCAGGTGAGCTTATCGTCTACAATGGCTTTGCGCCATTTCTGCATATCTTCATCCAGCGAAATTCCGGCAACAGTAAAGCCGCGATCTTTGAATTTTTTGTACAGGGCAACCACCTCGGGGTTGGCACGCCTGCATGGGCCGCACCAGCTTGCCCAAAAATCGAGCAGCACAACCTGCCCGCGCAGCTCGCTCAGCTTCCAGTCTTTACCTACAGGCGTTTTCAGGCTCAGCTCCGGGGCCAATGCGCCGG
Organism: Bacteroidota bacterium; assembly: GCA_040388605.1. GTDB lineage: Bacteria > Bacteroidota > Bacteroidia > Cytophagales > Flexibacteraceae > JAZKBN01. The sequence continues at coordinate 73,802 of JAZKBN010000031.1, read as the reverse complement.
GGCTTGTGCGCTTAGCCATTTCCACCTTTTTCAGGAAATAATCTATGGCAATGCCCTTCACTTTTTCATCTTTAATTTTCCCGGCAATGCTGTCGAGGAAACCAATATCCCCGTTAAAATCGAGGAATCGGGTAAAGAATACGGATAGGGGCTTTGTTGGCCTGGCGGCAATATCATGCTTCAGGCTCACAATATATGCTTTCGTGAGCGAATCGTAGGTTTTAACAACGGCAGCCATGGCCTTTTCATCCTTGCTTTCCGATGCAGATGAATAGCGACCTTTCAGGCCCTCGCCCTGCTTCTGGAAGCTCATAAAGGTTTTCCTGAAATCGGCAAAATGCTGCATTTCAGGGCTGGCCGAAGAGGCGGGATCGAAATCAGGATCCCGGCGGCTCTTGCTTACCGAAAAATTAAGCGTAACAGTATTTGAATCAAGCGGGAATTCCGATGTAATGGTTTCTTCACCCACCGGTATAAATACCGAGTAAAGACCATATTCAGGCGCTTTGCCCTGCAGGATAAACTCGCCTTTAGCATCCAGCTCTGCGCTGTCGAGCAGGGTTTTGGCGGTATCGGCCAGGAAGGTTAGGTACACTTTTTTAGCGCCCGGAACCTCAGATGCATTGCCTTTTATATGATAAGCCGTAGGCTTATCGGCATGCTTTTCGCCCGGGCCGGAGCACGATACCAGGAAGCAGGCAATAGCCGGCAAAAGTGCCGGGGCACAAAAACTGTATGCGGAACGCAAAACGGATTGCAGTTTCAAGAAGAACAGGTTTAGAAATGAAATGTATTGTGATTTACGCGCATTACGGCGTTAATTTAATACCGGTTCGCAATAACGTAATTTTTACCTGAACCGGGTAATCTGAGCCAAAGCTGAAATGCCCGATAAAAAAAGCAGCCTGCCCGATTGATAGGACAGGCTGCTTTTTACTAAGCTCAAGCCGATATTACAGAATCAGCATGGCATCGCCGTAGGTGAAGAAGCGGTACTTTTCTTCAACGGCCTGGTGGTAGGCTTTCATCACAAAATCGTAACCGCCAAAGGCACAGGCCATCATCAGCAGGGTGCTTTCGGGCAGGTGGAAATTGGTGATTAGTGAATTTGCTATTTTGAATTCGTACGGCGGGAAAATGAAGCGGTCTGTCCAGCCCTCGAAAGGCTTCAGGCGGCTGTTGGCCGATACGCTGCTTTCAATAGCACGCAGGGCCGTGGTGCCTATGCTGCAAACTTTTTTCCGGGCATCGAGCGCCACGTTCACCTTTTCGGCGGTAAGGGCGGGTATGCGGTAGTTTTCAGAATCGGTTTTGTGCTTGGTAAGGTCTTCAACATCTACCGGGCGGAAAGTGCCGAGGCCGACGTGCAAAGTTACCGGGTGAATATGCACACCCTTAATTTCGAGGCGCTTCACCAATTGCTTGGTAAAGTGCAGGCCGGCAGTAGGCGCAGCTACGGCACCGGTATTGGCCGCGAAAATGGTTTGGAAACGCTCGCGATCTTCAGGCTCAACCTTGCGCTTAATCTGGCGCGGAAGGGGAGTTTCGCCTAAAGAATCTATGGTTTTGTAGAAGTCTTCGTTAGAGCCGTCGTACAGGAAACGGATGGTACGGCCGCGGCTGGTGGTATTGTCAATTACCTCGGCAACCAGATCGCTGTCGCCGAAATAAAGCTTGTTGCCTACACGGATTTTACGTGCAGGGTCTACCAATACATCCCAAAGGTGATATTCGGGGTTCAGCTCCCTGAGCAGGAACACTTCTATTTTGGCGCCGGTTTTTTCTTTGTTGCCGTAAAGGCGTGCCGGGAAAACCTTGGTATCGTTCATTACCATTACATCGCCGTCGTTAAAATAACCGAGCAGGTCTTTAAACGTTTTGTGCTCAATGGTTTGCTTGGCACGGTCGAGCACCATTAAACGGGATTCGTCGCGGTTTTCGGCTGGGTAAAGGGCAATGTATTCCGACGGGAGGTCGTACTTAAACTCGGAAAGTTTCATGCTGAAGTATTACGGTACTTTTGTTTTTGAACACCTTACACCATAAATATGCCGGCCTGCAAAAGCCCGCAAATTAAATGCCCGGCGTAAATATGGACACTAAAAAGCCCGCAAAGATAGTGATTTATTGAGCCGAAGGCAAGAATAAAATTATGCCTGCGGGGATGGTGATTTGCTTAGGGTTGAAATGCTTAGCTTCAGCAGGGTTTATTATTACACCTGCAACCAAATAAGTAATTTTCCTGTCTTGGGTAGAAATCTTAAATAGTTATACGCTTGATATAACCTATTAAATTGCATTTCGGGCACTTTTAAGAAGAGCAATGAGCAATTATTTAAAACCTTTCCTTTTTAAAAACAGCACCTGTTACCTTGTGCTTTTAGCCACTTGTTGCTTTGCCTGTACCCGGAAAACATACAGAACCCTGCCCAACGGAGCAGTAGTAATAAGCTATAAACACAATGGCAGCCTGGTTGAAGAAGTAAAAGGATTTCAAACAATTTCTCCCCCTGAACTTATTCCGGAACCCGACAGCAATGAAGCACTGGTGAGCGGACTTGTAACCGATGCTTACAGCAATGAAAACCTGGCCTTCTGCCTGATTACTTTGAACGGGAACAAAACTCAAACGGCTGTATCTGACCTTGATGGTCAATACAAGCTCACAATTATACCGGGTGAATACACTATTAAATGTGATGCCATGGGGCGGGCAGACAGCACGAGAAAAATAACCATCAAGGCGCGAGAACATATAAAAATCAATTTTTATACCGGGGGCGGCATGCTTTGGTGTTTCGGCTATGCGCCCGGCATTTGGGAACGAATTAAAATGTTTCCAAAGCGTATGTATTATTGGGTTTTTACCCCGAATAAATAAAGGAAGCAAACTGTTGTATAATAGTTTATAATTAATTGAGCCATTTTATCGTCATTGAATTATCCGGCAGACCCACACGAAAACACACCTGTTCCTGAGCCCTCCGGGAAAAATTCTATCTTTGTCGCCTTATGCTAAAGATCATCACCATAGCCGGCGCAAGGCCGCAATTCATTAAGGCCGCTGCTATTAACCGCGCATTCCGCAACCTGTTCCCTTCGCAGGTAACAGAGCTTATAGTGCATACCGGCCAGCATTACGACCACAATATGTCTGATGTTTTTTTCGATGAACTGGGTATAGATCCGCCTGCCTTTCGGCTTGGCATAGGCAGCAGCAGCCACGGTAAGCAAACCGGTGAAATGACCGCCGCCATAGAAGCAGTACTCCTTGCTGAAAAGCCCGATTGCGTAATTATTTACGGCGATACCAACAGCACCCTTGCCGGGGCTCTTGCCGCTTCTAAAATACATATACCTGTTGCCCACATAGAGGCCGGCCTTCGCAGCTTCAACAAGCGCATGCCTGAAGAGATTAACCGCATTCTGGCAGACCATGTGAGCACTTTCCTTTTCTGCCCCACTCAAACCGGTTACGACAACCTGCATAATGAAGGTTTTAAGGAAGACAACGAAGGCCCTTATACAGCAGATAACCCCCGCGTGTACCTCTGCGGCGATATTATGTATGACAACAGCCTCTATTTTGCGCAGGTAGCCGAAGAACGCCACAGCGATCTTTTCAACCGCCTCGGCATAGAGCCTGATCAATATATACTGGCCACCATTCATCGCAACACCAATACCGACGACCCGGTTCGGCTGAATGCGATTTTCTGCGCTCTTTTGCGTACAGTTATCAGCACCGAGCTTGATATATTGCTGCCCCTGCATCCGCGTACCGCCAAAATGATGGAAACCGTTTTGCAGCCCGAGGTATTGGCCAGCCTGCGCATGAGCAGCCGCATCAAGATTATTGAGCCCCTTTCTTTCCTGGAAGTTACCCTGCTCGAAAGCCGCGCCCGCCTGATTGTAACAGACAGCGGCGGGGTGCAGAAGGAAGCCTATTTCTTCCAAAAGCCGGGAGTGGTGTTGCGTGCCGAAACAGAATGGACAGAGCTGATAGAGCAGGGCACCTGTATTCTTGCCGATGCCGACGAGCAGCTTATCGTATCATCAGCCGAGGCATTGCTTGAGCGTGAAGGCCTGGCATTTCCACCGCTTTTCGGCGACGGCTCAGCAGCGGAATATATTGTAACACAACTTGTAAAAGAACTGCACAGATAAACCAACATACTTACCATGAGCATAAATAAGCAAACCGTAAGCCTTTACATGGAGGGCTTTAACGCCGGCGATCATGCCAAAATTCTCAGCTGCCTCACCGATGACGTTGTTTGGGACATGCCCGGCGCATATCACCATGAAGGCAAAGAAGCTTTTGATAAGGAGATTGAAAACGATGCCTTCACCGGCCTGCCGACCATAACTATAAGCCGCTTAACCGAAGAAGCAGAAGTGGTTATAGCCGAAGGAGCCGTTACCTGCCAACTTAAAAACGGCCCCCTGCTCAACCTTGTTTTCTGCGATGTGTTTGAAATGCGGGAAGGGAAGATAAAGAAGCTGACGAGTTTTGTGCTGGATACGAAAAAGGGGTAGTTTGAGTATAATAAGTCTGAATAAATGATTGTAAAAGTTGTTGTGCAATAATTCAGACTTCAGGCTTGAGCAATTTTGCAAGCCGGCTGCTTATAGCTGTATGCGAGGCTCCTGTGTCCCAAACAGCTATAACTTCTTCACCATGCGGCCAATTTTGCATTTGAAGATTTAAGGAAATAAATGCAGGGAAAATATAAACAGGGGTTTCAATGAGCGGACGCTTTTTACTATCGAAATTAAACCTGTGGGTAAATGCAAACTCTCCGTTAATCATTGCCCTTGCCAAAAGAGTATTTTTTGAGGTACTATATTGTCGGGTCCTGTTTCTGAGCTTGGCAGGCATACCTGTATTATAAAGCTTTCAGGCTCAAAATGCTCTTTACCGAACATAAGGGCTTCAATACTGGTGTCGAACGCGCCGTACACCTTAAAATCATGTATTACAATTACTTTATCGTAATACTGCTTTGCCAGTTCATCCTGGTTTTCAAGGTACCACAGGTACTGTTTCAAAAGAACATCCATCGATTTTAATTTTACTAAAGTTATATATTAATTCAACACAACAAGCGTACCCTGAATTTTATTTTCCACCCCGGCCTGCCCATTGCAGCCATTTTCCGCAGGCCCTTTTTTCCCTCGCTTTCCGGCCTTAAATTTGCCCTCCCTTAAGTCGGCTGAATGATGCCGGCTGCAACCAATAAAACCACCCCGCCGCTATGTTCGACATGATGAAAGTAATGGGCAAAATGAAAGAAGCCCAGGCAAAAATGAAGGAAGCTACCGAGCGTGTCGGCAGGCTTACCAATACCGCCGATGCCGGCGGAGGCATGATTACCGCCACCGTTACCGGCAAGCGACGCCTGCAAAAGCTGGTAATAAACCCCGCAATGCTCGCCGATAAGGAAATGCTTGAAGACCTCATTGTAGCCGCCGTTAACAAGGCCCTTGAGGAAATTGAGGAAACCTCGGCTGCTGAAATGAAGAAAAGCACAGAGGGCCTGCTGCCCAACATTCCCGGTATGGACCTAAGCGCATTGGGCCTGTGACAGAGTACCGAACAGCCAACAGCCCGGGCCATGTTCCTTTTGAGCTAAAAGACCTTGGCTGCGACTGCGAAGGCCCCCTCACTGTTGCCGTTGTTATTTTAAACTGGAACGGCAAGGAGCACCTGCGCCGTTTTTTGCCATCCGTAATAGAGCATACCCCCAATGCCCGCATCATTCTGGCCGACAATGCAGGAACCGACGACAGCATACCTTTCGTAAAAGAGCATTTCCCAACGGTAGATATTATTGCCCTGCCGCATAACTACGGTTATGCCGGGGGCTATAACCGCGCCCTTGCCAACCTTGATGAAGATATTGCCGTACTGCTTAATTCAGATGTGCAGGTAACCGATAACTGGCTACTGCCCCTGCTCGAAGTTTTTGCCCGCAACCCCAAAGCCGCCGCCGTTCAGCCCAAAATTAGGAGCCTGAACGAGCCTGCTTATTTTGAGTACGCCGGCGCCGCCGGGGGCATGATAGATTATTACGGTTTCCCCTTTTGCCGGGGCCGCATTTTCGATACCCTTGAAACAGACAGCGGGCAGTATAACGATACAACCGAGGTGGCATGGGCCAGCGGCGCCTGCCTGGCTGTTCGGCTGACCACCTACCGCATTCTCGGCGGTTTCGATGATTACTTTTTTGCGCACATGGAGGAAATAGACCTTTGTTGGCGCATGCGCAACCGGGGCTACAGCGTTTGGGCCTGCGGAAACAGCCATGTGTTCCACCTCGGCGGCGGAACTTTACATAAGAGCAATCCCAAAAAGACCTATCTCAATTTTCGCAACGGCCTGTATATGCTTTACCGGAACAGTCCTGCAAAGGGCCTGTTCGCCCGCATGTTTATACGCCTGAGCCTTGATGGTATTGCCGGGCTGCGCTTTGCCATGCAAGGCAATTTTAAAGATTTATGGGCAATTTTAAGTGCGCATTACAGTTTCTACATGAAACTGCAGCATTATACACACCTGCGCCACGATGATGCAATGAACGGGGCAGTGTATTCGGGAAAGCATATATTTCCCGGCTCGGTTGTTTGGGCTTACTTTAAGAACAAAGTAAAAACCTATACCGAATTAATGAAGCAGGCATAATTGCTTTAATCCTAAATCTGTACTCAGCATAGCTTAGCTACCTGTATTTTAATCCCGCTTATGCAGCTTCCCGGCAAAATGCCAATGTTCTTTCAAATTACTTCCGGGCGGAAATTAAATGCCGTTTCTCTGATGGCATTTGTACTTGTTCTGTGTTGTTTTTTAATGCCCCGCCCGGTAAAAGCGCAGCAGGCTAAATCTGCCAGGGCAGTTGAAATAAGCTCCTTTTCAAATGCAGCAATTGCAGATTCCCTGCTCCGTTTTACTGTACGGGAAATTAGGTACCACCTTGGTGCGGGCAATACGGCAATTGCAGGCAAACGCGATGCTGCCGATGGCAGCCCAGCCCTCAGCCCCAAAGCCAAAGCCCTTATTGCCGATATACTTTACAGGCACCACACAGATATAGCGGCCTCGGTTCAGGCAACCAAAGCCGGTGATGCCGACAGCCTGTATGATATGGCTTACAGTCGCAGGCTTTATGAAAACCTGCGCATGCAAAGCAGCTATCCGTTGGCACTCAAACATCGGCCGGATCCCCTGGAGCCTGCCTTATTCCGTACCCTGCAAGCTTTTACTGATTCCGCAACCTTTGCCGATTTGAATACGCCCTTAACCAAAAAGGGTGTTGTATTAGGTATGCCACCTGCCATAAACCTGCAATTGCCCGACAGCCTTAGGGCCGCCTGCCTTGCCCTGCTCAGGCGTGAAAACGGTTTTCCCGATGCAAGCGCGCAGCGCAGGGGTGTGTACGACAGGGGAAGCATTAACTTTAGCCTTATGCTGGGCGCTGCCGTTATGCGCAGGCCAAATCCGGATGATGTAAATGCGGTTAAACCTTATGTAAAAAGCGCCCTGCAACTTTGGTACGATATGCTGAACCCCTTAACCGGTTGCCCCAACACATACGGACGCGGCAGGCAGTTTACCATAGACGATAATTTTGAGCGCATTTACGCCTGCCTGCTTTACCCGGATATTAGCCCGGCATCGAAACCCGAGCTCTTGCAGCTGTTTATAAAAACCTATAATTACTGGCTTTCAACGCAGTACAACCCGGCCACCCACCGTGCCCGCTCGGCAGAGTTCGGCAGGGCAGCAGATGATGTTCCCGGCCAAAAGCCCGACCCGGTGGCAGATATGTTCGGCACATTGCAAAAAGCAGATCGCTGCCTGGGCTTATTGCCCAAGCTCAGCAAGGCCGATGAAAAGAAATTACAGCCCATAAGCCAGGCCCTTAGCCTGCCCGAAGTGTCGCGTTTGCAATGGTTCAGGAATGGTACAGGGCGCAAAATGGGGCTTTGGGTGTATCGCAACAATAGGATTTCATTTGCAATGCCTGTTACCGGCAGCCCGTTTCGCGGTGCCAACGCCGATAACCTGCCCATGCCTTACGGTTTTCCCGGTATACAGGTGCCTGCAAACAGCCAATTGCCCTGCCTTGTGCCCCATTTAACCCTGCCTTCAGGAACAGTGATTACAACAGCCGAAGGCGCAGATACCCTAAGCCTTAGCCCCGACGGCAGCACACTGCGCATGGTTACAGAAGAATGGGCTACACCTTCAGGTGCGCTTACCACGCCGGGCATACGCTGCATTACCCTTTGGAAGGCCGATAAAAATGTGCTTGAGCAGGAAATAAGTATGCTTGTGCCCGAAAGCGCCATTATAGACAGGTTCAGGTATTGTCTGCCTACCTCTTTCCCCTTAGCAAACCCTGATCGCGGCGGGCTTATGGACGATGAAGGCAACCTGCTCGCCGTTCGTTTCGAATCTGAATTTCATGAGGAGCTGCGCATAAGGAGCACGGGCAACAGCCTCGCAGGCCGCAGTGTTTTCGGTCCTGTTCCCCTGCTGCTTGATTGGGAGGCTGCTGACTTTGTAATGACTGCCGGGCAGCCCTATGTCAGCAAGTTGGTATTGGGCTGGCAGCAGGCTAAAGATGCCAAAGAGGGGCAACATTAAGCCCCTGCTTGCCTTATACAATTTGCCTGCTCATACTTCTTTGAGCTTTTTAACTGCTTAAAAAGCAAAGCCATGATGCTGCAAACCCATAGGCTTAACCTACGCGAGCTGACAGCGGATGATTTGGCCAACATACATGCCATGAACTCCCTGCCCGAGGTAGATTTTTATAATACCCTCGGCATTCCTGTAAGCATAGATACAACCGAGCTGCTGCTCTGCACTTGGCTTGAACAGGCAGTGCAAAGTCCGCGAACGGCTTATAACTTTGTTCTTGAGCACAGTGTCGACGGACAATTCGTTGGCCAAATTGCCTTGGTATTCGGCAGCAAGCCAATACAAAAAATGGCCGAGGTATGGTACAAGCTTCATCCTGATTATTGGAACAAGGGCTTTGCCACGGAGGCCCTTCAGGCAGTTATAAAATTCGGGTTTGCGGAACTATGCCTGCACCGTATAGAGGCCGGTTGCGTGGCAGAGAATGCGGCTTCAGGGCGGGTGCTTGAGAAGGCGGGTATGCAGCGCGAGGGTCTGAAACGTAAAAACCTGTTCATCAGGGGTGGCTGGTATAACAGCTATATCTACGCTGTTCTTGAGGAAGATTATTACGTGGAGGTTAAGCCGGAATCGGCAGGGTAATTGTGCCGGTTTATTTGAGCAGAGATAAAATTAGCGGCTTGATTTATGCCTTGGAAAAGGCTATATTTGGATAAGAAATTCAAGGCTATGAACAACGCAGCGGAATTAGAACGTATTGGAAAGCATGCGGTTGAAAAGTTAAGGAAAGAAAAACTTACCTCCGGGCACTCTTTCATGATTAATTCAAATGAGTTGCCTGGTAGGGAAAGCTACCGAGAGTACCCTGATGGCACAATAAAGTTGGTAATTACATCACCTGAATCCAGGTCTTTTACAGAGTTGCGAACACTAAGTGCAGATGAGGCCGGCTTTATACGCAGCAAATTCAGTCTCGGTTAAGCCATGCCTGACTTGTATATTATAACAGGTTCAAACGGTGCCGGTAAATCATCTGTTGGGCCTCAGTTTCTGCCTGCGCATATCCTTTCAAACCATCAGGTTTTCGATGGGGATTTATTGTACCTGAAAAAGCGAAACGAGTTCTTCGCGCAAAACAGCAGGGCGCCAAAAGAAGCACATAAAAGAGCGGCCGAATTTGTAAAGGCACATTTTGAGGAATTGGTAGAAGATGCACTTTTGAATAAACAAATTTTTGTATACGAAGGCCATTTTATTAACCATGCAACCTGGGACATTCCAAAGAGATTTAAAGATGTCGGTTATAATATAAGTATGCTTTTTCTCGGCCTCCATGACCCTGATTTATCTGAGGCAAGGGTACTTGACAGAACCAAATATGGCGGCCATTTTGTTGACCGCGCAACCATTGAAGCCAATTTCACAGGCAACCTTGAAAAGCTTGAAGTTTATTGGCCCCTGATTGATTCCCTGACCATTTTCGATACATCCGGCACTGCACCTATTGTATTGGCCCAAATTGAGCAAGGCAAGCTACTATACCCGGAAACAAAAGAAAATCTTCCGGTATGGTTCACAAAGTACCTGCCCTCAATAACCGCTTTTATTGCTGCCGGCAGGCAATAGTAAATCTGAAATCGTAAAAAAAACCGCTCCCTCACAGGAACGGTTTTTAATTGACAGGCTATAAACCCGGTATTATTACTTATTTATCCCCAGCTTAACCGTTGTGCTCTTACCACCGGCGCTCACACGCAGCAGGTAGAGGCCTGTGGGTGCATTGCCGAGGTCCAGGTTCTCGGTCAGGTTGCCGGCATTGGTGGTATGGTAGGTGTCGCGCAGCATGCGACCGTCGAGGGTGTAAATTTGAATTCTTGCTTCGGCGGCGTTTATGCCCTCAAGGTCCAGGTTAAAATTGCCTGCCGAGGGATTGGGGCTTACTAAAACCGTTTCGCGGTTCAGCATGGGCCCGGTTGCTGTATAAATTACATACACCAGTGTGGTGCAGCCTGCTGCATTGGTGGCTCTTACGCTGTAAGTGGAATTTTGGCCCACCACCACATAAGAATCAGTTGCGCCTGCAATGGGGTTGCCTGCTTTCAGCCATTGGTAAGTTACACCGCTTTCAGGGTTCGTAATTACCAGGCTGTCGGCGGAGGCGCGAACAACGGGGGCAACTGGTTTGGGCACCATGGTTATGAGTACGCTGTCGGTTGCGGTGCAGCCGAGGAGCACATTGGTTTTAACCACTTTGTAATAGCCGCTTTGGGTAACCTGCTGCACCGAATTGGCGCTGCCGGTGAACCCGTTAACGGTCCATTGGTAGGTATAGCCGTTGGCTATAAAGGCATTTAAAAAGCTGCTTTCGCAAACATTCCGATCTGCTCCCAAATCTACCGATGTGGGAATAAAGCTTTGACTGGTCAGGCTGCTTATGCTTTGCGGGGCAGTGTAGGTTACGTTTATCCAAACGCGCTGGCTTGCGGCGGTATCAGTACGGTTTCGGGCCTGTAAAACGTACCATGCATCGGCAGGTACGGTAAAGTTTTTGGTAAGGGTTCCTGTTCCGCTTATGCTGTCGAGGGGTTGTGCGCAGGCATTGCCAAGGTAAACTGTAATGGGTGTGGTGGTGCGGCTTGGGAACATTTTATAAGTAATAACCGTACCTGCCTTGGCGAAAACCTTTCCTGCTGTGCGCATTGCCTTGCTGCGGGCAGGCAATGCGCCGCCCTGCATAAGTGATTTCGGGTTGCTGTCGCCCAGGTCATCGGCAAGCTCCCACTCCTGTATGTTGGTAACAGAGGGGGTTGTAAGCGGGGCATCTATATTAGTGCCCTCAGGCGCCCAAATGCTGTACCCTTTACGCCTGGCAGAACCGTTGCAGGGCGGGGTAGAAATTTGCACCCTGCGGTCGGCTGCCACAACGCGAATATCGGTTGCGCCGGAGCTGCCCCCGTAATCTTTAAGGCGGGTTCCGGCAGCAAAATCGGTGGTAATCCAATCGGCCTGCCAGGTGTTCCAGTTATCGTTAATACCAATAATGGCTTTTCCGCTGCGCTCAATTACAAGGTGGTCGGCGCGCGACGCGGGCACTTTATAGGCGCCTGCTTCCCAGTTGAACTTGGTGCGACACTTGGTTATATTGGCAATATCTGCGCGTACGGGCAATTCGGCAGAATCGCCGGGGTGGTGGGTAAAGCGCTTGCCTGTTGTTCCCACATCGAAAAGGTCTTCAAAGAATACTGTAACATTTCCGTCTATAGCCGATGCGAAAGCATAAGCGGCCGCAAGGCGCGGCTCGCGGGGATCTATGTTCGGAGCCAGCTCTGAGCCGGAGCCCCAATGAACCATATTGCCTGAGGTATCTGTCGGGTAATTGCCGTTACTTGTAAGGCCCGGGCTTGCCTGCGAAGGACGGAAAGTATCGTGGTTATTCACAAAAGGAACGGTACGGAACCTTTGGTCCTGCTGGGTGGCAGGCAGGGTGCTCAAATCGAAACCGCCCTGGCCGTTAACCATGCGGTAAAGCCCGGGCGTATCGCCAAATCCGCGTGTGCCGAAATCGAAAGTGCCGGCGCGGTTCTGCACGCTGTTGCACCAGGCATCGAGCTCGCTTTTGCCGCCTACCCATTCGCCCACTGCAAACATTTCATCGGTACCGCTGGCAAAGCCGGCTGCATTTTGCAGGTTCCAAAGGTAATCTTCGGCAATGGAGGCAGGGAAGTGCTTTACGGCATCGAAACGCCAGCCGTCTACCCCGGTTTGTTTTTTCAGCCAGGTCATCCATGCGCGCCCGTTATTGCGGTTATAATCTGATGCCTGCACAGGATTATAGCTGCTTACGCTGCTCAGGCCAATGCTGCCCGCGTTGTCCCATGCTATATCGGGCCCGAAGGTGGTGTTGCTGCCATCGCTGCCGGTGTAACGGGCATCGGCAGGGTTGGGGTTAAAGTTTTGCCAGTTCATAGGCCAGCGACCGCTGCGTGCACCGTAATCGGCAGCGCTTTCATCGGTAGCGGGGGTGGCCCAGCTTACATAGCGGAAGTTTTTGAAACCCAGGGTACCATCGGCCGGCCAGCTGTGCGATGCGCGGTTGGCATTGTACCAATCACGGCCAACAGTATCAAGGCCGCCTTTGCCTGCTGCGCTGCCGGCACCGTCCTGGTGGTTAAGCACTACGTCCTGTATAACTTCTATGCCGTTGGCGTGCAGCACGGCTACCATGCGCAGGAATTCATCTTTGTCTCCAAAGGGTGTTTTCAGGCGGTTTTGCTGGAATTTATCGCCAAGATCATAGCGGTCGAAGGGGCTGTAGCCAACACTTGCGGGGTTGCTGTTCTTGCTGCTTACGGGTACCCATACGGCGGTAATGCCGGCCTGCTTTAAGCGCGGCGCGAGATCGGCCAGGTAATTGGCCCAGCCTGCGGGGTAGTTGTTGTTTTTGAAATCCCACCAAAAGCCCTGCAGAATGGTGCGCTTTTTATTCTGTGCCTGCGCTTTGGGGGCAAGGCCCATGCAAAAGCCAAAGCAAAAAAGACAAAGCAGCATTTTGGCGCTTATACCTGCTAAGGGGCTTGCAGAAAATGGTTTTTGCGGCAAATTCCCGGCAATGCCGGCAGCATTCATTTGCCCGTATATGTTTTTCATAATAAGAGGTAATTTGGTACTGTAGCCTTGCCTGACGGGTGAAGTTTCGGCATTGCAATGGAAAAGGGGTGCTAAAGATACAAAATTGCAGGCTTAAAAGTAAATTCCGGCTTATGTGAAAAACCGGCAGGCAATAACATTTTCAGGGGTTTTTCGGTTTGGAACTCGGGCTAAAGCCTGTATTGTTTATGCATATAGAGCCGCGGGAATAAAAATTGCTTGTATATTTGAAAGCAGGCTGCAATAAGCCGCTGACCTTTTAACACGCTCCTGTATATACGCCTGTAAAGGTTTTATACCGCGCTATGGTTATACGTTTTAAAATGCTGAATCTTAAATCAATTAAAACATCTTGCCTGCCGCTCATAATTTTGGCTCTTATGATGCCGCTGTTTCTTTTTTCGGCCTGCTCCGACAGCAGCTACCCATGCCCTAAAAGCCCGGGCGCTGTTATTCCCGGCGCCGTTGGCGTTGCCAAGCTCCGCCGTGTCAGCGTGCCTACCGACAAAAACGGGCTGGTGAAGAAAAGGGCATACAGGCACGGGGGAATGCCGTAAGATATTCTTTCGATTATCTGCTGACAGGTTACTTGGTATAGTTTTTCCTAATCCTGCCTTTTTATCTTTATGCCTTTATCTTTTTACCTTATTTGTGCTGCCTGTATAAATTTTACTCCTGTAAATTTCGTGCAATTCTGAACCCTAAATCATCTATTTTGAAGGAACTCGGATGGCCGCGCCTGCGGTTGGTGGCTAAGCAACCTCTTTCATCATCGAACCAGCCGCCGCCCCTGAAAATGCGGTAAGAGCCATATACTTTTTCGTCGTAAACATCGGTGCACCATTCCCAAACATTGCCAAGCATATCATATAGCCCCCAGGGGTTTGGCTCTTTAAGACCTGTATCGTGCGTTGTTCCGGCAGAATTTGCTTTATACCAGGCTATGGAACCTAAATCACCATATCTTATACCGCTTGTGCCGGCTTTGCAGGCATATTCCCATTCTGCTTCGGTGGGCAGCCTGTAACCGCAGACCGAGGGGTTAAAGCTTATCAACTCGCTGCCCGGCTCAAAAATATAGCAGGCTTCCAACCCTTCTTTTTCTGAAAGCAAATTGCAGAACTTTACAGCTTCTTTCCATGTAACTGACTCCACAGGTTTTTTGCTCCCGATAAACACAGAGGGAGACTCAGCCATAATTTCGAAATAATGCTCCTGTGTTACAGTATATTGTGCGAGCAGGAAAGCTTCAATTTTAACTGTCCATTCTTTTTTTATTCGGTCGTCGCGCAGGGTTATTTCACCTGCGGGAATTTTTACGAATTGTGCGTTTGCCATAACAAAGACCGTTGCTTAGTGTTTGCCCTACAACCCCATTACTGCCATAAACACCCCGTCTATCACCTTGCCCATTCTCACCAAATCAAGGGTTTCCATGGTGTCGGTTGGTTGGTGGTAATTCGGGTTGCGGTAAAAGGCGGTATCTGTTAACATGAGGGCGCTGAATCCGAAATGCCAATAATTGCGGTGGTCTGAAAAATCGATACCGGGCAGCGATGCCGGGCCGGTGAACTTTTTGGTTCTTATGGTTTTGGCCGTCTTAAACCTGTCGCAAAAACGGCTTGCAAATTTCCCCGACCCAAACTTGCGCACAAGGGTTATATAATTACCCCGGTTTCCGTATATCCATGATAATATGCCGATTGGGTAAGTTTGGGAATGCTTCTCATTGCGGAAATAACCAATCATTTCCAAAGAAACCATGCCGTAAACATCAGCTTTATTGTCAGCTAAAGATTTGGCGTGCACATAGCTGCCCATGTATTCGGTATTGTAAAAAGGAGGCTCCTCAAGGGTATAGGCCACAAGATCTACGCGGTAATTCAGCTTTTGGCCTTTGAGCATACGGGCAAGCTCAAGCAGGCCTCCTATGCCGGTGGCATTGTCGTCGGCGCCCTGCTGCGGGCCGCAAACATCGTAATGGGCGCCAATGATGATGCGTTTCTTATTCTCGGTGCCGAAGGAGCAGATTATGTTTTTATAAACCTGGTCTGCCGCTTTGTATTCCTGTATTTGAACGCTGTCGGAATGACTGTTGAATACCGATTTTATAAATTCTGCGCTTTGGTTCAGTCGGCTGAGGTTGGTGTAGGTTCTGAAACCGGGCGTTTTGGTTAAAGCAGTAAGATGAGCTTTAATTATGGCTGTATCGGCCTGCGCACCTTGGGTAACACCTGCTCTCATGCCTGCAATTGAACTTTCCCGGCTTTCATGCTTTGCTGCAAAGCCGGGTAAAACTGTACCGAAAGCCGAGGCCCCGCGGTTTGTACAAACCGGCAGCAATAAGCAGCAAAGTAAGAAGCTAAGCAGGCGGATAAACATAAATGTATTTTACAGAACGATAAAAGAAAAACCGGCTTCGACGGATAGATAAGCCCGTTAACTGTTCTAACGCACCCAGATTAAAAAATTGCCGCCCCGCTATGCTGAATGCCCTTAAATTTTCTGAAAGGCCGGCCTGCTGTATGATCGGCATAATGCTGCAAAATTATAACTCGGGCAGCTTGTGCAGGTTGCGGTGCAAAAGGGTTTGCAGAATACCGTCTTTAAGGCCCAGGTCAGGTACCATAATGGTTTTAATACCCGACATTTTCATTACACCGAGGTATATGTTGCCGGCCGGCACAATGGTATCGGCCCTGTCCGGATTCAGCATAAGCTCATGTATGCGGGCTTCTGTATCCATGCTTTCTACGGCTTCTTTAACGGCCAGCAAATCTGAATATCCAATTTTGCGCGATTTGCGTGAGCCGGTTACGCCCAGCTCATACAGCTTGCCAATATTACCGCCGGTGCCAATGGCCGTAATCGGGTGGTGTTTTTTGAGCACGTTTTTTTTAATCCATTCCTCCATTTGCCCGCGGGCTTCGCCTGGCCTGAGGCTGTTGCGCACCGAGCCCGATTTAAAAGAGGCAGATGCCAAAAGTTCGCGTTCCGAATATAGGTTAAGCTCTGTGCTGCCGCCGCCTACATCTATATGCAGGTAATTATGGTCGTCAATTAAAGATTCAAGGGCACGGGCAATCAGTGCGGCTTCCTGCTCGCCCTGTATAATATCTATGCGCAGGCCGGTAAGGCTCAGTGTTTCGTCGGCAAGTTCCTGCCCGTTGGCGGCTTCGCGCATAGCCGAAGTGGCGCATGCCATGCGATCGCTTACCTCGTAAAGTTCGGTAAAGAGGCTGAAAGCCTGCATGAGCTTCAGGAAGCGCTCCATTTGGTAGTCGCTTATATAGCCGAGCTCAAAAACATCCTGCCCCAGCCTGAGCGGGAAGCGCGTATATTCAAGCTTCTTTAACATGTATGAACCGTGGTGGTGCAACACCCCGGACACCTGCATGCGAATGGCATTCGATCCGATATCGATTGCGGCAAGTTTTAAATCGGCCTGCATGTTAATAAGCGTTGCTTACCGGGAAAATACGGACCCGCGACCGTCCCCCGGTTGGGCGAATTTAGCGGTTTTCCCCGGAAATATGCGGACTTAAGCGCATTTTAAACACGAACCTGCTAATTCCCCGGTTCGCAGTATGGGTATATACGTGTTTTAGGAAATTGCAGAATATAATTCCGAACCTGTTTTTTCGGCAGGCATGGTTTGTTCGGTTTTATATGCTTCTTTCAGTTTAACGAATTAATCACAGCTTGGTTTTTGCTTATAAAAGGGCAAAAGGCCATTTGTATATTTATATGCACTACAGCCTTGTTTGCTGCTTTTTACATTAAATTTTATGCATGCCGCATAAAATCGAATGCGGTGTTATTATTGTGATATATTGATCGTATTTATGTATATAATTGCATTATATTGTTATTGCATGGTGTTTTGTATGCTGTTTTTGGCTATTACCTCTATGGTATTCTGCATAAGCCGGCATGGCCGGTATATTATTCTGTCAAATTTTTTTATTTGGAATTTTGCCGAAGTTTAAATTGTTCTTACATTGGGATTGAAATACCCGTTGACGGCATCTCTCCCCGGCAAATGATGCAACGAAAACTACCCTTAATCTATGCTGTTTTAAGCGTATGGCTGTTTTGCAGCCAGGGGGAATTGCATGCCCAGGGGTTTGAGTATTTCAAGCCCTTTGCGCCTATAGGCACCGTTTGGGAGTTCAGGAACATAACGCCCAACTCTTCGGTGCCGGGTTATACCTATAAATCTGAAATTGATACAATTATTAACGGCCGTAAGGTGGTGATAGTTGTTTGCAATGCTTCAGATACCATGGGTGTACGCCTGAATTGGGGCAAAGAATATGCTTACACCGAAACAGATTCGGGTAAAGTGTATTTTCGCATGGGCAGCGCTTTCCGTTGTGTTTTTGATTTTACAGAACCTGTAGGTACTACCCATGTTGTAATGGATACCACCTTTACAGGCTTTTTCCAGTTCAGCAAGGTTAACCCGTTTAAGAGATTCTCTTACCAGGTATTGCGCAAAGGCAATATGACCATAGATAACAAGGTTTACAGAACCATGGACCTTGGACCCGATTTGAATGCCGACTGGACTTTCGGCCTCAATAAAAATGGCTATGAGCGTGTAATTGAAGGTTTTGGCAGCACAGCCGGCTGGACAGTAATCGGCGGCCCACGTTATGTAAGCAGCCTTGGCCGCAGGCCTGTAATGTGCTCAGTAGGCCAGAACCCGGTAAACCACCCAGGCCTGTACTCTACCTGCGATTCGCTGACCTCAATTTTTGAAAGGGCTACCATTCCTGTGCTTTCATCTTACCCCAATCCTTTCCATAACGAAGTTCGCATTCCTGCCCTTGTTGGTCAGCGTGCCGAGCTTTGGCTAAGCGATGCCATTGGCAGGGTGTATTTTTGTCCGCCGGCCAATGCCGATGGTAACCTCAATCTTGAGCACCTGCAGGTTGGCGTATATTTTTTACATGTAAGCATGGCCGATGGCCGCAGGGGAGTGGTTAAAATGGTGAAAGAGTAGCTTTCCGTTTAATAAAGCTTCTTATCAGAATGATTCCGGCTTTATTTCAGCAGTTCCGGAAGAGCTTGCCGGCTCATGCCCGCTTATACAAAGTCGGTAATATATATTTCCCTGAATTCTCGTTCCTGCTGCTTATTTTTGCCCGTCTTGCAAGCTGTACTGTATATATTTATTTACCTGCCCCTCGTGCTTGCCTGCATGCTGGTGGTTTTTTATGCCGAACGCAAGCTGGCCGCCTTTATCCAGGACCGCATGGGCCCCACCGAGTCAGGCCGCTACGGCACCCTGCAGGCCATAGCCGATTTGCTTAAAATGATTCAAAAGGAAGACATTATTCCATCCTCGGCCGACAGGCCGTTATTCCTGTTTGCACCGCTGTTTATTTTCGCCTGTGTATTTACCGGTTTCGCGGTAATGCCGCTGGGGCCGGGTATGCGGCCATCGGGTATGGAAACCGGTTTATTTTGCATGCTGGCCGTTGTATCTTTAGATGTTGCCGGGCTGCTCATGGCCGGGCGGGGGGCAGGCAACAGCAAGTTCAGCCTCCTGGGAGCCATGCGTGCGGCTTCGCAGGTAATCAGCTACGAAGTGCCTTTGGGTTTAACTGTGCTCTCGGCCGCATTGCTTTGCGGAAGCCTTGATTTGCAGGTGATATCGGCACAACAGGGCCTGTTCAGCCCCGATAAAAATTACCTTTTCGGGCTCAGCGGCTTGGGCATAGATGTTTCGGCAAACGGGGGAATACTCTGCTGGAACATTTTCCGGATGCCCCTGTTTTTCCTTGTATTTGTAATTTACTACATAGCCACCCTGGCAGAATGCAACCGCGCCCCTTTCGATTTGCCTGAAGGCGAATCTGAATTGGTGGCAGGGTACCATACCGAGTACAGCGGCTTCCGATTCGCCATTTTCTTCCTGGCCGAATACAGCATGATGACCCTTGTATGCATGCTGGGCGCTATACTTTTCCTCGGCGGCTGGAATACCCCATTACCGAACATAAGCAGCCTGCACCTTGCCGATTATACAAGCGGAAACCCGGCTGCATTTTCAGGTATGGCATGGGGCTTTTTCTGGCTTATGAGCAAAGCCATTTTTCTCTGCCTTACGCACATCTGGGTCCGCTGGACATTCCCGCGTCTGCGCGT
>JAZKBN010000031.1:48430-54342 GCA_040388605.1 Bacteroidota bacterium | reverse complement strand
CTGCGCGTAGATCGCCTTATGCGGCTTTGTTGGCGCATACTTACCCCCGCAGCCCTTGTGCTCATGCTGCTCACCGCAGGCTGGAAACTACTGATGTAAGGGAGAAATTACCTGCTAGAACAGCTTTTTTTCAATAATGCTGCAATCGGCTTTAGATACCTTTACGTATCCGCCGCCTAC
This sequence comes from Bacteroidota bacterium, assembly GCA_040388605.1. Taxonomy (GTDB): domain Bacteria; phylum Bacteroidota; class Bacteroidia; order Cytophagales; family Flexibacteraceae; genus JAZKBN01. Next base: position 54,162 of record JAZKBN010000031.1, on the reverse strand, counting down.
GCTGGCGCCTTTGGCTTTAACGGTATAGGTAACCGTAAACGCGTCGGTAGATTCGCTGATGGTGGATGTAAAGTACTGCGGGTAAAAACCGTAGGTAGCCATCATGCTGTTCACCACGCTGTGCACCGATTCGGATGTGCAGGTTTTTGTAATAGGCCCTGATTTGGTGGCAGAGCAGCCCGACAAGGCAATTAAAAAACAGGCGGTTAGCGCAAAGCCGGCATTGCGGGTATAAGAAGCAAAAGTCATTGTTTTAATTTCGGGAGTGTCTGAAGGGAATTGTTTCCGGAAGCGAGCTGAAGGTACGCGCTACAAATTTACAGATTATTAAAATAGGTAAAGGTTTAATACGGGAAGTGTAATAAGGGGAACATTAGAGAGCGCCGGCATAGATATGCTGATTTATAACAATTATTGCTTCAGAATTGAATCATATATTATTGGGTTGCTTTACGTTGACAAAGATGGATATACCCCGATTTTGTAATCCTGATAAGCCTGAAAATTCCGGAAGCCACTATGTACATCGGCAGCATTATTTGTTCAGGCCGGCTTAGATATGCTATGAAACTGCTTTCGTGTTTATTAATACCACCAATGAATTTTGTATGAAAAAGCCCTGTAAGCCTATAAGCCAACTGGAATTCTAAAGCCTTTTTATCGCGAAGCAAGGCACTACAAAACTCCTTCCCTTTGAGTCACAGGAAAAAGTTTAAACCTTTCGTTTTCCAAAACAAAGGCATACTGAAAATTTAAGTGCCTTATATTCCCTTTAATAATTCTCTTACCTGGAAAATTGATTTTGCACATTAACAATATTTTTTAATTCATATCAAACACGCATACATGCCTGCTTAATTTTAAAGACATGCTTTTATTTTAATACTATAACCAGTTCTTTGATTACCAAGGTATTAACTTTGGTCCTGACACCTGATTATAGCTATTGATCTCACTTTTTTATTATTTTGTGCAATGTTATCTGCGGTCCCCCTTGTTTTGGACTGCTTTTTCTCTGTCCTTTTCAAGCACAATCCACCAATGAGAAATTTTACTTTCAACCAACTGAAAATCACATTCGTATTAATTGCCCTGCTTTTTTCCTGCTCGCAGGCTCTTTGGGCATCGGGCAATGAATTTAGGCCTTTCAGCGGTTACAGCGCCGCCGCCACCCACTGCGATTCTGTTAAAGCATCCTGGACGAGCAATTGCGGAACCGGGAACACTTTCACAATTACTGTGAAATTCACCGGTACAGCTCCTTTCAGCTTTGCTTATTCCGATGGCCTAAGCATCCCTGTACAGGTAGCAGGCATCATGCAGGGTACTTACACTTTTAATTATACCTTGCCCGGCACATCGCCGCTGTACCTGGGCATGAACAGCATGGGCGATGCTGTTTGTGCGGGCAAAAAAACAAGTGTCAGGCTGCGTCTTGAGCCCATGCAAAGCCCCCCTTCGGTTGTCAGCCAAACTTTCTGCGGAACCGGGCAAGCCATAAGTACCATAATTAACGCCGGCGGTACAGGTACTAAATATTGGTATAACGATGCCGGAACACTTGTATTTAAAGGCAACTCTTTTATTACACCTGCCCTTACTGCCAATAAAACCTGGACTGTAAGCCGACTGAACCAATACAACAACTCTATTGGCAGATCTGATACCACGCCGGTAATTCCGGGGGGAAGCAGGTTTGAAAACCCATCATTGGGTCACGGCCTATATTTCAGCGTAAGCCAACACAGTGTAATAGATTCTTTCAAGGTAATTGTAAAAAAGGCGGGCACCATTGTGGTTCGCCTGCGCAATTTTGAAAACACCTATACTATCGACAGCATTGTAACAGTAATGCCGGTAGCAGATACCACAGGTGAACCATTCTTTGTTTATCCTCGGTTTGATTTGCAGCCGGGCTCATACTTTATGGATGCTGTGGGTACAACACGACCGCTTGCATATAATACCGAAACCACCAGCCGCTTTGGCTCATATATAAATACATTTTTCTCAATAGACTCTTCTAACGGGGGCCTGCTCAATTACTATTATTTCTACAGGATTGGAATTACATCTTACAGCTGCCCCAGCCAAAGGGCATCGGTGAGCGTAAATATAACCGGGCCGGCAACACCTGTTATAACAGCAAACGGGCCTTTAAGCTTTTGCCCCGGCGATTCTGTAACCCTCACCGGGCCCACAGCAACAGATTACCGCTGGAGCAACGGTGCAAGAACACAAAGCATTACAATATCTTCACCCGGCAACTATTACCTGAACGTTGGTGATGCAAACGGATGCCTCAGCTTCCCTTCTGCCACTAAAACAGTATTCACCGGCAATCCTTTCGATTTACTGCCCACTAACTGGAGCCGCATTACAGGAACCTACAGCACTGCCCCGGAACTCACCAAAACCATTTGGCCAAACGGGGCTACAGGCTATTTTATGGATTACGGCCACCTGAGCAGGACAACCGACAACGGGCTTACCTGGTCAAGCCTATCTGCCGGGCCGGGCAACTTTAACCTCGATATGGCAACTGTTGCATCTAACCTGCTATACGTGTTAAAGTCCGACGGTTCAACCGGTACAATAACTATGACTGCAAACGGCGGCGCCACATGGGCGCCTGTTACTGCACAACCGAACGCATACAGCCTGAACGTATCGGCAGATGACAGGTTATATATAGGTAACGATGACGGTTCTTACACTTTAGGAGCCGCTACCATAAACTTTACATACCCTGCCCCGGTTTTAAAAATGGCACTGCCCGGCAGTAATAAAGGCTACGCAATTTTCGGCGACGGTGCACAAGGCATGATAATGCGCGCCACCAACCTGGCCGCAGGTGAATGGGAAGAATTATATCTGCCAAGCTCGTCGGCCAATTTTTACGATGCCTATTTCAGCTCGGCGCTTGACGGCTGGCTGGCCGGCATAGAAGGAACAAGGGGCGTACTGCTGCATACCACCAACGGCGGCGACGATTGGGAAAATGTTGATTTGCCCGGTAACGATGTTCAAACCAACCTCTTTGTAACATTTAACGGCAATACCGGCTACGTAGGCGGCACAAACAACCGCCTCTACAAAACCACCGACAACGGCTTAAACTGGGCATCAGACACCTTAAATCTTACGAACCGCTTTGCCGTTTGGCGCAACATAGCCATTAACCCCAACGGCTATAAATTCCTTACCGGGAACACAGCCAACAATAACTTCTTTAAGGCATCGCCAACGGTAAGCATTACTGCAGGCGCCACTTCTTTCTGTCCCGGCGACAGCCTGTTGCTTACAGCGCCTGCCGGTTTCGGAAGATATATTTGGAGCAACGGCGGCAGTACACGCCAGCTATATGTAAAGCAGCCGGGAAGCTATACTGTGCAGGTGGGCCAGGGCTCAGCCTGTCTTTTCCCGCAATCTTCCGCATTCCCGGTAACTGTTAAGCCGGCCCCGGCTAAACCTGCCGTTACTGTTACAGGCAACCTCACTTTCTGCTATGGCGGAAGCGTAAGGCTTACTGCCGGCCCGGCCACAGGCCCATACCTCTGGACCACAGGAGATACCGCCCGCAGCATAACCATAAGCCAAAGCGCCAAAGTAGCCCTGCAAATTGTAGGCACCCAATGCAGCAGCCCCCTGAGCGACAGTATTTCAATTACCGAAGAGCCTGAGTTGCCCGTACCTGTAATAACGGCGTCGGGCCCGCTTAGCTTCTGCTCAGGTGATAGTGTAATACTTACCGCAACTGCAGGCTACCCTGAATATTCATGGAGCATTGGCGGCGGAACCACGCAATCAGTAAAAGCCGCTGTTAGCGGAAACTATTCTGTGCGGATAGGAAACGGCGCAGGCTGTTTCAGCGCTGCCGGCGAATCGGTAACAGTAGCTGTAACTCCAAAGGCTGCTAAACCTGCAATAACCATTAACTCGGGCAGGGTAAGAGGCTGCGACGGAGACAGCATTGTTCTCAGCGGACCTGCAACCGGCCCGTATATGTGGAGCACCGGCGAAACAAGCCGAACCATCACTGTAAAGGGCACGCAAGAGGTTAACCTGTATATTCCCGGCTCACCCGGCCTCTGCGAAAGCCCGCTTTCCGATACATTGTATGTAAGTATAATTGGCTATCCGGCCAAGCCGACTATATGGTACAGCGGCTCAACCAGGCTTTGTCCCGGAGACTCCATTGTTCTGCATGCCACCATGTTCGGGCCTACACCGCCGGACCAGCCCTTTACCTGGAGCAACGGCTTTGTTGGCGAAGATCTTACAATTCGCCGCACGGGTAAATATGCGGTAAGCTTCAGCAATTATAACGGCTGCGCAACCGTTTCAGATTCTGTAACCGTTTCTGTAGATACAGCAGGCACTGCAAGCATATCGCAAACCGGCACCCATTTCCTCTGTGCCGGAGACCCTTTCTATATAATTGCAGGCAATGGCAACAGGTTCCTTTGGAGCAACGGTGAAACCGACGACACCCTGAGAACCACAACCACCGGCATTTATTCCGTTCGGTCTGTTACACCCGGCGGATGCATGGGCCCAGTTTCTGAGCCGGTTACCCTTATTTTCGATCGCAAGCCGAATATGCCTGAAAACGAAACTGCAACGGCAAGCTTCTGTGCCGGAAGCTCAATAACCCTGAATGTGCGCGAAGCCGCCCCCGAAGCCCGTTACGTATGGACAGGCGGGCAAACCGGTGAAAGCATAGTGGTTAATCGGCCCGGGCTGTATCGCATTGTGGCCGTAAGCCCCAACGGCACCTGCTATTCAGATTCAAGCGCAGGCGTAATGGTAACCATGACCCCTGCACCCGCAGCCCCGACAATTACATCTGTAACCGATGAATTCTGCCAGGGCGACAGCCTCATGATTACGGCCACTACCGAAGCCGGCCTTGATTTCCATTGGACCGACGGCAGCACCGCCGGGCTTAACCGCTGGGTATATGCACCGGGCGAGTATTTTGCTTACTCACAAAGCCCTGCTACCGGCTGCCGAAGCGCGGCAGCAAGCAGGATGGTGTTTATGATATCCAGGCCGAACGCAACTACAGTAAGCGCAAACAGGACCACATCATGCGAAGGCGATACCATTATTGTAAGCGCTCCTTTCGGATACACTTCATATATGTTCACGGGTCATGCACCGCAATCTTCAGAAATACTTAAAGTTGCGGCTGCGGGCAGCTACAGCATCCGCGTAGCGGTTTCGGTGGGCAATTGCCGGTCAGATTCCTCGGCCCCGGTAACATTCCGCATCAGCCCGTATTTCAGGAATGCATCGGGCCTGAGCTTTAACCTGGCAACCAACACGCTTACCAGTAATACCGCAGGAGCGCAATTCTATACCTGGTTCAGGAACAATGTTGAAATTGCCGGCGAAACAAACCGCAGCCTTGTGGTTACCCAGCTCGGTTATTACCAGGTACAACCCCTGCACGCCGATACCTGCGGAGACAAATCTGACAGCCTGCGTGTAACTGAGCTGAGCGCAAATGCAAAATCAATTGAAACGCAAATATCGCTGTACCCGAATCCGGGCCAAAATGAGCTTATGTTGCAGCTGCCTGCTGATGCGCAACACAGCATCACACAGGAAGGCCTTGAGTTCAGCGATGCCATAGGTCGCCGTTTTATGGTACCTGCCGAAACTAAAAGCGCAGGTCTGTTCCGGATGGGAACAAGCGCATTGGCGCCGGGCGTTTATACGGTTTC
>JAZKBN010000031.1:45329-48420 GCA_040388605.1 Bacteroidota bacterium | reverse complement strand
CCATTCTCTTAAAATGCGGAAAGCACGGTTTAGGCCGTGCTTTTTGCGTTTGATAATTACAGGTCAGGACTTCACAACTTTGGTAGAGGTATTCTTACTATGGGCATATTTGATGTTCTCTATCCAACCAACATAAGTAAAACAAAGCTTTATACCTGAACCCATGTACGCGCATATCTCCATTTACACGCAGTTCAAAAAAAGTTGTTTCCGGTGTAAGCGCTTTTTTAAATTGTGAATCAGGATAGCTCGACCTGTCTATTACTGTATAAGCAAAACCAGTTTTTTGTCCTAATTGTTTCGAAGCAGAACTATATATCTGCTTCCACGAATACTGGTGAACCTTTCTGTTGAAATCCCAGAAAGCTTTCATTTCCGATTTCGACCAATCAGAAAAACATTGAAAATCATCTTGTAAGAGCTTAATAGAAACAATCGCAAGCGCATCGTTGCCTTCTCTAAGCCAACCTTCCAAAAAATCAGCTTGCTTATTAATGTAACTTTGGTCAAGCGGAAGATTTGCAGCTTGCTGAGGAATAAAACTGCTGTTTAGGTGTTTATTGCCCATTGGCCTGCAACATTTTACTGTAAAAACGACTCATGCTTTCAAGCGAAATAACGTTAGAACAACTTTCGTAGGAAGGCAGGCCAGCTCTCGCGGTAATCCAAGGCTCTTCGCTATGTGTTAATTGCTCTAAATATGATGCTTGATGTTCACCATAGATGTTGTTAACATCAACCAGCAACTTTTCAACATTTTCAGGAAAATCTATAATTTCAGGGTTGTACTTTTCAACTAAAATTGGAGCATTATAGTTTATATCTGCAAACCTATAATACTGGCTTATTGCAACCGGGCCATGCTTCCATGCTTGGAATTCTTCATCAATTAATGCCTCATCAAATAAAGTATAGTGCCAAGCTTGAGCATAATAAAGCAATTTTTGAAGCTTTAATGGAGACATTGTATCCCCGGAATCAGTATTTAACTGTATCAGGAACCAATCTGCAATATTCTTTGCTTTGTACATAGTTAAATCTATTTAAACTCTATACAAAGGTAATAATAAATAATAGCTAATATGAAATTGGGTTTTTCTGTAACTGTTTATAATACCCCTTAATCAAAAAAACGAAGACAATCACTTCCGAATCGCCTGCCCCGCCTCGTTTCTTTTCACCCCCCTTACCGCCTCTGCCGTCCAGGGATCTTCAGGCCAGAAGTGGCGTGGGTAGCGTATCTTAAGCTCCTTACGGATAATGTTATACGTGTTCTGCCAAAAGCTGCGCAAATCCTGGGTAACCTGCACCGGCTTATAGCCCGGCGAAAGCAGGTGCAGTAAAACGCCTGTTCGCCCATCGTTAACCATCGGCGTATCCATAAGCCCGAAAACTTCCTGTATGCGCACAGCCAATACAGGCGGACGATCATCGGGGAAGTATTGCAGGTTCACGTGAAAACCGCTGGGCACCTTTATTTTGTCGGGCACCAATCGGTCAAGGGTTTGGGTGTTTTCCCAACCAAGCAACGCATTCAGGGCCGCACCGAGATCGGTTTTCTGAAAATCATCTTTCTTTCGGATATTATTCAGAAATGGAGAAAGCCATTTTTCCGGGTTTTCAAGCAGGGCCTCGTTACTTAAATCAGGCAGGGCAAGCTCAGGGCGCAGGTGGCGCAGGTATTGCGTACGGGCCTGTAATTGCAGCAGCTCGGGTGTCCGGTTGAAAAGCAGCAGGCCTTCTTTTTTAATTACCTCGCAAAGCAGCTCCCGCACTTTCTCAGGGTCCGTTTCATGAACGGGCTTGGTTTCAGCCACTATTTCACCAATGCGCTTTTCGCGGCGCGAGAGCAGGGTGCCGTTTCGGTAATCCCAGGCCAAAACGGTTTGCTCGCGGGCCAGGGGCAGAATATCACGTATATCAAGGGGTGCGGCCAGGAAAATACGACCGTCGCGGTCGCCTGCATCGGTATGGGCAATGGCGAGCCATTCTTCTGCGGCAAGCGGATCGCTGTCGGGCAGGCGGGCGTTGCGGCCGTTGGCCATGCGCCAGGTGTTTTGCGCTTCCTCTCGGCGGCGGGCTATGCGCTCAGGGTATGCGGCAGCTACCAGTTTACCCACCTGTTCAGATCTTACAGAAGACCTGTCGGGCTGAATCCTGAATATGCGGCACCAGTTTTCGGCCGAACGCTCAACACGGTCCCAAACGGTACGTTCGCCGTTCACGCGTTCTCCTGCACGGCGGTTCCTGAGCAGCTCTGCCCTGCGGCTGAGATCGGCCCCGGCATTTAAGTGACCGGGAAAATCAGATACCGATGCCAGTGGGTCGCGCTCTTCAAGCAGCGAGGCAATATCGGCGGCAAGGGGGAGCAAGTTCATGCGCTCGGCTTCCAACATCAGGTGCGCAAGGCGGGGGTGCGTAGGCAGCTTCAGCATGGCGCGGCCACGGTCTGTAATTTTACCGCCCTCCATGGCATCAAGGTTTTCGAGCAATTGCCGGGCCTGCGCCAATGTGCCGGTCGGCGGAACAGTAAGCCAGCTCAGGCTTGCCGGATCGGTTACCCCCCAGGCGGCCAGCTCAAGGGTAAGGGGCGCTAAATCTGCTTCTAAAATCTCTGGCCTGCGTTGGGGAATTAATTGGTATTGTACACCCTCTGACCATAACCTGTATGCCGTTCCCGGGCCAAGCCTTGCGGCGCGACCGGCCCGCTGATCGGCGGCATCGGCAGTAACGCGCATGGTTTCAAGCTTGCTCAGGCCCGATTTTGGGTCGAAGGCAGGGTTACGGGCATAGCCGCTGTCTATAACCACGCGAATGCCTTCAATGGTCAGCGATGTTTCGGCAATAGAAGTGGCAAGCACTACCTTACGGTGCCCCCCGGGGTCAGGCATCAGGGCTTGCTGCTGCTCGCGCTGTGGTAAATCGCCATAGAGGGGACAAATAATTACATCGTGCAGCTCGTTTTCGAGCAGGGTTTTGCAGCGACCTATTTCACCTGCCCCGGGCAGGAATGCGAGAATATCGCCGGTATGGCTGCGGAGTGCATGCAATACGGTTTTGGCAACGGCCTTGGGAATGGGGGTATCGGCTT
>JAZKBN010000031.1:0-45319 GCA_040388605.1 Bacteroidota bacterium | reverse complement strand
CAGGCGGGGTATAGCGCAGATCGAGGGGGTATTGTCGGCCGAGGCTGGTGAGCACAGGCGCATTGCCGAGCATGGCGCTCAGGGCTGCGCTGTCGAGGGTGGCACTCATAATCAGTATGCGCAAATCATCGCGGAGTACCTGCTGTACTTCGCGGCAAAGGGCAAGGGCAAGATCGGCATGGAGGCTGCGCTCATGGAATTCATCGAAAATAACGAGGCCTACGCCGTCGAGGGCGTTGTCTGATTGCAGCATGCGGGTTAAAATGCCCTCGGTGAGCACTTCAAGCCGGGTATTGCGCCCAATCTTGTTGTCGAAGCGAACGCGGTAGCCAACGGTTTCGGCTATATTTTCATCGAGCAGGCTTGCCATGCGGGAGGCAACAGCGCGGGCAGCCAGCCTGCGCGGTTCCAGCATGAGAATCTTTTGTCCGCTCAGCCATTGGGCATCAAGCAGGGCAAGGGGCAGCAAAGTACTTTTGCCCGCGCCGGGCGGGGCCTGTAAAATAATGGTGTTATGCTTTTGCAGGCCTGTTTTCAGGTCGTCAAGAATATCACGAACGGGCAGGGGGCCGGCCGAGGGCAAAAACAAAGGGGTATTGGCGCTCACAATGGCAAAGATGCGGCTTATAGCGGAACGCGTTCATTCCTTCCCCTAAAAAAATATAGTTACCTATGTTATCAGCTCAGCATAAGCTCGTTTAAAAAGGCTTCTTTATTGTATTTGCTCCTGTATTCAAGCGGCGATACCCCGGTAATTTTCCTGAACACTTCCCTGAAAGCTTTTACATCGGAATAGCCAACTTCGTACATGACCTCGTTTATGGTTTTGTTGCAGGTTTCAAATGCCTTCTTCGCCGATTCAATTCTTACCCTTTGCGAATACTCAACAGGCGTATTCCCGGTAGCCTTTATAAACCTGCGGTCGAAGTTGCGGCGACCTACCGAGAACTGCGAAGACAAATCTTCCATCGATATTTTTTCCTGCAAATTGCTTTCAATATATGCCTGGGCTTTTTTTACCATATCATCGCCATGTGCTTTTTGGCCGGTGAAAATGGTAAAGGGCGATTGGCTTTCACGGTCAATTTCAATCTGGAAAACCTTGGAGCAGAAAATGGCCGTTTGCCTGTCGAAGTACTTTTCTACAAGGTAAATAATCAGGTTCAGGAAAGAATAAGCGCCGCCGTTGGTATAAATGCCGTTTTCGTCGGTGATGAGCCTGTCGGTTTGCAGGTCAATATCGGGGAACAGGGCTTTAAAATTATCGGCCACGGCCCAGTGCGACGAGCAGGTTTTGCCGTTCAGCAGGCCGGTGGCTGCCAGCATAAATGCGCCTGTGCAAATGCTTGCCACTTCTGCCCCTTTGCGGTACTGTGCGCCTATCCAGTCAATCATCAATTGGTTGCCTTCCACCGCTGTTACATAATTATGGTTCAGCGAGGGAATCACAATAAGATCGGTTTTGCTGATGGCGGTAATGTTGGTATGCGGGTTTACGGTAAATAAACCATTGTGGAAATCAACACTTTTTGCGGTGCCTGCCAGCTCAATTTTAAACATGGCTTTCCGGCCGGTATCTTCCCAATACTTATTGGCCCGGCTGAAAATTTTATAAGCACCAGCTATGCTGCTGATATTGGCCTGTCCCCCGGGAACCAAAATAGTAAGGTGTTTCATAAAATCATGATGTTTAACTCGTCATAAACCCTGGTGCAAATATAGGCTTGCGGCATGTCCAAATCAACCCGTTACAATGTCCATTTGGCACCATGGCGGGCATATATTTAAAGCATACATTTGCATCACTGAAACGCAATAAGGCCTTGCGCCTGAAACAGGGCCGGTAAAATCGGCTTAAAATCCCGGTTCGTTAATCCGACGCCCGCAACCAATACTTATAAAAACCACTGTTTAACAAAAACGCCACCTTACCATGCAATCACAGGATTACACATTCGATATTTTAACCACTAAAACACCCCGCGAAGCATACGACGCCATTAACAATGTGCGCGCCTGGTGGTCCGATGATTTTAAGGGCAGTTCCGATACCCTGAACGATGAATTTGAAGTTCATTTTGCCGATGTGCACCATTCAAAGCACAAAATAACCGAGCTGATTCCCGGCAAAAAAATAACCTGGCTCACCACCGACAGCCAACTCAACTTCCTGAAAGACAAAAGTGAGTGGACCGGCACCACCATTACTTTCGAAATATCGGATGCGGCCATACATACCCTTGTTCGTTTTACGCACCATGGTTTGGTTCCCCAAATTGAATGCTTCGGCGATTGTTCTAACGGATGGAACTATTTTCTGAAACAAAGCCTGCTGCCCTTTATTAATACCGGCAAAGGCAACCCGCATGTTCTTGATCATGAAATTATGAGCAAGGCTGCTGAAATTAAGACCGCCGACGAAAAAGACTTTACAAGCGGCTTTACCACCAATAAAAGCGCTATGGAAGTTTATAATGCCATAAACAATGTACGCGGCTGGTGGTCTGAGAATATACAGGGCAGCACCGATACCCTTGGTGAAGCCTTCAATTACAGCTTTAAGGATATTCACCGCAGCAAAATTAAAGTTACTGAGCTCGTACCCGGCAAAAAAATAGAATGGCTGGTGCTTGATAACTATTTCAGCATCTTAAAAGACCAGAACGAATGGACGGGCAATGTAATCAGCTTCGAGATTTCTGAAGATGCCGGCAAAACCACCCTGTTTTTCACCCATAAAGGCCTCACCCCGGCCTATGAATGCTATGAAATCTGTTTCGATGCATGGACGGGCTATATTACGGGGAGCTTATTAAACCATGTAAATACCGGCAAGGGCCAACCCAACCCCAAAGAAGCCGAAGTAGCGGTTGAAAGCGCAGCGTAATTTAACCTGCAACAATGATATTCCCGGTAATGCAAAAAGCCCCGAAATCCGGGGCTTTTTGCATTACTGACAGTTGTATAGTCCAGAAATGAGTTTACGACTCCTTATTCACCCGGTGTGCCCAGGCTTTCTTCGCCTTCTTCGGCAAGGTCTTTCAGGCGGGGCAGTTCGGCCATGCTGTTTATACCGAAATATTCCATGAACTTTTTGCCGGGGCCGTAAAGCAATGGTCGGCCTGGGCCCTCAGATTTTCCTTTTATTTCCACAAGGCTGCGTTCAAGCAGCTTTTGAATGGCATAATCGCAGTTAACACCACGAATGGCTTCAAGCTGGGCCTTGGTAATGGGCTGCTTGTAGGCAACAATTGCCAAGGTCTCGGCGGCGGATGCGCTCAGGCGTCGGCGGCTTTGGTGCTTGAGCAATGTGGCTACGGCAGGTTGGAAGGCAGGCTTGGTTAAAAACCTGTACCCGCCCCCGGCATGCATTACCTGGAAAACGTATTGCGGATGCACGTATTTTTCAACTATGACTTCCAGGGCTTGTGCAATATGCTCTTCGGGCACATCGGCGGCAAGCAGCTCACACATACAAGCCCTTATCTCCTGCGCCGAAAGGGGTTCCTGCGCACAGAAAATAAGGGCTTCTATGTTTTGCTGTAAAAAGTCTGAACGTTCGTCCAAAATGGGGTATTAGTGCTTGTCGTGGCCGGCTTCGTGGCCTTTTTCGGCTTTGTCTTCGTGCGCAGGTTTTTCAGCAGCTTTAGCTTCTTCTTTAGGAGCCGCGGCAGTGTCGGCCGTTGCGGGGGCAGCGTGCTCGCCTTCGGCTTTTGCAGCAGGCGCTTCGCCAACGTTTACTTTATAGTGCTTATCCCACTTGTTATCTGAGGTATCAACGGCAAGGCCCTGGTCAGGGTGTCCGCCGATACGGTTTTCCATATCAACACCGGCATGGGCACCGGGTTCGGCTGTCATGTTCGGCTTCACACGGCCGCAGGAGAAGGTGGCAGATAAGGCGGCGATGGCGCAAACAGCTATCAGCTTTTTCATTTATGAGGTAATTATATGTTTACTCTTTGAATTTGAAGGGAAATTATAAGCAGCAATAAGGGCTTATTCGGGTTTATCTTCCGGAATCAGCTTTTCGCGCAGCGAGGCCATAGCCTTGCCCAATGCCTTGGCAGATTCATGCGCTTTAAACTCCTCGGTGGCTTTGCCCTGCCTGTCGCGGTGCAAATCACGGTCGTTTTCTATAATTCTGCCGTTTTTGGCGGCACAATATACGGCGTGCAGGTCAAAGGTTTCATCCTGCGGGGCGCCTTTGCGCAAATATTTATTGTAAAACACCCTGCTGAAGAGCTTGGGGCAGCAATATACATCGTGCATGCGGTATCCCAAAAGCCTTTGGCTGAGCATGCCGAGGAAAATTTCCTCCATGCGCCTGGGTATTGAGAGCCCGGTACGGCGGCATTTTACAAACAGGCTTATTTCATTGTTCAGGCGCCAGGTTTCATACAGCGGCGTTAGCTCGCCGGGGTAAGAATCCTGCAAAGAGGCCGTAAACGACATTAAATCGCCGGAAGCATGCTTCATGCCTGCAAGCAACAGTTGCCCGTGCTGCATGGTATGCGGTATGCGTAATACCCTTATATTTTTTTCATGCAGGAGCGCGGCTTCACGCTCAATACAGTCAGGGGTACCGTCGCTGCTTGCGTTATCGGTTACCAGCACTTCTATATCGGTGCGCGCTGAAACCACTTCGGACCACCGCCTTACAAAAGCGGGTACGGCCGCTCTGCAATTATGGGCGGGAATTATTACGGAAAGCATAGCCGGTTGGTTTTTCGGCAACATACTCAAAATGGCAAGTCGGCGAAAAACCGGGGGCGAAGGTAGGCATTTTACCTGTAACCTCCCTTATATTGACCGCGCATCAATGGTTATTAACAGTATTAAAAGCAGGGCCAAAGCTAAAAACAACCTTATGCCCCAAGGCGAAAAGGTATAAATTCAGCCGGGAATCGTATATTGGCGCAAGGTTTGGCCGGCAGGAAAAAATGTACCTGCATGGTTCGGGCCTGAAATTTTGTAAATAATGAGCGTTTACCGGTCTTCCTTAAAGTTAACAGGCAAAAGTGCAGGGCAGCAGCCTTCTTTTATAAAGCTGTTTAATAAAGCCTGCCTGCTTTTGCTGCTTATTTTTTCTCCCGGCCTGCGTGCAAACGCACAGGAATTCGCAAAGGCAACAGCAATGCCGGAAAACAAAGCCTTTTCAGGCAGCCAAACTGCATTGCCTGTTGATAACCCGGTTCAGGAAACATCGGAAAATGAAGGTTATAAGAAGGAGCCTTCAGCCAATAAAGTTGTTAATTCAGATTTTGCCGGTTCCCAAATCGCAAAAAGCCGGCTTAAAATGAAAAGGCCATGGCTTAAGGCCAAGGGCGCAAACTATGTGGACGAAGATTTCATAAAAACAGAGGGCCTTACCGGCATTCTTGAATTGGGCCTGCTCACAGGCCTTGGCAGCTATACCTTAGACCGAAAAGTAGACAACGTATATTCGGCCTGGACATACCATGCACAAATAGCCTATATGTTTCACGGGCAGTTTGCAGCCGGCATCGGTTCAGGCCTTGAGCATTTCGGCAGCTTCCGTAATGTGCCTTTATTTGCCAACGGGCGGTACTGTTTCCATGAAGGGAAAGCTTCGGCTTTTGTGGATGTAAGCGCGGGCCTGGCATTTGCCCTTGACAGCAGCAGCTACGGAGGTGAATTTATTGAGGGCTGCGCCGGCGGAAAAATTTACACCTCCAATACTATAAGCATTCACATGAGCGCCGGCTACCGCCTGCAGGATGTGTTCTTCAGGCGCATTACCGATAAAGACGGCATTCGCCGCAATTATGAAGATTATGCCACGCTTAATTTCCTGCACTTTAAAATAGGCATGTCGTTTTAAATACGGGGTAGCGGCAAACTTACCTTACTCTCCTTTGCCAAACCTGCTTCTGCGCACACAGCTCATGCGTGCACCCGGAACCGGCCAGGCAGCAAATATTAAGAATACGCTTAACCTGCTGCATTACGTTATCGGGCTTGGTTATTAAATATCACCGACCGCAATGCATGATAGGAAAATATTAAATATCGGCCTTCAAACCCGCACCAAATTATAATGCCTTCTTCTGCCCCGCAGGCCGAGCCTGTAAAAGTGATTGCCAATACCAATGCCCCGGCAGGCGGTTCTTACCGATGGACCATTTTGGCCCTGCTTTTCTGCGCCACCACCATTAACTACATAGACCGCAACACCATCAGCTTTTTTATGGTGGACGATGGTTTCAGGCACGATATGCTGGGCCTTGACCGCGCCGTGACCTGGAACCCCGATTACCAAAAGGAATTCCTGGATGTAATGGGCAAGGTAGATGCTTTTTTCAAAGGGGCTTACGCAATAGGGTTCCTCGTAATGGGCACCCTTATCGACAGGCTGGGCGTGCGCAAAGGGTATTCACTTTCTATTTTGGTTTGGGCCCTGGCCTCGGTTTCTCACGCATTTATCAGCACGGTTGGGCAGCTTAAAATTGCCCGCATGATGCTCGGCCTCGGCGAATCGGGCAACTTCCCGAGCGCGGTAAAAACTGTAGCCGAGTGGTTCCCGAAAAAAGAACGGGCTTTGGCTTCGGGCATATTTAATGCCGGGAGCAATTTGGGCATTATATCAGTAGCCTTTGCGGTACCTACTTTATTGGCCATATTAGGCTGGCAGTACACCTTTTTAGTAACGGCAAGCTTGGGCTTTGTGCTGCTTATCTGCTGGCGCATTTTCTATAAGAAGCCCGAGGAACATAAAGGCATTACGGAATCGGAATTGGCTTACATACGTGCCGATAATGAGCAGGTATTTGACCGCAAGCTGGGCTGGAAAGAAATTCTGCCCTATCGCCAAACATGGGCGGTAGGCGCAGGCAAGGTTTTTACCGATATGATTTGGTATTTCTACCTCACCCTGCTGCCTTCTTACTTTATGACCGCCGGCAAGTTCAAGCTTGATTTAAAGAACATAGGCTGGCCTTTCATGGTCATTTACATAGTATCTGACTTAGGCAGCATAGCCTTCGGGTGGCTGAGCAGCACCATGATAAAGCGCGGATACAGCGCAAACGTGGCCCGTAAAACCGCTATGCTGGCCTGCGCCCTCTGCGTATTACCCATACTTCTCGTTATTCAAACCGACAGCATTGTACTTGCTACCTGCCTGATAGCACTTGCCGCCGCAGCCCACCAGGGCTGGAGCGCCAATGTGTACACCCTTGCCACAGATATGTTCCCGAAACAGGCCATTGCATCTGTAATAGGCTTTGCGGGCTTCCTGGGGGCCATGGGCAGCATGTTGCTGAGCTATAACTATGGCCTGCTTGTAAAATCGAGCCTTGGGTACGGGAGCCTGTTTATAATAGCGGCATCGGCTTATTTAACGGCTTTACTGCTGGTTCACCTGCTGGCGCCCAAGCTGAAGCCTGTTGATTTCAATATAGAACGCTGATTTTTTTGCGTATCTTTGATATGAGGTTACCTACCTCGGCTGCATGCAAAAGGCAAATAACCATTCAAAGCTGCTAAGTTTTTTAGCCCTCGGCGCCGATGAAGTTTTATCGGAAAGCAGCCCTGTGCCTGTACAAAGCAGCCAGCCCGACCCTGCATCGGCCGAAATGGTGAATGGCAAAACCGTGCTTATAACCGGCGCTGCCGGTTCCATAGGCTCAGAGCTTGTGCGTCAATTGGCAAAGCTCAGCCCCGGCCTGCTCCTGCTCCTTGACCGCGCCGAAACCCCCTTGGTAGACCTGCACCTGGAGCTTGAAGAGCAGGGCTGCAAAATTCCCTTGGTTCCGCTTGTTGCCGATATTACTGATGCAAGGGGCATTAACCGCATTTTCGCCAAATACCGTCCGCATATTGTGTTTCATGCGGCTGCATACAAGCATGTGCCCATTATGCAGCGCTACCCTGCCGAGGCCCTGCGCAACAATGTGTTCGGTACCAAAATTCCGGCCGACGCCGCGCTTAAATACGGGGCTGAATGCTTTCTCATGATCAGCACTGACAAGGCTGTGAACCCTGTAAGCGTTATGGGGGCGAGCAAGCGCCTTGCCGAAATTTACCTGCAAAGCCGTCCGCAGGAACCCGGGCAAACGAAATTCCTGAGCACCCGTTTCGGGAATGTAATGGGCAGTAACGGATCGGTAGTGCCGCGCTTCCAGAAGCAGATAGCTGCCGGCGGGCCATTAACCATTACCAACCCCGATGCCACCCGTTATTTTATCAGCATTCCGCAGGCCTGCGCCAGGGTTTTACAATCAGCGGCCATCAGTAAAGGTGGCGAGATTTTTATATTCGATATGGGCAGGCCGGTAAGCATTACCGAGCTGGCCGAAAAAATGATACGCATGGCGGGTCTTCGCCCGGGTATTGATATAGAAATGAAAATTACAGGCCTGCGTCCCGGTGAAAAGATGGACGAGGAGCTTTACCTGCCCGGCGAGGAGGCCATAGCCACTACCCGCCCCGGCATAATGATACTGAACGGCAACCCCGAGCCTACCGCCCTTGCCGATGAATTAATTTTTAAGCTGAAAGAAGGAATGAAAACCTGCAACGCAAAGCAGTTGGTAAAGCTCATGCGCGAGCTGCTGCCGGAATTTGCGCCGGCGGTGAAGGGGTAGAGAGCCCCCTTAATTACTAGCACCCACTAAACCCGATTAGGTGGCATTTTTCAGCAGAAGTTGATTAATCAATAATTGACCAATGTTCTAAATCACCTTTTTTGAAACCAAGCTTTGATTCAAGTCCTTGAAGAACAGCTAAAATAAGCCGCGCATAGATATTTGAAGTTTTTAAACGAGAATCCCGATTCTCTTCTAATGAAAAGAAAAAAGGATAATACCAGTATGGTGCTATTGTTTCAGTTGCCCAATGGGTAAACAAATGGCTTTCAAAAGCAGCACGTGTTTCATTCACGAAATTAATATCATTTGAAGTATATGTTTTCCATGAAGTAATAAACTCAGAGCCTAGATCCTGTAGAATAACGTATATTTTCTTTGATTCCTTAGACTTCTTATCAACTTCATTATTAAAAAATAAATAATGTATAATGGAAAGCAAATCCGACATTATATTACACAACTCGTTTGAGTCTCCATACTGTGAAATGATTTTATAAATTTTCTCCTCCGCTCTTGAGTCCCTTAATAATATGGTTGTTTCCTGTGCTTCTGCCAAGCTCTTAGTTGCTTTATCTAAGCTGCCACTTGGGAAATAATAAGGGATGACCGACATTTTTTCAGTGCCTTTTTCTGTGTTAATCAAAACCCCATAATCTTTATAATATGCACCATAGAGCATAAATTTGTCTTCCGGGATATTATCAAGCGTTTGCAAAATACTAAACGATGCATCAAAGTCTTTCTCGCGCCTTACTGCAATTTTTAAATGAAAAGGGAAGCGATACTGGTGCAAATATTGTAGATAAAAATAGTTAAACGTATTAACCTTGTAGCTCTTATATGTCTTTATAACCTGAATTATAATATCCAGATGCTTTGCTACATCCAGCTTAACAAAATCTAGACCTAAAATTTCATGCCCGGCATCTGATTCTATAAATTTTTCAATCTGATCAATCACCAACATCCTGTTCTCATGCACTGTTAAATCAATATCAGGAGTTTTGCCAACAATAAACTTTACCAATTTATTGTATTCCATCGACATTTGATTCAGTTTTTCTGAATCCAGTTTCTTTCTTTTCTTTTTCCCCTTAAACTGAACAACATCGTCAAATAGTTCGCTGTGCGCATCATCAGTACCACACATAACAACAGTTTGGTCGGTTTCGTTAAATCCGAGTTTTTTATATAATTCAACCCTGAATTTTAAGCACAATTCAAGGTTGTTTAATATCTTTTTGTCGCTAAGGTTATTGAATTCATTCTTAAGACTTTGAACTTTCCAATTAAGATTTGCAAAATCGGTACGAGTTAGCATTATTACGGCATCTTTATTATATGTGTTCTTTAATCTCAAAAATCGGCCTAAATCACATAAAAGAAAAAGACTATCGCTATGCACCGATAAACCATGGCAAATAAGGTATTTTTTTGGCTTTGAAAATATACGCTTAGATTTTGCCTTATTATTAAGAAAGGTTTTTGTACCACTTTTAATGTGATCGTATAGCACACTTGGGTTGCTGCTTAAAAACCTAAACACTTCACTTGCATGTATTCTAAGTCTTGATGCAAAGAAGTCTGTAATTTGCTGTACCTGCTTTTCCTTATTAAAAATTCCGGTATTCTTATTAAGGCCATCCAATACTTTTGCAAAAAATATTTTTTTAGCACCTGTTACATTTTCAATCGCACTATTATGTTTTGTGCCTTTATCGCGATCATGGACAGTAAGTCCATAAAATGGTTTAATAAACTCTAAATGTTTGGCTCCGTTTGTATATTCTTTACCAAAAGCATAAAAGTACATTGCTTTAAAATACTGATCGTCCAACGGAAAATCACCATCAGAACCAGCTAAGTTAATAAGTATTTTGTTCGAATATTTCCGCAGGTAGTCACCAAATGAGTAAGCTTCAATCGTTAGTTTTTCATTGGGGTGTTCAGTGTTATAGACTTTAACTATATCTGTAGCCAATGAATTAAAATACTCAATACGGCCATTTGCATTTGGAACGGGGAAAGGCAATTTCAAATTAACAAAGGCAACTTTGAACAAACAGTAAAAAAGATCGAAGGCGATTTTTTGAGGTATCTTCATAACATTTGGATATGTGCAAATATATCAATTTAATAAAAAAACATGCAAGCCATAAACAAAATAAACAGATTAAAAAAGCCGATTTAAAACACTTCCCATATCCTTTCCAAACCAACTTCGATCTGTTTCCCAAGTATGGTTTAAATGGATTTATTTCTTCCCGAAGCAGCAATCATTCTATCCGTCTTACTTTCCATATGAACACGTTACATGTTCATAATCAAATCAATAACTAACCGGAAAGTATCCATCTTGAATTACTTTTTACTACAAAAATCGCTATACTTTTACAGCACCAAATCTAAAAATTAAAATAATGTATCACCCACATCATCACAATTTACGAAGCTACCTGCCCTACGGCGCAGGAGATTTTGCGGCCGTAAAACCGCATGTAATTTTAAAAAATGTTTTCCGCGAGCCCGAAGAAGCCGATTGGGTACTCAGAAACATAATGTTCGAAGGCCCCCCTCATAAGCAATTAAGAACAAGCCTGCTAATTAAGGAAGCAGGCCAATTACTTGACCTTGTTTCGGAGCTTACCGGCAACAAACCCGATTATATTAAAGGCATACCGGTTTTTGCCGATATGCACCACACACCGCAATCTGGTTTCTTATATCCGCTTGAACTGCCGGTTGAGGTACTTAATGGCATACATGTTTCTGCGCCTGCTTTGAACGAACTCGGAATGGGCGCACCTCATGATGTGCTCCGCGATCTGCTTTTGCTCGCGGTGCTGCGTAATGCAATCGAAATTCTGACAGCTTCACCTGCAACCCAAGCCCCGGACAATGCAAAAGGTTAAGAATTTTCACGCAATAGCCGAGCTTGGTATTTTAAGCTCGGCTAATTTAAAATATGCCGCCATTGGCGCTATTGATGGCAACGATCCGCTTTGTGCCTTTGCACAAAGCTCTGCTCTAATGGCAGACGGTTTTAAATCTGAAACCGAAATACTTAACCAACGTATTGCAGTGTGCTCTAATAAGTACCCAAGGATAATTTTTGCCGGTATTGAAACCTTCTTCCTGGACGGATTGCATCTTTATGGCAATACCGGGCAGAAAAATGTAGTTATAGTGCCCAACAGCAGTAAAATTAATACTGAAAGGTTTTTACTTAACTGCCACAGCAACATAACTATACATGATCTGGAACAGGCTACTGACATTATTTACGGTGACGCTATACTGTTTGTGCCATTTTTCAGCTTAACAGACGGCACCTGCTGGGCTTACAGCTATCCGGCAGCCATGCTTAATGAAAACCTGCAAAACAGACCGGGCCGCATTATTGGAATCAAGCTTTGCAGCAATCTTTGCATTGATCCTGATGAAGACCGTACCGGGTCATTATGCCTGCTCACTAAAGTGTACCAGGAACTCTTTCATACTATAATTTCATTTGAACCAAAAACAGCTCAAAATGAACCTGACCACATCAATAATCTTAGTTAATGCCCTCCTTAGTATTGGATTACAGGGCGTATTCCGCAATATGCGGCATATAATTATAGCAAGCGGCGCGACAGCGGCGCTGCTTATCAGCACCACAGGTGCCTTTGGCCTTGATGAATTCTTCAGGCTGCTCCCGCTTGATGTACTTGCCATTTTACTTTCGTTACAGCTTTTCGGTGAGGTGGTAGTAGAAAGCAAGGTGTTTGAGGTGCTTACCAGGAAGCTTGCCGTGGCGGGCCAAGGTAAAGGTTGGCTCATTATTATTGTCTTCAGCCTGGTAACCTACACTGTGTCTTGCTTTATGGACAATTATCAGTGCCTGTTACTGCTCATACCGCCTATGATAGGTACCCTCAGGCAAATAAACACTTCTAAGAGGTTCCTGCAAATCCTGTTCGGTATGCTGGTAGTAAGTTCAAACCTGGGCGGCGCAAGCACACCAATCGGCGATTTTCCTGCGCTCTATATGCTGAGTAAAGGAGTTATAACCTTTAAGTCTTACCTGCTCTGTACATCGCCCTTACTCTTGGTTTCTATTGGCCTTTGCCTAAGTACGGCCTTGCTGTTTTACAGCTTTAAACCGCTGCTTACTACGCATGATGAAGAAATTACATCAGTAGTATTAACTAAAGCGCTATACAGGAATGTAAAGATCAATCAAAAGGTGCTGCTTCCGTCCCTGTTTATTTTCCTTGGAATGGTCTTTTGCTGGACATCAGGCTTTAATGCAACTAAGGTTTCAATTGGCGGCTTCCTGGTGCTTGCCTTATGCATAAACTATGGGCGTACTGCCGAGGAAAAAATAAAGAAAACGGAAGCAGGTATTTTTATATACTACCTCTGCCTGTTCGTAATTGTGGTTTCAATTCAACAAACCGGCCTTCTGAACCGCCTGGCAGATTTCCTTTTGGGGTTTAAGTCAAACAAGGTTCTCATGCTCATTATGTTCGTTTCTGTTACCACAATAGTTACTGGAGTTGTTTCAGCGGGCCCTTCAACGGTGGCCATGTTCCCGGTAGTTGAAATTCTGAACCCTATGTTTCCTGAAAATATGGTGCTTTCCTGCTTTGTACTTTCAATATGTGCAGGCAGCAGCCTGCTAATGACGAGCGCAACAGCCGGACCGCTAATGGCAAACCTAAGCGAGCAGTTCCATGTTGAAGCCGATGGTAAAAAGTATGCTTATAATTTCAGGGATTACCTTTTACCCGGCTTTACAGGTGCTTTCATTATTTATTCTGTAAATATTTCATACATACTTATTAAGCTATACTGATATGGAAAAGAAAATAACGGTAATTCGGCTGTTCCTCAGCCTGGCGGCTCTAATGCCAGGCAGGAGCAAGCTATTAATAGCCCTAGCTGCTTTGCCGGCACTGGCAGCCGGTTTGTTCACCTCGCTTGTGCCTGAATTTATGGGCAGGTTTGTAGATGCATGCATGAGCTCAGGAAACATGGTTTATCCTTTAATTATGCTTGCCCTATGCTACCTTCTGAACGATTTTACAGCAGCCGGCAGGAAGTTGATGGTTGAAAACGTGGCTACTGATTTCTCTGCAGCACTGAAATTAAAGGCTGCAGCAAAAATCCTTCGCCTTGATCTCGATTTCCTTAATGAGCAAAGAACAGGCGGGCTTACTTCTAAGCTTGAGAGTTCTGTTAGCGGTTCTGTAAAGCTGGTTAAACTTGTTTTTACTGATTTAGTTCCGTCGTTCTTCATTATGGTTTTCGCTATATATTTTGCCTTTAGGCAGAGCATGGTGGTGGGTTCTGTACTGATTGTCATATTACCACTCTGCGCAATTGTGGTTATATGGCAGCTTAAGAATCAAAACGGAGTTCGTGCAGGCATAATGAAATCTAATGAAAACATGCAGGCAGCCATTTCGGAAATGATTTATGGGATTGAGGAAATACGAATAGCTGACTATGTAAACGAACAGTTGTCGAAAATATCGGGAATTGCGACAGAAATCAGGGCTGGCGACTTCGGTCACCATAAATCAATGGTAATTTTTAACGCAACAAGGAACAGCATAAAATGGATATTCCATATTGTTTTGCTTGCCGTTTCAGCTTACCTGGCCGTAAACCATCGTATAAGCTTTGGCAGTATTATTACTAATTCATTGCTGTTTATGGCAGCCGTTAAGCCCGTTGAAGAAATATACAGGTATTTTGATGAGCTGCAGGAAAGCGCACTCAGGGCTAAAGAAATGCTCAATATATTAACTGAATTTCCGCAGGACCCTTCATATTCAATGCATTCCGTTCATACGAATGTTTCCACCGACAAAATAGCAATCAAGATTGAAAACCTGAGTTACGAATCGGCCGGCTTGGCGGGTCGAAATATCATCAGCAACGTATCGGCTAATATATATAAGGGTGAGTTCGTAGGCTTGGTTGGCCCAAGCGGTTGCGGTAAAACATCGCTTCTCAGGAATATACTGATGATAAGCAACGGGCTAGGTCTGGTGTATATAAACGGCATTCCGCACAACAACCTGTCTCGTGCTAATCTTGCACTTCACATTATGTACGTTCCTCAAAGCCCTTTTATTTTTAAAGGTACATTAAGAGAAAACATGGTTTTTGGCGCCAAGCGTTATGTAACCGATAATGAACTAATGGATGCGGCAGCAAAAAGCGGCTTATGCGGATTCATTGCAGAACGCAAAAACGGCTTGGATAGCTTAATTACTGAAAGAGGCACAAACCTTAGTGGCGGTCAAAGACAAAGAATAAGCATTTCACGAGCATTTATTAATCACGAAAAGCCTATTATAGTTCTTGATGAGGCTACTTCAGCAATCGACAATTTAACGGAAGCAAAAATATACAGTCAATTGCTTTCAACCGGCCGCACAATTGTTTCTGTTGTGCATAGACTTAACATACTAACTGAGGCAGACCGAATAATAGTTATGGGCAGCAATGGCACGGTTGTGCAGCAAGGCACCTACAATGAGTTGCTTTTTGCCGAAGGCGTATTTTCAGAATTGGCAGCGGCAGAAACAGTCAATGCTGAAAGTAACACAGAAAGCACTTATAAATAACGGAGGTTAAACATGCGATTCCGGTTATTAATCCGGGCAGACAAGCAATTCGGGGTTTCCGGAATTTCTGTTATGCCCGTTTTTTTTATTTAAAGGTTTTTTGTTCAATTTCAAAGTACAAACTGACCCCCGTTTGCCATTCCCCCTAATTTTCCCCAAATTGCATTAGTAAACCCGCAGGCATGCGTTATGCCCGCAGGAAACAAGCCAAATTACATGTTATCATTAAACAGCCTCGCGAAGAAGCCGGGCCTTATACTATTTGCGGCCCTGCTGCTGGCCGCTAACATTGTTTCCGCACAAGGTTTCCTGCGCAGGCAGGGCACCCGCATTGTAAACGATAACGGGCCTGTATTGCTGCGCGGAACCAACCTCGGCAGCTGGATGGTGCCTGAGGGTTACATTATAGCCGGTGTTGCGCCTGCCCGAAACATAGATACACCCCGCGGCATTTTCAAAGGTATACAGGATGTTACAGGCAGCGAGCAAACTGCCTGGGATCTGAAAAACGAGCAGCGCCTCACCTGGATTACCCGTGCCGACATTCAGCACATGCGCACGCTGGGCTTTAACCACGTTCGCGTTCCCTTCCACTACGCCGATTTTTACGATACTACGAGCAACCGCCTCAAAAACGACGGCTTTCGCTGGCTCGACAGCGTGGTGAACTGGTGCCGCGAAAGCAATATGTATGTTATACCTGATTTGCACTGCGCCCCGGGCAGCCAGAACGAAGGTCCGCATGCCGACCATAACCAGCCTGTTAACCTGTTTTGGTATGTAAACAATAACCAAAAAATTGCCGCATCGGTATGGAAAAGCATTGCACGCCGTTATGCCAACGAAACCGTAATAGGCGGTTACGACCTGCTGAACGAGCCGCAAATCTATGGCGCCGATACCATTAAGGTGATTAACTTCTACAAGCAATGCCGCGACAGCATACGCCTTGTAGACAGAAACCACATGCTTATTGCCGAGGCAAATAACTGGGCCTATTCAATCAACAATATTGTAGATAATACCACACCCACCAAGCGCTTCGATGACAACATGTGTCTTTCGGTGCACGCTTATTGGACCGTTATACCCAACACCAATATACCTGACCTTACCAACCGCAGCATACAGATGGATGTGCCCGTTTGGCTCGGCGAATTCGGCGAGAACAGCAATACCTGGATAGCCACCGAAATTAAAGACTTTGAAGCCCGCGGCTGGGGCTGGTGCATCTGGACTTATAAGAAAGTAAATACCATTGGCGGCATTGTAAACATTCCCATTACGCCCGGCTACCAGGCCATTATAAATTATTGGGCCGGCACCGGGCCAAAACCGAGCCCGACAGTTGCAACACAGTCTTTACACGAATTTTACCAGGGCCTTGTTTGGCGACCCACCCTCGATTTCCGTAAAGATTATATTGATGCGCTTACCCGCCCTGATTTTCTTACCCGTGCCGTTCCTTTCAAAGACCTGCACATACCCGGTCTTATAAGCCTTTGCGATTTTAACATGGGTTCGGGCAACGGTGTAGGCTGCAAAAGCAGCAGTTACTGGAACCAAAGCAGCAACCAAAGCAACCTGCACAACCAGGGCAACTGGTATCGTAACGATGCCATAGACATTCAGCTGCCCACCGGTGCAAGCATACCCAACATAGGCTGGACAGAAGACAACGAATGGATGGACTACACCCTTACCGTAGACAATGCCAACGACAGCTATGGCGTAAAAATGAGCGCTGCTTCGGCAGGCGCAGGCGGCAGAATCAGGCTGGAGCTCGACGGAAATGTAATTCTGCCTGCTTTTACATTCGGCGGAACCGGCTCATGGACCACTTTTAATGATTTTAACCTCGGAAATGTGAGCATACCAGATGGTGTGCATACGCTCAGGTTCTATATTGAAAAAGCAGGCTTTAATGTGCGCAGCCTGCAATTCACAAGCGTTAACGGTACCGGCCCGGTTTTAAGCCCCCATACTGCTTTAAAGCTTTCACCAAACCCGGCCGGGAATATGCTGCATATTGAATCGTCGGCAGCGCTTGTGAGCATCTACGATGCACAGGGCCGTATGGTTGCACAAACCGCAGGCAGCAGCCTGCTGAAAGAACTAAACATAAGCAGCCTTTTGCCCGGCGTTTATGCCGTGCGCAGCGGCAGCCAAACTGCCCGCTTTGTAAAGGAATAGGCAATTGCCAAACGTAATTGCTGAAAGTCAAAAGCCGCTCCCGGTATAAAATTCGGGCGCGGCTTTTTTATAAGCAACCGTTAAAACAACAGGCATTTTATTACGAATATCATTGGGCTGCAATGTGGGCGCTAAGCTTAGCTTACATGAGTTTTTTAAACTATTCCGGGCTAATTTTGTCTATCTGCAAACATTAGCTTTTATGAAAGCATTGCTCGGGTTAATTTTGGTAATTGTAAGTATAGGCAATACTTCGGCGCAGGACAAATACCCTAAATGCCAATTTACCTATTTTAAACAGGTATATAATAAGGCAAAGCCACATAGTAATGAGAAGCCGAAAGTAAGCACATCGGTTTGCTACGATAACGATATGCGTTGGGGCCTTTGCGCCGCTTACAACCGGGCAGGCCAAAAAATATACGAAAAGCAGGTAAGGCGCATAGCCGGACATGCAAGCGTAAGCTTCGATTTTTACCCGGACGGGGCAGTAAAACATGCCCATTATTCCAGTGCCCCCGATGCCGGTATTCAATGGTATAAAACCGATACCTGGTTTGCCGAAGACGGTATTGTTACCGGTGAAACCAATAACAACTATGATGACCGTGTAACATTACAGGTTCCTGATTTTAAGAAACAAAGCAGCGATACCCTTACAAAAGAAAAACCTGCCCCCAAAGCGGCAAATTGTGCCATACCCTATGTTACCGAAATTTGGTTTATCAATTGGAGTGGCAAGCCCGTTAAAGCCTCAGGCGAACGCATAGGCAACCCGGCAATGAACGTAAGCAAAACCATTGAACCTAACGACAGCGCAAAGCTGGCGGAAGTATTTTACGCCGAGCAGTTTGTAAAGCCTGAAGATTATTACAGGCTAAGCTGCGTACCGCTTAAGGGTAAACGCAAATTACAAACAGCGAAATTGGTGCCCGAAACCATTCCGCCAAGGCAAAGGAACTATTACCTGGTAAAGTAGAACCTGTATATTGAGCGCCGGGAATTAAACGAGCTCTTGCTGCGCCCCGATAGTTACCCCTGCCCGCATTTTTCATAGCTTTGCAGGTGCATGGAAAGCCCGGCTGCTTTTTCGGCCTGTTCGGCAAGCCATGCATTTAAAAATACCATGACCACTAATGAACGTGTTGCTGCCTTTGTAGCCCTCGGCGAACGCCTGGCCGCAATCAGCGACGAAGATTTTGCCAACCTCGCTATACGCGTAAGTATAGAAAACAGGTGGTTTACCGCACCCAATCTCCGCAGGGCCATAAACGGCATAGCTTATATGCTGCACCCGGCCCAGCTTACCGAGCTTTTGGCAGGCCACCCCATTAAACCTGTAGATTCTCCTAAAAAAATCGGTGTGGTAATGGCCGGCAATATTCCCTTCGCCGGTTTTCACGACAGCCTCTGCGTATTGCTCAGCGGCCATGTATTAATGGCCAGGCTCAGCGCATCAGATAAAGCCCTGCCGACCTACGTGCTTGATTTGCTGTGCGAGATTGAGCCCCGCATGAAGGAGCTTATACTTATATCAGACCGCCTGAACGACGCCGAAGCCTATATTGCCACCGGCTCCGATAACACGGCCCGCTACTTCGAATACTATTTCAGGAACAAGCCGCATATAATCAGGCATAACCGCAACAGCGCAGCCATACTAACCGGTAAGGAAACCGAGCTTGAGCTTACTGAGCTGGCCGATGATATTTTCGCTTACTTCGGGCTGGGCTGCCGCAATGTTACCAAGCTGTTTGTACCCGCAGGATACGATTTTTTCCCTCTCCTTGACTCATTGGCCAAATACCCGAGCCTGAACGAGCATACCAAGTACATGAACAATTACGAGTACCACCGTGCCCTGTTCATGCTCAACCTGGCCCCTTATACCGATACAGGTACTTTGCTTGTCCGCGAGGCGGAATCTTTAAGCAGCCCGCCTTCGGTGATGCATTACGGCACTTATGCTGATGCTGAATCTTTAAAGGCAGAGCTGGAAGGCCTGCGGCCAAAACTGCAATGCGTGGTGGCAACAGGTACATCGGTTTGGCCCGAAGCTTTACCTTTCGGTACCGCGCAATTACCTAATGTCTGGGATTTTGCCGACGGGGTAGATACCTTGAAATTTCTCGCATCGCTGTCTTAACAGGCTTCAGTACTCTATAAAATTCCAATAAACCGGGCCTGAACCCGCTGCAGAAAACAAGCTTATGCAGGCATTGCCAAAGGCCACCATTATTATAGCCGTTTACAATAAGGTACATTACCTGAGGCTGTTGCTTGCCGGCCTGCAACGCCAAACCGTTTCCGGCTTCGAGCTCATTCTCGCCGACGACGGCAGCAATCCGGAATCGGTAGCTGAAATTGAAGCGCTGATACCAACGCTCCCGTTCCCTGTTACCCACCTTTGGCAGCCCGATAATGGTTTCCAAAAGAATAAAATAATGAACAGGGCCATTGCCGCCGCCCGCAGCGAGTACCTCATTTTTATCGACGGCGACTGCATTCCGCATAAATGCTTTGTGGAGGAGCATTTAAAAAATGCCGGCAAAGGCCTGGTGCTCAACGGCCGCAGGGTAAACCTGCCGGAAGCCATTACCAACAGCCTCACCGAGCAAAAAGTACTGTCCGGCTCATTGGAGCGCATACAATTGCAATTGCTTATATCGGCCTGGGGAAAAGGTCAGAAGGAAGTATTTGCAGAACGCGGTTTTTACATTGCGCAGCCCTGGCTGCAAAGGCTTGTAAACCGCAAGGCCAAAGGACTGCTCGGCAGCAACTTCTCGCTTTTTAAAGCCGACATGCTGGCCATCAACGGTTTCGATGAACGCTATGTGCAGCCGTCGGTAGGCGAAGATACCGACATAGAGTTCAGGCTAAGGCTCTTGGGCATGCAGTTTAAAACCATGAAAAACGTGGCGGTTCAATACCATTTATGGCATAGGCTGTTGCCGCGTCCGCAGGAAAACCTTGATTTGTACAGGCAGGTTGAAAGGGAAGGAAAAGCCTTTACGGAATACGGGATTGTAAAAACGGATACAGCAAAAGGCTGATACATATACGCTCATTTCCGGGTAAGCAGGTTAGAAAATGAACTGTATTACCATTGTTTCCGGCTTGCTTACTTGTTAACAGGTACTAAAAAATTTGATGAGCCGGCGAATTCAGCATAATGTTTTTTGAATCCATTTTGCCAGGCCTGCAGGAATGCTGAGTCCGAAAACCAATAAAACTTATAAGCCGTCCGCCTTAAACAGGAAATTCCCCGATCTTTACCGGACCGGGGAATTCATATTTTATGGCAGCAGGAAAACTTACAGCTTCCTGTTCAAATCCCAGCCTTCCAGGTAATCTGCCACGCGGCGAACAAACATGCCGCCGAGTGCGCCGTCTACCACGCGGTGGTCGTAGCTGTGGCTCAGGAACATAAAGCTGCGGATGCCAATGGTATCGCCCTGCGGGGTTTCAATTACTGCCGGCTTTTTACGTATTGCGCCCACGGCCAATATGCCCACCTGTGGCTGCATTATTATGGGTGTTCCCATTACATTCCCGAAAGAGCCCACATTGCTGAGGGTATAGGTGCCGTCGCTCAAATCATCGGGCGTAAGCTTGTTTTCGCGGGCACGGCGGGCGAGGTCGTTTACCTTGCGGCTCAGGCCGGTGAGGTTGTATTGGTCGGCGTTTTTAATAACCGGCACAATTAAGTTGCCCGACGGCAAAGCCACAGCCATGCCGATATTGATATTTTTCTTTACAATAATCCTGTCGCCGTCTACCGATACGTTCATCATCGGGTAATCGCGCAGGGCGCGGGCAACGGCATCAATAAAGAGGGGGGTATAGGTGAGGCTGTCGTTCTCACGCGCCCTGAATTCCGATTGTATTTTACCGCGCCAGATGGTCAGGTTTGTTACATCGGCCTCTACGAAAGAGGTAACGTGCGGGCTTATGCGTTTGCTGTCGAGCATGCGTTGCGCAATCATTTTGCGCATGCGGTCCATCTCAATAATTTCATGCGCACCGCTGTAAGAAACCGCGGGAGCAGGGTTTGTACTTTGTGCAGGGGCGGCAGCGGGTTTGGCCTGTGTTTGAGTCGCTGTGGCAGCCTGGCTGCTTTGAGCGCTTACGGCATCGCCGAGCGCGAATTCGCCATGCTGCTTTTTGCCGGTAATGTATTCAAGCATATCGCGCTTGCTTACGCGGCTGTCTTTGCCGGTGCCGGGTATGCGTTCCAGCTCAGCCATGCTGATGTTTTCCTCGCGGGCCATATTCATTACAAGCGGGCTGTAAAAGCGGCCGGCTATGGGGGCATCAAGGGTTTTGACTGAAGATATTGCAGCGGAGGCAGGTACAGCTGTAACAACGCCGTTCGCAAGCCCCTTAACAGGTGCCGCGGCGGCCCCGTTAGCAATGTGCGCAGCACCGGCAGAGCCGTTAACTGCAGCACTGTTGGCTGCCGAACTGTTTACAGGTGTTCCGTTAGCTGTTGCCGGCACTGTGTC
Source organism: Bacteroidota bacterium (assembly GCA_040388605.1). GTDB lineage: Bacteria > Bacteroidota > Bacteroidia > Cytophagales > Flexibacteraceae > JAZKBN01. The sequence continues at coordinate 23,389 of JAZKBN010000031.1, read as the reverse complement.
GCCGGTGGCAATAAGGGCAATTACAGAACCTACAGGAACAACATCGCCTTCCTGCACCAAAATTTCCTGCAAAATGCCGGCATGCGTGGCGGGCACCTCGGTGTCTACCTTATCGGTGGCCACTTCAAGCACGGCTTCGTCCTGCTCTATGCGGTCGCCGGCTTTTTTCAGCCAGGTAAGCACGGTGCCTTCCATTATACTCTCGCCCATTTTGGGCATCACCATTTGAACCACTGACATAATGCTTATCGGGTTTGGTTTTTCGGGGGGTGTGTGTATTAATCAGGTAAATTAAAAAGGGAAAATATACCCTTTAAAACAAGTGCAAACCATGCCCCTGCCCGGTGTTTCCGGGTTCAGGGGCATGGCAGAATGCACTGGTTCATTAAAATAATTGGTAAAGCCTGTAAGCAGCGGCTCTGCCGTTTAATTGCAGCAGAATAAATTACCGAGCTTACTCGCCTTCGGGGGCTTCTACTTCGCCCTCAAGGCTCAGCTCTGTTTGCGCAGGGTTGGTGTTGGCCGTTACCGTAATGGTTTTATGCTGCTTACCGCTTTTGTTCTCAGAATTGAACTCGGCGGTAATTTCACCTTTTCCGCCGGGCGCAATGGGTTCGCGACTCCATTTGGGCAGGGTGCAGCCACAGCTGGCATGGGCATTCTGAATCAGCAGGGGGCTTTTGCCCGTGTTGGTGAAGGTGTAAACATGGTTCACTTTTTCACCCTGCTTCACTGTTCCGAAATCGAATTCAGCTTCGTCGAATGTAATTACCGGGGCGTTTTCAGGATCAACCGGGGCGCCGGGCTCCATGGAGTTGGGGTTGTTTACCACCTCCGAAGCATCGAGCCGGGATTTATTTTCAGAATTGCAGGCGCCAAGCATGCCGGCGCATAAGCAAATGCCGAGGCCAAATACAGCCGCCTTCAGTTTGTTCACAATCATAGCAGTTTATTACCTTTTGTCTTTAATCTGGCCAATCAGCGATTCCACATCGCCCAGCAGCTTTTCTGCCTGCAGGCGGGTATCAGCTATTACGCGCTGGCCTTCCACTTTGGCGCTGCTCAGGGGGCCTTCATTATCTTTCAGGCCGGCTACCAGTGTTTTAAGCTTGTCGCGGTACTTATCGAGCTGGAAGCTCAGTTTGTCGCGGGTGTTTTTTCCTTCGTCGGGGGCATACAAAACGCCCAGAATGGCGCCTGTTGCCACACCTGCAGTAAAGCCGATAATGGCGGAGGTTAGTTTGCTCATGGTGTTTAGTTTAATTGGTTTCTTCCAAGGCCAAAATTAGGCTTTTTTTGCGCAAAGGCTTAAAGCCGAAACGGCCCCGGCAAATTAAATCAGGCAAAAGCCCTGCTAAAATGGCGGCATGCCTTCATAATTGCCTGAAATTTGCAGAAAAATTCCTGCCGGCCGGATATTGCCCCTTTTTTAGCCATTCAAAGTGTGGCATCATACATTGTGATTTGCCTTGCAGAAGCTCATTTAACAGGAAGATAAACCTGCTTCCGTAATTCTGATCTAGCCTGCAATTAAGCCCCTGCCCGATTTTTTAATGCGGCCTTCTTCAATCAGCTGCTTGCTCAGGGCATCAAGCATACCGTTAATATAACGGCGGCTGTCGGGGGTGCTGTATTCCCGGCTCAACTCTATGTATTCGTTAATGCTCACTTTTACCGGTATCGATGAAAAGTTCATCATCTCGGCAAGGGCCATCATTAAAATAACCCTGTCGGTGAGCGCCACGCGGCCCGATTCCCAGTTGGTACTTTTTTCAACAATGAGCTTTTCGAAATAGTCGGTTCCGGCAACGGTTTCTTTAAAGAGGCGTTCGGCAAAAGCCTTATCTTCCTCCCAGTCAGGGCTCAGGCGAAGCAGCTCGGTTTCATTGCCTTTTTCCTGTATGTCTTTCAGGGTTTTAAGCACCATGCCCTGCAGAATGTCCTTGTTTTCGGCCCAATAGAGGTCCTGCTCTTCCAGCCAGTCAGTTGCCACCTCGCTTTTGAAAAGCAGGTTTTTAACTATATGGCGCATTATTTTGTATTCTTCCTCGCGGGTAGCTTCGCGGGTTTTTATGTACTCAATATACAGCGGGTCGGCGGTAAGCACATCGCGGTAAAAGCGGCGTATAAAATCGCGGGCGCCTTCAGGTACAGATACGCCGGTGAGGGCGGTTTCAAGCAGCTTGCTTTCGGTGAGGGCAATAATGAAGTAATTGTCCATGAGCTTAAGCTCGGTGCGGGGCACGGGTTCGGCTTTTACCCAGTTGTTGGCGCGGCCTTCATCATCTTCGCGCACATAGCGTGGCAGCCAGGTGAGCATGCGCAGCAGGTTCAGGTAACGGCCTGCAAGGCTTTCGGCTTCGGCGGGCAGGTGCTGCTTTACGCGTTCGCGCTCCTGTGCAACCTGAACTTTATAGTATTTAAAAGCATCTAATGCCGCTTCAGATACAACTGCCGGGGCGGGTTCGCTGAGGGTAAACCTCTCGTTACCTACATTTTCATCAAAAATCAGGGTGGCCAGCCTGCGGTGTCCTTCTTCGAGTTCGGCATTATAAGGAACCATGCTGTTCAAATCATGCTCAAAGCGTGCGGCAATTTGTTCTCGGGCAACTTCCTGTAAGGCACGCTCGGCTTGCGTGGCAGAAAAAACAGCCTGCATTACTTTAATGCGTAATAGGCGACGGTTCAGCATAATATCAGCAGGGTTCTATTGAATTGCATTGCCGGAAGCTTGTAAAAACCCGGGTCCAGGAAATAAAAGAACGGCAATGTGCCGCAAAGATACGCCAAAAATTAAGACAGGCTTAGCTCATTGGTCCGCAGAACCCGGGCATCTTATACATGCTTTAAACCAATGTATTGCTTTAAGCCATATTAAAATTGCATTTCATGCTTTTACAAGCTCCTATTATAATGCAAAGCATTCCGTTGTCGAAATTAATTATGGCTCAGCAAAAGCCTGTAACCCTGCCTTTGTGCGGAAAATATTTTCAGGCAGGTAATTTAACCGCCCTGCGTGTAAAGCCTGCTTAAGAGCACCTGTTCGCCACCTGCTTTACTTTGGGCGTCGGCCTCGCTTTTATTGATTTCAATGGGCTGCAGGGTTTTCCATACGAAGCTTATCCCCTTATTCGGGAACAGGAAGCCAAGCGCCGCCAAATCCTGCTGCTGCCAACTGAGCATTTTGTTATTGCCGCCTTGCCAAGCCCAGAACCTGATAAGTCCTGCCCCTTTCTTTTCAAGTTGTTCAATTACGTGCCTGGTAAATGCCTTTTTCCAATCGCTGTAAAGAGAAGCGTCGAAATACATTTCGGCAATAAAGGCAAATCCCCGGTGCATTTCTGTAACCATATAACCCATGGCCATACCATCTGCATTGCGGAGAATGTATGATTTGAACACGGCATTGCCTGTCAGGGTTTGCATGCGCCAATGCAGCGCCGAGGCATCGTGACGCAGCCAGGAATAGGGCCCGCCCTTCAGGCTGCGGTTAATCAATTCGCCGGGGTCGAAAGCCTCATCCTGCTCAACTGTGAAGGGCGCAATTCCTGACGGGGCACGGTAAAGTGCCAGCGAACTTACTTTGGCAGCTAATGCAAGCCCGGCAATTTTGGCTCTTTTCATAGCCGAATTCTCGGCGTTGAGAGCGAGTAATGCCTTAATTGTTTCCGTTTGGCTGATGCAGTAAATGCCCTGCTTCACACGGCTCACAGGCACAAGACCAATAGCGCCGAAAGCTTTAAGGGCATAGGTTAATGCCCACAGGGCGGAAATGCCTTTTTCGGCGCAGGCTGTTAAGAGCTGTTGGTGCATAAGCTCGAAGAGGCCTTTACCGCGGTGTTCGGGGTGAATGAGGTTGTCTTCCAGCTTACCTGTGAGAAAATCTTTGCCTTCGGAATTGCTGAACCAAAGAGGTATGGCACTGTGCAGGCCAACAATTGGTCCGGCTTCACCATGGCGGGCAATTATGTAAATGGCAGGTCCGGCCGGGCCGCGCAGGAATTCGGCGGCAAAGGTTTCGGGGCTGCGGGAGCTTTGGTAATGGAAATTATAAAACTCAAGCGCCTCGTGCAACTCTGCCGGGTGCAGGCGGGTTATGTGGTATGGCATGCGGGGGGCAAATTTATGCTACTTTATTCTCCCAGCCTCTTTTAAAGTTCTAATAGTTTTTGACTTTGCTCTTTCAGCATAATCGATAGTATTATCAACATATTTTCTTGGCGCTCCTGAAACTGAATTATAAAAACTTTTTATGCTGTTAGTAAATTGATCGAGCTCATTCTCTATCTCTTCAAGTGCGTAGTGTTGGTTATTACTTAATATTTTACTGGCAAACCAGTTCAATGTAACGTGATTGATAAGACCTGATTTAAAACTCACTTTGTCTTCAAACCATAGATATTTTGCCATGTTATTTAATTTTTCAGACTGAAACCGATTTTTAATTTCCATTTCAGCAACAGAATCTAACACACAGCCATACATATATAATTCTTCATGCAATAAATAAGCTTCAATTAATGGCTTACCGCAAAAAATTGAATCATCAAAATTTGCAGTCATTTCTCCACATGAAATGGCGCCTTTAATTGGTATTTGAATACTCATACAATAAGATAATAATGCTGAGCAAGAAAAAATTATATCTAAAGCTGACAATTCAGAATCTCCTGAGGTTACTAATAATACCGAATCAGAAAACACAGAAATTTTAACCCTTTTTCCAACAACTGAATTTCTAAACATTTCTCTTAAATCATGGATTTTCTTTAACTGCAACACAACTGTTTCATGATTGTTCTTATACACAAAATCTTTAAATCCCATTATATCAAAATAGGCTACATACCTTCTTGCAGTTGCCTGCCAATCTGAATTAACATTGGCTAACGTATTTTCCATAAGCAAATCTAATATTTTTACTCAATTAATAATTAAATAAAAGTACAGTATTCCTTACAAACTCTCCAAAAACTTAACCAGCTTAGCCCTGTCGCTTGCCTTCATGTTCTGAACTTTCTCGCGGGCTGTTGTACCTTCGCCGCCATGCCATAATACGGCTTCCATCAGGCTGCGGGCGCGGCCGTCGTGCAGGAAGTTGTTGCGTCCGTTTACAACCTTGGTAAGGCCAATGCCCCAAAGCGGGGGCGTGCGCCACTCGTTACCCGTTGCCAAATAGGTAGGTCGATTATCAGATAAATCGTCGCCCATATCGTGCAGGAGCATATCGGTATAAGGGAAAATTACCTGGCTGCTGATTTCCGGGAAGCTTACATCTACCCCGGTACGGAATTTCGGCACATGGCAGCCGTCGCATCCGGCTTCTTTGAACAGTACTTTGCCTTGTAAAACATCGGGGTTACTTACGTTCCTGCGGGCAGGCACTGCAAGGCTGCGGCAATAAAAAGTGGTGGCATACAATAGGCTGTCGCTGATTTCGTGGCCCGATATGGTTTTTTGGCTGTCGCTCCAACGGCTGTCGTAAGGGAAAATGAAGCTGGTTATGCCCATATCTTCACTATAAGCCCCTGCAACCTGCTGCAATAAAGTAGGCGCTTCAGATTTCCAGCCAAAGCGGCCAATCGACATACGCTGTTCATGCTCGTTCCAAACACTGTTTGCTTTACCTGATATACCGTCGCCGTTGGCATCTGCCGGGTCTGCGTATTTCATAATATCGGCTTCGGGAATGGCTTCAAGCATACCCAGGCCATGCACCGGCGGTGCAACCCTGGCTGAAAGCATGGCATTGCCCGGCCATGTTCTGTAAGGGTCGGTTATGGTATATACCGGCTTGCGAACTGCCTGGCTTCCGCCGTCCACAAAATTCTTTACTTCCTCTATCCATTGCAGGCTTACGCCGGCTTCCGGCTGAATGCCGTAAACAGCTTTATCCTGTAATTGTCCGCCGAAACCGGGAACAGCAGCGGGGCCGCCATGCGCATCGGAGCCGGGAACGCTTATCCGGAAAAGCATGCTTTCAAGCTTGCCGCCTTCGTCAGGGGCATGCCCGCGACCATCGCCTACGTGGCAGTTGCCGCAGCTTATGTTGTTATAAACCGGGCCGAGGCCGGGGTTCAGTATAGCCGGGGCGGTTACAAAAGTGGCTGCAAAAGCTCCGTCGCCTATTTCGTGTAAAGAGGCACGGTTGCCGCCCATATCAGGGAACCCGCTCCCGAAGGCACGGAAACCCGTTGTAAATACGGTATTCCTGCCGCCGGCCAGCAATTCATTTTCGTTTTCCGCTTCAGGAGAAGAAACGGGATCGTGGTTGCAGGCAGATAATAATACCGCAACAGGTAAAATGAACAGGAATTGCAGGCCGGAACGGAGGTGCCGCATAAGGTTAAATTTAGTTTTGTTTTATTAAGTCATGCCAACCGGTATTCATTCAATTGGCAGGTAATGGTAGGCTTACTTGTTTTCCAGCTTGTTTTTGGCAAGCGTGGAAAGCTCGCCTTCAAGCAGGTCTTTCAGGCCGTCAAGCTCGGTTTGGGCGTTTTGCAGCTGGCTGGTTTGGGTGGTTATAGCCTCGCCGAAAGATACAGTTACATTGCTGAGGGCCTGTATAGATGACTCTATTTTGGCTTTTATGCGTATATCGAGATCGCGGTTATACTTGGCTACAAAAGTTGAAAGCGAAGTACCTGTTTTGCCCCCGTAATTACCTGTATAAACGTTCCTTACACCAATGATGTTATTCTTAAAATCGGTCATGGAGTTCTTAGAGAAAGGTGATTCTTCCAGCTCAGGACGCCCGGCCTGGAAAGGCTCGCCAATTTTAGCTTCGCCCACTTCACCGGCAATGCCGGCCATGCTGCCAATAAGCTCTTCAACAGCGGCATACCTTGTAGGGTAAGTTGAATCTGCGGCGCTGCCGGCTGCAATAACCACGTTACCGTAATTGCTGCTGTTTGCCGGGTTCCATCCGTTCCAAAGTGTTGCGCTCCTTTCGGCCAGGTAATCGGCAAGAGAAACCATGTATTCACGTTCGCGGGCAGTAAATTCAGCCGGTGTTTTGGTGCCGTTTGCGCCGAAGAGCAGGTATTCAAGCGGGTGAAACCCTTTTAAAGACTCTTGCTGACCTGCAACATAAGCTTGGGTTAAAGGCTGGGAATTACCAAGAAGGCTGTCGAGGTCGTTTTTATTAACCGGCCATGTATCTATTCCCGGGTCAATATTATCGTTGGCTACAGGTCCGAAAAGGAACGATTCTGTTTGCTCCCAGTTTTCACGCATCGCACGCCAAACTATGCGTGTTGAGTCGAGATTGGCCTGGGTAAGATTGGCATTAAGCTTATAAACAACCTCTTTCAGTTTTGCGCCGTTTACGGCCATAGCCTGGTAATTGGGGCGGGCCACAATGGTGGTAAAATCGCTGAGCAGGTTCTTCACAATTACCGAATCGGCGGCAACAGGAACGGTTTCCTTTTTTTCAGGGTCGCAGGATGCCAGAATGGTAACTGCGGCAAAGCCAAGAAATACTGATTTGTAAGATGTTAAGCGGGAAAGCATAATAGCTGTGGGTTAATAAATTGTTCGAAGAGCTAGGTTACGGTTATTATAATGGTGTCGTTTTCAAGAAGAGCGGGGTAGGTGCGCAGGTTATTGCGGGCCGGACCGTGGGTAACTTTACCTTCGAGGTCAAACTCGCTGCCGTGCTCATTGCAATGCAGCAGGGTGCTTGTGGCGCTCAGGGGCTGGTCGCGGTGTGTGCATTTCAGCTGCAGGGCCTTATAATTATCGCTGTTTTTAACCAGGAGAATATCCCAGTCAAGCTGCCCGTTGCGCACTATCATCATATTATTGCTCGCAAAGGCCGATGCCGGAACTTTCAGCTTTTGGGCATCAAGGGTTGCGCCCTTAAATACCGGCATTGTGCTTGCGCAGCCCGGCAGCAGCAGCAACGAAGGCGCGGCTATAGCAAGCCCGCATATTCCGCATGCGCTGCGCAGGAACTCGCGGCGGCTGTTTTGTTCTTTCAACTCGGCAGTATTAACCGCAATTTCATTCCCGTTCAAATTGTTCATGGTTGGCTTTATGTTTTTGTTAAGCATTTCAGTATCAGGAAACCTGTATCCCGATACATATATACTTAAAAACTGTAGCCAATGCCAATATTCACAATGCGGCGGTTGGTATAATATGGGTCAAGCGCACGAGCCGCAGGGTTATTCATTAACCTGGGGTTGGGTGTGCCGCTTTGCGCCTGCACAAAATCGGCTTTCAGGGTTACACCCTGCACAGGACTGTAAGTAAGGCCCACAACCAGGTATTTTTTGTTGTACTGGGGGTCTTTTTCACCTTCAACAGGCATTTCGGCATGCATGTTCACCTCTTCGTACCTTGTGAAAACAGTCAGGTTGCGATTCGGTTTTTTGAAGAGCTCCATCAGGTCGTATCCGGCTTCGGCATACCAGCCGTAGCTTTCACGGGCCACGTTGTTGGCAAATGCAGAGGTAATGCTGCCGGCATCTGCAATATGTACGCGCGCGGCTAAGGCTTTAATAACCAAGCCGTTTTTGCGGTATTGCAGGTTTGCCTCGTTCAGTAAAACCGGGGTACCGAAAGTGCCGGTCTGCAACCGCAGGCTGTCGGCATGGCCGTTGCTTACGCCAACGCTGCCGCCGTAATAGGTGCTTGCCTGTAACCTGAACGGACCTGTATAATACAGTACTGCCGCATTAACAGCCAGGTTTCGCGCCGATGCATTGCGACCTTCGTACCTGCCGTCGCGCAGGCCGGTACCGGGGGTAAAGCCTGCCGCATTAAGGCCGTTCATCAATGATCCGCTTAAGTTAAGGCCCGGTATAGAAGTTGGCGACCAATATACGCCCAGCCCGATTTCACGCCAGGTGGCCGGAATTAAAGTTTGCTCAAGAAATGTCCTGTCGACACCGTTATAGGTGGTGGGCAGGTGGTTTTCATTGATTATACCAATACGCGGAATAAAAAGACCGGCGGTAAAGTACAGCTCACGGTTTACGTTCAGCTTCAGGAAAGCCTGCTCAACACTTATTTCTCCGCCTGCTCCGCCATCTACCTTAGAGCCTTCCAGCTCGGTTTCGCTGAAGAAAGATATGTTGCGGTTAAATTTGTGGCCGAAGAAAGTTACCACGCGGGTCAGGTTCAGGTTGGCGGTATTGTTGTTCAGCAAGGTACTGTACCGGGCTTCACCGTAGCCTGAAAGCACAGTAGGGCTGTTTTGAGGAGTAAGGCCGGCGTTCAGACTGTCTTCCTTGGTAATAATTTGCGCTTCGGCTGTAAAGGCTGCACCCAGGCTGAAAAAGACAATAATGAATACACAGTAAATTTGTTTCATGTATGTTGATGTTGTGTTCTGTTGGCTTTGTGCGTTTTGCAGCCTGTTTAATTCCGCTGCAAATATAGCTTAATTAGACTGATTAAAAATAAGGAAAATGAAAATTATATCGGGTTTTTGTAACTTGCATCTGTTCCGGGGCCAAACCCGGGGTTTTTAAGAATTTTACCTGCTATCCTGAGAATTTGAGCACCAAGACCATTTACCTTATTCGCCACGGGCAAACCGAGCAAAACCGCATGGGCGTAATCCAGGGCAGCGGTATCGACAGCGATTTGAATGCAACCGGGCAGGCGCAGGCTGAAGCCTTTTATAAACGTTACCGCGATGTGCCCTTCGATAAAGTGTACACCAGCGCTCTAAAACGTACCCATCAAAGTGTTAAACGCTTTATTGATCGGGGCATTCCCTGGGAGCAATACGCAGGACTGAACGAAATAAGCTGGGGCCACAGCGAAGGCCGGGCCAGTACACCCATGGGCGATGCAGCCTTTTATGGCGCAATTCGTCGCTGGCAGCGCGGCGATACCAAAGCAGGAGTACCCGGCGGCGAAAGCCCTGAAGATGTGGTGATTCGCCAAAACCTGGTGCTCGATATTATTTTCAACAGGCCCGAAGAAAAAAACATTTTGGTATGTATGCACGGCCGTGCCATCCGGGTGCTGCTTTGTACATTAACAGGCGTATCGCTGCGCATGATGGATACCTTTGAGCATCGCAACCTTTGCCTTTATGTGCTGTCTTATAACGGCAGCCTGCCATGCACCATAGAGCTGGCCAACAGCGTGGCTTCCGATGATTCATAAACAGTAAGCTGCGGCGCATTTTTATCTGCCACAGTGGTATTGCGTTTAATGAATTTGGCTTTTTAATTACGCAGATGCCTGTATAACCCGGTTTCGTTTTGAGCCGGATTTAGGTATGCCTGCCTTAAAGCGGCTTAGGGCAATGCATTTCACGTGGTTTTTACCGTAATTTGCGGTCCCGTTAACAAGCAATACCACCCGCATGCTCCAAATTTCAGCCATACGCGAGAACCGCGAACTCACCGTTAAAGGCCTCCAAAAGAAACATTTTAAGGATGCCGAAGCCAGGGTAGATGAGGCTATAAAACTCGACGACAGCCGCCGTGAGGCACAACTTGCTTTGAACCAATTACAAAGCGAAATAAATGCCGCAAGTAACGAGATAGGCAAGCTGATGAAATCGGGCGACAAGGCATCGGCTGAAACAGCTCGTGCCGAGGTAGCTGCAAAAAAGCAAAGCGTTAAAGAGCTTGAAACCCAAATGGCCGAGGCCGCAGGCGCTCTCGATGCCCTGATGGTATTATTGCCTAACCTTCCGCATGAAAGCGTTCCTGAAGGCCGTACACCGGAAGAAAATGAAGTGGCCCTTGAATGGGGCGCCATACCCACCTTACCCGATTCTGCACTGCCCCATTGGGAGATTATTAAGAAGCTCGATATCATAGATTTTGAGCTTGGCAATAAGATAGCCGCCGCCGGGTTCCCGGTTTACAAAGGCAAAGGCGCACGTTTGCAGCGCGCACTCGTGAACTTCTTCCTCGATGAAGCCACAAAGGCCGGTTATATAGAGGTACAGCCCCCCATACTCGTTAACGCCGACAGCGCCTATGGCACCGGTCAGCTCCCCGATAAGGAAGGCCAAATGTATCATGATGCCGCCGACAACCTGTACCTGATACCTACCGCCGAGGTGCCCATTACCAATATCTACCGTGATGTGCTCCTGCGCGAGGCAGATTTGCCGGTAAAGAACGCCGGTTATACACCCTGCTTCCGCCGCGAGGCAGGCAGCTGGGGAGCCCATGTGCGTGGCCTCAACCGCCTGCACCAGTTCGACAAGGTGGAAATTGTACGGGTGGAAATGCCCGCCGACAGTTACGCCGCTCTTGAAGAAATGAGCCTGCACGTACAGGGCCTGCTGCAAAAGCTTGAATTGCCCTACCGTGTACTGCACCTCTGCGGCGGCGATATGAGCTTCGGCTCGGCGCTTACTTATGATATGGAAGTTTACAGCGCTGCCCAAAAACGCTGGCTGGAAGTAAGCAGTGTAAGCAATTTCGAAACATTCCAGGCCAACCGCCTGAAGCTGCGCCTGAAATCAGACGACAAAAAATCTCAGCTGCTGCATACGCTCAACGGCAGCGCCCTGGCACTGCCCCGCATTGTGGCCGCCCTGCTCGAAAACAACCAAACCGAAGATGGTCGCATTCGCCTGCCCGAGGTGCTGCATGCTTATACGGGGTTTGGGGAGATATAAGGTATGATTTTTTCAAAATTGCAGGAAGCCAAACTGAGGATTTGGTATGGCTTCCAGCAATTCTGTATGGCTATTGACAACTCATGTAAATAATTATTATCTTTGTATTAGCTCAACAGTATAAAGTAATTCGCATGGAACCGCTAATCAGTATTGAAGGATATAAGCTGAGGCAAGACCCCAAAAGAGCTAAAAGACTCTTTGAAAATTTTTATAAAGATTTGGGCTATATAGTTATTACTGACAACCAAGCTGAGAACAATTCAGACGAAAGCGTTGAGACGGGCGAGAAATTAAAAATAAGCCTGTATCCATTCGGGCCGCCTCCGGTAAAATGACCATTGCATTCGGTGCAGTTATAATATTGCTGTTACTCCTTCCTTCCTTGTTTTTTCGACTGGGATTAACAACACGCTTTTCAAAACCCTATTTTCAGGCAAAGCCCGGAACAAACCTGTTCTACGCGGAATCTGTTCGCAAGAACCTGATTAATGTACTTAACAAAATGAACGTAACAGAAACCCTGTTTCTGTTTTCAATTGTTGCGGTGCTTTACCATTTTATTGCCCTTGGTGCTTTACAAATTATATTCCGTTATCTGAATTCAACTTGCCTGCATCCCGATCTTGAAATTAACTTCAAACTTCTGTTAGGCATATTCTCCGGTAACAGCAGCGTGACAACGGTTTTTACCAATTCAGCAATGCAAACCAATGTGCTTTGGTTCCTGATGTACACACTTACAGGATCGTTTTTTAGCTTTTATTTCTCTCAAAAACTAATGGATGCAGTGCCTGCATACCCCAATTCAGTGAATTGGCTAATCGGAGAGAACATTTACTATCACCTGTTCACAGGTTCATATTTTGACAGCAGTATAAAAAATGCCCCAATAGCTATAATTGTGGAAGCATGCATTTTGGAAGAAAGCGGAGGTACAGTTGCCTATGTAGGCGAACTTTTTCAGTTTGATATTTTGCCGGATAAAAAGGAGCTTGCATACATTACATTGGAGAATGTGTACAGGAAAGAGCAATTGAAGCAGAATGAGATAATGACGGGAAGTAAAGCACGCAAAAACCGAAATGCTCAGCCCAATACCGGTGCCCGGCCGATTTTAAAACCGGTTCATGGAAATTTCTATACCATTCCGGGTAACAGGATTTTAAGCATGAATATTATATACGCAGAGCTCGTATAGGAACATTCCAGGTTACAGGCCCGGCACCATTCGTAATATTAAAACTGAACTCCATTGGCTTTGCTGAACAATATCTGCCTGGATAAGAAATGCAGAGCGATATAACTAACTGACAGAAATCTGCAATTGCCGATCTAATTGATTTCACGCAATAAAAGTCTTCCCTCTTCCCCCAATAAAAAATGCCGCCCCGTTCCCGGTGCGGCATTTTTTATCGTATTATTTTGAGACAGGGATTACTCGCCCATTTTAACCACCTTGAACTCGGTACGGCGGTTTTTCTGGAAGTCTTCCTCGGTCATGGCGTTTTCAATGATAGGCTTGGTTTTGCCGTAGCCCTTGGCAGTAATACGGCTTACATCAATCCCCTTGCTCACAATGTAATCTACTGCGCTCTGCGCACGACGCTGTGAAAGGTTCATGTTGTACTCGTCTTTACCACGGCTGTCGGTGTGTGAGCTAAGCTCTATGTGTATTTTAGGGTTGTCGTTCATGAGCGTAACAAGCTTGTCAAGCTCCATGGCGGCAGTATCCTTGATATCGGCCTTGTTGTAATCGTAATAGATGTTATCCATTACGATGGTTTTCTCCAGGTGAATTTTATCAAGGGTAAGGGTGTGCTCCAGGTCAATGGTAGTTTCTTTCTGGTGCAGGTCCTCGTTATTCGGCTGCTTGCCGAAAGTGGTATAAGCCTCACGCTTGGTGTAGAACTGTGGTTTTTCAGCCAACAGGGTGTAGTTTTTTTGCATGGCTAAAGGGAACTCGAATTTACCTTCGGCATCTGATTCAACTTCAGATACTGTAGTGCCTTTTTCGTCTACAAGCTTCACTTTAGTGCCTGAAAGAATTTTTACAGTACCATCATCTTCACGCTCCTTGGTAATACCGTGCAGGTTGAACTTAACAACTTTAAGCTCGTCTTTGGTATTCTTGAAGTAGTAAATATCGTCCTGTCCTTTTCCGCCTGCGCGGTTGCTGCTGAAATAACCTTCAACGGCATTTTTAAAGGTAATACCGAAATCGTCGGCTGAAGAGTTAATGGGCACGCCCAGGTTCTCAACAGTAACTTTCTTGGTATCCTTATCACGGGCAGCCACCATAAGGTCAAGGTTGCCAAGGCCCGGGTGTCCGTCAGAAGAGAAGTATAGTTTTCCGTCGTCGGAAATAGAAGGGAACATATCGTCGCCGGTGGTGTTGATAGGCTCGCCCATGTTGGTTACTTTGCTCCAGCGGCCGTTTTGGTCTTGCTGAGCGCGGTAAATATCAATGCCGCCTTGTCCGCCGGGGCGGTTAGATGCAAAGTATAAAGATTTGCCGTCGGGTGAGAATGAAGGGCAGGCATCCCATGCAGAAGGGCTGTTAACTGCTGTAAGGGCTTCGGCATCAGACCATTTGCCGTCTTTAAAGCGGCTTATGTACAGGTCTGTTTCCTGGAAGCTCTTGCGGGTTCCGTTTCCGCTGCGTGCGAACACCATTGTTTTACCATCTTTGGTAATGGTGGCGCTGGCATTGTGAACGCCGTCAGGATTCAGGTTTTTAGGCAATGCGCTGGCGGTACCAATGGTAGGGTCGGCATCGTCGAATTTAAATTGCCACAGGTCAAGCAGCTCGGTGTTGTCGCCGGTATAGCGAACACCGTTGCGGCCTGATGTGAAGTAAAGTTCGGTGCCGTGGAACACGGGCGAAAAATCAGCAGCCGTGGTGTTCAGGGCAGCAGCGTTGCTTACTTCGAAGTGGGTGAACTTACCCGGAATTGCCTTAGCAGCAGCAATGTTTTCTACTTCTTTTTTAGCACGCTTTACACGCTTAGGGTCTGTTCCTGAGGCTGCGTATGCGTTAAACTGCTCGGCGGCGGCATCCCACTGTCCGGCAGATTTTAAAGCTTCAGCATAAGCAAAAGCAACTGAATCAGGCTTATAACCTGCATCTATGGCTGCTTTATAAAAAGGAGCGGCAGAATCCTGGCGATTGGTCATGCGCAAAGCCTCACCAATTTGACCGTTCAGGTAACCGTTGTTGCCCTTGCCTGTTTTCAGGACGTCTTTGTACATGTCAGCGGCCTTGGCGTATTCACCTTTGCTGAAAAATTCGGCGTCGGCTTTCTTGGTAAGAGCCTTGGGGCTGTTGCAGCCCGCAGCCGTCAGCAGTGAGGCCGATAAAAGAATGTATTTACTGAATGTGTTTGATTTCATTGCTGAACCGTAATTTTCTGGTTGCGTTGGAAAAAAAAGCCGATACGAACGGGTTTTGCCCGCGCAATGTAATTAAAATTATTACACCACGGAAAAGGCAAATAAATTATGTTGCAAAATGCGCCCCCCTGTTCACACAGCAGGTATTTTGCGTTGGTTTATATATTGCAGCCTTTCAGCATTTTGAGCCGGCAGAATGCAATTTATATATGCATATCTATGCTTAAAAATATCTTCGCTCAAAATACTGTTTACTAAGCCCATAGCGGCCGGCACTTACACTAAGCGTTTACCGATACCCTGAAATGCCTTGCCGCCCAGGTTTTGCCGGCTTCGGGAAGCCATTCATTTCTGAGGGTCTGCAAATCAGTAACCATGTTGTTAAACAGCAGGCTGTCGGCGGTAATTTCACCGGCAGACACTGCTTTTTTAATGCCGGAAAGCGGGAAGCTTTTTATTTCGCCGTTCGTAAGAAAAGCCACTTTATCTCGGCTGAGCAAAGGTGTTGCCAGGGCCTGTTCCGCCTCGCGCAATACCTGTACCGATTTGTCGATACTGCAGCCGCTGGCGCCGGCCATTTCCTGATCAACGGCAAGCAGTATAAATGTATTGTGTAAAATAACATGCGCAGCCGACAGAGGCGTGCCATGGCTCTGCCAGCCGGCACAGAAGGCGGAAAGCCTGTTGTCGAGCTCGGCAACAGCAGCCGGGCTTAAAGCAGTATCTGCCTGGTAAACCCAAACACGCGCCGAACCCGGGAAAGAGGCCAAAGCCGATCTGTTTATTTCATTATATATATCGGCGGCGCTTAACATGTATTATTATGAATTTTCTTAGTGATTTTACTGATGCCAAAGGTACTTACTTCGGTATACCGATTTATAACCCCAAATATTGCTTTTTGGTTTTTATTTTTTTGTGGGTTTATCTCTGTGGTTGGCCTTAATGGTTGTAGTATATTGCTAAGGTGCGTATTTAGGCACCCTCGCTCAAACGCCGCGAGGGCTTGCGCATTATCACGTTTCGGGCGTGATAATGCCGAGCCGTCCGCCTTTGGCGGACTCGGGCCTTACGCCCGCCCGACAGTTCCCAATGCCCGAAACGTAATAATGCTATTGGTTTTCCAACGGGCATTTTTTGGAGCGGTTTGGCGTTTGATGCGTTTGGTGTTACCGGAGAATCTGACTTGGCAGACTATGGCCTTATGCCCGCCCGAAAATTCAAAATGCCCGAAACATAATATTGCTATGGGTTTTCCAAAAGTATTTTTTGACCCTATGGCAATATTTGCGGAATACTCTCGAGTCTTCCCCTTAGAAGTTCCGAGGGCAGTACCCATAAAATAAAATAAGAGCCAACCCATCAAATTCCCTGACAGGTTGGCCCATATAAATTAATCCTTAACCGCGCCGAAAACCTATGCGCTAGCCGCTTTCCTTTTCAGTATATCTACTTCCTGGTGCAGCTTGAGCAATGAGCTTACAATTTCGTCGCGCGGTAAAGAGGGCTCCGGGAGCTCTGAGCTTATATAGTGCACAAACTTCCAAACCTCCATTACTTCCTTCAAAGGAATTTCATAAGGCTCGTAAAGCGGGTTTAAGGATTTCAGGAGCAAAGTACGCGATGTGGCCAATTGGTTCCAGACCACTTTAAAAACCACGCCTTCGTCGCGGGTAAGAATTACGCAGGCGGTGCCGTCTTTCAGGCGGGTCCAGTCCTGTATAAATTCACCGGTAACCAGGCTGCCGTCGGGTATGGGCAGCATGCTGTCGCCGCTGAGCTGGAAGGTGCGGTACTTGCGCTCCTTATGCAAAAAGGGCAGGTGGAATACGGGCAGGTTTTCTATATACTCCGGGTCGGCATAGCCCGATGTGTAGCCTGCTTTGGCTTTGGCGCTTACGAGCTCTATGTTCTCGCGGTCTTCGCTGTCGATGGTACCGGCAAGCACGCGCAGTTGGGTACCCTGCGCATAGGCATCGTAGCCCATTTCAATTTCAAGCAATTGCCTTTCAGAAAGCTTGCCCAGCTCTACCCTGATGAGCGTATCTATTGATACCTTATAGTACTTCGATACTGCCATAAGCACCTCTATGCTCGGCTGCGCCACGCCGTTCTCGTAGCCGCTCAGGGTAGAGCGCTTCATATCGAGGGCAAAGGCGGCTTCGTCCTGCGTGCGCTTCTTGCGTTGGCGCAGCAATTTGATGTTTGCGGAAAAGAAGGAAGGTATCATGTATTGATGCGGCTTTTTTATATGCTTGACCGGCAAAGGTAATTTCCGGGGAATTTCAGGGTTGCTCTGCACAGGCAGCAGAAAATCTTTTTGCCCGAATCAGGATGTAAATATAAAACATGCTTACATTATAAGCAAAATAATGATTAAATATTAATCATTAAATTTTATCCTGAAAACGCAAAACTTACAGATATACAGGTGATTACAGATAAAAAAGTTTCTAAAAAAACACAAGGCAATTCCGCCGATGCTGTATTGAGGCCGGAAAGCCCGACATTCCACATCAGCGGCGCTGCCCGCGGGCTCAGGCAGTGCATACGTATAGATGTTCCGTCTGAAGACCCCGGCTTTACGCTCACCGGCATTCGGCAGGCGGCGCTTCGGCTGGCATCTGCATTGCGCAGCAGCAGCCTGCTTGCCGGCGGATTAAAGCTGGCAGTTAACCTTATTCACGGCGAAGAGGCTTTTATTTCAGCCGCATTTGTACCCGTTGCCGATGATACCTCAATTATATCGGCGGCAGAAAACCTGCTCAGCCGCATGCTCAGGGCTTACCCCGAGACGCAGGAAGCTTCATCTTTATATATACAGGCCCTGCATTGCCGAGACGGCTACCCCGATGCTGATGCGCTCATGATAAGCCGACAGGAAATTCAGCTGATGCGCAACGCAGATCGCATGCGCGAAAAATTCGGGCCCCAAATATTACAACCCGCATCGGCACTTATGCCGCCCAGGCCGGTCCAAGGGGAAGAAATTATTATGGAAGTGGTTCGAAAGCCTGTTTTTGACTTTATGCAGGGTTTGGAGCGCAGGAGGAAAGGAAATTAAAGATAAAAATTCAAATTAATAACAAAATATAGTTTTGTTAATTTGTATATATAGTTGATAATCAACTAGTATCCATGCGCTCGTCTGCGCGTATTTAGGCTCCCTGCGCTCAATCGCCGCGCCGGCTTGCCCTATATACGGAAAAATGAAAACTTTTAGCCCGCACGCTTCGCGTGCTAACGCGTTCGCGTTGCCAAAACTTTTAAATATTTTTCCGCATATAGGGCTATATCATATGCACGTCCGGGATGAATGAACGCCATAGATTGGTAAGTTATGGGCGATGCTTGATCGCATCGCGTTTTTAGACAGTAATTTAATTACAGGGCCATTTCACAACTCAATACGCCGCTTTATAGTCTACCTTAATCTCAACAGGCGCAAGGGCATCGGGCAGCACTTCGCAGGGGAATACATTGTTTTCTCCGTCGAAGCGATTGGCGAACAGGCCGTTGCCCGGCACATTAACAAAAACCGAGTACCTGCCTGCGGGCAAAGCCACCCGGAAACAGCCGTCCTTATCTGACTTGCCCTTAGCAATAAGCTTGGTTTTGGGCATTTTATAGAAACGGGAGTCGGCCCCGGTTTTCTCAAGGGTTTCGGCTTTGGTGAGCTCAAAAATATAAACATCGGTTTCAAGGCCCGTACCTGAATGCCGTATTACGCCCGGCCCCGGCATCATGTTTCCCGAAACCTCTTTAACTGATCCTTCGAAACCCTGCTGCACCGTATTGGTGCAGCCTTTAAAGCTAAGAGCTGCGCCCTTGCGTTGCGCGCAGCTGCTGCCTAAAAATACAAGCAGCAACACAGGCAGTAAAATTACGCCTGAAAACCTGTGCAGGAAAAAGTAAGGCTTTAGCATAGAATTACTAATTAACAGCAGCTTATCAGAGTTTAGAGAATAAAGATTCCACGAAATCTTTCTTATCGAACAATTGCAGGTCGGTAATTTTTTCGCCTACGCCTATGTATTTAACGGGTATGCTCAGCTTATCGCTGATGCCTATTACCACACCGCCTTTGGCAGTGCCGTCGAGCTTGGTAATGGCGAGGGCGGTAACCTCGGTAGCCTTGGTAAATTCCTCGGCCTGGGTCATGGCGTTTTGGCCTGTGCTGCCATCGAGCACCAATAAAACCTCGTGGGGCGCATCAGGAATAACCTTTTGCATCACGCGCTTAATTTTGCTGAGCTCATTCATGAGGTTAACCTTGTTGTGCAAACGGCCTGCAGTATCTATAATCACCACGTCGGCGCCAATTTCAACGGCATGCTTTACGGCATCGAATGCAACGCCTGCAGGGTCGGTATTCATGCCGCGGTTAATTACGGGAACACCTGTACGGGCGCCCCAAAGAACCAATTGCTCCACGGCTGCCGCCCTGAAAGTATCGGCCGCACCAAGCACCACTTTTTTACCGGCATTATGGAACTGTGAGGCAAGCTTACCGATGGTTGTGGTTTTACCCACACCGTTAACGCCTACCACCATCATTACATAAGGCATGCCTTTTTCAACGCTGAAGCTGTCGGCATCGTATTCAGATTTTGCACCGAGCAGGTTTATAATCTCCTCGCGCAGAATAATATCGAGCTCGGAAGTATTTACATACTTATCTCGCGCAACGCGGGCTTCAATGGCCTTTATAATTTTTAAAGTGGTAAAAACGCCTACATCAGCAGCTACCAATATATCTTCAAGATCATCGAGCACAGCCTCATCAACCGTACTTTTGCCGATAACCGCTGCCGTTAACCTGCTGAAAAAGGAATCGCGGGTTTTCTTAAGCCCGCTGTCGAGCGATTCTTTTTGCTCTTTAACCTGTTCCTTATCCTTTTCTTTATCTTTGCTTCCCTTGAAGAAATCAAAAAAGCCCATACTTTTTATTTTTTGCGCAAATATCAGCAGATTAAGGGAGAAATGTCGGAATTTTGCATGAAACGAATTTCGGCCTTGTTCGGCTACCGTAAAATAACCTGTACTTATGTCTCAACCCGAAACGGGTAAGCCCACAAATACCACGGAATCAATTCCTTCCAAAACGCCGCGACTGGGCTTTGCCATGCTCTCGCACAGGCCGCCCGGTAAGGTGTTTATGAAATTGCTTGAAAGACTGCGGCAGTTCCCGAATGCGGAAATTGTGCTTCACCATGATTATAACCAAAGCAATTTCCCCGAAGAGGTTATTCGTGAGTTCAATATAAGGGTGCTTAAAAACTACCGAACCACCAAATGGGGGCATGTAAGCAAGGTGCCCGCCACCCTTGATGTGTTCACAGAGCTATATAATACAGAGCCCCCCGTAGACTGGTTCATTACCATGAGCCCCAACTGCTACCTGGTACGCTCACCGCAGGAAATACTTGATTTCCTGGCGCATGCCCAGGCCGATGTTTACATGGAGCAGGACCCTATTATAGCCCGCAGCCCTACCGTTGCGCGTTTCCACTACAAAACGCTTTATACGCGTCCCTGGGCGGTAATGCCCTTTATCAGCAGGCATCTTGCCCTGTACTGGCGCTCTTTACGTTACCCCGTTTCCCGCGCCGACAAGCCCTTTAACGACCAATACAAACCCTTTTGCGGATCAGACTGGTATATGATGAACCGCAAAGCCATGAAGCAGGTGCTTGATGCCGACCTGTACAACCACCCCACAGTGCCCTATATCAGCTACGTTAACTCTTTCCCAGATCGTAACGCGAGCCCTATAGAAATTATCATCCAAAGCTTTATAGCCAATAACAAAACCTTAAAGGTAGATACTGACTTTCACCGCTATATAGACTGGAAAGATGCCATAGAATGGCACCCCAACCCGCTTACCATGCGGCATTTCGATGCCATTGCCAAAAGCACAGCCCTCTTCGCCCGCAAGTTCACCGATTCTGAAAGCATGGAACTGATTGAGCGCATAGACAGGGAGCTGATTAAGGGTTAGCTTGTTTTAATTGTTGCTTTAAGTAGGTAAGCCTTACATGCTTAAAGCAACAATTGACATTTATTTCGTTATTGATTATATTTATTAAGCTTATCGGTACATGATTCCCGGCATGCTTATTGGCTCCTGTTAATTGTAGGCGGGGAGGCAAAACTTCAATTTTGCCAATCTTCTTACATGGCCTGTTACCCGGCACCTGTTTCCCGTATTTATCTATGTAACCGGGACAGGAAATTACGCTGACCAAACCCCGGGCCACAACGAAAGATAACAAAACAAGCACCGTTTAATACCCGCACAGCCATGACTGCCACGCACAACAACCGCATTAAAAAAACCTTTTTATCTGTAGCCGAAGTAGCGGGTTACGCGCTGCTGCTGGCCTTAATGCTGAGTACTGCCTTTAAATTAGGGCAGGATAAGCTTTCAACCAACCAAAAGAACGTGCAGGCATCTGTAGGCCGCTGAGCTTCTTAAATCGTATAATGAAACGCCCCGTGCTGTTGGTGCAGACGGGGCGTTTCTGTTTTTTAAGGGAGCCTAAATTCAGCCTGTATAAGCGGCTTCCAAGCGTTGTTTTTCGATTAACGGAAAGATTGCCTCTAATGGGTGCTTGTATATGGCATCTGTACCTGCTTCTTTAATCTGCTGTTGCACATCAGCAATACAGTACTCCGGCGAATAAAGGTAAAGGTATGCATCCGGTTCGGCAGCATTCAAATCGGGTACAGTTGGGTGAATAATTGTAACAGCTTTATAGGGTTCCGGCCAGGAGAAATCACGAAGGCAATCGTTCATGGCATCCCAATTAAAACCGAAATAACCAGGGAATTGCAATTGGTGATAAAGGGCGTTAAGCAGTTCTGATTTCCCCTTAACATTTACAACTGCCGCAACCATGTTTTCAGGTTTCTGCGCCTGGTAAACGTCTTCAGGAAACTTCAGGCGCCTTAGTTCCGTACCTAAACCTGTTTGGCATCAAGCGCAGCGGCAGATTTTTGAATCTCTTCCAGCTTTTCGGCCATAAGCACCTGCACTACCCTTACCTGCTCTTCAAATTCAAGGCGACTGGTATCGAGCACAAAGGCATCGGGGGCTTTTACGAGGGGGTTTTCTTTGCGGCTTGTATCCTGGCGGTCGCGGTCGGCAATGTTGGCAATTATATCGTCAAGCTCGGCGAACTCACCGCGTTCATAAAGCTCAAGGCGGCGACGTTCGGCGCGAACGAAAATATCGGCCTCCATGAAAATTTTGAGCTCGGCATCGGGGAAAACGTTGGTGCCAATGTCGCGGCCATCCATAACAATGCCGCGGCGTTTGCCCATTTTTTGCTGCTGGGCCACCATGGCTTTGCGCACATCGGCAATGGCGCTAACGGCGCTCACGCGGTTGCTTACGTTCATGCTCCTTATTTCGCGTTCAACGTTCAGGCCGTTGAGCCATGTATCGCTCTTGCCGGTTTTTTCGTTGTGCATAAAGGTGATGTGGATGTCGTTCAGTGCTTTCTGAACTTCCTTGGGGTTGTCGGGCGTAACGTAATGCTGCAAAAAATAGAGGGTTACAGCGCGGTACATGGCCCCGGTATCTATGTAAATATAGCCGCTGCGTTCGGCAACAGCGCGTGCAGTACTGCTTTTTCCGCAAGCCGAATAGCCATCTATGGCCACTATAATTTTCTTCATCACCTGTTTATTGCGGCACTGCCCGGGTGTCGGCCAGCCTGCGCAGCAAAAATACCGGAAATAACAGCGGGTTGGATAGGGGCTGAGGAAAAAATGTAGAAGCGGGAGTGCCGGTTACCTTTAAAACATCGCAATGCATACCTTCTTATCTTATGTAACATGACTTCTATAATAGCTAAGGGCGAACCGGCACCCGAAGAATACTTCACCGGGACCGGATAGATTAATTTGGCAGTTAAGCCAGATAAAGGCCTGAACAACACCATTGGCAAGGTTAGTTTTGAACCTAATGCCCGAACCTACCGGGAACCCGCTCTTACGGGCAGGTACGCATTGTTACCGAAAGTATTGGCTGTTACCGGATAAACCGGTTGAAAATGCCCCTTGCTGCCGGTCGAAACGGGCCCTTTCGGCGGGGTAAAAAGTCCCCTTTCGCCGGAGCATGCCCCATGCTCACCCGTTGAAGATGTGCATTTATAAGCGCCTGATTTTTAAATAAATGTGTAAACTGCCTTTGGCATTTGATTTGCCAACCTTTATAATATTCGCGGTACATCTGCCGGAATTTTTAAAAACCACTTTGAACAAATCTATATTTCAACTTACTGCTTTGGCAGGCTTTATTCTGATTCCCTTTCTTGGTTATAGTCAGGCCCCTGTTTTGGGCGCTTCAGCTGACTTCGCGCTTTTTTCAAAAAACGGTGC
>JAZKBN010000030.1:73757-118863 GCA_040388605.1 Bacteroidota bacterium | reverse complement strand
CCGTTTCTGTAAAGCCGGTACCAATAATGCCTGCATAAGCTGTTACCGTTTGGTTACCAAGCGCAGCCGAAACGTTTGCCGTTACGGTTAAAGTGGCAGTAGCCCCTGCCGCCAGGCTGGGTATGGTCCATACATTGTTGGTGCTGCTGTAGCTGCCTGTTACCGTGGCTGACGTCGAGTAGTTAAAAATTGCAGGAACTGCGGCGGCAATTATAATGCCCGGCACCGCGTATGCCGCCGGGTTGGTTACTTTATAAGTATAGGTAACCGAGCTGCCTGCGCAAATGCCTGCAGCCGAAGCGCTTAGGCCAACAGATAAATTGCTTGCCTGGCAGGGTGCCGTTCCGAATATGCTTAAACGGGAATTGTAAAATTCCCCAACCATAAGCCGGCCTTCCGGCGTAAATGCCACGCAAAAAGGCATATTCATTGCTGAGGAGCCGGAGCCGGTGCCATATGCGTTAAAGTTTGCCTGCCCTAACACGTTTGAGGCAGCCACACCGTTTGCAGCAGGAATACTGTTGTAGATTACTACCCTGTTATTGGGTGCATCAGCAATGGCAACCTTACCTGTTGCGCTGATTGACACCCCGTAAGGGAAATTAAGTCCTGTTTGCGTTATGGCTGTTGCGTTGGCTGTTAAAGTGCTTTGGCCTATAACATAATCGGCGGCCTGCCCGTTGGCTGTGGGGAAGGTATTCCAAATAAGTACCCTGCTGTTAAGCTGATCAGACACAAGTACTTTACCGGCAGACGATACTGCCACACCCACAGGTCCGTTGAACTTCGATGCGCTTATACCGCTTGTGGATATTCCGAAAGTGGTTTGCCCTAAGACAAGGCTTGCCGATGTACCGTTTGCTGTTGGAATTGAGTTGTAGATTAGGATGCGATTATTACCTTGATCGGTAATAAGCACCTTTCCGTCGGGGCTGAAGGCAAGCCCGGCGGGCCAAAACAACTGTGTGGCAGAGGAACCGGAGCCGGTGCCTGTAATGCTTGCCTGGCCTATGACAAGATCAGGAGCCTGGTTATTAACTGTAGGGATGCTGTTATAAATATCTACCCTGTTCTTGGTATTTGACGCAACGAGCAGTTTAGTTCCGTCGGGGCTGAAAGTACAATAAGTGCTGCCTGATCCGTTATAGTTCAGCGTTATTGCGCCTGTGACAGCATCGGGTGTAGGGTAAATCAATACGGAATTTGCAAGACCGACTGCTTTAACTCCTTTGTTGCTTATGGCTACCGAGTACACGCCTGAGCTCTGCGCTAAAGTGCCTGTATAGGCCATTCCGTCGGTAAAGGCAGGGGCTGTGGGCGTAATGTTCAGGGTAGTGGTAATAACGTTGCTCACCGCCGAGGTGCAGGTAGTAACGGTGTTAATTTTTCGCAGGGTATAAGTGCCCGCTGTACTTACCTGTATGGTTGGCGTGGCGGCCCCGGTGCTCCACAGGTAAACTTCATTAGCTGCAAGGGCCGATGCGGTAAGGGTATTGCTGTTGCCGGCGCAAATGGCTGCAGTGCCGCTTATGGTTGGCGTTGAAGGAACGGCATTTACAGCAACCGTCGTTGCCGCGCTTGCTGCAGAGGTACAGCCTGCCGCACTTATGGTCCGCACCGTAGGGGCAAGATCGGTGGTTACGGTAATGGCCTGGGCTGTTGCGCCTGTGCTCCAAATATAAGTTCCGCCGGAAATGGCCGAGCAGGTGAGCGTTACGCTGCCGCCACTACAGAAAGTGGTGGGGCCGCCTGCCGTTATGGTGGGTGTAGTCGGCAAAGCGTTAACGGTAACCGCTGTTGCTGTGCTTGCCGCACTTGAACATCCGTTTGTATTCACTTGTTGCAGGGTTATGCTTGCCGAGCTGCTTACGGTTATACTTGCCGTTGTGGCCCCCGTACTCCATAGCGGGTTGGCGTAGAGGATAATTTTACGCACGTTATGGTTGCTGTAATCACTCACAAGCAGGTTGCCGTCCAAGTCAAGGGCAATACCATAGGGGTTAGCCAGCTTGGCGGCTGTGTAGCTGCCGTCCACGTTGCCGCTGCCGTTAGCGAAAAGCGTGGTAACCGCCCCGGAGGGGCTTATTTTGCGTATGCGGCTGTTACCGTAATCGCTTACATACAGGTTGCCGGCCGCATCGCGCACTATGCCCTGCGGAAGGTTAAAAGAGGCGTTGGTACCCGTTGTATTGTCAACGGACCCGGTCGAGCCGTTACCGGCCAAAAGGCTTACAATACCTGCTCCGCTTACGGTATATATCCGCAGGTTGTCAGATGTTACATACAGGTTACCTGCCGCATCACCGGTAACAAAGCTTGGTAAAGAAATGGAGGCGAAGGTGGTAACCACCCCGGCCGAGGTTATTTTACGTATGCTGTTATTGCCGGGGTCGGTAACGAAAATATTGTCATTGACATCTATCCAAAGGCTTTTCGGGGTGGCAAACCTTGCCGATGTGCCAGTGGCGTCGGTATTTCCGCTGCTGCCCACGGTGCCTGCAAAAGTTGTTACTACACCTGCCCGGTCCATGCGGCGAATAACGCGGTTATTGCAATCGCCTATGTACAGGTATCCCTTCGAGTCCATGGCTATGCCCTGCGGATTGATGAAGCCTGAACCCAGGTTAATTATGCTTCCCGAAGCCGTTATCTTCCGAACGGTGTTATTCGTAGCTTCGGTAACGTAATAATCGCCGCCGCTCACAACAATGGCTGCCGGCTGGTTCATGGCCGAGGCAGTTGGTGTGGCCCCGTTGTTATATCCCGCCGTGCCGGTGCCGGCAAAAGTGCTCACAGACCCTTTTATGGTGTTTGCAGTAAGCGTTACGCTTCCGCCGGGGCAAAAATTGGTTGCTCCGCCGGCCGTAATGGCAGGTGCCGCAAACGCCGACACTACTACCGGCGAGGACGCCGACGATGTACAGCCGGTTGCATTCACCTGCTGCAAAGTAATGCTTGCCGGGCTGCTTACAGTTATACTTGCCGTTGTGGCCCCGGTACTCCACAGCGGGGTGGAGACCAGGGTAATTTTACGCACGGTATGGTTTCCGTACTCGCTCACAAGCAGATTGCCGTCCGAATCAAACGCAAGACCGTAAGGGTTGGCCAGCTTGGCGGCTGAGTACCCTCCGTCCGCATTACCGCTGCCGTTGGCGAAAAGGGTTGTAACCACACGGGCGGGGCTTATTTTGCGTATGCAGTTGTTGCCGTAGTCGCTTACGTACAGGTTGCCGTCAGCATCGCGCACTATACCCCTGAGTTGATCGAAATAGGCTGCGGTTCCGACGCCGTCCCCCGATCCGGCGAGAACATTGCCGGCAAAAACGCTTGCCGCACCTGCGGCGGTTACGGTAAATACCCGGTAGGCGTAGCTGGTTACATATAGGTTGCCTGCCGCATCGCCGGTAAGGCAGTTGGGCAATGTAACAGTGGCAAAGGTGCTGACCACCCCGGCCGAGGTTATTTTTCGTATTCTGTAATTTCTGAAGTCGGCAACGAAAATATTGTCATTGGCGTCAATCCAAAGTCCTCTGGGGCTGTCAAACCTTGCCGAGCTGCCGGTGGCATCTGTATATCCTTTGCTGCCCACGGTACCGGCAAAGGTTGTTACGTTACCGGTTTGGTCCATTCGTCGTATAACGTGATTGTCGAAATCGGCTATATATAAATACCCCTTCGAGTCCATTGCTATGCCCTGCGCGTTGTTGAAGCCGGAACCCAGGTTGCTTACGCTTCCCGATGCCGTTATTTTCCGCACGGTGTTGTTTCCCGATTCTATAATATAATAGTCGCTGCCGCTTACCATAATGTTAGCAGGCAGATTCATGGCCGAGGTGGTGGGTGTGGCCCCGTTGTTAAAGCCCGCCGTGCCGGTGCCTGCAAAAGTGCTCACCGCCCCGGTAACAGTACCGGCTGCTGTTAGTGTTACGCTCCCGCCGGCACAATATGTGTTTGACGAAGCGGCAATGTACGGGGTCGGCACAGTACTATATGCCATTACCCCCACGCTTATAGCAGTACTCAGGCATCCCAAAGCATTCACCTGCTGCAAAGTAACTGTTGCCGTTGTGCTTACAGTTATGGACGAAGCCGTAGAACCCGTGCTCCAGAGCGGCGTTGTAGCCAATGTTACTCTGCGTATTTTGTGGTTGCCGTATTCGGCTAAAAGCAGGTTGCCGTCGTTGTCTATGGTTATACCATACGACCCGTTTATTTTAGCCGACGTATAATCTCCGTCGACATTGCCTCCGCCATTGTTGAACAGGGTGGTAACCACGGCGCCGGGTGTTGTTATTCTGCGCAGGTAATTGCTGCCGTAATCGCTTAGATACAGGTTATTGTATTTGTCTATGGTAATACCCTGCAGGTTAATTGTACCTGAAGGTGCAGAGAAAACTGTTGCCGTACCGCCGGCCGAACTTACAGAGTAAATTTTGCCGTCGCTGCCTGTAATATATAGGGTACCCGCAGCATCAGACACGCAGAAATTGGGTAGGGTGGGCAGCGCAGCAAATGTGGTTACAACTGCCGACGAGGTTATTTTACGTATAATGTTGTTTAGTGGGTCGCAAACATACAAGTTATCGGCAGCGTCGATGCAGATACCTTTGGGACTTGCAAAGGTTGCGGCTGCACCGGTGCCGTTTGCGTTGCCGCTTACGCCAGAACCGGCAAAAGTGCTCACAACGCCTGCCGGGCTGATTTTTTTTACTGATTTGCTGCCGTCGTCAGAAACGAAAAAATTACCCTTTGAATCTGCTACAATGCACTGCGGGTTGCCAAAGCCCACAGCGAATGTGCTTACCGTGCCGCCCGACAGTTTACGTATGCTGTTTCCGTTCGATTCAATTATATAAATATCCCCGTTAGGCATGGCTATGGCCTGTGCCGGCCGGTTAAGCCCGGCGGAACCTGCTGTTCCGTCGGCTGAGCCCGCCGCGCCTGTACCCGCAGCCGTGCTTACCGCTCCGGATGTTGTTAGCGCAGTAAGTGTTACGCTTCCGCCCGCACAGAGTGAAGTCGACCCGCCTACGTTAATCGTAGGCGCAATTGCCGGGGCGCCGTAAACATAAACCAATTGGTAAGCTGTTCCGCCTGAATTGCTTACCGAGTAGGTGCCGCCTGTGCTTACTGTAATAGATGTTGATGTTGCTCCCGTGCTCCATGTATAAGGTGCTCCGCCGCCGGCAGTAAGCGTGACGCTGCCACCGCTGCAAAACGAAGTGGCCCCTGATGCCGATATTGTGGGAACTGCCAAGGGCGCTTTCGGTGCCGCCTTGGCGCCCCCCGCATAAGCAGCCGGGCCACCCGAGAGCAGAATGCTTAAAAATACAGCGATTGAAACAAGGCATTGCATGCAGGTAAATGCGTTGTGCTGTGGCTTATGGTAATTTTTATTCATGGTACAAACAATGTATTTGGCAGCATACTGTAAACGGGCTTAAGCGTCTGCTGTACTTCGGAAAAGACTGTTATAGGCTTAGGTAAAGGCAACACACAAAAGTAGACTTGCCTGAAATGGCTTTGCCTGAATGGGATGTCATGAAATTGTCATGACTTTCCGGATGCTTATAATTGCATGTCATATTTTTATAAGTAATTGAAAATGAGATTAAAAAGCCACATGTCACATATATGACATGTGGCTTTTTAATCCGAAAAATGACATATTAACGGCAATAATGCAGTCGGCGTATAAGTCTTCATGTAGCTTTTATAAGCACATTAACTGCTAAGTCGGTAAATTGCAAGCCTTATTCATTTAGTACCCCGGATGTCATGATTCTTTCATCCGACTGTGCTTTCAGATTGCCGTACGGGCATTTTGTTCCGGTGTTAAAGCAATTTCCACATTCATTAAGCAGTACAGGACTTGTTCTATTTTACAGCATCAATCAGGTTCCTTCTAAGGACTTTACGGGGAACGGTCTTTTTTAAAAGCAGTTGTGCATTGGCGCTGCTCTTTTCAACGGTTTTTCTCTGCTCATTTAGCAGACCGGTAAGTGCCCAAAAAATGAAAGACCAAGTAAAGGTCAGATTCCGGATAGACAGCCTCAAGCATAAGTATATAAGACCCGAAGCTCGTGATGAGTACTATTATACTCAGCTGGAACTTGGTGAATTATATAATAATTTGCGCCGCGCCGACAGCAGTATTATACATTATAAAATTGCGGAAAGGTTTTTAACTGCATCTAAAGCCAAAGCCGTGCTTAAGCACCTTATTCAGTGCTCGTATGCTTACAGCATGTGCGGCCAATATGTAAAAGCCGATGAAATAATGAATTACCTGCCCCAAAATATCCTTCCGCTTGAGGATGTTGAAGCCATGGTTTTGTACTACACCACCCTAACAGGTATTAAGCATTCTATGGCCGACTATTCAAAAGCCGTTGTCCTGGCAGATAAAGCGATTGAATGGTCGGAGAAATGGGGCGACAGTGCTGCAATAGCCAGGTCGAATTTATATATGGGCTTTATATTGGGCGCCAATGCATCAACCCCTGAAGTGTTCGAATACTTTGATAAGGCGCGCATATATACTTATAATACAGGCAGCTACAGGCTCCGCAGATCTGCTTTTTTGGCGCTTGCGAGTTATGCCCGCAATACAAAGCAGCCGCAAAAAGCTGAAAAATATATGCAGGAGGCAAAAGCGGTGCCTCATAATGAAGGAGACTCCAATTTCGTATTTGATGTTTGGACTGAAAAAGTAATAAAGTCCATCGGTAAAGATGATAATGCGGCCTACGCCACAGCGCAGGATATGGTAAGGCTGGCCAAGTTCAGGCATTGGGCCGACAGAACCGGGGCCGCCTACGAGGCAATGTACGCAACCCTGAACCTGGAAAGCCAACAAAAATTAAAACTTTCCTGCATGGACAGTGCCTTGAAATATTATGGCATTTCAGGGCTCAAAAAGGCATATCTGAATTCGTATGCCGATCGCATTTATTATGCTCTCAACATTTTGCCTGACATGAAGTACCTGCAGCAGCATTACCAGGACTATACCCAAAGCAGCATTGATCTTCACGAAAACCTCGCTGAAGGAAACGGTATATGGCAGCGCATATTAAAAGAGAGAGCCCTGGCCGAGCACGACATTGACAGACAAACCATTCATACTTTAAAGCAGGGCTTGGGAGCAGCAGCATTTTTTGGTTGCACTTTGGCTATCGGTTTGGTGATTAGTATGCGCAGGCAAAGAAAGACGGACAAAGTTTTAAGTGAAAGCAAAGAGCTGTTAGTCCGTGAGCAAAGTGTTCGCCAGGCCGCTGAGGCTAAAATTACCGAGCAGGGGCTTAAGATTAGGATTATTAAAGGTGATGTTGAAAAGGAACGCATAAGTAAAGAGCTCGACACCGCAAAAACCAATGCCGAGCGCAACGCGCAGCTTCTTAAGGAAATTGAAACATCCATATTAACTTCGCCCTTGCCGTCCGACTACAGCAAACGCCTGTTAGGCGAGCACGATGAATCCGAAGCACCTCTTAACGAGTGGGATTACCTGCTGATACGCTTCGATGGAATACGCCCTGATTTTAAAGATAAGCTGCTCAAAATAGGCCCGGACCTTATGCCTTTGGATATAAGGATCTGCGTTTTTATAGTGATGAATATAAACCCAAAAACAATGTCGCAAATGCTCAACATTACCGACCCGAGCCTGCGCAACCGCCGCTCCGAAATACGCCGTAAGCTGGGTCTGGACCGCAGCGAAAACCTGGGTGCTTTCCTGGCAGAGATATAATGTTAAATCCAACAGTAAGGGTGCTATACAGCTGTCTTTGGATTATAGCCAGGCAAGTTATCCATGTTGGCAACCCATTGCTGCTTTGCAGGGTAAATGAACTCAGAAATATTCAAGATGGTTATAGCAATTCAGCTGCTGAAATCGTATTATGTTAGGTGCCTAACTTCAGAACTGTCTTCATCCCTTTTCGGGTATTAATAGTGAGCTTTTAGTCTTAGGTTATCATTATTAGGCTGTAATTACGGCATAAGCTTCAGCCATTATTTTCACTCCCTTTTTAAGCTCCAAATGGTTCGAACATTGTGCGGTAAGGGCTGATTGAGTGTATAATTCGTTGATTTACAGGCCAAAAAGGCACCTTTACTGGTGCCTTTTGCGTTTTATATACTTTTCTCCCATGCAGAACAGCTGTCCAGTCCGGAAATTTAGGGGGAGGAAGACATTGGACCAATCCGAAACTTTGTAGCGTGGTATAAATTTTCCAAGCTTGTGTTTAAAATATCTCCATCCTTGTTTTGAGCGAGTGTTACGAAGCTTTGGTCCCCATTCTGCTGCCTAAAGGACTTTTAGATTACGTGATATAGGCAAGGCGGACATCAGCAAAAAGGTCTCGATATATACATAGCAGAAAAGAACCTTCCGCCATCGGGTTATGAGGGAATAAAATTGGAATCTAAAGGTTTTTTGCAGGAAACAGCTATATCGCACTATGCGATTCGTCGTTGTGTGATGCTTTATATAAAGCGTCGCCGTTGGCAGGTTATTAATAATATGATACAAACGCATCGGCAGAATCTTTCAATGCCAAAATCAAAGGCTTATGGGCTACTTCAAGAGGCGTGTGGGACAAACCCTTCTTCCTATATAGTCTTGACAGGATTTATGCTTAAGCAAAATTGCCCGCAAATTTCCGGATTGAACCAAAGTTGGGCATGGTATATTTTTTTTAAGCTGGGTTGAAATATTAATTTCATTTCATAACAAAACACCAATCAACTACCTTGCTGCACTTTGATTGCTTTTGAATGCGCAATGCGGACAAAAGATAAATTCTATTAGATTGGAAGATAGGGAAGAACAACGTCCGGAAGCAATATTACATGCGCTCATTTTAAAAAAGATTGCTTCCGAATGGCCCAAATGGCGCAGGTTAGGGCATGGTGCAACTTTCAGCGGTATAAATTCACTGCCGAGCAAACGTGCCTTTTATGTTGATCTCCAAATAGAAATACGTAAAGTGCTTGCAGCTAAACTGAGCTCAGCGCAAGCCGCGGCCCTGATGCCTTCAGACAATACACTGCGCCGTTTCCTGGAAGATAACAACAGGAGGAGCTTACGAAAAGCAACACTTAGTGCGCTCTGCCTGTATTCAGGCTACGATAGCTATGCTGCTTTCATGGCAGCGCATGCGCACCTGACACAGGCGCATCACCTTGCATTGGTGCATATAAGGCATGTTCACAGGCAGGAAAGAGCAGGTACCGGCCTGGTAAGGCTTTCTGAGAGGCTGAATCAAAGCACGGCAGGGGAAGAGCGATTTTTCGAAGATGCGCAGGTTATTAAAATAAAGCCCTGGTACAGGAACACCTTATTTTTACTTACGCTTATTGCGGTTTTGCTTGGGGTTACGGGGCTTGCTGTTTATAAAACCATGCAGGTGCAAAGCATGAAACATGTTGCAGCAGGAAATAAAATACCGTTCAGTTCAATTATTATTAACGCTGTAAGCATGCCGGACAGCATAAAAGCATTTACCCGAAATATATACAACTACGATTTTACTGCATTGGGTATAGATACCCTGGAAATGCAGTTTGAACGTAGTATACAGCCGCGCAGGATTATTCTTACTGAAAAAAAAGGCAGCTTTCAGTTATTTCCCCTGGCAACATCGTCCAAAATAATTTTAAGTGCAAAAGGTGAGCAGGGTTATATTGCAATGCCTATCGGAGGCAGATCGGGTTGGCATTGGGAGGCTTCCGATTTTAAGGAAAAATACAACAACTTACAGGATGCAGCTGTAAGTTTTAATCCGATTTATCATCACGAACTGGTGCGGAATGGCTTTACGTTGCTGCCCGATACTTCGCTGCCGGTAGAAATAAGAGACGATTTCATATCCCAGCTTTCAAGTTTCGGGTATTTTCCTAAAACGGATTTAAACAGCTTTTCACTTGAATTCAGGTATAAATGCATAGATACTTTGCTGCATATACATGATATGCGGGTTGTGCTGTTCAACCGTTACGATATAGCGTTTGATTACCAGTTCTGCAGCGACCAAACCAATATATTAGATTATGTATTTTTCGGAGAGCGGATAATTATACCTCAAAATGAACTGGGGAGCCTGGAAGTTAAAGACAGTTATGCCTGGAACGTTATAAGACTGGATGTTGCCGATGGGCAGGCTAAGCTCTACTGTAATAATGAGCTTCGGGTTAGCGGGCCTTGCGTAACCCTATACCCTGAAAAGCCTAAAAATAACGAGCTCTGGGGTATTGAATTTTCAAATAACAGCACTTATGCAATAGATTACCTGCGCATAAAAGGCCCGGGAGGAAAGCTGATTTATGCCCAGGAATTTTCCGACCCGCTTACCCTGAATGAAACTGACAGCACCGGGAAATTTTTTAGCATAACCCGTAAAAGTACCGCCGGGCAATAGCCCCCCGGTTTTCAAGAATAAACACAGTTGCTTATTAAACCTTACTGCCATAGTACCTATAAAGTGCTGCTGAGAACCCTGAGCCGGAAGGCTGCCAACTATTGCTATTAAATGTTAGGCACATAAAGCCCAAGCGCCGGTTTGAAAGGCAGCGGCACTGATTTGCATTTTTTATGCCCAAAACCTGAAGCCGTTCCGATGAGGAGAACAATTAAAACCCCGTTTAAATTGTATTAAGGCAGTTTTAAATGGTAAAAAAGGAATGGCACAGCAATGGCACAGCGGGCCATAGGATGCCGGAGGTAATTGAAACATCTTTGTATAATTAAATAGCCGTCCCAATAAGGGGATCGGCCAAAGAAATATTACGGTAAGCTCATGCAATCAATAAGTACTCTTTATAAATATTTAACAATGCTTTTTGTGCTTATAACAGCACTGCTATACGGGTTTGATTCGAGGGCGCGGCCATCAGGAAATACAATTGCAGGCAATAAACTTAAGTACCTGAAATCCGGGAAAGGTGGCAATAAGTCTTCAATGACGGCAACTATGCCAAAAAGTAACACACTAAAAGCAGGAAACATAAACTTAATAAATGTTCCGCTTACCTGCAACGCGGTTCAGCCGGTATCAATCTCACCTTCAGGTACCTCATATTTTTGCCCGGGCGGAAGCGTTACCCTGAACTCAAACGGGCTTACCACCGCCTATGTCTGGCCTGTTGCCGGAAGCTACAACAATGCCGGCACTGCCAACGGCCAGGGAGATGCAGCAAGGTTTAATACATTAACAAGTGTGGCAGTTTCGCCGGCCGGCGATATATATGTGGCCGAAAACAGCCCCTACAGTACAATTCGAAAAATAACACCTTCAGGCTATGTCACAGGTTTTGGCATCGAAAACCAGGTTACCGCTACTTTTGGTGACCCTTGGGGTATTGATTTTGATTCGAAAGGCAACCTGTTTATTTGCGAATATCTCGGCGGCAGAATAAGAAAAATTGACAAGAACGGGGCTGCAACAACATTTGCCACAGGATTTACCGGCCCGCATGCTGTAAAAACAGATGCCAACGACAATTTGATTATTGCCGAATACGGAAGCTCTGCAATTCGTAAAATAACCCCGGCGGGTACAATCAGCTATGTTGCCCAGGGTTTGCCGACGGCCCCGCTTGACCTGTTGGTTGATGGCAGCGGCAATATATTCTTTACCGGTTCAAACAGGATATGGAAAATACCGGCCGGCTCGTCTGCAGCCACTGTGTTTTCCGGCCAGGAAACTGCGGGTAATACAAACGGAACAGCCAATGCTGCACAATTTAATGACCCGCGCGGAATTACTGCCGATGCCTTCGGAAATGCATATATTACTGAAGCGGGCAATTTAGGTATTAGGAAAATAAACCTGAGCACAGGTGCAGTAACTGCAGTGTGGACTCCTGTTGGGACAGGAGATAATTATGGCCCTTTAAATACAGCAACAGCGGTCCCGGTTCTTGCCTCAGCTTTAGACCTGGACGGAAACCTGATTCTGCCTTCTCTTAATGCACATGATGTACGTAAGTTAATTTTAGCCACTACCCCGCTTTGGACCATACAGTCAACATCAATCACAACCTTGGCCACTACCGCAGCAATTACTGTAAACGTAGCCGCAACAGTAAGTCTTCAGCAGGTTAATGCAATAGGTTGCAAGTCTGCGGCCGGTAACCCGGTCTCGATTACGGCCAACCCGCAGCCCTCAACGCCTGTTATATCAACTTCAGGATCAACCACTGTTTGCCAAGGTGCCGGTGTGCTGCTTACGCAAATAAGTTCAGCGGGAGCCACATATATCTGGAACGACAACACTACAACAAGCCGAGTTTTGTCTGCCACCACTTCAGGCAGCTATTCTGTGCGCAAAATTGTAGACGGCTGCACTTCGGCATTTAGCAATACGATTGTTGTTACTGTAAACCCCGTTCCCGTAGCTTCCATATCGGCAAACAATTCAGGGGTACTTTGTTCAAGCGAAGGCGTGGTGCTTACAGCCTCCGGAGGTACCACTTACTTGTGGGAAAACAATTCAACAACAAACCCCAGGAGCATAGCATCAGCCGGAACGTACAATGTCAGGGCCATATCAAACGGCTGCACTTCGGCAGTAAGCAGCTCGGTTGTAGTTTACGCCAAACCTACAAAACCCACAATTTCGGCCGGCACCACCACTTTTTGCGCCGGTGGCAGCGTAACCCTTACTTCATCGGCAGTAACCGGCGACAATTATTTATGGAGCAATGGCGAAACCACGAAGGCCATTACGGTAAGCTCAACCGGTGACTATACGGTACAAACCATAAGCACCGGCTGCACCTCGGTTGTAAGCAATGTGAAGTCAGTTATTGTAAACCCAATTCCTGCCGCACCGGTAATTACCTCCCCGGCAACCAATATATGCGGCAGCGGCAGCATTACTCTATCTGCATCAACGGTAGCCGGTGCAACTTATATCTGGAGCAACGGAATTACAACCGGGCAAACGTTAACTGCCTCAACAGCCGGAAGTTATTCGGTAAGAAGCATAATGTCAGGTTGCACCTCGGTGGCAAGCAATGTAATTGCAATTACTGTGAACCCTGTACCGGCAACACCTTCAATAACTGCGGGTGGGACACTTGCGTTTTGTTATGGCGGCAGCGTAACGCTAACGGCATCGGCCGTAAGCGGCGCAACTTATTTATGGAGTAACGGTGCCACCACCCAGGCTGTAACAGTGGGTACAACAATTAGTATGTCGGTACAAACTATTGTACAGGGTTGCACCTCGGCAATGAGCAATGTAGTTTCAGTAAGCGTAGCTGCCAAACCTGCTACACCTGCTGTTTCAGCAGGCGGAACTGTGGCATTTTGTTCGGGCGGAAGTGTAACACTTAGCGCAGCAGCTGTGCAGCCCGCAGTAACTACCCTTGCAGGCAGCTCATCAAGCGGCACAACTAACGGAACGGGTACTGCAGCATCATTTTCTTCACCTTATGGCCTGGCTGTTGATGCCTCAGGAAATACCTATGTAGCTGATTTTTCTAACCACCGCATCAGGAAAATATCACCTGCCGGCGTGGTAAGCACATTCGCAGGAAGCTCTTCCGGCTTTACTAACGGAGCCGGCACTGCCGCAAGATTCGATAACCCTACAGGTATTGCCGTTGATGCTACGGGCAATGTATATGTGGCCGACAGGGATAACGACTGTATTCGCAAAATAACGGCAGCCGGCGTGGTAAGCACTTTCGCAGGCGGTACATCGGGCTATTCAGACGGTATCGGAACAGGGGCAAGGTTCAGCTCACCAACAGGTGTTGCTGTTGATGCTGCAGGTAATGTATATGTGGCCGACATGGGTAACAACAGGATCAGGAAAATAAATTCTTCAGGGCTCGTAAGCACTGTTGCCGGCAGCGCTACTGCAGGAACAACCGATGCCACGGGAATTGCAGCAAGGTTCAGCTCGCCCTGGGGCATTGCCGTTGATGCTTCAGGTATTTTATATGTTGCCGAAACCGGTAACGACCGAATTCGTAAAATAACAGCTGAGGGTGTGGTCAGCACAAGCGGATATACTGACGGAACCGGCACTGCCGCGCAGTTCAGTGATCCTTATGGTGTTGCCTTTGATGCATCGGGCAATGTGTATGTAGCCGATGCGGGTAACAACCGAATCAGGAAAATAAGCCCGGGCGGGGAGGTAAGCACCCTTGCCGGAACAGGAACGTCAAGCTTTAACAATGGTAATGCCACTGCGGCCCAGTTTTCAAGCCCGAAAGGTGTTGCAGCTGATTTGTTGGGCTTTATTTATGTAGCCGACGACAACAATAACAGGATACGTATAATTTCTCAGCCACCGGCTGTTGAGGCTTATATATGGAGTAACGGAGCCAATACTGCTGTTGCCACAGTCAGCACTTCGGGCAGCTACACGCTGCAAACCGTTTCCGGAAGCTGCACCTCGGCGGCAAGCAATGCTGTTGTGGTAACTGTGAGCCCCGGCCCTGCCACCCCGGTAATCTCATCTCCTTCAACAAGCATTTGCGGAAACGGCAATCTTACGCTTACCTGCTCTGCAACAACCGGCGGGGCAACTTACCTGTGGAGCACAGGAGAAACCACCCGGGCCATTACTGTTACAACTGCCGGAAGCTACTCAGTGCAAACCGCATTTCCGGGCTGCACCTCTGCGCTTAGTAACGTAATTACGGTAAGCAGAAATTTACTTGTTCCAGCACCTTCAGTTTCAGCGGCCGGAACCACCTCGTTCTGCTCCGGCGGCAGCGTAACCTTAACACCGGCAACCGTGCTGCTTGCAACAGGCAATTATGCAGGCAGTAGTGCAGGTACCACCAACGGAAGTGTAAATATTGCGAAGTTTGACACGCCTTACGGACTAACCTTTGATGCATCGGGTAGCATGTATGTGGCTGATTATGGAAATAACCAAATACGTAAAATTACAAGTGCAGGTACGGTAAGCCTCTTTGCAGGCCATACATTAGGCTCATCCGGATATTCGGATGTACCTACTATACGCTTCAACGGCCCCTCCGGTGTGGCAGTTGACGCTTCCGGTAATGTATTTGTGGCAGATGCTGATAACAATGTTATCCGTAAAATAACTTCCGGCGGTTCTGTTTCCACTTTTGCAGGCAGCACATCAGGTACTGCCGGGTTCACGAACGCAACAGGAACCGCTGCAATGTTCAGCGCACCGAACAACCTGGAATTTGATGCAGCCGGTAATTTATATGTGGCCGATTATGGCAACAATGTAATTCGTAAAATAACCGCTGCGGGAGTGGTGAGCACCTTTGCCGGTACAGGTACAATCGGCTCTGCAGATGGTGCAGGCAATGTTGCACAATTCAGTTCCCCGAGGGATATTGCCATTGATGGCGCAGGCAATATATATGTGGCCGAATCAGGTAACGACCGCATCCGTAAAATTACTTCGGCCGGTGTGGTAAGCACTTTTGCAGGCAGCGTTTCCGGCTTTGCAGATGGTACAGGTACAGCTGCGAAGTTCAACAACCCTTATGGCCTATCTGTAGACCCTGCCGGCAATGTTTACGTTGCCGACAACGGAAATCAGCGAATTCGTAAAATAACCCCTGCCGGCGCGGTAACAACCCTGGCAGGTAACGGAACGGCAGGCTCTGTAGACGGTGCCGGCACAGCTGCCACATTCAGCAGTCCCCACGACGTAGCAGCAGACCAATACGGCAATGTTTATGTAGCTGATGCAGATAACGACCAAATCAGGCTCATTACCCAACCGCAGGTTATTGATACATATTTATGGAGCAACGGGGCTGCAAGCTCAACACTAACTGCAACTGTTACAGGCAGCTATACCCTTCAGATTGTTTCAGCAGGCTGTACCTCGGCGGCAGGCAATGCAGTTGCGGTAACGGTTAACAATATCCCCGTAACCCCGGTAATCACATCGCCCTCAACAAGCATTTGCGGAAACGGCAACCTTACACTTACCTGCTCTGCAACAACCGGCGGGGCAACTTACCTGTGGAGCACAGGAGAAACAACGCAGGCTATTACTGTTACAGCTGCCGGCAGCTATTCGGTGCAAACCGCATTTCCGGGCTGTACCTCGGCACAGAGCAATGTAGTTGCGGTAACGGTAAATAATTTGGCCAAAACTCCTGTTATTTCAGCAGGCGGAACCACCACTTTCTGCTCAGGCAGCAGCGTTACAATAACACCGGCTGCAGAGCAGCTTGCAACAACAACCTATTCAGGCAGTACAGCAGGCACCACCAATGGTAATATAAGTGTTGCAAGGTTCGACGCTCCTTACGGGTTAACCTTTGATGCATCGGGTAACTTATATGTGGCCGATTATGGTAATAACCAAATACGTAAAATCACAAGCGCAGGCACGGTAAGCCTGCTGGCGGGAAGTACTTCAGGCGGAACCGGTTACAATGATGCAACTACCACCGCTGCACGTTTCAACGGCCCGGCCGGTGTAGCGGTTGATGCTTCAGGCAATGTTTTTGTGGCTGATTTCAACAACAATGCTATTCGTAAAATAACATCGGCCGGCGTGGTTAGTACCTTTGCAGGCAGCACAGCGGCTACTTCAGGTTATACAAACGCAAACGGAACCTCTGCCAGGTTTGACAGGCCATACAACCTCGCATTTGATGCTGCAGGTAATTTATATGTGGCTGAATATGGCAACGAGGTAATACGTAAAATAACACCGGCGGGCGTGGTAAGCACCTTTGCCGGTACCGGTACAGCCGGCTCTGCAGATGGTGCAGGCAATGTTGCATCTTTTAGTTTCCCAAGGGGTATGGCTGTTGATGCGGCAGGCAATGTATATGTTTCCGAATCAGGTAACGACCGAATCCGTAAAATAACCCCGGCGGGCGTGGTAAGCACTTTTGCCGGCAGCAGCTCAGGTTTTGCCGACGGTACAGGTACGGCCGCAATGTTTACTAATCCTTACGGAATATCTGTTGACGATGCCGGTAATGTTTACGTGGCTGACAATGGCAATCAGCGTATCCGTAAAATAACGCCGGCCGGGGTGGTAACAACCATAGGAGGCAACGCAACGGCAGGTTCTGCCGACGGTGCAGGCACAACCGCCACATTTAATAGTCCCCGCGGCGTATGCGCAGACCATTACGGAAATGTTTATGTTGCTGACGGAGGTAACGACCGAATCAGGCTCATCACCCAACCGCAGGTTATTGATACATACCTGTGGAGCAACGGAGCTTCAGGTTCCACACTTGCCGCAAGCGCTACAGGCAGCTATACCCTGCAAACCATTTCTGCAGGCTGTACTTCGGCGGCAAGCAATGCAATTGCGGTAACGGTTAATACTCCAACCCCGCCTGTAATCACATCGCCTGCCACCAATATATGCGGCAGCGGCAGCATTACAATTACTGCGGGGGCCGTTAGCGGCGCAACCTACATTTGGAGCAACAATACCACAACCGGGCTTACATTAAGTACCGGTACGGCGGGCAGCTATTCGGTTCGCAGCATTGTTTCGGGCTGTACCTCGGTTCCGAGCAATGTAATTGCAATCACAGTTAACCCAGTACCTGCAACACCATCTGTGACGGCCGGAAGCACTACCTCTCTCTGCGATGGCAGCAGCGTGGTGCTTACAGCTTCAGGCGGTACTGCTTATTTGTGGAACGATAACAGCACAGCCAACCCCAGAACAGTAACAACTGCCGGGAGCTACAGCGTACAGGCAATAAGCGGCGGATGCACCTCGGCGGTAAGCGCTGCCACAGCTGTAACGGTTAAACCGGCACCTGCGGCGCCTGTTATTAGCGCCGGCGGTGCAACAACTTTTTGTTCCGGCGGAAGTGTAACCATAAGCCCCGCTGTTGCCTCTGCAATTGTCAGCACCTTTGCGGCAGGTCTTGGCACCCCCTACGGAGTTGCTTTTGATGCAACAGGAAATATGTATGTGGCCGACGCAGGCACTAACCAGATTCTTAAAATTACAACTGCCGGAGTTTCAAGCGTTTTAGCAGGCAGCACATCAGGCTATGCCGACGGAACGGGCAGCGCAGCGAAATTTAATAACCCAACCGGCCTTGCTGTTGACGCATCGGGCAATGTATATGTAGCTGATTATATTAATTACTGTATCCGTAAAATAACGCCGGCGGGGGTGGTAACAACATTTGCCGGAAGCACCACCTCAGGTTCAAACGACGGCAACGGTACCTCGGCTAGGTTTAGTACTCCGTATGGTATTGCCATTGATGCATCGGGCAACTTGTTTGTGTCCGAAACCGCGAATAAAATCCGCAAAATTACCTCAGCCGGCGTGGTAAGTACGTTTGCCACCGGTGGGGGGGCTAACACGTTTTCCACACCATTAGGTATTGCAGTTGATGCCTTGGGAAATGTGTATGTTGGTGACGTGGATTCTCACCGAATTTACAAAATCACCTCTGGCGGCAGTGTAAGCGTACTTTCTGGAAGCGGGACCTATGGCAATGCAGACGGGGTCGCCGGAGTTGCCCGGTTTGGTGTTACCCAAGGCATTGCATCTGACCCCACGGGCAATGTGTATGTAACAGAGGATAATAATGTCATCCGTAAAATAACACCCGGCGGCACGGCAAGCACCATAGCAGGCAGCACAAGCGGCTATGCCGACGGAACAGGGCTTGCTGCGAAATTTGCAGGTCCGACGGGCATAGTATCAGACGCATCGGGCAATTTGTACATCAGCGACGGTAATAATGGCCGCATTCGTAAAATAACCCTGCCACTAAACATAGACAGCTATCTGTGGAGCAACGGTGCCACAACGCAGAACCTTACTGTGAGCACTGCCGACAATTATACGCTGCAAACTATATCCGGGGGTTGCTCCTCGGCGGCAAGCAATGCCGTTGCCGTAACGGTAAACCCTGTACCCGCCGCAACTATTTCAGCAGCAGGCCTTACAACTTTCTGCGCAGGCGACAGCGTTTTGCTTACCGCATCAGGCGGCAGCACCTATTTATGGAACGACAACAGCACGGCTAACCCCAGGACAGTTTCAACTGCAGGCAATTACACAGTTCGGGCTATAAGCTACGGATGCACTTCAGCTTTAAGTGCAGTAACAGCTGTTACCCTTAATCCTCTTCCTGCCACTCCTGCAATTTCACCCGCAGTCGCAGCAGGTTTCTGCCCGGGCGGCAGCGTGGTTCTTACAGCTTCAGGCGGAACATCATATTTATGGAACGACGGCTCGACCTCAAATACGAGAACCTTATCAACTGAAGGAGATTACAGTGTTAGGGTAATAAGCAATGGTTGCACTTCGGCAGCAAGCCCTGTTACAACAGTAACTCAAAACCCTGTTCCTGAAACACCTGCTGTTTTCGCAGGAAGCTCTACAACTTTCTGCGCAGGCGAAAGCGTTGTGCTTACCGCTGCGGGCGGTACCGATTATATATGGAACGACGGCTTAAGCACAGATTCAAGAACCATAACTGAAGGCGGCAGCTTTAGTGTCCGGGCCATCAGCAGCGGCTGCACATCGGCAACGAGCGCTGCAATAACTGTAATTGTAACCCCGCTGCCTGCTGT
This sequence comes from Bacteroidota bacterium, assembly GCA_040388605.1. GTDB lineage: Bacteria > Bacteroidota > Bacteroidia > Cytophagales > Flexibacteraceae > JAZKBN01. The sequence continues at coordinate 99,320 of JAZKBN010000030.1, read as the reverse complement.
ACCTGTAATTTCGGCCGGCAGCGCTACTGATTTCTGCGCAGGCGGAAGTGTAATACTTACAGCTACGGGCGGCAGCAATTTTATTTGGGAAGACGGCTCAGTCTTAAATCCAAGGACTATTACTTCAGGCGGTGCCTATAGTGTTCAAACAGTAAGCAACAATTGTACATCTGATGTCAGCGATGTTACTATTGTAAACGTGAATACAATGCCGGAAGCCACTGTTTCAGCGGAAGGTGAAACCACAATCTGTGCCGGTGAAAGTGTTGTTCTTGCTGCTTCGGGCGGAGATACTTACCTCTGGAACGACGGCTCAACTGCAAACACCAGAGTTGTATCTGCAAGCGGGGACTACAGCGTTCAGGCCCTAATCAACGGGTGTGCTTCGGCGTTCAGCAGCATTACAAAAGTGACTGTGAAAAATCTTCCTGCCACACCCTTCGTTTCTTCGGCAAGCTCGAACACGTTCTGCGAGGGCGGCAGCGTTGAGTTAACAGCTACAGGCGGAGGCGATGTCTATTTTGTTTGGACAGACGGCTCTTCATCAAACCCGTTGACTGTAACAACAAGCGGAGAATACAGCGTAAGGGCAATCAGCAATGGCTGTACTTCAGCGGCAAGCGCTGTAACAACTGTAACCGTGAACCCGATTCCGAAAGCGCCTTTTGTTTTTGCGGCAGGCGAGACCACTTTCTGCACAGGTGAGAGCGTAGTGCTCACCGCTTACGGCGGCAACACTTATCTTTGGAACGACAATTCCACTGCAAACCCAAGAACTGTATCAACTACCGGGGACTACAGTGTTCAGGCTATAACCAACGGCTGCACTTCGGCGGTAAGCGATATAACAACAGTAACCGTGAACCTGATACCTGCCATACCATTAGTTACATGGAACGGCACAACAATGCTCTGCACGGGCGGCGGTATTTTGCTTACTGCAACAGAAGGAGCAGGCTACCTTTGGAACGACGGCTCTACAGTTAACCCGAGGTATGTTACCGATGCAGGAATTTACAGTGTTCAGGCTGTCAGCAACGGCTGCAAGTCGGCATCAAGCCCCGCAGTAACTGTAACGGTCAACAGTATTCCCGAAGCCTTTATTTCAGCCGCGACCGAGACAACTTTCTGCTCAGGCGGAAACGTGATACTTACCGCCTCAGGCGGCAGCACCTATATTTGGAGCGACAACTCAACAGATAACCCGAGGACTATTACAAATGAAGGCAATTACACCGTGCAGGCCATCAGCAACGGTTGTACTTCTGCTGCAAGCGCAGTAACAACCGTAACCGTTAAACCGGCACCTGCGGCACCTGTGGTTACTTCGCCGTCTACCAATATTTGCGGCAGCGGCAGCATAAGCCTATCCGCTTCTGCGGTATCGGGCGCAACTTACATTTGGAGTGACAATACCACTACCGGTCTTACTTTCAATGCCACAGCAGCCGGCAGCTATTCGGTTCGCAGCATAATTAACGGTTGTACATCCGTTGCCGGTAATACAATTGCTGTTACGGTTAGCCCAATTCCTTCGGCGCCTGTTGTTACTTCCGCCGGCACCAATATTTGCGGCAGCGGGAGCATAACTTTAACGGCCTCTGCCATTTCGGGCGCTACCTATATTTGGAGCGATAACGCCACTACAGGTCTTACTTTCACCGCTTCAGCAACGGGCAGCTATACGGTTCGCAGCATCGTTGCGGGTTGTACATCGGCGGCAAGCAATGCAATAGCCATAACTGTAAACCCTGCCCCGGCCACACCAAACATTTCAGCCGGTGGCCCCACCACTTTCTGCACAGGCGGAAGCGTGGTGCTTACGGCCACGGGCGGTACAGCATATTTGTGGAGCGATGGCAGCACTTCAAACCCCGGAACTTTTACAACGGGCGGCAGCTTCAGCGTTCAGGTCATCAGCAACGGCTGTACTTCGGAGGCAAGCACTGTTACAACTGTAACAGTTAACACAACCCCGGCCACACCAACCATTTCAGCCGGCAGCGCCACCACTTTCTGCACCGGCGGAAGCGTGGTACTCAAAGCCACGGGCGGCACAGCATATTTGTGGAGCGATGGCAGCACTTCAAACCCCAGAACTATTACAACGGGCGGCAGCTTCAGCGTTCAGGCCATCAGCAACGGCTGTACTTCGGAGGCAAGCACTGTTACAACTGTAACTGTTAACACAACCCCTGCCCCGCCAACAGTTTCAGCCGGCAGCGCCACCACTTTCTGCACAGGCGGAAGCGTGGTGCTCACGGCCTCGGGCGGCAGCACTTATTTGTGGAACGATAACAGTACTTTAAACCCGAGAACTGTTTCAGCGGCAGGCGACTATACGGTACGGGCTATCAGCTCAGGCTGTACTTCGGCAGTGAGCGCTGTTACAACTGTAACTGTGAACGCGGCCCCGGCCACACCAACAGCTTCAGCCGGCAGCGCCACCACATTCTGCACGGGCGGAAGCGTTATCTTAAGCCCTGTTGCTATTGCACCAATTGTTGTAAGCTCTTTTGCGGGCAACGCCGGCGCAGGCAGCAGTAACGGCACCGGAGCAGCCGCAGGGTTCAACTCTCCTTTTGGGATTGCATTTGATGCTTCAGGAAATATGTATGTGGCCGATGCCTCAAATCACCTGATTCGTAAAATAAGCCCCGCAGGCCTGGTAAGCACCCTGGCCGGAAGCGGTACCGCGGGCTTTGCCGAGGGAACCGGCGCTGCCGCGCAGTTTAACCTTCCTACCGGTCTTGTTGTTGACGCATCGGGTAATGTGTATGTAACCGACCATTTAAATAACCGCATTCGTAAAATAACTCCCGGCGGCACAGTAAGCACCTTTGCAGGCAGCGGCACAAACGGTTTCGCCGACGGAACGGGTGTCTCTGCGCAGTTTAATAACCCGAACAGCATTGCCATTGACGCAACGGGCACCCTGTACGTGGGAGATAAGTTTAACAACGGATTCCGCAAAATAACGACTGCGGGTGTTGTGAGCACAGTAGCCATAAACGGAACCGGAACCTATCACAACGGCATGGCGGTTGACGCATCGGGCAACGTATATTTTGCCGGAACAGACAATGCGCGCATCTATAAAGTGACACCGGCCGGCGGGCTGAGCCTCCTTGCAGGAAGCGTCAACAATGCCGGCTATGCAGACGGAACCGGCGCAGCGGCCAGGTTCATTAACCCCACTTCAATTGCCGTTGACGCATCGGGTACCTTGTATGTAGCCGATCAAAGCAGTCAGCGAATTTGCATAATAACGCCCGCAGGCGTTGTAAGCACCCTGGCAGGCAGCACGCAAGGCTATTCCGAGGGAACTGCCGCGCAATTCAATTACCCTTATGGCCTCGCTCTTGATGCTGCGGGTAATGTATTTGTAGGCGATGCCGGCAATAACCGCATACGCAAAATAAAGCTGTGGGCAGACAGCTATATCTGGAGCAACGGGGCAGTTACAAAGAACCTTACGGTAAGTGCTTCGGGCAGCTATACTGTTCAAAGTGTTTCGGGTACCTGCACCTCGGCTGCGAGCAATGTTATTGCAGTAGCTGTAAGCCCAACGGCTTCGGCAGCAGGCAGCATAACGGGCGACATTACACCGGCCCGCAGCAGCACCTCAACCTATTCGGTTCCTGCCATAAGCGGTGCAACCGGCTATAGCTGGAGCTATTCCGGCACCGATGTAACAATTAGCGGAACCACTAACAGTGTAAGCCTTACCATAGGAGCCAATGCCACATCGGGTACGCTTACCGTGCTGGGCACAGCATTATGCGGCAACGGTGCATTGTCAGGCCTGGCAATAACTGTAACAGGTAATAATAACCTGGCAATAAGCACCTCGCGCACACTTAGCGGCAACTATGATAATATTTCATTCAGCGGCACACCCGTTATAACCCTTACCGGGCCGGTTACTATTAATTCCGATATTACCGTACCTGCGGGGGTAACCATAATAACCGGCTGTAACATAATAAGCGGCAGCGGCAGCTTCACCCTGGAGGCAGGCGCATTGCTGCAGGTTTGTAATACAGAAGGTATTGCAACTTCAGGGAACACAGGGGCCATTCAAACCGCAGTCCGCATTTTCTCCCCCGGTGCCGACTATGAGTTTAACGGCACTGCCGCGCAGATTACCGGCAGCGGTCTCCCGTCTACAGTACGTAATTTAACGGTGAACAATGGCGCCGGCGTGAGCCTTAGCTCGGCAACCGGCGTTACACGCATACTCACCCTGGCATCCGGTGTTTTTGCCACCGGCGACCGCCTGACCATACGCTCGAACGCATCGGGCACTGGCATGGTTGTCAACTCGGGCGGAACAAGCAGCGGCACCACCAAGGTTCAGCGTTACATCACCACCGATATGAACACCGGTGCAGGCTACCGCCATTATGCAAGCGCGGTAGCAGGTCAGCCACTTTCAACCCTGTCGACAATAACAGGCACATTTACACCTGTGCTGAATACAGCCTATAATACGGCTGCAAACCCCGGCACGGTAACGCCTTACCCCAATGTATTTGCCTTCGATGAATCACGTGTTACCTCGGCCTCTGATTTGTTCAACAACGGATGGAAGGTACCGACAGGTAATATGCCTGCCGGCACCGGCTATTCAGTAAACATAAGCGGCAGCGAAACGGTGCAGGTAAGCGGAACCCTGAATACAGGCAATTACAGCCTGCCTGTAGCCAACGGAGGCTATAACAACTCAGGCTGGATGCTGGCAGGTAACCCTTACCCTGCTCCTATAGACTGGAACAATGTAGGCAGAACCAATATGCAGAACGCTGTTTATACAGCGCAAAGCACCGCTCAGTACACTACCAGCTATGCAAGCTATGTGAACGGCATAGGCAACAATAACGGCAGCAATGTTATACCTTCCATGCAGGCCTTCTTTGTACGCTCGAACATAGGAGGCGGCAGGCTTGATTTTACCGACGGGGCAAGGCTTACTTCTTATACCAATCCTTCCTTCCGAAGGAACGAGGCAGCAAGCCTGGTTCGCCTTTCGCTTTCAGCAGCCGGCAGCCAAGCCGATGAAGCCACTGTTTACTTCCAGGCAGGCAACACCGAAGCATTTGATGCCGACCGTGATGCGGGCAAGGTAAGCGGCGGCGGGCTGAGCGTGTACAGCTTCGGGCCAAACCAGAACTACTCAATTAACGGCCTGCCTGAAACCCTGCTGAATGCGCCTGAAACGCGTATCGGTTTGGGCTATACAGCAACGGGCACGGGAATACATACCATATCACTCACCGCAGGTGAAGGCGACGGATGGTTCATCTTCGATGCGCAGGATAATCTTTTGCATACCATGCCTTACAGCTTTACATCTGCCGCTGCCTTACGTTATAACAGCCGCCTGCAACTGGTACGCAGCAACAGCGCTACAGGTATTGCGAAGTCTGCAATTCAGCTGAGCCTGTACCCTAACCCTACCGAAGCCCTTGTACACCTGGCCATGCCGGGCATCAGCAGCCTGACGCTTTACGATATGGCCGGCAAAGCCGTATGGTCGGCTGACATGAGAGACCAAAGCATTATAGATATGTCTGCAATGCCAACAGGTGTATATGCGCTGCATTGCACAAATGCAGGCGGCACATCGGTGCATAAAGTGGTTAAGCAATAATTAAACAAAACAATAAACGGTTCCGGGCAATATTGCCCGGGAACCGTTTTCTAAAACTCATAGTTCATGAAAATCAATATTTTCCAAAACAAATCAATGATTGCCAAAGGCTTTGCTGTGCTTATAGCTTTACTTATTCTCATACCGGGCTCGGCTTTTGCACAGCAGTCGGGTGAGCCCGGTAACTCCGGCCCCACCCCGGGCGCACAGGCAGATGTACCTGTTGACGGAGGCGCAAGCCTGCTTTTAGCCGCTGGGGTAGGTTATGGGATTAAGCGAATCAGAAATCGTAAAAAGATGAAGGTTGCAGGCGGGGAAACGCTACAATAATTTGCCCACACGGCACTATTCTACCTTAATGTGCCGCACTAAACTGCCTGGCCTACGAGTATTATTGAACCTAAAATTGTTCGCTTACGGTCTTTAAACCCGCAAACAGGTTCAATAATGAGAAGCTTTAGTCTACTGAACCGGAAAGCACTGAAGAATCAGTGCTTTTTTGGTTTCCGATGATTTGGAAACCGGCCCTGGCATGACCAATGCTTAGCCTGAAATCAGCATTGTTTCATGTTGGCTTAAAGGGTCCGGGCGGCCGTATGCTTCTATGGCTCCCACTCGTAATTTTTCGCCGCCTTCGCGATACATATCCAGGCGTTTGCATTTATGCACTTCCAGGCTCAACACCCCGAATTCATCAATAACCCGACCCCATAATAAATATATTCCGTCCCAATGCACAGGGTAGTTTTTCAGGCTGTCAGGAAAATGTACGGTATCAATAAAATTGGCATCGGCATCAAGAAAATTACCGAACATCATGCTGTCGCCGTGTACGGTGCGAACAGGTTTGGTGGTTACAAGCTTGCCCGATACCGTTACAAATTTGCCGATATATTCATGCAGGTTCGAAGCATTTACTGCCGGGTGTTTAAATTCAGGCAGCAGACCAAAATGGTTTAAGGTAACAGGAAAGCCGAGAATCTCGAACTCCTGCCAGGCATCTTCACGAACAGTGGTTGGCTCAGGTACCGGCAATACAAATTCACGAACCGGAAAATTGAACAGCATTGATCCCGGTGTTTCGGGTATCACTGATTTAGCACAAAACAAACGGGCAAAAGTAATCAGCTGCGGTTTGCTCATGCCTGTAAAGCGCAAGGCCCCTGTCTTTATAAGTATGCGAATCTGCTCGAATGGTATGCCGGTGCGGTTTACAAAATCAGGCAAATCAAGAAAACTGCCGCCGGCAACGCGTTCAGCAGGAATACCCTGTATCCATTTTTTTTCGAGACCCTTGATATGTATAAGGCCTAAATACAGTTCGTCGCCGTTTAAGGAAGTAAGCATGAGCCCCCGGTTTACGCAGGGCAGGCAAACCTTTACCCCGGTTCTGCGGGCCTCCTGCACATATACCCATGTGCGGTAAAAACCCCCGAAATTATTAATTACCGCCGCCATAAACTCACGGGGATAATACGTTTTCAGGTATAGGCTTTGGTAGCTTTCAACAGCATAAGAGGCCGAGTGCGCTTTGCAGAAAGAATAGCCGGCAAATGAGCTTATTTGTCGCCATGCTTCCTCGGCATTGGCCCTGTCTCGGCCGAGGGCGGCTGCGCCCTTGAAAAAGCCTTCCTCTATTTCCGCAAAAGCGTTGGAACTGCGGTATTTACCGCTCATCGCGCGGCGTAATACATCGGCATCGCCCAAATCAAGGCCGGCATAGTGATGGCATATTTTCATTACGTCTTCCTGGTACACCATTACGCCGTAGGTTTCGCCGAGCTGCTCTTTAAATACGGGATGCAGGTATTCTATATTATCCTGTGCATGGAACCTGCGTATAAACTCGCTCATCATACCTGAGCCGGCAACACCGGGGCGTATAATACTGCTGGCAGCTACCAAGGTAAGGTAATCGCGGCAGCGAAGTTTTTTCAGCAATTGACGCATGGCGGGGCTTTCAATATAAAAGCAGCCGAGGCTGTTGGCCGCGTACAGGTTATCGGCCACCTTTTCATCGGCCATTATATGCGGAATATTGTGAATATCGAAATTCGGGTCATGCCTTTCCCTGATCATCGCAGCGGCATCGTTAATATGGCCTATGCCGCGCTGGCTGAGTATATCATATTTATGAAGCTGAATTTTTTCGGCGGTAAACATATCCCATTGCACGGTGGGCAGGCCCTTGGGCGGCAGGTGCAGCGCCGAGTAATGCGTAATGGGTAATTCAGATATAAGCACGCCGCCCGCATGTATGCTGCGCAGATTCGGGAAATCGCGCAGGCTGCTGCTCACCGACACTATTTTCTCAACTACAGGCCCGCCATTAAGCCTGTGGGCAGGCTCGTCAGTAAGCCTGTCTATTTCTTTTTTAGGCAGGCCGTAAACCTTGCCGAGCTCTCGCAAAGTACTCCGGCCCGAGAAGGTGCTCACAGTGCCCAACAGGGCTGTATAACCCTGCTTATGCCGCCTGAAAATATAATTGAAAATATCGTCACGATTGTTCCAGCTGTAATCTATATCAAAGTCAGGCGGCGAGCTGCGTTTTGGGTTCAGGAAACGCTCAAAATACAGTTCAAGTTTAATGGGATCAACATCTGTTATTCTCAGGCAATAGGCAATCAGGCTGTTGGCCCCGCTGCCTCGGCCTATGTGATAATAGCCCTTCCAAAGGCCATACTGCACAATATCATGCGTAATAAGAAAATAGGCCGCAAATTTCATTTGCAGTATAATTTGCAGCTCGCGTTCCATGCGAACTTTTACCGCATCATTGCCTGCCCCGTAGCGATATTGAAAGCCCTCCCATGCCAGCTTTTTCAAAAGCGCTGCATCATCTTCAAGTGATTCAGTAAAATGAAGCTTGTTTTTAGCTGCAACAAAATCGTATTCAAGGCAGCAATTATCCATAAGCTGCATAGTGTTGCACATTACTTCAGGGAACTGCGCCTGTAGTTGTAAAAAGGTTTCCTGCAACAGGAAGCTATCACTTTGCCGGGCAGTCATTTCGGGTTTCAGGCTACTGAGCAGAATATTGTTATCAATGGCCCGCAGGTGGCAGTGCAATTCATATTCCTTCGCGCCCGAAAAAGATACAGATTGGCAAAACACAATACGATGCAAGGGCACCTTGCCCCGCAGCCTATGCAGCAAAGGTGCTTCCGACGGCGGCAGGGCTACAAATTCGTCGGGACGCAGGTTTGGGGTAAACTCGGCATGCTGCTGCAAAAACAGGCAATGGAGCGGGTATAAAAAGTAAACCTCGGGCAACTCAGGCGCACGAACAGGCAATTTGCTTTTGCTGAGATTGTAATCGGTAAAAAAGCTGTTGAGTTGATGCAGACCTTCATTACTGCGGGCAATACCGATATAAAGCCGTTTATACCCTTCCCTGAAATCAATGCCGCCTATTGGCTTAATGCCTCGTTTATTGCAGGCATCAACAAAATCTATGAGCCCGCCGCTATCGTTTATATCGGTAAGGGCAATGGCTTTAATACCAAGGCTTACCGCTTTATCTGCAAGCGTTTCCAAACGCATGGTGCCCCAGCGCATAGATAGCTGTGAGTGGCAATTGAGGTACATTTGATGCTGATTGACTGTTTATTAACCAATATAACGATTGAAACATAATCAATCCACGCACACCAAACAACACCTGTTCAACATTTATTTTTCCGCAGGCTTATAGCTGGTAAAGTGAAGTGGGGGTAAAAACATCAACCGGTTATGCATTGCATATTTACTTTCCGGAAGATCATAATAATAATAAAATTGAATCTGCCTCGTGGAATCGGCAAGGTTTAATGAAGGGAAAGCAGGTTGGTCAATAAATCAAAACACCTTACCGGCTAAATCCTTTAACCTTATGGTACCTGTTAATGTGCAATTTTCATCATAGCTTTTTAATGGGTCCAAACCGAAGTAATTCATAATATCGGCGCGCGCAGTGCTGTTCGCAGGGTTCCTGAGATCGTTTTCCATTTTAAAATTTTGAGGTTCAACAAAAACGAACAGGCCATTGTTTTCAATAGTCTTCCTTATCAAAAAACCGGAGCTATACCCGGGGTATATACTTGTTCCTGAATACCTGAACCTGTCAGTCCCAGAACGAAATTTCATACCATGAATCAAAACAGCTGGTTCTTCCGACAGGTATTTGCTGAAATTGGTTTCAGGCAACTCAATATTTATAAAGCCCCACTGAAACACCAAATTATCATTTCTGTGCACTATGCTTCGGCTGTATAGCATAGGAAAATCAAAATCACTATCTCTTAACGGCCGATTACCTATAATTTCAAATTCGCCGCAGTATAGCTTATCATCCGTCATATAATCTGAAGGTAATGCCGGCATTTTCTCCAACACTTCTAAATCTGCAGCTTTATTACCGGCAATAAAGGCATAGGTTTTTACCAGCACCGGACGAAACAATAAATGCAGCCACTCGTGAGGCTCATTCAAATATCCTGATTTCTTAAGCTCGTGTATATCAAGTAAAACACGGCCGAAACCGTATTCAGAATTATTTATTTTAAATGTGAAAAAATCACCGGCTTTATACTTAACATGCTTTCTATCAGCAAACCTGAATTTTTGGAGCTCATCAAGGTAACCGGGCGGGCATAATGAAATGTAGTTCTCAACAATTTCAGGAAAGCTAAGGGCTTCCTTAGTATCATAATTTTCCCGGTGACTGTCATAAAAACAGGTAATTGAAGTATTGTTCCCTATCAGAACCCTGCCGCCTTTTTCAAGCCGGCAATAAACGCCAATTGGGCTCACTTTCTCAAATGTTGATGCATTTAGCTTTTTCTCTTTTCCTTTTAAAGTTTTAGGAAGCAGGAACTCCCGATTGCGCGTTTTCTCATTAAACTGCACTTCGGCGTAACAATGCTCAGTAGATTTAATATGCCTTTTAATTATATCACCGTCAAAATACAGAATGGTTTCAGGATTGTATTTATTACCCTGAAAAATCACTTTATCCCAGTGAGGTAAAATAGGATCAAGTCCGAAATACAATCTTTGCTCATTGTTAAGTTCAAAATTCAAACGTTCGGCAGGCATAAAATATGAAATTAAGGTAAAAGGTTATTTACAATTTAGCATAAAATATACTGCCCACCCCGGTATCAAAATCATAAAACGCCAATCCTTCCCCTGTGCCATCCATCTCCGCAAGTAATTCACCTTTCTCATTCCAGACTGCCGACCTGCCCCCGGCAATAAAATCATCGGAAGGCCCTATACTGTTGGCAAGCAATACCGGAATCCTGTATTTTCGGGCTGTTTCTGCCAGGGTTACAAAAGCCCTTTTAAGGCCTTCCGAAGATTTGGCAACACTTGCCACGTAAATTTCAGCCCCCTTGTTTAATGCCTGCTCAGTAATCAGGGCATCAGATATTTCGTAACAAATTACTACTGCTACCTTAATTCCTCTTACTTCAAATTCAAGGTTACCTGAACCGGTTAAAAAAAAGGGTTCCTCATCAGGATGCAGGAGCTGTTTTGAATAAGTTTGAGGCAAGACCCCGGACTGAAAAACAAACATGCTTACTCTTACTCCTTCAGCGCTTAGTGCAGGAACACCTATACCAATTGTTACCTGCCGAACATCAGCAATGTTTTGAAAAACAGCGAATCTTTTATCGTTTTGGGTGCAGGCAAGTTCTGCAGCCAAACCAGGCTCATAACCTGTAATGCTCAGCTCAGGAAAAAAAACGGCATCGGCACCTGCATCACAAGCCGAATGCAACAGGGTGATATGCCTGTCGATATTAGCAGAAACATTGCCTTTGACAGGCCTAGTCTGAACCGCGCAGAATTTCATTTCGTCTGTTCTTAAGGCAATTTGCTATGCCCGGCAAACATACGAAATGAAAATTATATAAGCCTGAACGCAGTACAACTACTCCTGCACAATGGGCAAATCAGGATTTTGAGCTTCTTCATCGCCTTTAAATTTAAGGCCTTCTATTTCCCGATCTGTTTCCGGGAAATCACGCTCGCTGGTCGGTGTTTTATAATGTGGTTCAGCCGATGTGGTTTTACGCAGCTCAGGGTCAATATCTTTATAATCAATTTCTGCAGGTCCGTCGTGGTTTGTGTTCATACCGGTACTTTGGTCGGTATGAAAATCATTATTAGGGTCGGTTGTCTGATTTTGTTTTGTGCTCATGGCTTTGTTTGCCCTTGTTATTAGATGCGGGCAAAAAGGTACTTGCAAAGCTTGGGCCGGTAAAAAAATCATTCCATACCAGGAACATCAGATAAGCACTCACACCCCTAAAACAGTTTTCAAACGCGCATAACCGCCGGCGCTCACCGGAACTTTTTCGCCTGATTTAAGAACAGCCAGAAAACCATCTTTCTGATATGGTTCCATACGCACAATAGCCTGTACGTTAACAATATAAGACCTGTGCACCCTTACAAATTGCTCTGCGTTTAACACCGATTCAAAATACTGGAGGGTACGGCTCTTTAAAAACACACCTTCGTCGGCATGAATTTTAACCAAATCATCGTCGGCCTCAAGCCATTGAATCTGGCTGAAGGGAATAATTACAATGCGACTGCCGGTTTTAACCACCACACGTTCGGCGCGCGGAACGGGGCTGCCGGTATTTTCGAGCAGCTTTTTCATTTCTGCCGCCTGCTTCCCGTTCTCATTGGCATCCAGGAACTTCTGCACTGCTTTCTTAAACCTGTCGCGGTTAAAAGGTTTCAGGAGGTAATCAATGGCATTGGCCTCGAAAGCTTTAATAGCATAGGCATCGAAGGCGGTGGTAAAAATGACCGGCGGCGGGTTATCTTCCAGCTCAAGCATCTCGAAACCGGTAATTTTGGGCATTTGTATATCAAGAAAAATCAGATCGGGCCTGTGCTGCTGAATGGCTTTAAGGCCTTCAAAACCGTCTCCGCATTCCTGTAAGACTTCAATCTGCGGAAAATCGCGCAGGAAGCCGCGAACAAGGCTGCGGGCCAGGGGTTCATCATCAATTATCAGCGCACGAATCATGTTTTTCTGAAATGGGCAATGTTAAAAAACCGGCTTAAACTTATAGCCCGGGCCGGCAAGAGAAATTACAGTTAAGCCTGTTAAGGTACTATTGTGGAATACGAAGCCTGGTGTTGAATACTTTACCGTCGCCTAGTGTTTCAAGCAAATCATTCCTGCCGAAAAGCAGGTAAAGCCTGCGCTTAACCCCGCTTATGCCGAAACCGGTACCATGCCTTGGAGAGGCAGTTACAGGGTCATAAGGGTTGGTAATTGTAATGGTAAGCATATCTTTTATGGCTTTTGCCTTAACAGATATAACCACCTCCTCGGTAGTATCGTAGAGCCCGAATTTAATGGCATTTTCAAGCAGGGGCTGCAATACCAGCGAAGGTACGAACATGGCATCACATTCACCGTCGCATTCAATACCGGTATTCAATCGGTGCCCGAAACGCACTTTTTCAATATCGAGATAAAGCTGCAAATGTACCAGCTCATCTTTTAAAGGCACCCATTGCTCCTCGTCTTTTCGCAGTGTTCCGCGCAGGAAATCGCTGAGCTTGTAAACCATATCCATAGCCTCATCGGGCCTTGATACAATGAGCGCGCTTATTGAATTCAGGCTGTTGAACAGGAAATGCGGCTGCAATTGCATGTGCAGGCGGTTCAGCTCAGCTTCGCGGGCCAGCTTTTGGGCATCAGCATCGCGGTCGGCCTGGTTTTTTTGCTCAGAGCGGGCATGCCAGAGCAGGGCTATTAATACACTGCCGCCTGCTAATAAGAGGCCCAGGGCCTTGCGCACCGGCAGGCTGTATTGCAGAAATTCCCCGTAAGCAATGTTCGCATTATAAAGCTCGCTGAGAATGCTGTGCGACAGGCCGGCGCTTACAGTTGCGGGTAAAATAACCCATGCCGCAAGGTAGGCCATACCCTTACTGCCGGGCCGGTAATAACCCATATTTATCATGCACAATACACACGCGGTTATATTAATTGTTGCCGTTAACGATGCGTCGGCAAGGGCTAAAGGCCAGGGTATATTGTAAAAAATGATTACGCGGGTAAGCAGCAGGGTTAGAGCCAACCATGCCGAAGCCACGTAAACCTGGTTTATTCTTGTATTTAACGCAAATGCAGCCACTTGAGCAGGTTTGGTAATATTGGTTTATGCAATAATCTGTGCCCTTTGCCGGGCAGCTTTATAATTGGTATTCGTATAATATGCCGATTCTTGCTTTAACAGGTAAAGGCACAACCGACATAACGCGCAGCAAGCCCGGCCCGCTTTTTAGCAGACCAGGCCTGTTGCCTGTATCAATAGCTCTGTATTTCAATACCGCCCATTACCGATGTCCCTCGCAGGATTACGGTTTTCTCGGCAACCTCGGTATTAGGCCGCACACGGCGTTTATCTTCCATGCCGCCCATAACCGATACCACATCGCAGACTACGTTCCAGTGGCTGGGTACAATAATTTTGGTGCCGCCGCAAATATTAATAAGCTCCATCACCACTTTGTCTTTAAAGTCGGCCTCCATCAGGTTAATCTCAGTGCCGCCGAATAAGGAAACAACATCGGCCCCCTTGAAGTTTTTAGAAAGAATCCGTTTTTGATTTCCGCCGAAGAAACAGACCGCATCAAGGAACTCACCATGTTTACCGGTGCCTTCCGCGGCCGCAGCCGGCTTTGGGAAGCCATAATCGTCACCTCCGTTGCCGTCTGTTTCAGGGGTATAACCGGGAGTTACAAATCCTCTTTCGCCAAACCTTGCAAACTTGCGGTGTTGGCGCATTTCTTCTCTGAGCCTGTGCATTTTCTGCCATTTATCTGGGTTGGGCTTAAAGAAAATCATGAACAGTGCTATAGCAATTAATATAGCCGGGAATATGAAATCTGTCAGGTTAATGGCCGGGTTGTAATCTTTCAGCATAAATACCGAACCTACGGCTAAGGGAATAAGCCAGCCCGGCCTGCTGAAGCCATGGCGCAGCCCCATGCTCACACCCAATACTATGAGCAGGAATTTCCAGGTAAACAAGGGGCCAATAATATCAGTATCTAAAAAGCCGGTTGCATTCTGAAACAGCCAAACTGTGCCAAGTGTGAGCAGGAAAATTCCGGATAATACCCTTCCGGTCCTGTTTTGGGGTTTATTATTGATTTCCATGGGGTTTAATTAATTTTTATCAAAAGTAGGGCATAAATAAAAGCCCTGCAGGCAGGTTCATGCAAAAGCGCCATGAAATCCGGTGAAAAGGGGAATTTTTCCGGTGAAATAATTTCACAATTAATTCATGCCTGCCGGCTGGCTAAAAGAGCATACTTTTGTTGCCTGTTTAACTGACACCAAAGCATGCGTTTCAATGCAGGTTCCCGTTCATTCCAATCATACTCAAAGAAATTTAAATATGAACATTAATACACGAATTGCATTCCGTTCACTAATAGTGCTGCTCTTTGCCTGCGGTATGCTTTGTGCTGTTCCCGGCATATCGAGGCATTTGGTAAAGAAGCCTAAAGTTAAAAAAGCAAAAAACATAATCTTCCTGATTGGAGACGGCATGGGCACCGCCCAGATATATGCGGGCCTTACCTCAGCCGGAAAGCTGAATCTTGAACGCTTTAAAGTAATAGGCTTCAGCAAAACGAATTCATCAAACGACTACATTACCGATTCTGCCGCCGGAGCTACCGCTTTCAGCATAGGTGAAAAAACCTATAACGGCGCCATTGGTGTAGATGCTACAGGCGCCGCCAAGCCCACTATTCTTGAAATTGCGGAAAAAAACGGGCTAGCTACCGGCCTTGTTGCAACCTGCAGCATAACTCATGCAACGCCGGCATCCTTTATAGCCCATGTTAAAAGCCGCAGCCAGGACGAAGACATTGCTGCCGATTTCCTGAAAACAGATATTGACCTGTTCATTGGCGGCGGACGTAAGTTTTTCGAAAAACGTAAAGACAATCGCGATTTAACCAAGGAGCTTGCTGCCAATAAATATGCTTTGAAATATAAGCTGGAAGATGTTGAAGCTTCCGGCGACAATAAAATTGCAGCGCTTTTGGCCGATGAATCTCTGCCCAAAATGAGCGAAGGCCGAGGCGATATGCTGCCCCGCTCCACTACTGCGGCGGTTAACATGCTGCATAATAATAAAAAAGGATTTTTCCTGATGGTTGAAGGCTCACAGATTGACTGGGGCGGTCATGATAATACAAGCAGCTATATTATTTCCGAAATGGTAGATTTTGACCAGGCAGTAGGTAAAGCACTTGATTTTGCTGAAAAAGACGGCGAAACCCTAGTGGTTGTAACCGCCGATCATGAAACAGGCGGCTATACACTTGTTGGCGGAAACTTTGAAAAAAAAGAAGTAGAGGCCAAATTCACCACCACGCACCATACAGCTGTTATGGTCCCGGTTTTCGCATACGGCCCCGGTGCCGAGGCTTTTGCCGGCATTTACCACAACAACACTATTTTCAATAAGTTTATGGAGGCTTATGGTTTTAAGAAACCTTAAGCCGGATTATATCTTTATCAATTTCATTCACGAAATTACAGACCTAAAAAAGGCAGGTACCGGAAAAACACCGGGCCTGCCTTTTGCATTTAATCGACTGATTTTAAAGCCTTTTACAGGCTTAATTTTATTTTTCGACAGGAAACATTGCCGGGCTCCTGAACCTGTTAGGTGTAGTTCCCATAATTTGCCTGAATGTTTTAATAAAGTATTGTGGTGTGTTGAACCCAAGCCTGTAGGCCACATGCGATACTGTAATACCGGGTATTTCAAGCATGATTCTGGCTGCCGCAATTTTCTCGCGGGTAATAAACTCTAAAGGCGTAATGCCGAACTCCTGCCTGAACCGCCTGAAAAACTGGGGCCGACTTAAGCAAGCCATTTCTGCCAGCTTATCGGCCGAAAAGTTATTGTGAATGTTGTAATATCACCTATTAAATAAACCGCTATACCCCGGTAATACTTTGAATCCCGGCAATGTTAAAGTTTCAGTACCCCGGGTTCTCATCAGCCCTGAGGCAGCTTTTCTTCTGCAGTCTTTAAAAGAAAAGCATGGCCCGCTTCTTTTCCACCAAAGCGGTGGCTGCTGCGACGGCTCAGCACCCATGTGCTTCACCATTGATGATTTCAAAGTCGGCAGCAGGGATGTTTTGCTTGGTCAAATTGAAGACACGCCTTTCTATATGGCTGCAGACCAATTTGAGTTTTGGAAGCATACGCAATTAATAATAGACTGCGTGCCGGGCCGCGGCGCAAGCTTTTCGCTTGAAATACCTACCGGTTACAGGTTCATTATTAAAAGCCGTATTTTCAGCGACAATGAGATTATGCAACTTGAAAATTACTTTATGTAAAAGTTTCAAAATTTACGCTTCCGAATTTTGGCCAAGGTGATTTGGGTAAAATTTGAAAAGCACGACTTAGGTTTTAACAAAAGCCATAACCTATTGTATTTTAATGAGCCGGAGCTGCAATACGCAGCTCCGGCTCATTTTTTGCACCCCAATTTGTAATCTTCCAATTTGCTATACTGTTCAGCGGGCGTACTTAGGTCCGGAATAATCGCTATATTGCACCGGATACCGCTGTATCTGCAAATCAAACCATCTTACCCGCATACTCCGTATTCATTTCGGCCCGCTGAATTACCGTATGAAATTAACTCTATCCCGGCTTCTTTTCGCAATTACAATTTTTGCCTGCAGCGTTTCTGCTAATGCCCAGGCACCGTCCGGCAAAAAACATAAAGCTGATAAGCACTTTGTAAAACCCGGAAAAAGCAAAAAAGGCAGCGCTGCTGCCACGGCGCAGCCTGCAACTGCAGCGCCCGGTGAGAATGCAACCCCTGCTCCTGCGGTTACAACAACTACAACCGCCAAGAAGAAAAAAAGAAAAATCAGGAAATCTCTCCAGGAAGAAGAATACAGGGGTTCAGGCTTGAACTTCAAATTGGTTCCTGCCCTGTACTGGAGCTCTTTAGGTATTGAAGCTGAACGCCCAATTGGCGAACACATTAGTTTAGGTGTTAATTTTTACTACCGTGTTGGCTCTACCGAGGTATCTTACCAGCGCGACAGCGATAACCCTACTTACGGCAACCAATGGATGCTTGAGTTTGCCGGTAAATACTATTTTACAAAAGCGCCTAAAGGTTGGTATGCAATGGCGCAATTCAACATTGGCGATATGTATTTCCAGGACGGCACAACCCGCCCCTTTGCCGCTTACGGCGAAGTGCCGAAATTCAAGGATGTGAACAATGTTGAAAAATTCATAAAGCCAAGCTCTTTCCGTTACGGCATAGGCGGCGGTTACCAATGGATTTTAGTACCCAGGCACCTGACTGCCAATATTGGCCTTGGCGCGCAATTCTACAGTAACGATAACGGTACGCAATTCAATGCTTACCTTACCCCTTCCTTCGGCTATATTTTTTAATCCGGTCGAGGAAGAAACTTAGCTCTGAACGGCGAAGCTGCATGATGCAAATCACAGTTATCGCCGTTTTTGCATTTGCAGTATTTAGCTTTGCCACAGATTGCTCACTTATTAAAACAGCCTCTAAAAAATGATTGCACCCGCAAAGCTCCTGCCCGGCGATACCATTTGCCTGGTTGCCCCTGCCGGTATTCCTGATGCCGCAGATATGAAGGCCTGTGTAAAGTATTTAGCAGATGCGGGCTTCAAAGTTGAAAAGGGCCAACATTTATCAAGCATACACGGTCGCTTTGCAGGCACCGATGCTGAACGCTTATTTGATTTGCAATGGGCTTTAAACCACCCGGCTGCAAAAGCTGTTTTATGCGCCCGCGGCGGTTACGGCCTTACCCGCTATATCGACAGCCTGAACCTTGATATTTTCAACACCAAACCAAAATGGGTAATAGGCTATAGCGATATTACTGCCCTGCTCTGCATGCTGTATAAAAACGGCATACAAAGCCTGCACGGGCCCATGGGAAAAAATTTAGGCACGCATATTTCGGAGCCCTCTGCCTCACTGATGCTCAAGTCAATAAGCGGAAACCCGAGCGGTTTCACCCTGAGGCCGAACAAACACAACAGGCCGGGTATATGCTCAGGCAAACTGATGGGCGGTAACCTGACTATGCTCTGTAATACCATTGGCACTAAAACCGAACCTGATTACGCTGAATGTATATTGTTCATTGAAGACCTGGAAGAAGAGATTTACCATGCCGACAGGATGCTTATGCAGCTGTACCGCACAGGCAGGTTAAGCGCAGTTAAGGGAATAATTGCGGGCGACTTCTATAGAATGCATAATGCAGGCATCGGATTCGGCAAAACAATGGAAGAAATTTTAAAAGAGTATGCCGATTTGGTCAAAATCCCGCTTTTGCAACATTTTCCGGCCGGGCATGCCCCGGAAAATCTGCCCCTGATAGTAGGCCAGGTATATAATTTAAATATTTCAGATTATGCCTGCAGCCTCCTGCCAAAAGATTTGGCCCATAATGTAATTGAGATAGCAAGATAAGCCCTGCTTACAGTTACGTTTATAATTTATTGCTTTGTAATATAATTCACGGGTGTTTTTTTGTATTATTGCTGCAAAGGTTCCTTTAACCTTGCACATACAATACACTATGCACAATTCAATCACCTATGACCTCTAATTCTCAGCAAATCAAGTTCACATCAAGTGAAGATTATAATTCAGGCACCCAGGGTACTTATGAAAAGCTTATACTAATTGCTGTTAACAGCACAGTTATATACATAATAAGCTTTATTTTTTTCTTTGTGCTGTACCACCTCACTACCAGCATAACCGCCTATAACAATGATCTTAGCGCAAAGCTCATGTACTATGGCACCGACATTTCTGTAGGAAGATATGAGTGGAGTAAAACCAGGGTTGTTTATACCTATGCTATGGGCCCCCTTGTCTGCTTTTTTGCAGCCATTATTTGCAGGTACTTCTATATAGCATATTACCGTAAGCGCCGCGGCTTTGTTAAGCTGCTCCTTACCTGGGGTTTTATTCATGGACTCCTGTTTTCTTTCGGAAATGTAATAACAGGAATAATTACAGGCAGGGGCGTAGGCAATGCTTTCAAGTGGGCTTATGCTGGGCAGGCAATTCAATATGGCGCAGCGGGCTTTTCGCTTCTTGTGCTCATTTTATTGGGTTTTGCCATGACAAGGGCATTTCTTGCAACCTCGCCATCGCAAACCCTAATAGAGAACGGGTTTAATAACAGGCCGTTATATGTATTGTTTGCCGCTGTTATACCCTGGTTCGTTTCAAGCCTGCTGATGTTTCTTATTCAATACCCGAAGCAGTTTTCAGCCAATATGCTCATTATGATAATGATGGTGCCCATTCTGCTGCCAACGCTCAGCTTCAGCGCGGTAAATATGCGGGTAACTTTAAGTAAGAGTAAAGACCAGGTTAACCTGGGCTGGCCATATATAATTTTATGTGCCATTGTTGTAATTGGCTACCGCATAATTTTGGAATTCGGAATCACATTTAAAGATGTACTGTAAAATCTGAATTCAGTTTTCAGCCCCGGTATGCGCTATATTTACAGCTAAATACCGGGGCTGTTTGTTTTAAACAGCCCGCCCTTAAAGCTATAAGCAGCAGAGGGTATTATCACTCTAAAATTTATAGGAATGCAATTGACCAGGAATCTGCATATCGGCCTTGTTCTTTCGGCCCTTTGCTTTGGCATATCATTTTCAGGTTTAGCTCAGCAAAAAAAGCTCAGTCTTGAAGATGCCGTTCTGAATACTAAGTTAAATCCTGTTCAGCTGAAGCAATTACAATGGTTGCCCAAAACCGACAGGTTTATTTATGTGGAAGAAATTAAAGGCACAGATTATTTGCTAAGCGGCACACCTGACAAAACTGTGATAGACACCCTTGCCAAGGCAGCCGATTTCCCCGGGAACATAAAAAAGCTGCCCCTCTTGCAATGGGTAAACGATACCGCATTTGTTTGGACAGCCAAGGGAAAACTAATGCATTACGGGCTGAGGAGTAAAAAAGCTGTTGAAGCTGCCGATCTCGGTAAAGATGCTGAAAACGAAGACGTAAATGCCAATGGAACCGCCATTGCCTTTACAAAAGACAACAACCTGTTTATTGCCAGGGCGGGTGGTGCAGTAAAAGCGGTTACTTCAGAAAGTAACCCGGGAATTGTAAGCGGAAAAACAGTACACCGCAGCGAATTCGGTATCCATAAAGGCACATTCTGGTCGCCAAAAGGCACCAAATTAGCTTTTTACCGAATGGATGAAAGTATGGTAACCGATTACCCGCTTGTTGATATAAGTACTGAACCCGCTCACGAAAAAGCCGTTAAATACCCCATGGCCGGTGGAAAAAGCCACCATGTTACTCTTGGTGTGTACAACCTCGAAACTGAAAAAACCACATGGATTCAGACCGGTGAGCCTGCCGAGCAATACCTTACTAATATTGCCTGGAGCCCCGATGAAAAGCTGATTTTAACAGCCGTTCTGAACCGCGGACAAAATCACATGAAAATGAATAGTTATGATGCTCAATCAGGTGCTTTCATTAAAACGCTGTTCGAGGAAAAAGACGATAAATTTGTGGAACCTACCCATACCCCTGAATTTTTATCTGAACCCGCGGCATCTGTTAAAGGCGGAGCTGTAAAACCTTCAAAGTTTATCTGGCAAAGTCGCCGCGACGGTTTTAACAACCTATATCTCTACGATACTGACGGCACACTGTTAAAACAGCTTACCGCACTGCGTGAAGATATAACTGATTTCCACGGCTCTGACCCTAAAGGCGAAAACGTATTTTATACCGTTGCCGTTAATAAGGCGCTCAGCCGGAAAGCATTTATTCATAACCTGAAATCAAATAAAGCATTATTGCTGACCCCGGCAGAAGGCACGCATACCTTTAAACCAAGCCCAAGCGGAAAGTATATGCTCGATTTCCTGAGCTCAATAACCGTTGCCGGCCAGGTAATTCTTAACCGTACCGACGGCAAACCAACAGTACGAACCTTATTTACGGCATCAGAACCACTGGCAGAATATGCAATGCCTAAAACGGAATTGCTTACCGTTCAAACCGACGGATATGATCTGAATGCCCGCATTATAACACCCCCTGATTTTAACCCTATTAAAAAATACCCGGTACTGGTGTATTTATATGCAGGCCCGCACGTGCAGCTGGTGAGCAACAGCAGGCTTGGCGGCGCAAACCTTTGGATGAATTACATGGCTCAAAAAGGATACATTGTATTTACAATAGATTCCCGCGGCAGCGATAACAGGGGCCGTGATTTTGAAAATGCAACCTTCCGAAAGTTGGGAACAATTGAGGCCGAAGATCAAATGCGCGGGCTTAAGTGGCTGAAAGGCAGGCCCTATGTTGATTCAAACCGCGTAGGCATTCATGGCTGGAGCTTTGGCGGCTTTATGACAACCACCATGATGACGCGTTATCCCAAAGCATTCAGGGCCGGCGTTGCAGGCGGCCCGGTTACTGATTGGGGCCTTTACGAAGTCATGTACACGGAACGCTATATGGATACACCGCAGGAAAACCCTGTTGGCTATTCAGATGCCAACCTGATGAACCATGTAAAAGATCTCAGCGGCCGTTTAATGATGATTCATGGTACTGCAGATGATGTGGTGGTTTGGCAGCACAGCCAGCGCTTTGTTAAAAAGTGCGTGGATGAAGGCAAGCTGCTCGACTACTTTATTTACCCCGGGCATGAACACAATGTGCGCGGAAAAGACAGGCTACACCTTATGCGCACCATTACAAGGTATTTCGACGATTTTCTTTAAGAAACATATTAACTGCTAAGTTTAAGCTGATTACCTTTTTCATTTAAAACGTATATATTCCCGTAAGCCAACCGGTTTGCGGCTCGCCAACAGGCAATATGAACCGTAAAAACCTGCTTCTGCATTCATTTGCGTGCACCCTATTCGTGTTTGTCTTTATGGCGCTCATTAGGGTCTTACCTGCCACTTTCGAGTTCCTGAATCCGCTTTCCGACGCCCTTTCAGATATAGAGGTTACAGACCTTGCCGGCAAGCTGAGAGACGGGAAAACCGACAGTGAGGGCATACAGTTAAGCAGTGTAGCCATAGATACCAACATTGTTTTGGTAAATATTGGCTGGCAGCCCAATGATGTATTGGCGCAAATGGTTAACAACATTAACGCCGGGCAGCCGTTCCTTATAGGAATAGATGCCGAGTTCAGGGCCGAATCACGTGCAAGGGCATTTAAAGATAAAGACAGCCTGCTTGCAGATGCTTTCAGCAGGGTAAAGCAGCTTGTTTTGGTTAATAAACTGCATTTCAGCCCCGAAACAAACGCCTGTGATACGGTGTTTAACCCCATACCGGCCTTCAGGCAATATGCCACAACCGCATACGCCAACCTCATTACCGAGAACGATGCCAATAAGCCCATGACCTCCCGCGATATTACCCCGCAGGAGAAATTCGGAGACAGCAGCCTGCTTTCATTCCCGGTGCTGATTTCGCAAAGGCTCGACAAAAACAAAACGGCAAAGTTCATCGCCAGGAACAACGCCACCGAAGTAATAAACTATACCCGCAGGCAGGATGATTACCTTGTGCTTGATGTGGCAGATGTTTATGACATGGCCCCGGAAGAAGCCCTGGCTACCTTCAGGGGTAAAACAGTGCTCATGGGCTTCATGGGCGGAGACATCAGCGGTGCAGATAAGTCTGCCGTTGATAAGTTCTTTACCCCAATGAACCCGGTTTATGCCGGCAAAGCTTACCCTGATATGTATGGGGTGGTTATTCATGCCAACGTTATATCAATGATTCTCGAACAGAATTTCATTGATGAGATGCCTGATTTCATGGCAATAATTACCGGCGTACTCATTTGCCTTCTGAATATGACATACTTCATGTATGTGCATCTTTACAAGTCACAATGGTACGATTTAATTACAAAAAGCATACAATTCGCAGAATCAATTGTATTGATTTTTGTTATTGTAATTGTATTCGATAAGTTCCACTATAAGCTTGACCTGACGGTCGGGCTTGCAGCTCTCCTGCTCTCCGGCGATTTGCTGGAAGTTTACACAACCCTCACAAGAAATTTGTTTGGAATGAAAGAAAGAAATGATAACTTTACCTCCTGATACGAAAATGCACTTTCCGGTTAAGTTCGCCCATCAACATTTAATTCCTTTAATTAATATGCGTACTTTTTTTATAACAACCGCCATTATACTCACAAGCCTTACTGCGAAAGCGCAGGATGCTGTGTTCCAGGTAGCGGCCACACGCGGAGACGTGGTGACCTCTAAACCAAATGCCGCCGACGCAAAGAGCGCCGTTGCGAAAGGTAAGCGCCTCTACAAAAATGAAACCCTGCAAATTCAAAGCAACGGTTACATAGGCCTTATTCACAAGTCAGGTCAGACAATGACCATCAAAAAGCCCGGAACCTATTCCGTCAGCGATTTGGACAGCAAAGCTACTGCAGCAGCTACGGGCTCGGTATCTCAGCGCTACGCCAATTACGTATTGGAAGAAATTACCAAAGACGGCGACAAAGACCTTAAGAAAAACCACCAGCAGTTTATGGCTGTAACAGGGGCGGTTATGCGTGCAGGTAAAAATGCATCTGCTGTTAAGCCGCTTATACCTCCTACTGCAGTTCTGTTTTCTGCTAACAATACCATTCACTGGATGAAGTCTCCGGGTGCAGGTAACATGTATATTTTCACCGTAAGCGATCTTTACGATGAAACTATTTTCAGCAAAGAAACACCTGACACAAACATTACCATTGATTTCAGCAAATTCCCACGCCTGAAAAGCGAAAAAATGTGTCTTGTGCGTGTGGCAGTTAAAGGTAAAAAACAAACCATCAGCGACCAATGCGCTTTGAAATTCCTGCCTTCTACTGAAGCAGCTTCAATTTCTAAAGACCTGACAGCTATGACCACCGGTCCGGAAAGCAATTCAAGCATAGGTAAAGTAGCCCAGGCTTACTTCTACGAGCAAAACGGGCTGTTCCTTGATGCGCTTAACGCTTACCAGGAAGCTGTTGAGCTTGAGCCTGATGTTACTGATTACCGCGACATCTATCGTAATTTCCTTGTAAAAGTTGGCTTGCTCGAAAATCCTTCGGCTAACAACGGACAGAAAAAAGAACATAACTAATAATTTGCCCTGTTTGCTTTACGTATCAGGATCATTTTTAAAGATAAAGCAAAAACATCCGCCTTTGAAAAAGGGCGGATGTTTTTGCTTATATTCAGACTTAAAACAGAGTAAGCAATGTGTATGATATTAAATTTAAAGTGTACAGCAACCCTAATACAATGCCGTAAATGAAAATCGCCGGTCTGCATGTTATATTTTTATTGCCTGTTTTACTTTTGCTGAGCTGTAACCGCAATAAGAACTTAAAGTTCCGGTTACCCAATGGAGAAGAGATAAAACAAACTACAATTCAGGAAATAGAGAAAGTAAAAAAAGTGCATTATGAACAGTATGGAGGATTTGTTTTAGAGTACCAGGACAGCTTGTTTAAAGAGGCCCTATTAATACTTGAGGATGACAACTATGGTGTATATGGTGATGTGTTGAATGAAGATCAAATACACAAACTTAAATCCCATACTGTTGAATCAATAGATTTCATTTATAAGCTGTCTGATAATTCTAAGCTATTTAATTTGCAGTTTGAAGCGCAGATAAAACAGCAGTACAGTGACTATGATGAAGAATTGAAAACGAAGGAAGGCTTTGAATTAAAAAAGAATGGATATCTATATGTTGAAGTGTCTCTACTGTCTACAGTATATCCTTATTATACTGTAAGAACTTACCCAA
>JAZKBN010000030.1:59940-73747 GCA_040388605.1 Bacteroidota bacterium | reverse complement strand
AACTGAATAAAACCTATGAATTCCAATTTCAACTTGTCTTCAACAACCGAACTCAAATTTTAAAGTAAACTAAGCATAATGCACTCAACCCAAAATTCAAATCAAAACGAAATTACTATTGCTGACGCTCAAAACCTTATTGACGACTACATTAAAACTTATGGTGTCCGCTATTTCAGTGAGCTCACCAATATGGCCATACTTACTGAAGAAGTGGGAGAGGTGGCGCGTATAATAGCAAGAGAATATGGGGAACAAAGCTTAAGAAAAGGCAAAAGTGCAGGTAATCTTGCCGATGAGCTTGCCGATGTAATGTTTGTGTTATTATGCCTTGCCAACCAAACCGGGGTAAATATGACAGAGGCCCTTAAAGCGAACCTCGATAAAAAAATTAATCGTGATGCCGAAAGGCATAAGGAAAATCCTAAGCTGCAAAACAATCCCGAAAAGGGTATATAGCTAATGCAGGAACAATTTAAAGTTCTGTTCTTAAAGTGTACCTATTGATGGCGCAAGCTTGTTATTAGCCGATGGTTTTGATGCCGGCTCTTCCACTTCCTTAAATTTTTGACCCGGGCGGTTAGTAACCGCTGAGGGCTTATAAACCTTTTTGTAAGTTGTAATAGACAAGGTAGACAGTGCCAGCATGCCAAAAAACAAAGCTGACCTTGTAAACAGAGGTGGCAAAAAGCTGGTATAATAAAGGTACAGGAAGCCGGCTCCTGAAACGAAAGCCAATGCATAAACACTTACCAGGAATACAATATCGAGTTCAGAGCCCATTGAAATATCAGACCTGATGTTGTTGCTCTTTACGAGTAAGGAGCAGAAAAACGCGCTTACGAAGGCAAAGAGGAACAGCGTAAAGCCGCTTCTGAACAGCACATTGTTTGCGACGCCGTACATTCCGCGCAAAACCTGTACAATTCCTATAAGGATTGATGCTGCGGGAATAAGGAAAAGAAGCGTGATGTTAGATGAATGCATTAGCCGGCAGTATATAGCGAAACAATAAAAGAGACAATATCCCTTCTGCCTGTTAATACAGTTTCATTAAAGAAGGTAACCGCTTCTTTTTCACTTTTTCGACAGAATAATCAATTAAGCTGTTCAATACAGCCCCGGATCCTGTAAAAGGATTGCCCAGGCATCATCGGGCATACCTTCATCCAGTTTTTTCGATGCAATTTGCTGCAGATTATTCCTTAGTGCGTGAAGATCATTGTTATACTCAATTAATAAGGCAGCTATTTCCGGCAACTCAGCAATTTGGCTGATTTTGGTACTGTCCGGCAATCTTTCCTGGTTTGCGAGGCGTGCAAGGTGTCGGCCGGTAAGAACACTGCTGTTTAAAACCGGCTCAGGAAGGGCATCAAAGCCCATACCTTTTTGCAAGGGTGTTTTAGGTAATACAAACAATGCCTCACCTGATGCACGTACATAATAATCTCCGCCCATTCTGCCTACAAGGTCGAAGGCGGGCAGGTTTAATTTTGCATTTTCGTTTACCAGTTCGCTGTGAAAGTGAGCCATGAGCACCTCGCAAAGCACAAGATTCGCCGACCCGCCTCCGTGCCCTACTGTTTTAATCTCAAATACTTTGCATTCAAAAGATACAGGTGCTTCACCAACTCTAGGCGGCTTCACTTTTTCAGATGCAACCTGTGTAAAGCCTGCTTTAATATATTCATTTACCCCTTTATCGTACTCAGCCCCTGCCATTGACATTTGCTCGGCCATTTCATAGCTCACCAGGCTTACAACGGCCTCCGGCACTTCGCGCACATTCTCTAACGTATGCTTGCCTGTATTATCTCGCACACGATTGGCAGGTGAAAAAATGAGTAAAGGTGGTTTTGATCCGAAAACGTTAAAGAAGCTGAAAGGCGCAAGATTTACATTTCCGTCGGCATCGGTGGTGCTTACGAAAGCAATAGGTCGCGGGGCAACAGCGCCCAGCAACAAGGCATGGAAATCTTTAACCGGGGTTTGATCCGGATCAAAGGAAGTAAATTCAAACGATTTCATATTGTGCTTAACATTAAACCGGTACTGCAGACTTTTTATTGCTGAACCAGGCTTCTGCCTCGGCCAAGGATTTGGTATTAAATGTAAAAGCTTTTGTCAGGCCTCCTTTTCTGCCGGCGCAAACTCCATAATACATATCGGCATAACCTGCTTTTTCGTGGGCATCGGGGTTTATGCTAAGCATTACTCCTTTTTCCATAGCATAGTGTACCCATCGCCAATCAATATCTAAGCGCCAGGGATTGGCGTTTATTTCAATTATTACATTGTTTTGGGCGCAGGCATCAATAATTGCCTTATGGTCATTAGGGTAACCGCCGCGCTTAAGGAGCAGCCTGCCTGTAGGATGACCCAAAAATGTTGTGTATGGGTTTTCAATGGCGGTTATTAATCGGCGGGTTGCGCGTTCCTCGTCCATATTTAAAACGCTGTGTACTGAGGCCACAATAAAATCGAAAGTAGCCAGAATTTCATCGGGGTAATCTAGGCTGCCATCGTTCAGAATATCAGACTCAATACCCTTAAATATTTTGAAGGGGGCCATTTGCTTATTGAGCGAATCAATCTCGCGTTGCTGCTGCTCTACCCTTTCAATATCAAGTCCCCCGGCGTAGGTTGCTGTACGGCTGTGGTCTGAAATACCAAGGTATTCATAACCCAGCTCACGGGCATGCAAAGCCATTTGCTCAAGGGTATGGCTGCCGTCTGAATAAGTGCAGTGGTTGTGTAATACGCCCCTTAAATCGGCTGTTGTAAGCAATTCAGGGTTGTGATGCTTTTTAATCCATTCGAACTCATGCAGCCCTTCACGCATTTCCGGAACTATAAAGGGTAAACCTGCACGGGCATAAATATCTTCTTCGTTGGTAAATGTTTCTGCCCTTGCTGCCTGGAGCAGGCTTATGCCTTCTGCCTGGTGCAACAGGTGGCCCGGCCTTGCGCTGAACATAAATACATCTGATACGAACCTGTTTTGCGGACTTACTAAAAATTCAACGGGAATACCGCTTGGCTTAACTGTTCCGCGCCATGCAAACGGGCCAGAAGAGCTTACATCTTTCATAAACAATGCGCTTGCATCAAGCACTTTATGTACAGACAAAGCATCGTTCGACGAAACAAAGAAGCTTAAATTATCAACAATTTCAGATTTTAGCCTTAACTCCCCCGACACCTCAATTATTAATGTTTCGGGTTGGTTGCGAAGCTCTTCAAGAATAAGCTTTCCAAGCTCTTCGGCATCGGAGTAAAGCAGCTTTCCTGCATTTGCATTATTAAATTCAAGCGATTCCCTAATACTGTCCTGTGTTTTTTCCCCAAAGCCCTTCAGCTTGGCAATCACGTTATCGTTACAGGCCTGTAAAAGCTGTTCCGGGCTTGTAATGTCGTTATCTTTCCAAAGGGTGCGGATTTTTTTGGGGCCCAATCCCTTTACTTCCATCATCCTGACAACGCCTTCAGGCGTTGTTTCAAGCAGTTTGGCAAGCTCCGGCAAGGTGGTTCCGGCCACCATTCCGGCAATGCGCGGACCAAACGTTTTTCCCGCAACTGCTTCAAGCTCGGCGGCACTCATATCACGTAATGGCGTTTCAAGCTTTTCGAGGTTGAAGACCACATTCTGATACCCCCTGATTTTAAAGGGGTTCTCTTCATGCAGCTCCATGAGCTTGGCCATCAGGCGAAAAGTATCAATAATTGATTTGTTATCCATTTCAGCTTGCGGGGAATCTTTCGGCAGTCAGGTTAAATTATTTAATTGAGGTCCGTCTTTTGTGAAAAATTCGAACCCATAATGTCATGTATTGGTTAAGGCATGCAAGTTAAAATCTTTTTGAATGCTTCCTGCTGACAGGCTTACACATATATTAACTAAACCATATTTAGGGCGAAAACACATTTCAACCATTTAAGGTCCGGGAATATTGGCTTCAATTCCCCCATAAACCGCGGGCTATACAAGTACAAACTACGCTTTTAACGCTTATCCTTTCGTTTTGCCCAGGCATCTGCAGAAATCCCGGTGGCAAGTACCAACAATGGCCAAACCGGTAATTTAAACCTTGCCGCCCCGAATGGGCCTGTAACACCTGCTATATATAGTACTATAATTACTAATGCAACTTTAAAAGGAGCCGGCACATTTCGTAAAAAAACAAAGGCAATAAATCCGGCAAGAGTTACTAAACCGGCTAAGGCAGAAAGGAGTAATATAAAAACCAGGGTAAAATGCTGTTGCAGCAGGTAATTCCAAATTCCTTTATACCCTTCTTTACTGAACCGGTTTAAAAAGCCTTCTGAGTCCGACCCTGTAATTTCGGGCCCCAGGAAATTATATATATCGAAACGACCGGGATCAAGAAAGAAATTCAGGCAGCCTTTTAGGTGGAAAGCGGCATATTGAAGAGGATATTTCTTTAAAACCACCATTGCTTTAGCACCCATATACTGCTGCCTTGCTGCAAAGCTTGGTTGCCTTTCAGCTTGAGCACGGGCAGAATCTATGTAAGCGTCGGCTTGGGCAGGTTCAGTATGCTGCAAGAGGTAATTGGCATTGTAGTACAGCAGGTTCACCTCCTTAATGGCGCTGTAATGAAAGTACCCGGTTCTGTGCATGTTATTAAAGCACAGTATCAGAATAACAGCAGGCAAAAGCAGGGGCCCTATAAAAACAGCCCTCTTAAACTGATTGGAAAGCCGCCATGTCGGATTCGCTTTAGGCCAAAGAAAAATCATAAAAGCAATATTCAAAACCCAGAAAAATGACATTACCGGTTTTGTAAGCAGGCACAGGCAAAGCAGCAGGTGCCAATACCAAAGAGCTGATTTAGCTTGTTGCGAATTGGCAGCAAAATTATATTTCAGAACCTGGTATAGGGCGGCTGTAAGCAGGTATTGAAACAACAGCTCACTCATTAGCAGGTTTGCATAAATGTATTGGGCTGGGAAAAAGGAAGCCGCCAAAGCCATTACTGCATGACCTGTTTTGCCAATATTCAGCAGGACTGCCATACGTAATACTATTAAGCAGGTGAAAAAACTGAGCACTGCCTGGTACAGGTAAATCCAAAAAAATGAATCCTGTACTGCGCTGATTATGGCAATGAATAATGGGTACAGCAGCAAACGTTTGCTGTAAATTTCTGCAAGATTATAGTCAGCTATGGGGTTCCCAAAAAACCAGGAACCGTTGGCAATATTTTGAGCTGAAATAAGATATTCAGCGCTGTCGGTCAGTTGGTTGGCAGGATTGGCCAAGCGCCAAAAAAATGCCGATAAATGAAAAAATAAGGGCATAAGCCACAAAGCCTGTGCCCCCGATATGTATTTCAGTAAAGAACTTTTATTAGCAGATTTCTGCGGAAATGCCATAATCGCAGATGCCTGTTCTCAGTGGAGTAAGCTCTGCTAAGCTTCCTTTTTTAACGCTGCACTTGCCTTTATAGTGCACCAATATTGTGCATTGCTCGGCCTGCTGAGGGGTATGCCCGCAGACCCTGATTAATGCTTCAATAACATGGTCAAAGGTGTTTACATCGTCGTTAAAAACAACCAAATCGTAAACATCCTCTTTTTCTGCTACTTCAGATAATGCAGGCTGTTGAATTTCGAAAGGTTCCATAGTAAAGCTGTTTTCTTTGGAATGTGAGGAGTGTAAAATTAACACATTTTTCAAATAGGGGCCCCAGTAATTTTATATTTTAATGTGCCTGCCTGTTTGGTCATATTAAACTTTACTTACTGTTTTTGGTGCAATAGCCAATTAGTACTATGTGCATTTCAGGCGCCATTGCCGTTAAAATACCCTCGGCACCGTTTAACAATTGTGTAAAGGGCAGTTTAAATCCCTGTTTTACTTTTGTAATATCAGGATTGGCTGATTTTACACTCAAAACTATATACATGGAAAGCAAGGGCACAAATCCTAATTACAAGGGCGCACCGGTTAATAAAAAGCCCGGTTTCTTCAAATACGTATTTGCAACAGTTTTAGGCCTGTTCCTTTTTTACGGCCTGGGTACATTGTTCGTAATTATCCTGGCTGCTGTTGCAGGCTCATCGGGCAAAACCGAAATATCAGATAATTCAGTGTTGAAACTTGAGCTTGACGGCCCTATTGCTGAACGCAGCAAAGAAAACCCCTTAAGCAAACTGCATATACCCATGCAGGGCGAAAGCGCAACCGGGCTTGTGGAAATTTTAAAAGCCCTGAGATCTGCCAAAACCGATCCTAAAATTAAAGGACTTTACCTGCAGACTTCAGGCTTAAAAAGCGGAATCAGTACTGTTGATGAAATAAGGAGCGCCATTGTTGATTTTAAAACGAGCGGTAAATTTGTAATTGCTTACAGCGAAACCATGAGCGAAGGTGCCTATTACTTATGCAGCACCGCCGACAGCATTTGGCTGAACCCCGTGGGCGATATTGAGTTTAACGGCCTTACTTCCACAACCCCCTTCCTGAAAGGTACTTTTGCAAAACTTGGTATTAAGCCCGAGATTTTCAGGGTTGGCGAGTTTAAAAGCGCAGTAGAGCCATTTTTCCTCGATAAAATGAGCCCTGCCAGCCGCGAGCAGACCACTTCTTTCATGAACTCTATATACAACCACATGCTTGCCAATATTGCAGTAAGCAGGAAAGTTACACCTGAGTACCTGAAAGCAGTATCTGACAGCATGAAGGTTCAAAACCCACAGGATGCGCTTAAATACAAACTGATTACCAATGTTGGCTATTACGATGAGGTTCTTGCCTTGCTTCGTAAAAAACTGGGCATTAAAGCCGACGAGAAAATAAAATTCGTTTCCCAGGAAAAATACCTGGGCAGCATTAAAGATGAAGACGTAAAAGTAGACAGCCGCATAGCTGTTATAATAGCCAGCGGCGAAATACAGGGAGCAGAAGCCGATGAAGACAATATTGGCTCAGATGAAATTGCCGAGCAGATTCGTAAAGCCCGCCTCGATAAAAACGTTAAGGCCATTGTTCTGCGTGTTAACTCACCGGGCGGCAGCGCGCTTGCCAGCGATGTAATGTGGCGCGAGGTTCGCTTATGCAGCGAAGACAAAGAGCATAAAAAACCCATTATCGCATCAATGAGCGATTTAGCCGCTTCAGGCGGATATTATATAAGCATGGGCTGCGACAGCATTGTGGCAGAACCTACCACCATAACCGGTTCTATCGGTGTATTTGGCCTTATGTTTAACACCCAGGAATTATTTAATGATAAGCTGGGCGTTACATTCGATAATGTAAGCACCGGCTATTTCAGCGACCTGGGTTCTGGAACCCGGCCAATGAAAGAATACGAGCGCAAAGTTATCCAGGGCTCGGTAAACCAAATTTATGCCGACTTCACAAGCAAAGCTGCTGCCGGCCGGCACATGGATGTTGAAGCGCTTCGTAAAATAGCTTCAGGCCGTGTTTGGTCTGGCATTGAAGCCAAAGAACGTGGCCTGGTAGATAAGCTTGGCGGAATGGACGTTGCGCTTGCAATGGCTGCCCGAATGGCCAAGCTTGAGCAAGGTAAATACAGCCTGAAATATATGCCTGAGCAAAAAGACTTCTTTGAAAGGCTGGTAAGCAGCCTGAATGATGACGCTGAGACCAAGGCGCTGAAAGCAAACTTCGGCCAACTTGCACCCCTTGTTAAAGAGCTTAAAACGCTTAATAACATGAATGGCAAAGTGCAGGCCAGGCTGCCTATGCAAGTAGATTTCAAATAGGATTGTGCCCATTTTAATACCGGTGGCATAAAATTTGACTCGGTTCAAAAAATTAAAAAGCAGGCAGCCTTAACAGGTTGCCTGCTTTATTTTTGTGCCCTAAATATTTTTCTATTACTATTTCATGAAATTTATTTAGGCAATACAAAATCATTAAAATGCACTTAATTAATAAATAAATAAACTAAATTTATTTATTGGCGATATTCATGCTTCAAAATGCAAGGTTTGACCTATGAATTATGTCACTCTTAAAAAAATTTCATTTTTATTTTGAAAAGACACGTTTTTTTATCTTTTCTTTAGGTCCGGATATTGCGACCTTATTTAAAACCCGGCAATCAGCGGCAAAAGATGCCTTACCAACTCATCGATACTCATCTCCAGGTATGGAACCTCGACAAGCATCAATATGCATGGATGCAGGGCGATACCTCTATTCTGAATCAAACCTATGAAATGACGGAGGTGGCTCAAACAGCCCATCTTTCCGGCGTAACGGGTGCAATTTTGGTTCAGGCTGCTAACACATCTGCAGAAACCCTGTTCCTGCTCAACCAGGCCCGCCGAAGAAGCGGCTTTATAAGGGGTGTTGTTGGCTGGACAGATTTAACTGATCCTGAAAAAACCGGCTTATTCCTTGAAACAGCCCGCGAAGAACATCCGTTGCTGAAAGGATTCCGCCACCTGATTCACTTTGAACCTGATACCAATTGGCTGTTACAGCCAACAGTTATTGAAAGCCTGAAATTAGTTGCCGAGCACGGCTATTCTTTCGATGTTCCTGCAGCCCTGCCTATTCACCTTGATTGCGTGAAAGAACTGGGCCAAAAGGTTCCGAAGCTGCGTATGGTAATAGACCATTTGGCTAACCCCGTTTATTTTGGCCAGGGCGTTGAGCTTTGGGAAGAGCTCATGGAATTGGTTGCTGAAAACCCAAATGTGTACGCAAAAATTTCAGGCCTCGGCAATGGTGTGGGAACTTCATTATGGACACATTACGATATCCATGATTTACTTTTACGCACCCTCAATGTATTCGGCGCTGAACGCACCTTTTGCGGCAGCGATTGGCCTACCTGCCTGCTGACCGGTGCATACGACTATACCTGGCAGCAATACCTTACTTCGCTTGAAGCGCTCTTAGACAAAGACGAAGAAAACCTGGTGTTTTTTCAGAATGCCACCAACTTCTATAAACTATAATACAGGGTTCTTTATACCTGCAAATAATGTTGTAATGGCAGTAAGTTATTGAAAATCAGCCGGGTAATAATCCCGGCTTTTTTATGCCCTGCAATATTCGGAAACAGCCTGTATCCGCTCATCCCTGTTTATATTGCATTTTGAACCTGCTTTCATTACTCTTGCTGATATTTCACCTTTTACAAATATAAAAATCACACATGGCACCTGCCTTTGCTGTTTTCGTTTTCTTCGGCGTAATAATCCTGTTCTTTGTCTTCCTGTATTTTGTGCCCGTGAACCTTTGGATCACAGCCATTTTCAGCGGGGTAAAAGTAAGCCTGGCCGAACTCGTATTTATGCGCATCCGTAAAGTTCCGCCAAGCCTTATTGTTCAATCGCTGATAACCAGCACAAAGGCCGGGCTCAATATATCTTCAAACGAGCTTGAAACCCACTATTTGGCCGGGGGGCATGTGCAAAGCGTAATCAAAGCCCTTATTTCAGCCGATAAAGCCAATATCAGCCTGAGCTTTAAGCAGGCCACTGCTATTGATCTTGCCGGCAGAGATGTATTCGAAGCCGTGCAAATATCAGTTAACCCCCGAGTAATAAACACACCCAATGTAGCGGCAGTTGCGCAGGACGGTATTCAGCTGGTTGCCAAAGCAAGGGTGACCATCAGGGTAAATATATCGCAGCTGGTGGGCGGAGCAGGTGAAGAAACCATTCTTGCACGTGTAGGCGAAGGTATTGTAACCTCTATAGGCAGCAGCCAAAGCCATAAAGAAGTACTTGAAAATCCCGATAAAATAAGTAAGCTGGTACTCAGCAAAGGTCTTGATGCCGGAACCGCTTTTGAAATTCTGTCTATCGATATTGCTGATATTGATGTAGGTGCAAATATTGGCGCCAAGCTGCAAATTGACCAGGCAAATGCCGATTTAAAAGTTGCAGAAGCCAAGGCAGAAGAGCGCCGCGCAATGGCTGTAGCTATGGAGCAGGAATTTAAAGCCAAAACCCAGGAAGCCCGCGCCCGCGTAATTGAAGCCGAGGCTGAAATTCCAAAAGCTATTTCAGAGGCATTCCGCAACGGTAATCTTGGTGTTATGGATTATTACAAAATGCAAAACATGCAGGCCGATACCAATATGCGCGACAGCATTGCAGGCCCCGGAGCAAGCAGCGGATCATCTACTCCCATAAAATCTTAATATTTCGGTGGCTTGGCATAGCCTTCGGCCGGAGTACAACTAACAATCATTTGAATAAGGCCGTAACCTCATTCTCAACATGCTAAATATAACCCTTGATGCCGTTCGTTCGGCTTATGACAATCTAAATTACCGGTGGCACCCTGTTTTCAACCTTTTCGGAATTAGGACATTAAACGGTGAACCTGATGCTTTCGATGATTTTATTGGCTGTGCCTATAATGACCCTGAAACCCCGGGAACAGAATTCAGCCTTTCGGCCTACCATGCCACTACCGATCCCGGAATCGCATTCCTGAATCACCCAGATAACCCAAACGGAACTGCCGTTTTAAAGTGCGGGCAATATACAGATTCGCATAAACCGGGCTTTCACAGGGGTAATAAAGCCCACCCTGCACTTATCCAGGCTGCTCCCCTGACTGTTTGGCGAGACAGGAACCGGGATAACAAGCCCGACATTGGAGGCAGAATCCAAACCGGAATGTTCGGGTTAAACATACATAGGGCCAACCTTGTTTTACCAGCTGAACATATTGGTCTTTGGTCTGCCGGCTGCCAGGTTTTTCGGAAAGCAGCAAGCCTTGCCAAAGTACTTGCCATGGCAAGACTTACAGGCTTAAGCAGGTTTACCTATACGCTTTTAAATGAAAGTGATATTATAAAGGCCTGAATTTTGATTACCTTGGTTTAACAGCCTTCAAGGCTTACCTGATATAAAAGCTAAATCAATACAATTATGAGGCTATCAATTGGCGCAGATCACGCCGCATTCAACTTAAAATCAGAGCTTATTCCCTACCTGGAGCAAAAAGGGCATACTGTAAAAGACTTTGGCACTTACAGCGCTGAAAGTACAGATTACCCTGATTATGCCCACCCTGTCAGCAATTCAGTTGAAACCGGCGATGCCGATTTCGGGATACTTATTTGCGGAAGCGGTGAAGGAATGTGCATGACAGCAAATAAGCATGCAGGCATACGTGCCGGCCTTGTTTGGAACACCGAAACCGCCGGCCTTATCAGGGAGCATAATAATGCCAATGTAATTTGCTTTGGAGCACGCTTTGTAGATGCAGAAACAGCAAAAGCTATTCTTGATACATTCCTGGCTACCCCCTACGCAGGCGGAAGGCATGAAAGAAGGGTTGAAAAAATGACTTCGTTTTAATGCAGATAAATCCCTGGCTTATTTTATTTATTGCAGGCCTTTTTGAAACCTGCTGGGCTGTAGGCCTAAAGAACTCTGATGGCTTCAGGCATTTAGGCTGGTCTGTATTTACAGCCATTACATTGGGACTGAGCATGTGGCTGTTGGCAGTAGCCGTTCGCACACTGCCCCTGGGTACAGCCTATGCCGTATGGACAGGTATTGGCGCCACAGGAGCCGCCATATTAGGCATTTTCATATTTAATGAACCTGCTGCCCTGCCCCGCCTCTTTTGCCTGCTCCTGATTGTATCAGGCATTGTAGGATTAAAGTGGCTGAACTAACAGGATGAAAAAATGGAAGCATAAAAAAATCCTGTTGTTGAGGCAGGATTTTTTTATGGCTTTAGCGCAAGGCTTATTTAGTATGTTTTGCCGGCGCAGCCGTTTTTTGTTGCGCAGGAAGTGGTTTAGCCTTATTTGTAGCAGTTGATGCATTCCCGGGAGGTACCAGGGTAAGCTCGCCAAAAATTCCGGCATCTATATAACCTTTGTTTTTATCTGTTCCGGCAACCGGAACATTGCCGATAAAGTTCTCACGCTCTTTACTGCGGTCGTTATCACAGTATGCTATTGCGAAGCCAAGCTTTTTGCCGGCTCGCAGCTTAAGCGGGCTGCTTTCCTTTTCTTTTCCTTTAGCAGGCTTATATGTATCAGGATGAATGCTGAAACGAACTTCCCAAACACTGTTTTTACCCTTTGTAACCCTGCGTGTATAAGCATGGCTGTCGTAATAATGGGCAGCACTGTCCAGCCCGTAATCAACGCAATGGTTGGCAAGGCTTAAATGGTATGCAAAGGCATTATAAGAATAGGTATGTATGCCCTTCGACCTGTCTTCATCGAAGAAAACTTCAAGGCAATCATCATCCCAATATTTAACCAAGCCGTCTTTGTGTGTATCTGCAAGGGTATCATCGGTGATTTCTGCCAGTATATAAACAAAGCTGCTGTCCCATACGGCTTTATACCTGCCGGTAAAATCGGCAGGCTTATAAGGCTCACCAAGCCACTTTTCGTTAATCGGCTGCCAGGGGGCTTTTGCCCAGCAGGCATCAGTTCCGGCTCCGTCTATAATCGGGGCCTTTGCTGTATGAGGAGCGGCATAATCACCTTTTTTCTGCGGCACTGTAAAGCCGAAAATTGCGGCAAAACTTAAGACTATAAATGCAACGGGGATAAATTTCATAATGATATTTTAAAGTAAATCATGCACCGCAATTAAGAAGCCGCTGCGCTGTTTATATAAATTTTTTATCGGCAGTTTTACCTGATTACCATAAGGGTACCTCTTTGCTCGGTTTTATTCCCCTGTTCGTCGGCCGATTTAATTACACAAACATATACATCTTCCGGTACCGGGCTGTTATTAAACTGCCCGTTCCATTCCTGGTTAGGGTCGTTGCTGAAATATACCATTTGACCCCAACGGTTAAAAACGCGCACTTCAAACGTTTTCAGGAAAACAGAGTAAATTTTAAATGTGTCGTTTAAGCCGTCGTTATTAGGGCTGAATGCATCCGGATAGGTAAGCCTTACGCTTTGCATTATTTCTGAGATATTAGAGTAGAGGGGCATTCTTAAAGGATCTGCCCCGTTTACTAATACCCTGAGTCGGTAGCGTAATTTTTGGCTGAGCAGCACACGGCCGTCTTCGTTATAATCGTAATTATCGCCAAAAGATTTAGTTTCCAGGATCTCGTTTTTATCATCCAGGTATTGCAGCTCATAAGTTATTTTACCGGCAGGTAAAGGCCCTGTATAGTCTGTTCTTAAAACCCTTATAAAGCCGGGCTTTAATTCAGCTGATGTAATATGCACCGGGCAGGCTGTTGGTGTTGCCTTAGAAAAATGCCCGCATGAGTCTGTATAACCAACTGAATAGCAAAACCTGTTCAATGCATTGCTGAACGGAATCGTAAATTCGAAATTATTAGTTTCATTGCTGTGCTGGAATACGGTACCTCCTGCATCGTACCGATTAACGGTATAGCCCTTAACCTTTGATTTTGGCGCCGACCAAAATGCAACATTAAAGTTGGCAGTATCATTGGTTACACCGAACAGCGTAAGTGGCGATGGGTTAAGGTTGCCCTGTGCCTGTGCGCATGCAATATTAGAGTAGGTAATTTGTGCAGGGCGCTTTAAAGTATCAGCTACTTTTAAAGCTTCATATTCAGATTTTATGGCGTAGCAATAGTTTTGCCCGCACTGCGCAGAAGAATCTATAAACGTTCTGTCGCCGGGTAAAATATTGAATGTAACAGAACTGTCCCTGATTACCTTAACATTAGGAGGCAATAAATTGGGGGATGGTATAACAGGGCTTATCCAGCTAAGAGCTACACCCTGGGCCACAATACCTGCCGGGCTCTGAACAATATTGCACATGGTGGTTGCATACACCAATGAATCTGCAGTAACTGAACATAAATCACTTAAAA
>JAZKBN010000030.1:59703-59930 GCA_040388605.1 Bacteroidota bacterium | reverse complement strand
GTTCTGAAGATAACGCCCCGGTTAATTGCCAAACGTTTGTACCTGTCTGGGTAATAGGTAAGGCTGCGCTGTAACTTCCGTTGCCCAAATCACGCCTAACAGTTGCTCTTAATGCGAAACCGCCTTTAAGTTCAAGTTTGGGTGCACCGGAAGCACCCGGCGATAAAATAAGACTGTCTACAGGCGGCAGCGATTCATATAACCTAAGTGTTTTTGTAACAGTATCG
>JAZKBN010000030.1:0-59693 GCA_040388605.1 Bacteroidota bacterium | reverse complement strand
CCAAATTCTGACAGTTGGGTTAGGTACGTTAAGCCCGTAGCTGTGGGTTAGCCTTATGGTTGAAACTTTGCCGTTTTGTTCAGTGGTATCACGCTTTGAGTTGTCGCCGTAATCAACAATAAATCGTTCGTATTGCTGCTTTGTAAGGGTAACATTAACCCTTCGGCCGTTGCATGGCACCACCTCTGCATTCACCACCGACCGGGGAATTACGTGAATGTTCATGCCAATGGCATCGTATCCGGCAGGTGTGTTGCTTGCAATTGTCATTACCATGTGGTAATTACCTTCACCGGCAGGGTATGTATATTTAATATTGCTGTCAATCTGTGCCGGTATACCAATTGAGCCCGGCTTCAGGTCATTGAAATACATAATATAGGTATTTACATTCTGACCGGTATAATTACATGGCTTAACAGTAACCGTAAAAGGCCCGCATCCTATGGTATCGCTGAGCAAAGTAAAGCAGGCACGCTGCGCCTTCAGTATTACAGGCAGCGATAAAAACAGTAAAAAAAACAGGCTAATTCTTTTCAAATGTGCCCAAGGGGGTTAAAACCGGGTTTAAAATTATGAATGAAGTACAGAGTTTTTTCAATATCGTGGTGCAGAAGGCGGTCGTTTTCAAGTTTAGGAACTTGTTGCCTGTAGCTTGAAATAAAGCTTTCAATAAATTCCGAGCTTCGCAAGGGCCGGCGAAATTCTATAGCCTGTGCGGCAGTCATTATCTCAACGGCTAATATACGTTCAAGATTATAAATTATACGGCACATTTTAATGGCAGCATTGGCTCCCATGCTTACATGATCTTCCTGCCCGTTGCTGCTTTCCATGCTGTCGGCAGATGCAGGGGTGCAAAACTGCCGGTTTTGACTTACAAGCGATGCTGCCATATACTGCGGAATCATAAGCCCGGAATTTAAACCTGAACCCGAAGTCAGAAATTCAGGGAGCCCACGTTGCCCGCTTAGCAGGCGGTATATGCGCCTTTCTGAAATGCTGCCCATCTCTGCCATGGCAATAGCAAGAAAGTCAAGTGTAAGGGCTAGGGGCTGGCCATGGAAGTTGCCACCGCTGAGCACCAACTCTTCCTGCGGAAATATGAGCGGGTTATCTGTAACCGAATTTACCTCGGTAAGGAAAACCCCGGTAACATATTGAATAGTATCCCAGGATGCGCCATGTACCTGCGGAATACAGCGGAATGAATATGGGTCCTGTACGTTTTTATCTTCTGAAACCAGTATTTCACTTCCCTGAAGCAATTGCAGCATGAGCGCCGCCGATTTAATTTGACCCGCATGCGGCCTTACTTTATGAATAAGGGCGTGAAAAGGATCAGGGCATGCAGACCAGCCTTCAACACTTAACGCAGCAGAAATGCTGAACATTTCGTAAAGGCGATGGCTTTGCAAAATGCACCAGACGCCTAAAGCCTGCATAAATTGGGTTCCGTTCAGCAAAGCAAGACCTTCCTTTGCTTCCAGCTGAATGGGTTCCCAGCCAAACTTATCATGAAGGTTAGAGCCCGGCATCACTTTCCCTTCGAACATAACTTCACCTTCGCCCATAATCGGGAGGCTCAGGTGTGCCAAAGGAATCAGGTCTCCGCTTGCGCCTAAGCTGCCCTGCTCATAAACAACAGGTGTAACGCCTGCATTTACAAAATCAGCGAGGCGTTGCAATACTACTGTGCGAATACCGCTGTGCCCCTGCGCAAGCGAATAAATTTTCAGGATCAGCATCAGCCTCACCACCTCCTCGCTCAGAGTATTCCCAGTACCGCAGGCATGGCTGCGAACAAGGTTTTGCTGAAGCAGGGTTTGATCTTCAAAAGGAATCCTGATTTTACAAAGAGAACCAAAACCGGTATTTATTCCGTAAACGGAATTTTGGCCCCTCAGAATTTTTTCTTCTGTAAACAGGCGGCATTCTTCGGTTCTTTGTAAAACAACAGGGTCGAATTCAAGGGAGCTTACGCTGCGGTGCAGCAGGTCAAGGTCCTGTAGGGTAATGTTTTCGGGGGTAATTTTGTGTATCATCAGGCAGTGCCGTTGCCGACGGCCTAAGCCGTTGCAGGCGCAAAAATAGGAAAAAAAAGGTGAGTGGTTGTATTATCCGCATTACAGATTGAAACAGCCTGTTTTCCGGGTTTAAAATTTATCTTAAATACAGCCAGGTTCTTAACTCAAAACGGCCCTGATTCGGGCCGCTTTGAGTTAAGAACTCAGACATGAGGTCTGCGCCGGTTAATTTTTAACCAGCTTTAATCGCCTGCCCTGAACAACAACGTAATAAAGTCCGTTAGGCAATTCCGATACATTTAGGGCTTTACCGGGTACTGACTCAGTTTGCATTACTTTGCGGCCCAGGTTGTCGAACAGTATAACGGTCTCAGGTTTTTGAAGACCCGTAATTACAAACTCGGTTCCGGCAGGGTTTGGAAACAGGTTTAATATACCGGCATTTTTATTACCTGCAATGCCCAATATAACCTGTACGCCGGCAGAAGAATCTGACCAGCATCCGAAACTGTTTCTTACACTGACTGCATATCTGCCTGAAGTATTAGGAGTCAGGTTTGCATTCACCCCTGTAAATGTATTAAGCCCGTTGATAAACCAACGGTATAACACACCTGCACTGTCGGTTTGTAAATCTGAGCCTGTATATACAAGATTAGGCGCACCGGGTTTAGGATTCATAGTAACCGCAGTTGCTGCCGATACCAGGCTGGTACAGCCTGCATTTACCCATGATACAGAATAGGTTCCGGCCGCCTTAACAACTATGCTTGATGATGTTGCTCCGTTGCTCCATGTATTGCCGGTTGCAGCAGATGATACCAGGGTAACACTGTCGCCGGGGCAAATTGAAGCAGAACCACTGAGGCTGATTGAAGGCGTAACAGGTGTTGGCGTTACAGTTACACTTATCGGGGCGCTTAAAGCACCGATACATAAGTCTGCCACGCGAACTGAATAGGTACCTGAGGCGGTAACTGTAATTGAACCGGTAGTTAAACCATTGCTCCAAACATTACCTGTAGCAGCCGAAGACGTTAAAGTTACACTGCCGCCTTCGCAGAAGGCCAATGAACCTGATGCTGTAATAGTAGGCGCCGGCGGGCTTGGGTTTACTGTAACTACCACAGGCACACTGGCATCACTTGTACAGCCATTTGCTATGTTTCGTAAATTATAGCTGCCGGCTGCGCTTACAGTTATACTTTGCGTAGTTTCACCCGAATTCCAAAGGTTGCCTGTTGTAACCAAGGAAGTTAATGTAAGCGTTGCGCCCTCACAAATAACCGTATTACCAGATGTGGTAATGGTTGGTGTGGCAGGTTTGGGTCTTACGTTAACAACTATTCCGATACTCGGGCTGCTTGTACAGCCTGCAACTACCTGGCGAACAGTATATGTTCCTGAAGCTGTTACGTTTAGAGTTTGGCCTATTGAGCCGTCGCTCCATAAATTCCCGCTTGCGGCATTTGAAGAAAGTGTGACGCTGCCACCCTCGCAAAAAATTTGTGAACCTGAAGCGCTTATTGAAGGAGCCGGCGGAATGGGGTTTACAACCACATCAGAGGCATCTGAAACCTCGCTCGTACAGGAGCCGGTTACAACACGAACGTTATAAGAGCCTGTAGTTCCCACTGTAATGCTTTGAGTGGTTTCACCTGTACTCCATAAGTTACCGCTTGCCGAAGATGAGTTAAGCGTAACAGAACTGCCCGTACACAAGCTCAGTGAACCTGAAGTATTAATTATTGGTTTTGAAGCAACCGGATTTACAGTTACTGCTGCCGCACCTGAAACGGCACTTGTACAGGTACCTGTAATTACACGAACTGTGTAGGTTCCCGGAACCGATGTTATTATGCTTTGGCTAGTTTCGCCGGTGCTCCAAAGGTTTCCGCTCACTGAAGAAGAGCTGAGTGTAACCGATGCCCCCTGGCAAAAGGTTAATGGTCCTCCTGATGAAATTACAGGCTGAGCAGCTACGGAGTTAACTGTAACGGTTGACGCCGCTGAAGCCTGGCTTGTGCAGTTGCCGTTTATTACCCTAACTGTGTAAACACCCGATGCAGTAATTGTAATACTTTGGGCAGTTTCACCTGTGCTCCAAAGATTACCTCCCACAGCCGATGAACTTAAAACCACATTATTACCCGCACAGAAGGTTAAAGCCCCGGAAGCAGATACATTCGGTCTTGCCGGAACAGTACCCACGCTCACCGATGCAGCCTGTGAGACTGCGCTTGTACATCCGTTTAAAACTGATTTTACAGTATAGTTACCGGCAGATGAAACAGTGATACTTTGTGTTGTTTCACCGGTGCTCCAAATATTACCGCTGATTGCCGATGAGCTAAGCACAACATTGCTTCCTTCGCAAAAATTAAGGCTGCCCGATGCTGACACTGTAGGCTGAGCAGGTAATGGGTTTACAGTTACTGTTACAGGGTCAGAAACAGAACCGGTGCAGCTTCCGTTAACTGCCCTTACAAAATAAGAGCCTGAGGAATTAACTGTAATGCTTTGCGTGGTTTCACCGGTGCTCCACAAATTACCTGATACTGCCGATGAAGTAAGAATTGCAGCGGAGCCGGAGCAAAAATTAAGGGGACCTGTAGCTGTAAGATTTGGCTTTGCAGGGGTAGGCGTAACCGTTACCGCAGCAGTTGCAGATGCATTGCTAGTACAACTTCCCGAAACTACACGAACTGTATAAGCTGCCAGATCTGCCGCACTTGTTAC
Organism: Bacteroidota bacterium; assembly: GCA_040388605.1. Taxonomy (GTDB): domain Bacteria; phylum Bacteroidota; class Bacteroidia; order Cytophagales; family Flexibacteraceae; genus JAZKBN01. The sequence goes on along the minus strand of JAZKBN010000030.1, from coordinate 54,927 downwards.
GTTATTCACGGTAACAGATTGTGTGGTTTCACCCGTACCCCAAACATTTCCGCTAACTGCAGATGATGTAAGTGTTACAGAAGAACCGGCGCAAATGCTGCTGCTTCCGGAAACTGTTAATATAGGTGTAGATGGGGTAACTCCTGTAGTTACAGATGTGATTACAGAGCTTGAACTTGTACAACCTCCTGAAACCGTTTTAACGGTGTAATTACCTGCTGAACTTACAGTAATACTCCTTGAGGTAGAGCCGTTGCTCCAAATATTACCTGTAGTTGATGATGAAGTAAGGGTAACAGAGCCGGCACCGCAAATAACAGGTGAACCGGTTACGGTTATTGTAGGCTGAACAGGTAATGTAGTTACCATAAAGGCTACAGTGTCTTTAAAAGTACAGCCGCCTTTAGTTATTGTCAATATATAATTCCCGCTTGCCGAAGCCGCTGTTACCTGTGGTTCCTGGGCATTGCTTGAAAAGCCTGAGGGGCCTGCCCAACTATAGACTGCCCCTGATTCTGCAACTGTATGCAGTTTAAATGTACCTGAAGCCCCTGCGCAAACAGATGTATCAGGAGTTGTAATACGAACTGCGTTTACAAAAGGCTTAGTTACCGTAAGCCCTGTATTGAACGGACCATAACATGAACCGTTAGCGACCCTGAGGCTATAAGTGCCTGCTGTTGCTACAGTTATATTTTGGGTAGCTTGTCCGTTGCTCCAATCGTAAACCGTGTATCCTGCAGGCCCCTGCAACGATACAGAACCGGTTCCCGGACAAATGGCCAGTCCGTTTGGCGATGTAACAACAGGTGCTGTAGGTTGTGTAACTTTGGTCAGCAGAATTGAAGTGGACAGAGAGCAAGGTCCGGCACCGTAAGCTGTAACCGTATATGTTCTTGAAGCAGTGAGGTTAGTTATAACAGGGTTAGCAACTGTAGAGCTGCTCAGGTTGGTTGTAGGAGACCAAGAATAAGAGTACCCTTTAATAAAACCAAGGTTAGGCCTGTAACTGGAAATTGTACCCGACGTTATAGGGTAAATTATAGTCGTATCCTGCGAATCCTGGCGGTAATACAGGCCGGAGGTATTGGTTGTTATCGTAAGCGGACTTTGGGTGGTCATAATTGATGTGCCAACCAGGTTATTTGAGGAAGCTATTTCAACCACAAGGTTTGAAACACCATCCCATAAAAAGCCCGCCCCTCCGAAATTCAGGTAATTTTCTCCAATGATAGGGGTAAGGGTTGTCGGCCCGTAAACCCTTGTCATGCCGGTGCTGATGAAGGAGGTGGTCATGTCGGTAAGTGATGTTTGCCCCATTCTAACCCTGTAATTTAAGAAAGGAATACCCAGCTGTCCCTGCCCGACAAGCATTATACCTTTAATATATCCGCTGCCGCTGATTCCTAAAGCAGCTAATTCAGCCTTGGTATACAGGAATTGCTGCTTGCTGCCGCCATAGTATAGGCCTAATGCATTAGGGTATTGCATCGGGTCAGCAAGGTAATCGTCTGTTCCTGTTAACACATACGCAGGTGCGGAAGGAGCAGTTGTTGAAAGCGTGGTACCGCTGCAAATACTTGTTCCTGCAGACGAAGCAACACTCAAAGTGCTGATTGTTACAGCTACAGGTGCCGAAGCTGTAGATGTACAGTTACCGGATACTGTTCTTAAAGTAAAACTGCCGGGAGAGGCCACAGTTATGCTCTGCGTTGTTGCCCCGTTGCTCCAAAGGTAAGAGTACCCGTCCGGCCCGCTTAAGGTTACTGAATTACCATTACATATAGCAGTGGTTCCGTTAGTGGTAATAGTTGGAGTGGGGAGCGAGGTTAAAACAGTAACAACAACCGGTGCAATTGCAAATGAAGTACAGTTTGCTTCAGAAATTCGGAAATCATAAGAACCGGGAGAAGAAACTGATAATACCCTTGAAACAGCCCCCGAAATGGTCAGATTATCTTTATACCACTGATATGTATATGTATGTCCGGAAGGGGAGGTTGGTGCAGCCGGTGCGCTTAGGGCTACTGCCCCCCCGGTACAAAGAATTGTGGGGCCGCCGGCGGTTACTACCGGGCTTGGCTGTACATAGGAAAGCACCTCACATAGGTTACCTGAAGACCAAAGATTGCTGCGTCCGCCTACAGTGCTGTTAAGAGCGGCATCCATACGCTGTGTTTGGCCAATGGTGAACATTCTTGAGCAACCACCATAATCCATATAGTTTTGAGTGTTAGCCAAAACATTGTTGCAGCTACGGAATGCAGTATTACAATCATATAATATACCGATAGTGGGAGGTGTGTCATCTACATCATCACCCGGAGGATCGCAGTTTGCTGCATCGCCCACGCCGTTTGAGTTTCCGAATGTATGGGCCAGGTTAAAATAATGGCCGCATTCATGTGTTAATGAGCGCTTTGCAAAATCGTCACCACCCGAAGGTATGCTTCCGAATTGGTAATAATTAATGAGAATACCATCTGAACGGTCGCCGGTTGGCCAATCTGCAGGGTAATAGGCGTAACCGCCTACAGCAGTTGTGCCTACATATACCCTGTTGGTAACATAAATATTCAGGTATTTTTGCGGGTCCCAATAATCAGGAACTTCATATTTAATATTTTCATCAGCCGTAGTTGTATTGGACGAAACGGTATAAGTTACCCCGTTGGTAAAGTTTCCGTTCGGGTCAATGGTTGCCAGCTTAAAAGTTATGCCAATACTTCCGCGTATTCCGCTGAAAGCAGGAATAACATCATTGCGGTCGGTGTTCAACAAATTGAAATCCTGGTTCAATATGCTGATTGCATCATTTACATTGGCTAATGGAATATTCTCAGGACCGAAATTGTGAATAATGTGCACCACAACCGGGATGGTATAATTGGTTACAGCAACGTTTTTACGTTGCGTATATTCCCGTGTAAAATCGGCAAGCCTGTTCCTGCTTTGCTGCAAACCCGGATTCGCTTCCAGTGCTTTCTTAAAAGCCGGATCTGTTCCGCAGGTATGAGTACGCCTTTGTGCAACAGCACCAAAACCGGTGCATAAAAGGAGCGTTAAGGCAAAAAGTCTTGATAAGTAAATTTTAACCATTGGTAAGAAGGAGTGAAGCAGGTAAATAATTATAAGCAATATTAAAAAAAATAGATCAAACCGCCTCATACAAATAGGCAAATAACTGATTATTAAATATTTAAATTTATATTATTATTCCAACTAGGGTTTAAACCGATGCAAAGTTCATTATAGGAAAACTAAACACTGAGTTTTAGCTGTTCAAGAATTTAAAACGATAAAAATGCATTGTTTGTCGAAAAAATTGGCTGTTTCATATAATATAAAAGTTGGGTAACTATATTTAACCATACATTTGTATAAGAAATCGGGTTTGTAAGATGGATCCGGTTTCATCCATAGCTGGTTGAAAGTTCTTGGGGTTGCAGCCTTGTTGCAGTCCCAAGTTTATTTTAAAGGGCCTGGTAATTTTATAATGTTTGATTTTGATCATTCGACTCCTGCTTTTCCTGTTCAAGCTTCAGATACAAGATACTCCAGGGTAAAAAAACAAAGCTATACCAATTGATTAACAAGGGTATAGCTCTGAGTACAAACAAGTATTAAACCTGTATAACGCTGTATAACGGTATTTTTAACCGCCGGCCAATATTCTTTTTACGGTTTCGCTGACAGCTTTTCCGTCGGCCAGCCCTGCAAGTTCCTTTGAAGCAACTCCCATTACTTTACCCATATCAGCAGGACTTTTTGCTCCAACACGCTCAGCAATGGCCTTTACCTTGTCAGTTAGCTCTGCATCAGTTAATTGCTTTGGAAGGTAGTTTTCAATGATGCTGAGTTCGGCCTGTTCGGTTTCAGCTAAATCTTCCCTTCCCTGGGTCTTAAATATTTCGGAAGATTCCCGGCGTTGCTTTGCAGCTCGGGTAAGCAGCTTCATTTCAGCATCCGGGCTTAATGAACCGCCTGCTCCTTCTTTTGTTTCTTCTAATAAAATAAGGCTTTTAATAGCCCTGAGTGCTCTCAGTGCATCTTTTTCCTTTGCCAGCATTGCCTTCTTAATATCGGCATCAATGGTTTCTTTCAGGCTCATATTAAATGTGATTTAGTCGGCAAATATACTGAGTGCCGTTTATTAATAGGACCAGGAAAATTATTTTCATTATTTCCTTGTGGCCGGGCAACCTTTTTCAGGAAAGCAGTGTCTGCTAAATATAAAAGATAAAAGTCCGGGGCAGACGGCCCTGATGCTCCCGTAACAACGGTTCTTTTCGCCTCCGTCGGATAATCTAATTCCGTCGGCATCAATGGCACAGGTCCGTAACCCTGCGCTGTTGCAAGTCCGGCAGTTCATTTTGTTATAACTTTTTCATCTTAAGAAATAACTGCGGCAGATTCCCTTCTGCCGCAGTTTTCTTTTAAGGGCCATAATTTCTTCAGCTACGTTATCAGACCTTCAAAATTCAGGGTATAAAAAAAATCCCGGACTTTGGGTCCGGGAAAGGTAATCCTGTAATCAAACAGGCTAAAGTCTGATAAACATTTTATCTGAATGCCTCCGAACTTTCTTCTGCTTCAAAAGAAAGTCATTAGCTTCATCCCTGTAGCCAAGCGGCATTATGGCTACGCTGCCCAGGTTCTTTTCTTTAAGGCCAAGAAGCTCATCCAAATCGTTGGCTTTAAAACCACCCATAGGGGTAGCATCCACCTTTTCGGCGGCAGCTGCAACCAATGCTGTACCCAATGCAATAAATGCCTGCCTGGCATTGTGGTTGAATTGTGCTTCTGCCGGCTGATTTGCTGCGCCGGCCAACAACCTTTCTTTCATAAAATCATAAGTTGATTCTTCAACATTGCGTTCTGAAGCCATGTGAGAAATAAATTCCTGAACCTGTTCAGGCAAAGTAGTCTTCCATGCGGCAAAAATCAGCAAAGCGCTACATTGGGTAATCTGAACCTGGTTATTGGCTATCGGCTGAATTTTATCGAGAAGTTCCCTGTCTTCAACTACCAAAACTGTATAGGGTTGTATACCGTTTGCTGAAGGGGCAAGCCTGATTGCTTCCAAAATGCGTTCAATTTTTTCTGCAGGCACCTTTTGCCCGTTCATTTTTTTACTTGCGTAACGCCAGTTAAGCGCTTCTATAATGTCCATATTTAGAGAATAAATTATTCCTGATTACCAGAATAACAATAAAACGTATCTATTGTTATGAATAAGGGCTGATACCTTTTTAAAATAAGGCTTAGTGCTTTAAAAAGCTTAAAGAAGCTTTTAAATCGGCCTTATTAAAGTATATATATTTAAAGCTGACCGGTATTGCCATGAAGAATAAGGCCTCAAGCCAAATAACATTGGTCAGGCAGAAGCCAATAAAGAAAAGGGCCGGCAGCGGGAAAAGTACGGCGGGGAAAAGGCTTTTTTCTTTTAGGACTGATTTACTAAGAATTGCATAGAAAAAAGGCTGTACAATTATGTTCGTAACTACCAATGCCCAAGCTAAGCCAATAGTACCTAAAAACCTGAACATAATAATCATTGTTGCAGTCTGGATAAACAACATGATTACTGTAAACTTAGAAGTTATTTTAATTTTACCACTACCATTAATGAAAAAGTATGGGACAATAGTGCCCACAATCATAGTACCATAGCACATAAATGCTTCCATATATGGCACTGTTTTCCTGTAATCAACAGGGCCCAGCCATGCTGTAAGAAAGAATTCTCTGATTAAATAAAGAGAAATTATACCAAAGAGTCCGCCGCCTGAAATTAAAACCTGCATTGAATAGTAAAATCTTGCCAAATCTTCATTTTTCTCCTGTTTCCTGGATACAGCAGGAAAAACCCAGGATGTGGCAGCTACAAACAATGCATGAATTTGGCTCATCACATTAAAAGCAGTTGTATAGTAGGCTACAACTGTAAAACCGCCAATAAATGTTACCACCAGCTTATCTGATTGGCGGGAAAATATACTCAATACTGATTGCAGCCAGCCGTAAACACTATACCCGGAAACCTCCCGGAAAGTTGCCTTATCGATCATGGGAATTATTCCAAAACCCGGTAAAAATCTTTTAATAACCAGTGACTCAATAGATACCGTAATTAAGGTTACAATTGCCGAACTGCTTAAAATATAAATTAACCCATGACCTGTGAGTACCCAAACCAGGTTTAAAACTAAGATAAGCAGTTTTGAAACAATACCCATTTGGCTTGCAAAATCATATCGCTCAAACCCTTTAAAAACGGCAAGAAATATTTGTTCCACAAACCTTAAACCAAAAGTTACCGATGCTATTTTTAAAGCCGGAATTATGGTGGCCATATGGTCTTCCCTGATTTTATATTTCAGATTAAAATTCCTTGAAGCGTAATCAATAAAGTCATATTGGAAATTTTCTATGCCAACAGTTATTCCCCAGCCAATGACAGCAGCAATGCAGGCAAGAATCATGTAAACCGAATAGGTAGTATTTACAACTTTCGCAACCTTTACTTTATCGTCAAGCCCTCGGTATTTTGATACGAACCGAATTGTTGCATCGGCCATGCCAACATTCAAAACACTCATACCTGCAATAATAATATTTACCACTGCCCAAATGCCATAATTTTCGGGTCCTAACCTATGTAAAAAAACAGGAGTGGCAACAAACATGAGTACCGGAAAAATTAATACTTCGGCAATGCTCCAAACGGAATTCTTAAAAACAGCGGTTTTCCGAAGCTTGTTTACGCCCTTGCCATACTTTTTCAACATATTGCAAAAATAATAAAATTTGACTTTGGCATAGTCTTAAACCTCGCGACTGTTTGTCACGCGTTCTATCCTGTATGTTTCATTGGTAAAAATTGTACCGTCCGGTTTACGGATACGATAAGATATAACACCTTGTCGCTTAACGAAAAGGGGCTGTACTACCACGCCGGTAAACAGGAAATGTACGCCATCGAAAATTTCCACTTCGTCGCCTGCTTTCAGGTAGGCTGTTTCGGCTATAAGCCGATTCACCACATCGGCCCGACGCTGCATAAATTCGCCAATTTTGCTGTCCATGGCTTCTATCAGCCTCAGCGTTTCATCGGGTATCGGGTGAGTCATTGGGTTTTGTTTCTTCTCCCTTTTTCAGGCAGGACTGCAAACTTAGAATGTTTGGAGGAAACACAAGTAATATTTCAATCATGTTTTGATGATTTTCTTCAAATTGCCGTCTAAAACGCAAAAATTTGTACTAAACGTATCCGATTAGGCATTTGCCTTGGCGCTTAAGCCGCAAACGGACACCTTCTTTCTACCAAATTACCAAAGGCCAAAATTATGAATCAGCCCCCGGGAGCAACCTCTTTACACCCAATCGGGATTTACGACAGCGGCATTGGCGGCCTCACTGTAGCACGCGCACTAAGCAAAGTTTTACCCAATGAAGACTTCATATATTTTGGCGACACAGCACACCTGCCTTACGGAGACAAAAGTACGGCAGCCATACAGGCATATAGCGTAAAAATATCGGAGGTATTGTTAAGGCAGCCTGTGAAAGCTATACTTATTGCATGTAATTCAGCTTCAGCTGCTGCATTTGAGCTGGTAAAGGAATATGCCGGCAGCAAAGCAATTGTGCTGAATGTTATAGATCCCGTGGTTGATTTTATAAAAACCAATTATGCCGGTAAAAAAATAGGGTTGATTGGTACCAGGCAGACAGTTCAGAGTAATGTTTACCTTAAAAAGCTGAACGCGCTTGATTTGGAAATCCAGCTGAGCTCATTGGCTACTCCCCTGCTGGCTCCTATGATAGAAGAGGGTTTTTTTAATAATAATATCAGCCATAACGTAATCCATGAATACCTGGATTCGCCTGTATTAAACGGTATTGAAGCTTTAATCCTGGGCTGTACCCACTACCCCTTAATAAGCAAAGAAATTGAAGAGTATTATAAAGGAAGGGTTGCAGTTATAGACAGTTCCGACCTGGCCGGAAAAGCTATGGCAGCCGAATTATCTAAACTGGGAATCCTGAATGAAAAAGGAATGGGAACTAAGCGTTTTTTTGTATCTGATTACACACGTTCCTTTGCTGAAAGCACCCAAATATTTTTTGGCGAAAAGGCTGAGCTGGAGCATTACCCTCTTTGGGAATAGCAGGCTAATGTATTTTTGAGCTTAAACTTCAAATTAAGCCGGGATTAGGTACAATATTCGTATTCCGAAATTCCGTTTTCTTACCTTTGCGGCATGCAATTGCAAAACGATCTGCTGCTCCGCGCCGCTGCCGGACAGGAAACCGAGAGAATACCGGTTTGGCTTATGCGCCAAGCCGGAAGAATATTGCCCGAGTACAGGGCGGTCCGTGAACAGGCACGCGGATTTAAGGAATTGGTTACCAATCCCGAACTCGCAGCTGAGGTAACCATTCAGCCTGTCGATATTTTGGGCGTGGATGCTGCCATTATATTCAGCGATATCCTGGTAATACCAGAAGCCATGGGCCTCAGCTATACCATGGAAGAGAAAAAAGGACCCGCCTTTGCTGAAATAATTAAAAAAGCCGGCGATGTTGATAAGCTCCGAATTGCAGACGCAGAAGCCGATCTTGGCTATGTAACCGACGCAATAAAGCTAGTAAAACGCGACCTGAACGGGCGTGTTCCATTAATTGGCTTCGCAGGCGCACCATGGACCATCTTCAGCTATATGACCGAAGGGGGAGGAAGTAAAACCTTCAGCACTGCAAAAAAAATGCTTTATGCCGATCCTGAACTCAGCCATAAGCTGCTCAATAAAATTACGCTGAGCACCATTGCTTACCTGAAAGCGCAGGTAGCCGCCGGTGCCGACCTGATCCAAATCTTTGATTCATGGGCCGGAATTTTATCACCGGAGCAATACCGCACATTCAGCATACCGTATATAAAAGCTATTTGCGAGGCTATTTCCGAAGTTCCGGTAACTGTATTTGCCAAAGGCGCTTTCTTTGCCCGTAAAGATTTGGCAGCCCTGCCTTGCCGGGTAATCGGTCTTGATTGGAATATGGATGCTGAAGAATCGAGGGCTATTATAGGCCCCGGGAAAACTTTGCAGGGAAATCTTGACCCATGTGTTCTGTACGGCAGCTTCAATACCATAAGGCAGGAAACCAAAAACATGCTCGATGCCTTTGGCCCTAAAGCATACATTGCCAACCTTGGGCACGGCATATATCCTGATATTCATCCTGATGCGGTGCGCTGCTTTATTGATACAGTAAAAGAATACAGACCCTTGCCGGTTGAAATATAATTTTAAAGCATGGCAGGTTAATTATACCCTGCCATGCTAATATTGATCAGGCTTGATCAGGAACTGAAACAGACCAATTATGGAGCCGCTGAGCGTGGTTATTATTACGCATAACGAAGAGCATAACCTGCCGCGACTTCTTGCCTCCGTTTCATGGGCCGACGAAATACTTGTTGTTGATTCTAACAGCACCGATCAGACGGCACAAATTTGCCTTTCAGCCGGTGTGAGATTCCTGCAAAGGCGTTTTACAGGTTTTGGCGATCAAAAACATTTTGCAGTAAATGCTGCCTCTCACAACTGGGTATTAGCTATTGACGCCGATGAAGAGGTTTCTGCCGAACTTGCTGCAGAGATACAGTATATGCTCAAAAGCGAAAACCTGGATTGCCCTGCCTACCGCATACCTCGTCATTTCATTTTTATGGGGCACCACATGCGCTTCGGTGGTGAATACGGGCGAACATTTGTCAGGTTTTTTGATAGGCGACAGGCAAATTATAACCTTGCCGATGTGCATGAGGAAGTAATAACAGCCGGCAAAATTGGCGACCTAAATGGCAGAATGCTGCACTTCAGCTACAGGAACCTGCATGATTATTTCCAAAAATTTAACAATTATACCAGTCGCGCTGCTGCCGAGCTCTATAAAAAAAACAAGCAGGTAAGCCGCCTGTATATTTTTGTAAGATTTCCTTTTTCTTTCCTGGCCCTGTATTTTGGCAAAGGGCTTATACTCGATGGTTACCCCGGCTTTATTTGGGCATTATGCTCGGCATTATACCCGGTAATCAAATATGCAAAGCTCAGAGAAATGATAAAGGCCGGTTGTGCCTACTGATTTGCATGCAGGCCGATTCAATCAGATTCAGGCTACTTGCTCTGAATAATTACAGCGCGATAAAGGAAATTAGCCGGTAACCTATAAAAACTCGTTAATATCACCCATACCTTCGCGTACAATTACAAATTCATCGCCGGTACAATCTACTATGGTTGAAGCCACATTATTGCCATAGCCGCCGTCTATTACAATATCCACAAGGTTGCGGTATTTTTCGAAAATCAGCTCAGGGTCTGTGCTGTATTCAATTACATCATCATCGTCGCGGATTGAGGTAGTTACAATGGGACGGCCTAATTCTTTAACTATGCAACGCGGAATGCTGTGATCTGGAATACGAATACCAACGTCTTTCTTATTGAAATTCATAAGCTTAGGTACCTTGCTGCTTGCCTCTAAAATAAAGGTAAAAGGGCCCGGCAATGCCTTTTTCATGAGTTTAAAAATGGGTGTGCTCACACTTTTCGCGTATTCCGAAAGATGGCTCAGGTCATATACAATAAATGCAAAATTGGCTTTATCGGGTTTTATTCCTTTAATGCGTGCTATGCGTTCAATGGCCTTGGCATTGTTAATATCGCAGCCCATGCCGTAAACGGTATCGGTAGGGTAAATAATTATTCCGCCGTCGAGCAGGGTTTTAACAACCTGCTCAATACGCCGAATATCAGGATTCTGGGGATATATTTTTATGAATTCAGCAGCCATAATGCAAATCTAAGGAACAAAGGCCTTCAACTGTTCCCTGTTCCAAAAAGATAATACAAAATCAATACCGAAAGATACTAATTCCCGCCTGCAGGCGCGCTTGTTCTGCGGACCGGCGCTTCTGATTTTAATGGCTCAGGCTTAACAATTTTCCTGCTGTAGGGTATGCGAATCATTATATAATAATTAAAGCCAACACCGGCTGAACCGGCAGCTTTTCCGAAGCCCGGAATATAAAGGGAGCGCATTTCACCGTTATCACTTTCATCAATTTTAAGCTTTCCCCTCACTGTAAATCCCAGGTAAACAGGGCCATACATTTTTACTTTAAGTCCTGAAACCAATTCGAGCCATTCGGCATGAATGCTGTGTTCTGCATCAGGCACTTTGCCGTCGTTCCCAAAAAATGCTAGTCCGTCAGGGTCATTGTTTAAACGGGCATCGTAAGCATGGTATTTGTAATTGCTGAAAGCATACCTGGCGCCTACAAAAAAAACATCGTCGGTATTAATCATATAATTTCTCTCGTAGCCCAGGCGCAAATAGCTGCCGTTACTGAAATAATTATAATAAGCAGAATGCCGGGTATCGGTTGCCCGGCCATATTCAGCTACGAAAAAATTCTTATTCAGGTTCCAATCCGCCATAATTTCGAAGCGGCGGTCAGACGGGGTTATAATGGTTTGGTAAAGCCGGCTTAAATCATACCCTATGCCTACTGCCGAAGTTCGAACAGAATCGAACTTAGCGTTTTGTGCAAAGGCAGCCTGCAAGCCCGAAAGGCTTATAAACAACATAACAAAAAGGGCTTTCAGGCGCATGCAATCAGGGGGCAACTCCCCTTACAGTGTAAAGGTTAATATTAAGTCTTTGCGTTGAATCAACAACATGGTTTACAATTGCTGTATCGCTAAAAGTGTGTTTAGCAACGCGCAGGTTATTAAACCTCACCCTGAAACCGCATTCTTCAGATTCGAAATAGCGTTGAGGTGTATATTTAACAATCAGGGTATCACGGTACTGCACCTGTAACAGCTTGTCTTTAATAATGCCCGCCAAAAACACAAAGCCTACCGTGCTGTCGTAAGCATTAAGGGGCAAAAACCAATGGTTGTTTTGTATATAACCGGGCACGCTGTCTTTTTTTGTACCTGTTTCATGGCCAATTACATAAACGCCTTTATATGCCGTATCTACCTGGTACCTTACAGAGGGTTGGTTATTTGGAAAATCACTGATGAGGGCAATTTCGAGCCTTGGCGTTCTGCCGGGTACACAATCGCCGGGCATGCAGGCATAAAGCAGGGCCGCAAGCGGTAAAACCGTTAAATAAATAATGGCTCGTAAACGCCCGCAAAAGCGAAATATTGGCATGGCACAAAATTAGTCAGGAAAATTGAGGATCTATAATTTGGCTATAAGCATGAAAATCACCAAATTCGCGGATTACAACTTCTCTGACGCGTACCTCTCGAACCTTACCCGTTTTTGTGTTACACCGCAGAACCCCAGAAAAATCTTTGTCCTAACCATAATCCCTTTTTAAGTCTCTTCCGAGCCCGAAAAATATGAGAGTAAGAATAGTTTTTTCACTCCGCAACAAAGGAGCCATTGTTCCTTTTCACCACCAGCACCTGCTGACCCAACTTATTAACGATGTTTTAAGCCAGGGAGGCAACAAGTTTATCAATTACGAACTTTGTAATTTCAGCGGCCTTAAAGGTCAAACGAAGGTTACCCACGCCGGATTGTGTTTCTACTCCAGTAAAATTACGCTGGTGTTAAGCAGTCCCGATGTGAAGTTTGTTGATTATTTTCTTGTTAACCTTTTTCGATTAAGCGAAGTTCAGGTAGGGCAGCTTTTGCTAAGCCCTGAAAGCGTGGTAAAAGAAGAACACCCCTTCTTCAAAGAAGAAGTTAAATATGTTTGTATTTCGCCTATAGTGCTGCTTGCCAATAACCAGCGCGAAATAGATGCGAAACGCTTCATAAGCCCTGAAACCGACCAGTTCAGCGATTTATTGTACGAGTGCACCATGAACCGCATGGAAGCGCTTGGTACTTATTCGGCTGAGCAAATTGCCTCTTACTTCCGTTTCCAGATTGTTCCTGATAAAAGCTATCTCGACAAAATTCGCCTGGAAGAAAAGAAGTTCGCCCGCATTTACGCCGCCTTTGATGACAACGATGAAAAAATTGAAGTGCGCGGATACACCTTCCCATTCACCCTTTACGCAGCGCCTGATGTTCACCGCTTTATTTTTGATTGCGGCATTGGCGAGCTTTGCAGCAAAGGCTTCGGCATGATTGATATTGCCGATGAACAATTCCACAACCGCATAAGCCCTTACCGTTTTGAAAATGGCGAAGGCCCTGCCAACAACGTTGTTGCCGACACCACTGAAGGCAGCACAGATGCAGTTTTCCAGGATAAAGTAGCCTAGGTATCTCCAAGGCAAATTGCTTAAGGTATAGCTTAAGCATAACATTTTGTGAAAGCCGGGTAATTCCCGGCTTTTTTTGTGGCTGACTAATTCCGGATATCATAAGCAGGATAAACTTGGTTTCTATTGTAAACAACAAAAATTAGCGCTCAGATTTAATCAACCGGACATCCTTTCCCAATATAAATTGGTCTTTCAATTATGTAAACAAAACCATTAATTTTATGAAAGCTATTCTGACTGCCTTGTTTTTAATTTCCCTTTTTTCGGCAAAATGCCAACCTGCCCGCAAAACTCTTGAAAAGGCTTACAAAAACAACAATCCTAAATTACTGAAGACCTTTTTTGAAAACTGGCGCAAAGAGATTCCACCTGTTAGTGAACAGGAACTCAGCAAATTGAACAATACCTTAAAAAATGCATATGCGGTTTTCAGGGCTTTTTACAGACCTGAAGATATAAGCAGCCTGGGAGGTTGCGAGTTTGGCAATGATATTTATAAAAACGCTGATTACCTGCTTGTGCAAAATCACATTTTCATTTATAAATCTCATGGGAAATTTCAAAATTTACCCCCGGACCCTGACGATTACACTATTAAAAACATTAGTAAAAATCGTAAGCAGGACAGTTTAAAGGCAGTCGACACGTATAAAACTAATCTTATCAAATCAATACTGCATACCAAGACACTTACTGATTTAAGCACAGAAGATGGTAAAGAAGTGCTTATTGACTCAATCATGAATTTCAGGCCAGGGTATACAGGCTCTGTTAAAAAAGCAATATTCCTGAATTCAAAATACCGTAAAATATTAACTGATTTCCTTCAGAACGAGCATTCAAATTTAGGAGATGGCGGTATAATGAACCCGGCACAAGCGCAGGGTGAAAGTGAAAAGCGGAAAAAGTTTCTTGAGCGTTTTATAAAAATCTATTATGGTCATTGGGGCGGGTATTGGCAATTGCACTCATACCCATATTGCGGCTCCATCACTTTCGATAAAGATATGCAGTATGCAAAAATTGCCTTCACTATGGTTTATGAAGGCGGCGAAACTGTTTTGAAGAAAACAGCTTCAGGCTGGAAAATTGTTTCCTCGCGCAGAACATGGATTGAATAAGCTTAATGCCTTAAATAAAGCCTACCCGGCTCACTTACCTTTCCTAATTTACGTCACTTTATTACGCCGCCGGCTCTTACTGCAACATTTTCCAAATCAGGTCTTTAAGTGTAACTATACACTTGCTGGTAACTACCGAAAATGAGATTACTGTTTTAAGACCGGCTTCAGCTTTCATTTTCTTAAAGTTCTCGGCAAGCGCTTCCCGGAACCAAACCTGTAAGTGACTGGTTGCAAAACCTGCGCCTCAAGGGTAAAACAATGACCGGATGTGCAAATGTGAAAGGCGATTTTATGCAGGTAAGAAGCTTGCAATTTATAGATGCCGGAATCGGGGACATTTAAAATTAAATATGTGGAAGGTGTTGAAAATCAGAATGCAAAAGAACTCCGGAAAACACCCAAAATATTAAGGCCGATTATTATTTACCCTATTTTGTCATATCGCGATTTTATAGTTTCATTCAGTCTGCCATTGCCTTTTCAGCCTCGCTGACAACGGTCCCGCCAACAAGCCCAGTATCAGCACTGAAATAATAATAACAATGAGGCTCCCTGCTGCTGCGTGCCAATGCCGTGCAAACATCTCTGCTATAAAAAAGGCAGATGCTGTTCCGAATACTACAGGCCAATAGTAGGGGGAAGATACTTTATGTGCACAATCTGCAGCAGGTAAAGCCTTTACAAAAAAATAAATATATAATATCCCTGCAACTGTGCTTAGGTGCTGTAGTAATCTATAAACAGGTAACAGGTAACCTAAAGGATAAATTGTTGCTTTCAGCCAAGGAAAAAGGTCTGAAATGAACCCTGATTTATGTGTAAATCCGTCCCAAAGAATATGTGATACTATGCCAATGAAAAGGGAAAGTAAAACAGTCGTCAGGTTTTTACGGAAATAAGCATTCCAGTTGAAAGTCCTGAAGCCGGCAAAACGCAAAAAAATATAATTCGGTAAATTATTCAGAAGAAAGTTCCTAACGAGATTGTGATAAATAAAGGCCAATAAAATGCCCATTGGTAAATCAAACCAAAAAAGTCCGACCGCGGTATGGCTGTATAAGCTTTTTACTTCCATCCGGATAAAGTATTTAAAATCGGGCGTTATGCTCCCAATAACCAAACCGGTAAGAGACAGGTTGCAAAACCTGCGCTTCAGGGGTAAAACAATGGCCGGATGTGCAAATGTGAAAGGCAATTTTATACGTGTAAGAAGCTTATAAACTACAGATGCCGGAATCCGGGCAGGGCACATTTAAAATTAATCCCGCAAAGGCACAATATTCGTATTCATATCATACTTCGATCATAAATACCATACCCAAATTCAGGGCGTTTTTAAGGTATAAGGGTTTTACCTTATATTTACGATGCCTACCAATAAGTTAAGAATGCTTAAGATTGCCGTGTTATTTTGTACATTCCTCTTCTGTTGCCTGGCAGTAAAGGCACAGTTGCAACCCGAAATACAAAGCGGATTGGTAATTCTGCGCGGGGGTGAAGATACACTAAAAGGCAATATTACACTTCACCTGCCCGATAATCTCATAGAACTGACCGAAGGCAGTACAATAAGAACCTACAGTGCAAGGCAGGTAGATGAGTTTGTGCTTTATAGTGAGGAAGGAAGTTTCAGGCACTTCTTCTCAGTTCCTTTCAGCGAATACTCAGGCTACAGAACACCATGGTTTTTTGAGCAAATATATGTTGGCCCACTTTTGAGCCTTTATGTTCGGGAATCAACCACTATGGTTATGGTGCCTGTATTCGACAGTTTCAGCCAGCGAAATGTAATGTCGCAGAGGCCAAGGCAGGTTTTGGACTTTTACTTTCTGCCTGCTAATGGCGCAATGAAGCATTACAAAAACAGGCGCAAAGATCTTTATGCGCTCATGCCTGAGCATGAGCAAGAAATTAAGAGCTTTATAAAAGACAGCGATATCAGCTATGTTGATCGCGAAGACCTTTTGCGAATTACGCAATATATGAACAGCCTTACACAGGCTAAACCCACAGAAAATGACAAAAAGTAAAACCCCGCTTATACTTATATCTAACGACGACGGCATTACTGCCCCCGGCATCAGGAAACTGGTTGAGCTTATGAGCGAGCTGGGAGAAGTTGTTGTTGTGGCACCTGACAGTCCGCAGAGCGGCATGGGGCATGCAATTACTATAGGCAACACACTCAGGCTTGATAAAAGCGATATTTTCGAAGGCATACTGGCATACCAGTGCAGCGGCACCCCCGCAGATTGCGTTAAGCTGGCCAAGCACCATGTGCTGAAAGATCGTCATCCGGACCTGATAGTGAGTGGCATTAACCACGGCAGCAATTCATCTATAAGCATTCTTTACAGCGGAACCATGTCTGCCGCAATAGAAGGTGCAATAGAAGGCTTTCCGGCTATCGGATTCTCACTTTGTGAATACGGCCTTGATGCTGATTTCAGCCATATTGGCGAGCACCTGAAGCATATTGCCCGCGAAGTGCTAAAGAACGGCATGCCTGAAGGTGTTGCCCTGAATGTTAATTTCCCGGCAAAAAGCGCTGAACCTATTAAAGGCATAAAAATATGTCGCCAGGCCAGGGCCAAATGGCAGGAAGACTTTGATCAGCGCACCGACCCGAACGGAAGACCTTACTTCTGGATGGCAGGCAATTTTGTAAATATGGACAAAGGTGCAGATACCGATGAGGTTGCACTTGCGGCAAACTATATCAGCATAGTACCCAGTGTTTTTGATCTTACTGCACATCATGCAATAGCATCAATGAATAAAACCTGGGATATCTGATTGCTGTACCTGCCTTTATTTAATAGGCTTTCGGGAATGGGCCACAGTGCCCAACCGTCTTCACATATTGCCTGAAGATGCCAATACTAAACTTGGTAATGTTGTAGGCAATATGTTTTTGGGGTTACCCGGAGCGCGTGAAAGAGCTGCGCTTATCCCAGTCAGAAAAATCCTGAGAAAGCTCATTAAAAAGAATTCTTGCATCTTAACCCGCCCCTGAATCAAGGCTTACCTTGCATTGCCGTTCCCTTTTGGGGATATTTTAAGCTGCCAATGCAACAGAACATTGAACATTTAGATTGAGAGCCTGATAAATACATTAAGCCCCATTCCGCAAAAGCGAAGCAACTTTCTTATGATTTTCTTTGTCTTATTCCAAAAACGAGCGGTAGTTAAAGAATAGCCTTCGGGCAAAGGGGGCTAAACGAACCGCGGTAAATCATTTTAACTTGCTTTGGAAAGCTCTTCTTCTGTAAGCATTGCAGCACCAAAAACGCCTGCACTGTCTCCAAGTTCCGGGCGAAGAAAAAGTGTTTCGAGGCGGTTATTAAAAACGTGTTTTTTAGCTTCCTCGTGTCCGCGTGAATATAGCTGGGCAATGTTACCCAAGCCACCGCCTATAACTATAACCTCGGGATCAATTACATTAATTACAACAGAAATTGCTTTCCCGAACATAGTAACCAATCTTTCTAAAGTTTGCTTTGTTGCCTCAGAATATTCTGCTTCCGGGCGCATAACAGCATCTTTAAAAGTTAAGCCATTGGTTTCACCGGCTAAAGTTTTCCAATATTTCTCTATAGCAGGTCCTGAAATAACTTTTTCAACGCAGCCCTGCTTCCCGCAATAGCATTCATCGCCTTCCAAATCGAGTACATTATGCCCCCATTCCCCGGCAATACCCTGGCCGCCCTGAACTATGCGCCCGTTTACAACCACGCCTCCGCCAACGCCGGTTCCCATTATAACCCCGAAAACAACTTCGGCTTTGGGTAATACTTTTTGCACTACCCCAAGCTTTGCTTCGGCAAGGGCAAAGCAATTGGCATCATTGGCAACGCGAACGGGTACACCCATTATACGTTCAAGATCTTCTTTAATAGGCTTATCGTTAAGGCAGGCTGTATTTGAATTCTTTAGCAACCCGGAATGCGGATCTATAGTCCCGGGGGTTCCTATGCCTAAGATACGTGGATAAGAGCCGGTTTGATTGCTCATCATACCTACCAGCTTACCTATTTGCTGCAGTATATGCTCATAGCCTTTTTGAGCCTCAGTAGGTATGCGAAGCCTGCAAACCGTTTCGGGTTTCTTGCCGGGCCTTATTACAAGGCCTTCTATCTTGGTACCGCCAAGATCAATTCCCCAAAGCGTATTCATTTAATATGAGATTTGTTTTCAGTTGTGCGACATTACACCGACACAATAATAATACCAATTGAACCTACGAAACTATAACCATTAATTTTAACTTGCACCTATAAAGTCCCAATATTGAATTTATTATTCAATATTGGAATATAGTTCAACAAACACACCCCGAAAAATGAAAATCCGCATTTCTATATTCCATGTTTTTATCCTACTTTTTTCATTCATTTTGCTATCCTGTAGTAAAAGCAGTACAAATTCAGATAAAAGCAGTCTCATTTTGAGAGACAGGGCCCAACTTGATTCATTACACAGCATATTATTAGGTGCCGATACCCTGCCCGATTCTGTAAAAATTGAATTGGCTATGCGAACTATTCAATACACTGTTAACTATAGCCTGGCTTACCCAACCGACAGTATAACGCCTTCTTATATGTTCCGAAGAGCCCAATTATTCGGCGCTGCTCTTAACGACCCTGAACGTGCCGCTACCCTGTTCGATGAATTTAACCTTAAATACCCCGACTATAAAATGGCGCCAATGAGCCTTCTTTTAGCTTCATCGGCATGGGAAGAAGCGGGGAATATGGCAAAAGCACACAACAGCTTAAATAACTTTATTAAGCTATACCCCAAGCACCCCTGGATTCCGCAGGCAGAAGGTATGATAAAGCAACTCGATATGAAGGAAGCACAAAACCGGCAATCTGAGGACATAGTAAAGGAAGGGCGTGAAACCAAGAAGAAAAGCTGAATAACCGGTTTAAACCGGCCATTTTAGCAGTTAATATTAAAGGCCTGAAAATAAGCTTGCCGTACTTTTATTCTGTTACCGTATAAAATCATGTCACTGCTGGGTTTGCTCACTAGGCGAATGACAGTGCGTACTCCTTAAAAGGTTTTATCATACGCTCAAGCCTTAATGCTGCTGTCTTACTGAATCAAACGGCAGGTGTACTAAGAAATGCAGGCTGCCTGTTGGCTGCCTGAATTATTGCCTGCGCATATCATTCCCCGAAATGCCTCATTTATCCACAATAAAAATATTGAATTTTTAAACAAACCTTACATCTCATTGCCTTTGTTCCACTTTTCGTATAATGGAATATCCTTTTAACCTGAATATAGTTGCGTTTCTACAGTTTTCGGCATGGGGTACAGGATTTGCAATAGTAAGTATATACCTGTTGCTTTTTGCAGGTTGCTGAAAGCCAATATCATCTGTTACAAAGTTTGGCCCGGCGACATTGCAATCATTACAGCAGAATAATAAAATATACGATTAAGCTATTTCAACCAGCCATGAAAAAGAACATTTTACTCTCGACCCTTGCCATTGCCCTTACAATAGGCGCAGGCTTTGAAGCACAAGCTCAATACGACACTTTGCGCAACCTGAACGAAGGTGCCACTCTTTATCGTTTCCCGGTTAAAAAACAGGCAGCCGAAGTTTCAAACGATGTAGCCCCTGAATGGGGAACAATAACAGGCTACAATTCATACGGAGACGAAGCTTTCGCTGAAAAATATTACATCAACGGCAGAGCAAAAGTTTTTGGTATTATGGCCTATCACTACGGTAAAAAAGGATCTACAAGAAACAGGATATCTTATAAGATATTGAGCAGCGGTCGTAATAAACTTCCGAATAAGGAGCTTGGCTCTGTTTCTGTTCCTATATCAAATTTAAAAGTGAGCGGCGCTCCGACAATAACCTCATTCGAAGGCCCGGTAATGGTATCTGACTCATTCTTCGTTTCGTTTGATATGGGAAATTATTCAAGCCGGGATTTAAAGGGTGATACTATAGGTCTGTATGTAGGATCCGGTCGTGCCGATGAAGCCGCTGCAGGTACAATGGCTTATGGCCGTACTGCGGTACGCTGGGCAGGCGACCAGGCAAACGGCAATAACTGGAGAGATATGTATAGTGAAAGCGGCACTAAAATAGCCGCCCACCTCGCTTTGTTCCCAATAGTAGCTTTTGATATTACGGGAAGCATCAGTCCGAAGATTACCAACGGCGCATTAACCCTGCGGCCAAATTACCTGAATACACGCGGTTCTGCCACAGTACTTAATTACAACATTAAGAAGGCTGAGAAAGTAACTATCAGTGTATTTAACAGCAGGGGCAAAAAAATTAGGGAGTACCAAAAAGGCGCCCAACCCAAAGGCGACTACTTAGATGAGCTCCCCCTGAAAGGTTTGAAAAGCGGAACTTATGTTTACGCAATTCAGGCAGGCGCAAGCGGCCTTGCAGGAAAGTTTGATGTTGGTAAATAAGTATAGGTTAAATTAACCTACGCACGAAAAGGCCTGTTGCTTTGCGACGGGCTTTTTTATGTGCCGATTTTTTTGAGCTGCTTCCTGCCTGCTCCTACATAAAGCCCGGTAAAAAACTAAACTTTTCGGAAACAGAAAACTTATGTATTTCTGCAGCAGTAAGTGCCTTAAAATTAATAAAAGCCTTACAAACCAATTGGTTTATAAGGCTTTATATTCAGGCGGCAGGTTGCGAACGCGAGCAACTAAGTAGCTATTTTTCAGGAGTTTGCGTTTTACTACGCAACGAGGGTAACCGAACCGGCCACCGATACACCGTAAAGCGGTATTATCGGGGCCCCTGTTGGTAGATTACCCGTTAGCTTTCCCATTGTGCCACCTTGCATTTGGGTCTTAAGCATTTCTTGAAACCACTTTATAAGTTCATCTTTATCTTCAAGCTGCTTTTTCATCTGCTCGAACATTTTTTCAAACAATTCAACAGATTTGGATGATTCAGGTAATTTACGGTTAAAGCTGTATTCACTTTTAACCGGTTCCTGCTCTCCAGACTCTTCGTTATACTCTGCCAATAAAGAGGGTGCATTCTGAAGTTCACCATACCGTAGCCAATCCATATCAGTTTGGAGTACCTCTGCAAGTTTTACAAATTCCTTGACCCTTGGTGTGATTACATTATTCTCATACGCACTTATAGCGGTTTTTGATTTACCAATTGCAAAGGCTAATTCATGCTGAGTTAACCCCTTTCTTTGCCTCGCATATAGCAGACGGCCTCCCGTTGTTTTCATTTTTTCCCTTTTTAATTTAGTTATGTACTGTTTAGTTCAGTTAAATACTATTATGTCTGCAGTGCAGTTTATTACATCGCAATATAGAACAGAGTGAATTAAACTGCAACAAAGCTTACACACATTAACAGACCATTAACAACACAACTATGACAACCAAAAGCACCGCTGCATCTTTTATGCGGGATAAGATAGCAGCCATTAAAGCAAATCTCCCTCGCAACTGGCGAACTCAGATGATACAAAGCTACCCGGAGTACGACAGCGTACAGGGCAGCACCCAGTTAAGCAATTGGCACCTTGGCCGTTCCGCCAACCCTGAAATTACCGAGCGCGCCGAAAAACTGTTTAAAACCGAAAACGGGCAGCCGCAGCTGCACAATAAATAATGGTAACCATCGACAGAGACACATTAGACTTTTACGAGGTATTACGCTCTGAGCGCATTGCACGGCTCATGTGCGATTATTGCCTGCCTACAAATTGGATAGAGCAGTTTGTTACGGCCTATCCTGATTTCAACAACCTGGAAGGGGTAAGAAGGCTTGAAACGTGGTACAAAGCTGCATGGGATAAAACGAAGGACCCGGAGGCAGAAATTACATCCAAAGCAGAGGCCTTGTTTTATCCGAGGCAGCAAACTCAATTATTTGAACAGAGGCAATCTGAACTTACACCATGCTAATCCCCTCCCAAAAATTCCCCGACGACCGTGACCGGCTTTTGTTTTTTTTAGGCTTTGCCTTCTTCGGCGCAATGGCTGCCATAGCGGCCGCAATCATTATTTATTAATTCCCCTAAACCCTTATAGCAATGTCTGGAGTACCCCACACAACGGAACAGCGATTACGCTTGCTCCTTTTAAATCACCTGCCGGAAGACTGGATGCGGGTAATGTCAGAAGCTTTTGAAGAATATAACAGCCTCGAAGGCCACGCCCGAATGAAAAAGTGGATTTCAGGTGCCTGGACTGACACAGCAATTACCTGGCACGCTCTCGACCTTTTTATCAGGGCAGCTGAAAAACCTGCCGAGCGCGGCACATTCCGCGATGCCATGTTTGAGGCTATCCACAGCACCTGCATAAAGTTTCTTCCTGCAGATTGGAAAGAGCAAATTCTTGCCGCTTACCCGAAGTTTAGCGGATGGGAAAGCAGGAAGAGGCTGTTAAAGTGGTATTACGGTGTAATTGAAGATGATGTAATTACACAGCATGCAATAGATATATGCAGAGGCCGATTTAAACCACAAAATTTTTAATACACACCACCTGCCAACACTACCCATGCAAACAGAACACACATACGCCACCGACCGAATAGCCGCCATCCATGCCCCTGAGCAGGAAGGGCCGGCATTAAAAATACACATGGCTGCCGGGCTTAGCACCTGCAACCAATTATATGCAGGTCCCGGCGGCAACTTACATATTATCTACCTTGCCCCGGAAAAAGCAGAGGACGGCAATTACAGGTCCGTTCAGTACGAATTGCTCCAGTCTGACCCGGATAAGCTTGGGCAGAATATAATGATCCGTTTCGATTATATAAACAAGCGCCTGGCTAAACCCTTATTTAACGGGACAGTTAAATACAAAATGCCGAAAGGGCAAAATGTACCCGTATTTTTTACATTGCCCGTTATTGATGCCTATTCATCGGGCCGGGCTTTGCCTGTACTGGTTCTTACCGAAGGGCCGCTGAAAGCTTATGCGCTTGCCCTGCGCGGTGTACCGGCATTAGGCATGAACGGCATTTGGGGGCATTGGGTGAAAGCAACCGGCAGACTACATCCCGATTTGGAGCTGATTATAAAGGAGTGCGGCGTAAAGCATCTTGTATTGTGCCAGGATGCCGATTGCAGGGAAATTTCAACCAAGCATTTAGGGCTTACAGATAAACCTCTTGACGCAAGGCCCCGCGATTTTATGAAGTGCATAGAGAGACTAAAGGAGTGCTGCACGGAATTTCAGGGGCTTACTCCTTGGTTCTACACGCAACCCGAAGAAGGGCCGAAAGGCATAGATGATCTTCTTGCAAGCCTTGATGCCGATGCCGGTAAAGCCGCAATAAATGAACTGCTTAGCCCTGAAACGGGAACTGGTGCATTTATAAAGCTTAACCTGAAAAGCGCCTATATATCCACCTTAAAGGACTTCTTTAACCTGCGAAGCGCAGAGGCTTTTTACGACCGATGGGGTGAGACAATTGGCGAATATGCGTTTGCTTTTGATAAAGGGGACCAATACAAGTGGGACACAAGTAAATCGGACAGCGGTAAGCTTGAACTTGTACTGCCTTTTGCCATCGCAGGCTATTGCCGTGTAGGTAACGATTATTACGAACTGATTAAGAAACGTGTAAAGAAAAAGGAGGTTGACGGCAAATTACTTGAAGAACTGGAGTGGGTGCGGGAAAAGCGCAACATCGGTACCATTCAGATGGATTTGAAAATAGAGGGGCACAAAGAAGATATGCTTCTTAAAATACCGGTATATAAAGGCTATGCAAACGAACCTGATTTTATTAATTACAAGCAGGATATACTGGTAGGTGAACATTACAAATACCTGAACCTGACTTATCCGCTGGAGCATGAGCCGCAACCCGGAGACTGGAGCAATATTAAAATGTACCTGGAGCATGTGTTTCACAACGGCGGAGACAATAAATATGATGTCGGGCTTGATATGATACAAATGTACTATACGATGCCTACCCAAAGGCAACGCATCCTGGTACTATTGAGCAAGGACCGGGAAACAGGAAAAAGCAGCTTCGTGTTCCTGATGCGGAAGATTTTCGGGCAAAACATGATGAGCATTTCCAATAACGATGTTCAGAGCCAATTTAACCCATGGGTTACCAAAAGCCTGATTGCAGTGGATGAGGGCAAAATTACCGACCCGGCAGCTGTGGAGAAAATCAAGAGCCTGATTACAAACGATATGGTAACCATGAATGATAAAAATGCCTCGCTCGTGGAAGTGCAGAACCATATGAAAATGATAATGACCACCAACCATATAAACGACTTCGTTGCAATAGATGAAGAGGAAAACAGGTGGTTTGTGCTTACTGTGGGTAAAATCGACAAAAGCAGGCTTATAGGTAACCTGCTTGACCTGATGGTAGAGGAAATTCCGGCTTTCCTGTATTACCTGAAAAACCGCAGGCTTGTGCACTATTGCACTAAAAGCCGCTTTGCAATACCGGATGAGGTATGTGAAACCGAGGCGCTTAAGGCGGTAAAGGCCAGCAGCAAAAGCTATATTGCGCAGCGCGTTGAGCGTTTTGTAATTGATTACTTTAATGATTTCGGCAGCAGGTTGAAAGAAGACAATTTCCGTATGAATGCTAAAGGCCTGTTTGCCGCCCTCTTCCCTACCGGCAGCAGCACCCGCGATGAGCATGATTTAAAAAACTGCATGGAAAATGAGTTTGGTATGTTTCTGAGCAAGCATTCAACCTCATGGAAACAGTACAGATTTAAACCTGAATCTGTGGTAGTTTCATATTCAGACGATGAAATTATAGAGCTTGAAATTGAGCCTTACGATGCATCAGGTAAATACTACGTATTTGAAAAAGCGAAGTTTATTAAACCGGAGCGGATTAAAGCATAAGAACTTCTATTATTGTATTGCAAACCAATTATCTAAAAAGTACATCATGAAATCAAAAAAAGAAAAAAAACTGATTGAGTACGGAGAATTTGCGGTAGTATTAAAATGGGGGCCACGGCCTGTATTTGCCGGCGAAAATGCTGATACCTTAGAATTCTACCCTACTGAAAACTGGCGTGAAGCGTACTGGGGTGGCGAGCCGGGTTCGGTAGATCATGTAATTCCGCGAATGAAGAAAATAAACCCTGCAATGATGAAAGCTTACCCTGATGCCCAGGTCATGTTTATAAAAGCAGACATTGCACCTGTACCAATATTTCAAAGGCTCACACCTGAGCAGGTTGCAACGATGGATTTTAGTAAGGCAAAAAAAATAAACGGGGACCCTTACTTTAGTCTGTTCGGCTTTATGGGCAGTACAAGCGGACCCCAGTTTCATGCTATACAGTTTGAAGGAAAAACAATTACTGAACTTGGAGAAAAGACAACCGAAGGTATCGGCAGGGATTTGAGATATACAGAGTCAGTTTTCGGCTTTCTGCAAAGTGAATTTTGTGAACTGCGTTTTACCCATTTTGCTGAATACGATTAACAGCTTACACAGCCTAAATTAAAAGCCCTGCAAACAGCGGGGCTTTTTTTATGATTCTTACTTTCGTCCAAATTGGCTGAGCCCAATATGCCACCCGTGAAAAATTCCCGACAGTAATTTCCGAAAAAATGGGTGCGAAGGTGCGAAACCTGCCAAAATCGCCGTTTGCAGCTAATTGAGCGGGGAAAATTACTTTTCGCTCTGGGTGCGAGATGGGTGCGGATGGGTGCGAGAGGGTGCGAGATTTTTTTATACTTTTTGAAATTGATAATAAACTAATGCAATCATTGCCATTTTCACAAAACACCGAAAAAAGTTCGCACCCTTCGCACCCTCTCGCACCCATAGGGTTTTCAGATTTTAGGCGTGTAACAAACTGAATTGTAGATTATTACACAGTCTCGCACCCTTCGCACCCATTTTTAGGCAAGTTACATTGGACGGCAATTAAAACACAATGCACATTGCTGCACTAAATGTAAGTTAAGTGCAATTACACCGACTTTCCGAACACAAAAAAACCGCTAAAGCGACTTAGCGGTAGTTCTGTGCACTTAAAAGTAACTTTTTGGCGGCTTTTGGCTTAAATCACCTCAATTCCGAGCTCATCCGCTATTGCACGGGATAATTTAGGGCTCCAAACCCTTAATTTTTCGGCGTTATGTTCAATAAGAATATGCCTGATTCTGCGCACCAGGGTTTTAGTACACCAATCAAGCTTATCTGCAAAGCCTTTCCTGTGGTTCGGTAATTCGTTTTCGCTGATAGTCATGTTTTGCAGGGCGGATTAATATGTAAAAGTAAGTTTTTTGAATGTTGCAATTACTGCAATAAATAGAATTATCGCGCACTAAGTGGAATTATCGGGAACTATTGGGAGCTATTGGCCCATAAGTGGAAACTGCTTTTTTCCCCTGCCCTACTTTTGAATCCCAACCCGGCAGCAGGCGCATTGTTGCACCATGCATGAAAGCCGAGAACAGCGGGCAAGAATCCCGGCTAACCCTATATGGAAGCCGGGTACCCCGCCTTACCAAAACCGTTTATTCATGAAAATCATCTTAGCCCTGCTTGCCGCAGCCGGAATCTACGTTGCCACCAAGGCGAGCAGCACGGCAGCTGCCATAAAGAACCTGGGCACCGAGATAGCCGGTTTCACGCCTGAATGGACAAAAATTGATATAGTCCGCTTCCTGCTGCCTGCCACCTTACGGGTTCGCTTCAGCAATGCCACCACCGGGCAGCTGTCCTTTTCCGACCTGTTTGTAAAAGTACTTTACAAGGGCGTGGAATTGGGCACCGTGTCCCGGGCCGATATGGTGAACGTATTGCCTAACAGCGTGCAGGTTACAGCCTTAACTGTGAATATCAGGCTTGATAAGCTCCTGCCGCTTATCGGTATGAACATCATGGGCATTATTGCCTGGGCAGAGAACAGGCAAATGCCAAAGCTTGACCTGCAGGGTAATTTCAAAAGCCTGGGCGTTACGGTTGATTTCGTAAAAACCACATAAGGCAATGGCCAAAGACCAGGTATTTATGGGAGCCCGCGTTCCGGGCCCGAAAAACAAGGAAACCGAAAGCAATGACTTTGCATACACCGCCGATATAATTGACGGTGTTATAAAGGCTTATGAATTAGGCTATACCGATGTTAAGGAGCTTGCCCGAAAGCTGAAAAGCAACGACACCAGGACAACGGCCAATAACATTTGGGACTTCGTAAAGAAAACCATCAGGTACAGGCTTGACCCGGTAGGCTACCAGTGGGGCAAAACCCCTGCCCGCACCCTTGCAGACCGCTTTGCCGACTGCAAAAGCCTGAGCATACTCGTATGCAGCCTGCTAAGCTGTGCAGGAATACCTAACAAATTCCGCTTCGTGGGCTACAGCACCACGGGAAACGATGTAAGCCATGTTTACAGTGTTTGCTTCGATGAGCAGGGCCGGGAAATTATCCTGGACACCTGCTGGAAAAGCTTCAATGCTGAAAAGGCCTATAACGCCAAATCGCTGATTGAAAAAATGACAAAATTCTCCATACTCACAGGCATACCGCAGGAACGCCCCGAATCAGCGGTACCCCGGCCGGTTTACAGCATCGACCCGACAATAGGGGAGGTTGACCTGAATCTCATTACCGAAGGCCTGGCACTGGACCGGGAACGAATTTCCGGCATCAGCGGCATAATAGCTGATGCGCAGGTGGAAGAGCATGACCTGGCTATTTACGGCGCAAACATGGCCCTGGCTGAATTGCGCAACGGCCGCAGGCGCAAGCTGATGCACCGCAGGATTCAGGCAATAGGCCACGTAATGATGTACGGGGAGGAAGGCCTTTCCGGCATCGGCAACATCGGTAATGTAGGCGGCTTCTTTTCCAAGCTTAAGAATCTGGGCAAGAAGGTTACAAACGCAGTAAAGAAAACCGCAACCGCTGTAAAAACAGTGGCGCAAAAAACCGGGCAGGCAGTAGCCAAAAGTTCTGCCGTTAGCGTGCTCAAAAAGACCGGTGCCCTGATTAAGAAAGCCGGGCAGGCCACAGCCAAAGTGGTTGCCAAAGGAGCCAAAGCCACAGCCAAAGTGGTAACCACCGGCGCAAAAGCCCTGGTTAAAGTTGCCCTGTTTGTACCCCTGCTGCTTGCGAAAGGAATATTGGAGGTAAGCCTGCCATTGGCAAGCATGTTCTTCCTGTACCTGTTCATCACCAACAAAGATACAATAGCCCATTTGCCTGCAGCGCCGGCAAAGAAGAGGGCCAAGGCTGAAAGGATTGCGCGCTTCATCGTGGGCACCATCGGCATGAAGGAAAGCCATTTCATGGGCATTTGCCGGAACGGTATCAAGCGCAAAAGCGGTAAACCACCGGAAGAGCTGCTTAAGGGCATGCTTGGCGGCAAACCGATTAACGGCAGCGAAGGCGGCGGCTCCGGTGGAAGCTCCGGCGGCAGCGGTGCAGGAGCCGCAGCCCTTTCAGCCCTCGCAGGCCCGGCAATAGCCATACTGATGCAGATCATGCAAAGGCTGTTTTCCTCTACAGGCAAGAAAGGCGAAAGCGTTTCGGCAGACGATGCGCCGAGCGAAAGCGATTTTGCAGAAGCCACACCGGTACAGCTGACCAAAATCAGGCAGCACCTGGAAGAAACTGAAAACTCGCCCGAATACAACCTGCAGCAGCATGTACAGGTGCAGCAAAGGCAGCTGCCATATATACCGGCAAGGCCCCAAATGCAGGTGCAACAGGAGTTCCAAAGCTATACGCAGTCAAGGCCCGCGGAAGCTTCAAACCCTTACCTGGATGCCTATGCTGATGCAGAAATTGAACCGCCTGCAGAAGAGGAACGCTACCCCGATAACGGGGTTCACGAGGAAGGCTACGAAACCGAAAGCAACGGTGAAAACTTTGAGCCTGAGCCTGAAGAGTATTTCGAAAATGAATTTGTAAACGACCCGGCAAGCAATGCCTGGGGTGACAATTAACCCTTAAACCATTCCTAAACCATGTCTGTAAAAAAACCGACTTACAAAAAGCTGCCCAAGGCCCTGAAGAAATCAGCCACCATTAAGCAAAAACAGGCGCACCTGGACAAGTGCAATGCCATTAATGCCGAGAACGCCAAAAAGAAGCATCAGTACGATGCTGACGTAAAAAAAGAAAGCACCCTCGACAAGAAAATAGGCAGCATCCGCAAATAAGCCTGCTTAAACGGCGCATTTGCCCTTTCTAACATTTAACGAACATTTCACCCCACAAACAACAATGGGAAAAATAAACATAGCAGCCGCCTTTAAGCGGCTCCCGGGCGGCCTGATAAGGGCTGCAGGCGGCGGTGGCGGCGCTGTACTTACTTCCGTCCTGGATAAGCAGGTATTCCAGAAATTCCTGCCCGGTGTGCCCGCTTGGCTTAAATACCTGTCCGGTGCAGCAATCGGTGTATTTGTGCCCGACCTGCTTTCAGGCGGCAAAAAACGCAATGAATTTGTTGATGCCGTAGGTATGGGCCTGGCTTCCGAATCGGCAAGGCTGATGGCGCATGAGCTCATGCCCAGCGTAGTAGGCGACCCAGGTTCTGATTCAGGTGCCGAAGAAGAAGCCTACAATGTAGGTCGCGTAAGCGGCCCTTACCGTGCCACCATTGCCGACCAGGTATATGAGCAGGCAATTACATCCGGTGTAGGCTGCGCGCCTGTTTCCGGTAACGGTAATACCTCTGTTATATAAGCAGCTAAGGAGCAATAAACCGCACCTGAGCAATCTGAACTGACAAAACACACGAAACTATCAATCCAAAATTTAAAATGAAAAACGATAACATGAGCGTTTCCGAACGCGAACTGTATGAGTACCTCCGCGAGGCGGTGCCCGAAGTGGTTATTTCGCACAGCTCTTTGCGCGACCAAATGGCCCTGAGCGCAACCAAGAGCCTGTATGAATTCAAGTTCACCGGGGTGAAAGACCTGCCGAACGTAATGCTTGCCCAAACCGATTTGTTCCTAATAACCGGCATGAAGCTGGGTATTGTGATAGAAGACGCGACCAAGCCCGGAACAGGTCTTGTGACCCCCTACGGCAAATACCGCGACCACGATTTAGTGTATAAGGGTCAATCCAGTTTTCAAATCGGGCAGCAGGTTTTGGCGAATGCCATTCCGAATTCACGATTCCGCGAGGTTAAAACAAGCCAAAGCACTTACGCTAAATTCAGCGGCACTGTTCCCCCGTTCTTTGACGAGTTTGAATTTGAAACAGGCCTTTACCGCATGCTGGCCCCTGTTCTTTTCAACGGTGCGCAATCGAATGTGGTAAGGATTAATGTTCCGGTTTATGACGGTATCAATTACCTGAGCTACGTGGTTAGCGGTAACACCGAAATACCTTACCTGGTTCCCGAGCTTCACGGCCTGATTATACCCGGCGGTGTGGAAGCAGCAAAAGCGGTTGATGCGGCCATTGCAAAATGGCAGGCTAAAAACGCCGCAAAGCGTTTGGCTGCCTAATCACTGCATTGCAGTAAATAGTTTTTTACCTGAATGATGTAAAACGGCTGCCAAGGCTTTGGCCCGGCAGCCGTTTTTTAATAACCTTAAATAATTACCCAATTGGCAAAGAAGAAAACCGCGACCGCGCAATATACTGCAGGCGCAATTGCAGAACTTATTGGTGCCCTGGACAACAGGGAACAAAGCTTTTTACCGGCGCTTATTCGTGATTCAGCGCGCGCATCGGCAGCTGTAACCGGCGAAGAGCCCGGGGAGCCCGGCGCGGCTGCAGCTAAGACAAACACCGCCACAGCTGCAGGTATTGTTTATTTGATAGAAACCCTGGGCACTGAAGAATGCGGCAGGCTTTACCAAATGAGCCTGGACAACCAGCAATTAGGGGCAACCCTGCGCCAAAGGCCCTGCGGCTATCGCGGGCAGCAGGACTAATCAATTAATTAACAGCACCCTTTAACATCAGCAGCATGTTTCTCGACATAAAGAACTCTCTCAATATAATTATTGCAACCACGCAGGGAAAAGGCGCATATACTTTCCCGGACCAGCCGAACCTGAAGGGCAGGAAGGTAAAAGCTATCCTTTCATCGGTTGACCCAGCGGTCCGCACACCGGACGGCAACCCGGTTGACCCCCGCCTGAAGCCATCGGGCTACCTCTACCTGATGAACACAAAGGAAGAGGCTTTTATGGATAACATTCCCTTCCGCAAGCTGGACCCCGAATTTAACGGCAACCTGGGCGCGCTCAGCTTTATTGAAGCGCAGGAAATTAACTGGGCCAAAAGCAAGGTTAACCTCGCTCCCGCCTCGGTTAACTTAACCGAGGGCACCACCTACGAAATTCTGCTGACCGTTTTCTTCGAATAATCAAATGGCCGCAACCCTGGAACAGGCAAAGGCCTGGCTGAAGCTGAACCGTTTTCCTTTCTACGTTGTCGAACGCGCAGGCCTGCGCCGCTTCAGCTACAGGCCCGACCCGAAATCGGAAGGCCCTGCAGATACAGAAACAGCCTACGGGCAGGTGCAGCTGGCTGCCTTTATGAGCATGGCCGAAGACGTGGCTTATAACCTTATCGGGCGGGAAAAAGAAAACAGCACCCCTGCATTCTTCGATTTCGTTAAAGGTGAGCAGGCAGCTGCAGCGGCCATATCGGGCACTGAAAGCGCAACAATCGCAGGCCTGCAGGCGGAAATACTGAAGCTGAAGAAACGCAGGCCCCGTAAAATCAAGAGGGCCGAAACAGCATTTGACAGGCTTGCAGGCCTTGCTGAGCAGCATGCCGAAAAATTTATTCAATCATTCATTTCACCGGCGGCACCGGCTCCCGCAGTAGCCGGTCCACCAAACACAAACAGGACAATGCCCCCGCAAAACCCGCAACAACAAAACAGCAATGCCGAACAGGAAAACCCTGCAGAGCAAAAAATGATTACCGACCTGGCCGACATACAGGCTGCCCTGGGAGAAGAGTTGTTCTTAAGTTCCCTGGACAAAATGGCTAAATCAGCACGCGCCGATGCGGCCGGCCTGAAGTTCAAAATATCCTTTCTTTAAAAACCCGCCATATGGCAAGCTTCGTAAAAAAATCGGCTCTTAATTACCTGGTCGGTGTAAACCTGACACCCCGCAGCGGGGCTGTGAACCTGCGCAGCAAGCCCGGTGCAGGTGCCGGCTCCCTGGTCAAAGGCGCGGTTCCGTTCGGCAGCCCGGCCGGTATTTACACCGGTGTGGCATACGATGAAACCCCGGCACGCAAGGGCACTGAAGCCCGTTGGCTGGAGCTTAAAACCGCCAAAGGCTTGTGCTACGTGCGTTACGACCTGCTTGTAACAGCGGAGCAACTAGCGAAAAGGCTGGCTGATGATGCAGGAGCCCGTTTGATGAATGCAATCGTGGAATCGGACAAGGCTACCTATACCCGCCTGCTCGTGATGCGTGAAGACCTTGCCACGCTGAAAGCTAAAAACAGCCCCAAATACGCAGCTGCCAAAGCAGCGTATGAGCCTATTGTAAAATCTTACAATGCAAGGCAGGCCAAAATAGCTTCAGATAAGGAATTGCAGGTAAAGAAAAGCTATTCCGACCCTGCCACTGACTGGCTGGCCGCGAAATGGGCTACGCTGAAGAAAGCAGTATCTGCAGGCCCCGGCATCGGTGAGCCGGTAAGCACCGGCACCATACTGATTGCCGCTGCAGTAATCGTGGTGGCATCGGCAGCCCTTACCGCTTACCTGATTTACCACTATACCGGCGATTTGAAAAAGGCTACTGAAGACAGTATTACCAGCAAATCAACAGCTGATATTTTCACCCAATATGTGAAAGAGGCCACCACACCTGAAGAGCGCAGCAGGCGCGAAGAGCTGGTGCACAAGGCCAAAGACGAATTGGTAAACGACATACAAAACGCGCAGGATGACGGGCTGGAAGCCGGTAAGGCAGACGGTATATTCGGCAATATTGTACCGGTACTTATAGGCGCTGCCGTTGTGGTGGCAGTAGTTAAACTAACCTGATTATGGCATACGGAGATATAATAAACCATCCAAGCGAAGATACTAAGTTTAAGTACGACACGCCAAGCGGTTTCCCGCCTTGTTGCATATTGGTACAGGCTTTAGGGGGATCAAAGTGCCCGGTTCTGAAAACAAATCAGCCAAATTCAGTTGTCATGGATGAAGACGGGTGGCTTACAGGTTCACGCACATTCGCTATGTGGCCGCTTACAAACATGAATTACCTTACAATTTATTTCCACGAAGACGGCACGGTTGATTCTTTTAACCTTTCTTTTTCTGTAGGGGAATACTCATTTACACCTGATATCTCCGCTAAGCTTGACTTCTCGGTGATTACAGACAGCAACCGCAGGCTTATAGCCGAACCCCTGTTTTTCCTGCCCCCTGACAGCAACTATACCCCCGACCCTTCAGAAAACCTGATTACTGTAGAACGCTGGACCATTGTTAACGGCAGGGTAAGGCTGGAAACGGAGCAGATCACCGAAAACGGCAACATCAGGCTCGATTGCCACGCCTTCCGCATCACCAACTGCAAACGCAACATCTGCCAAATCGGTGAAACCCTGCTGGATAACAACGAGGAAAAGATGTTCGACTTTGCGCCAATTCTCCCGGGTATGACTGAGCCACCCAAGTATGACGGCAGCCTGCGGGTAACCTTCAGGGATGGTAAAACAGCAAATGCCATTACTGAGAAATACGGCACCCAAAGCCAAATTCTCAAAAGCCTGAGCGGAGAACCTTCTATGCTTCGCAGTAATTTAACAGAGTCCGAAGCAGGCATATAAGCATGAACGCAAAATTCCTCACACAATCCATTCCGGAGCTTTTGGGCCTGGTCATGATATTCATATTCAAGCCCGATTTTACAGCCTGGTACCAGGTGCTTATCGGGATTGGCAGCTTAGCCCTCATGGGGCAGAAGCTTTACTTTAACCACATCAACATACGCAATGCAACTCGCTCACAGGCTGGCATCTCCCCGCCCCCGCTTCTTTAAAAAATTAGGCAAATATGCCTTTCGCATCGCAGCTGCATGCGGTGTTATCACCGCCGCTGCAGCCACGGGCCTGGTTGTTCCTGCAGCCGTGCTCAGCATTATCAGCTATGTCGGTACCGCCGCATCAGCTGTATCTGTTTTCACGCATTTTACGGTTCAGAATGAGCCAAAAGAAGATGGCAAACCATAGGAAGCTCATTGACTTCATTCGCGGGTACGAAGGCGGTTTAAGTAAAGCTTTAACCGATAATGCCCGCAAAGACCCTGTACCCGACGGCAGCGGGTACCATACAAACCAGGGCATTACCTGGGCAACTTTCAGGTACATGGCTAAAGCCTGCGGTTATACAGCCACCCCGGCCCTCTTCTACCAAATGCCGCTGGATATTTGGACAAAGATTTATAAAGCAGGGTTTTGGGACGGCATAAAGGGCGACCTGATAAGTGTCCAGGGCATTGCCGATTACCTGGTTGATTTCGCCTGGGCATCCGGCCCGGTAACAGCCGGTAAGTATTTGCGCCTGGCCCTGCTTGATTTGGGCTTTGCAAAAGTAGACCCGGTGCCCGCCCGGGTCATTACCCCTGACCTTGTACGCAACTACATCAACAAAGCCAACCCCGCCGCATTGCTGGCCGCCCTGGACAAACGCCGCCGCGCCTTCGTGGAAGCCATACCGGGAACGGTTAATGATAAAGGCTGGTTCAGGCGCATTACAGACTTATACCAGGGCGCAACAAAAAACTTAGCGGCCCTGCCGTTACCGGCTTAGCCGTGGCTGCAGGGCTTATAGCAACCTGGTTAATATTAAGGCCCCGGGGCCGAGCAAATAAAACAACGAAATGAAACTGACACATTGCTTTTACACACTGCTTTGGCTTATTGCAATAAGCTGCTTTGTACTTTCAACCGACAGGTTTACACTGCAGTCCGCATGCGCTGCAGCAATTGTCCCGGAAGTCCCTTTACAGCGACAGCCCGGCCTCGACAGTTATAGTGTGCCGCTGCAGGTTCGTATCGATACAGCATTTGCGCCCGTATATGTTGGCACCGATACGCATGGCAGCTGTTTGCTCTGTGATTATTCTTTAATTTGGATTGTTACAGGCTCCGCCCTGCTTTTGCTTCTTTTCCGATTTTTATGGCATCACCTGCTGCCTTTGCCCTATACTTAGTTCAAGGAGCGGCAGAACCAAAACAGTAATTTAATCAACCTATAGGTTTAGGGAGGCCCCGACCGGCTTCCCTTTTTTAATGCCATGAAAGCAGAAACATACCCCGATTTTTTAAAACGCTGGCAGAAAATGAGCACAGCCCGCCAATTCTCCCTGATGCGCAAATACGGGTTCCCATACGATGAGCCCGAACTGAAAGCAGGTGCAGCTGCGCGCGCAGGCCTGATGGCGCATGCCGATGATGCCCTGGTAATATATACCCTGCAGCATGGCCGTATCGGTGATCTTGCCGAGCCCGGGCAGCCGGTAGCCTGGGAAGTTCCAATTGAGGATATTAAAACCGACCCTGACAGATTCCAAAACCGTACCGATGCCTTTTCTGAATTATCGGCTGAAGCCGTTGCAAACTCCTATGACCCTAATAAATTTGACCCGATTGTTCTCTGGAACGATAGTAAGAATGACAGTACATATGTGTTGTCCGGTCACTCCCGCCTGGAGGGCAAGCACAGGCGCGGTGAGCGCACTGTTGCGAGCCGCTACTTCGTAGGCTCAGAGGCTGAAGCAATTCAGTTTGCCCGGGTGGATGCCAACCGAGGCGGTACTGCAGAAAGCATTACTGAAGACCTGAAGGCGTATATACTTATGCGTGACGGCGATACAAGCCGCGATATAAAGCCCGCTTCCAAAGCTGAAATGAAGCGCGCATTTAAGGATAAGCACAGCAAGCTGGAAAGCTGGAGCTATTTAAACCCCGCCGGAATGTTCATGCTGGCCCTATCGGATGATAACCGTTCGCAGTACCCCTATATTGAAAACCGTGCCCAATGGGTAGGCATATTGCGTAAAACACAGCCGGAAATGACGGCCACACACGAGGAAGATTGCTTCAACTTCTTCTATGGCGCCATGAGCTCCGGTAAGTTTATAGTAAGGGACGAGTTTGAAAAATTGGTGCTGAAGCGATTGGCATTCGGTAAAGAACGTATTTTCCCTGAATGCAAAGACGGCAGCTGCGGGCCGCTTAAAGACCTTAGCGAACAGGGCCAACACAAGCATATTTATAAAGAACTCGCTACAATGGGCGCGGAGGCTGAGGCATTGCGCGACCGGCTGCGCACCTCCAACAGGGTAACCAAGGTTTACACCGACCCGGAGCGCGCCGCCCTGCTCGATGCGCTCTCAAAGCTGGAGGCGGAACGCAAGCGCAAAAAAAGGGATTTGGGAATTGCCGAAGAGGCACCCGCCCTGTTCGGCACCAGGCGCAAATGATATTTCTGTTTGTTATTGCTTATTGAAAAGGCTGCAGGGAATCCCGGCAGCCTTTTTTTGTGAAACAGTAGATTGTTTGGTTGCCTTCGTATTGATACGGCAGTTTCGGGCTCCATCAGGCCGTGGCCACTGCCTGCTCCGGCATGGCGCCATGATTTTTGCAGTTGAGCAACCAAAGAATGTTCTGTTTTGGTTACCATGGTACAGCTGCGGGTGCACCAGGTACACGGTATATTCTATGGCTGGTTAAATAGAACCGCAACATCCTTTATAAGCGTCTCCGGCAGTAGTTTGGCATATAGCTTTTCCGTAATTACTGTGTTAGCATGCCCCATTATAGCAGCAAGCGACCGGGAAGGAATATAGTTAAAGAAATAGGTTGCCGCCGTTTTGCGACCGACATGGCAGGTAAGATGCTTACTGATTCCGGCAGCAGCAGCGGCCTCCTTAATTATTCGGTTCGCAGCCTGATTAGAATAAACCGGTAATTTATTGTTATAGTCTTTAAGTATCTTTTCAGGTAAGGGTAATAAAGGTATGGTTTGGGTCTGTCCTGTTTTTTGGCGATTTTTTACAATCCATTTCCCACCATCACCTAAATTCACCAAATGAAGTTCCGGATTAAAAGTCATGGTATCAATATGCGCAAGGGCGGTAAAGCACTGAAACACAAAAACATCTACCACTTTGCGGTACATTGCATGAACGAAATTATAAGCGTATAGCTTCATTACCTCTTCCTGTGTAAGATATGTTATTGCCGCTGTAGGTCCGGGCTTTGGTGAATATCCGGCTAAAGGGTTGGTTTCTATATGGCCTGCTAACAATGCAGCCTGCATGGCCTGTTGGAAATACTGGTACACCTTTCTTATGTATGAAGGCTTTCCGCCAAGCATCAACATATCATTTTCCAACTGTCTGCCTGTCAAATAGCTTATATCTAATAATGATAGTTTTTCACGCTTTGTGAATTTAAGCCAAACCAACAGCCGTCTATGTCTTGAGCGTTCCGCCCGGGCAGTGCCCGCCGTTCTTGAATCAAGGGTTTTGTAAAATTTTTCTAACCATGGTATAAGCATAACCACAGGCTTTTGCTGTGTAAGCATTAGAGTAATTACCCTTTCTGCCGTAGGTATTCTGCCGTTTTGCTTTTCTGTAAGCATGGTTTCATTAAGCCGGGTTTCAAGCATAAGGAGGCCTGTATTTATAAAACTGTCGCCCTTTACCTTATGCGTGCGGTTGTTCCAATCTTCCGGCCGAACAAAATATTCGGTGGAAAAGTCCTTACGCTTGCCGTCATCGGTGAGCCTGCAATATATCGGGGCCTTGCCCGACCTGTTAATTTTGTTCTTCCTAAGCCAAAAGAGTACCCTCATAAAGTGTGTAACCGAATAAGATTTGATGTGTAACCTATACTGTAACCTATATTTAATAGTATGATTTAAAGCGTATTTGCCGCCCCTATAAAAGCAAAAAGGCACCCGTATAGGTACCTTTTTATATTTAACTCGCTGATTAATAACTATAAGTGCACGCGGCAGGACTCGAACCTGCAACCCTCAGAACCGGAATCTGATATTCTATCCATTGAACTACGTGTGCAGGCCGCAATGGCATGCAAATTACGCTAATTTTCTTCTATTAACCTTGCAGGCATATACCCTGGCACCGGCTCATTAAAACATTTTCTTCCGTAAACAGGTAAATAGCCCGGCAATATGGTAATATTGCACCGGAATGCCATTACGCATAGACGACATACAAGCCCCCATTCACCACGAAATTCGCGAGTTCGAATTAAAGTTCCGTGAAAGCATGAAAAGCCGAGTAATGCTGCTCGACAAAATAATGACTTACATCGTGAAACGAAAGGGAAAACAGGTACGACCCATGTTCGTATTCCTGAGCGCGCACGTAAGCGGAAATGTTACTGAGGCCACCTATCGAGGCGCGGCCTTAATTGAATTGCTTCATACCGCTACGCTTGTTCACGATGATGTTGTGGATGATGCAGACTACAGGCGAGGATTTTTTTCAGTAAACGCACTTTGGAAAAATAAGATTGCAGTGCTGGTTGGTGATTACCTGCTCAGTCGGGGCTTATTGCTTTCGGTAAGCAATAAAGATTTTAACCTGCTTGAGATTGTATCTGAAGCGGTAAAGGAAATGAGCGAAGGCGAGCTGCTGCAAATGGAAAAAGCCCGCAGGCTGGATATTGATGAAGAAGTTTACTACGACATTATCAGGAGGAAAACCGCATCGCTAATTGCATCATGCTGCGCTATGGGAGCTGCTTCGGCCGGAGCCACTGAGGCAGAGGTAAGAACCATGCATAAGTTCGGTGAGAACGCAGGTATGGCCTTCCAAATTAAAGACGACCTCTTTGATTACGGCACCGATGAAATTGGCAAGCCCGTCGGCATCGACATCAGGGAGAAGAAAATGACCCTGCCACTTATTTTCGCCCTCAACAAAGCAGACTCCGGCACGCGAAGGCATATTATAAACACCATTAAAAATAACAGCACCAAGGCCAAAAGCGTAGCCGCGGTTATTGATTTTGTAAAGAAAAGCGGCGGCATTGAATATGCCACCGAAGTAATGAATCGTTACAGGATTGAGGCAGAACAGATGCTTGAGCAATATCCCGAATCGGTTTTTAAAACTTCACTGAGAGATTTGCTGAGGTTTACTATTGAGCGAACAAAATAACCATAGGTTTTAATATGGATTTGCTTCGCATTTTTTAATATGTATGTCTTACAGGACCATACTGCTTTATTGAGTAAATCTTCGGGCTCAAAACTTCAGTCTAAAAATTAACAGTTATCCCGTTTGTAAAGGTGTAAACCAGTTTGGTTACAGGCACAACGGGCTCAGAATCATAAAGCCATTTATAACGCGATATAAAGGCCAGGTACCTGCTGAGCTTTATATTCAGGTTTACCTCTCCGCTTATTCTTGGCTCCTTAAAATCATTAAAGCGGGCCTGGTAATATAAAACACCGTTGAGGTTCACATTTTCATTGAACTTTTCCTGAACTGAAAGGTAGGTTGTGCTCTTAAAGCTGTTAAAAGCCTTCACGTCAGCACCGGGAACATCTATTGGGTACCTCCATTCTTCTTTTTCATACATTACCCCGGGTCCGAATACAACATCCAGCTTTTCGCCATGCCTGAATTTTATGCGAAGGCCGCCGCCAAGTAAAACCCGGTCTTCCAGGCCTCGGCTAATATCGTACTGGTATTGTATAAAAGCCTCTTCACATACTATTCTGCGTCTTTGGAATGTTACCCGCCCATGCAGGTATGCATCGCTGATTAATTGGTTCTTATCAAGCTTAACTACGTTTATATCGCTTATTGCCATATAGGCGTTATTGTGGCTCAGGTACACAATATCGTTTCGCCAGTTAAATTCAGCCACCTTTATACCTTGCTGGCGAAGACTGAGCATAAAGGACAGATCGCCCAACCATGCATCAGATGTATCTTTTTCAACGCGTTCGTTGCTTATATTAAGAATTTGCGCATCGGCAAAATAAGGGCCGGCACAAAAATGCAGGCAAACAACCAGGAATACAGCTTTAATTAAGCATCCGGAAAATTTAAAAGATATATAATGCAAAGTTAAAACAGCCTGCAGGCCTGGCTTTAAATGGAGTTAATACTGTTAATCATCTCTTTAATATGTGCGGTGCCATTGAAAAAGTTTTCATAAATGCCGGCAATTCGGTGTCGTTTATCCAGCAGGTAAGAAATTCTGCGGGTAATGCCCAAAATTGGTACTGAGGCTTTATAAAGTTTGGCAACTTTCCCGGTTTCGTCGCTTAGAAGGGAAAAAGGCAATTTGTATGCCTCCCTGAATTTCAGATGCGATTCTATATTGTCTTTACTTATACCGTAAACAGGTATATCCAAATCTTTAAAAACAGAATGGGAATCACGGAATTCACAGGCTTCAGCTGTGCATCCGGTTGTAAAATCTTTGGGGTAAAAATAAATAATCAGCGCTTTGCCTTTGGCATCGGCTTCTAAAGAAAAAGCCCTGCCATCGGTAGAGGGCAGGGTAAAATCAGGCGCAATGCTGTTAAGCTCAAGAGGCATAAGTTCGGAAAGGATTAGGCAGGGCCATAATAAAAAGGCTTCCCTGCCCGGCCCATTTACCTAAAGTTTGCCCATACATACGGCGTATGAGGGCAATTTTGTTTTCACCGTTGTCGGCAGCGCTCTGAGCCTGTACCTTAGGCGCATTGCTTATATGATGCCTTGGGCTATAGGCAGCAAGGCGTTGCAGGGTTTCCTGGAAAGTTTCGCCATGCCTTTCAGCAAAACGGCGAATTTCAATTACAAGATCGGCTTCTGTGGTACCGGCCTCATCGTCTTCGCTTCCAAAGCCGGTAACTCCTTTAATTTCAAGCATTCGTTCATTAACTCTCACAACTCCCGGCCGGGCCGTATGCGAAGCAAGGTTAGTGCTCACGTATTCGGATTGGCTAAGTGTGGGATCGCTTAATTTGTCATTTGCATCGAGGTTGCCCTCTGACTGAGTTCTTGGTTCCATGGTGTAAGGTTGGTGTTCATGTTAATAACGCAAAAGATGTGGCAATCTACTCACTGGTGTACAAAAATGATTGCCGCTGTAAATATAACAGATAAATCATGCTGTTTTGCCTTAAAAATCGATCTTTTCTTAATTTTTGCCTCGATTTTTAACTCACTTTGCATTTTCTGCAAATTCCTTTGCGGAACAGGGCAACGGTTGGAAATTTCATTGTTTATGCTTGCCTTTTTTGGCTATTTAATTTTTGTTCGCTTTTTCTGAATTAATACGCTTTAATTAGCTGCATATTATGCTTTCACACAATTAAATTATGGTTCCAATGCGTGTTCCCTTATTTGTAAGCCCCTCACCTGATTCTAATTTAAGCAGCTTTATATCCGGCTTAAATGCTTCCTCAATTACCGTTTTGGCCGATGCCAGAACAAAGCGGTTTTGTTACCCCCTACTGAAAACGCTGCTGCCAAAACATAAGCTGTTGATAACTGAAGCCGGGGAAGAAAACAAAACTTTGGCGACCTGTGAGAAAGTTTGGGCTGCTTTAACCACGAGCCAGGCCGACAGGAATGCACTGATTATAAACCTCGGCGGAGGCTTAATAACTGATTTGGGTGGTTTTTGCGCAGCGCTCTATAAAAGAGGAGTACGATTTATTAACATACCTACTACCCTGCTCGCACAGGCAGATGCAGCTATGGGAGGTAAAACAGGCGTTGATTTCAGTGAGTTTAAAAATCAAATCGGGCTATTTGCTGAACCTGCCGCAATATTTTCATTCACCGACTTTCTAAAAACCCTGCCTGAACCCGAACTGCTGAGCGGGCTGGCGGAAGTGGCAAAACACTGCCTTATTGCTGATGCGGATGAATGGAACAAGCTGCGTAAACGTGAGCCGGAAAACCTGGATTATACACACTATGTTGGGCATTCAGCAAAAATTAAAACCGGTATAACTGAATCTGATTTCAGG
Source organism: Bacteroidota bacterium (assembly GCA_040388605.1). Classification (GTDB taxonomy): domain Bacteria; phylum Bacteroidota; class Bacteroidia; order Cytophagales; family Flexibacteraceae; genus JAZKBN01. The sequence goes on along the minus strand of JAZKBN010000030.1, from coordinate 12,530 downwards.
GAAAACAGCCTGCGGAAGTTGCTTAACTTCGGGCATACTATCGGGCATGCCCTTGAAAGCCACTTACTTGAGAGCAACCGAAAATTACCGCATGGCCATTGCGTGGCCGCAGGCATGGCTGCAGAATCTTTCATTGCTTTTAAACGCGGACTGCTCAGCGAAGACAATCTTGAAAAAATTGAAGAATACGTATTTTCAGTTTGGGGCATGCCGGTTTTTGAAGTATCAGAAATTCCCGCAATCGCAGAGCGTACGCTGAACGATAAGAAAAACCGCGATGGAAAAATAGGCTGCGTTATGTTAAGCAGCCCCGGCAATGCAGATCCGAATGGCCTGATCAGTAAAAAAGAGGTTGCTGATTCGTTGCATTATATCTGCCAAAAGTAGGCTGTTGTCAAATTATTCCCCTGCCTGCGGAACATGAATCTGCCCGAAAAGCTCTATTCGCGTTGTATCAGAAAACAAAGATTTCTCCATAGCGCTCACCCTATAGGTACTCAGCACATTGTTTTTGCCTTCCGGCAGAAAGGTAACAGCCAGTTTCCTTTTGCTGTAAGCTAAAATACTGTTTTTCAGAATTTCGCCATCGGCGAACCTGACTCTGCCGGTTTCAGTAAAGCTTACTTTAAGGCTCCGTACAGGTAAATCCTCATCAAGGGCGGTGTACCTTACCAAATATTTCTCAGATAAGGCTGAAGCTTCATTACTTTTACCTACCGACCCTTCTGCGGGCTTTCCGGGCCAGTATTTTGCATGCTTTATGGTATCAACTTTATATCTGCCAATAAGAGCGGGCTTGCAAATGTCGAGATCCATAAAAAGAGCAAGCTCCCGGTTCCAATCAGGGTTATTAACTTCCGCACCGTTTGGTGCGGAATTATTAATTTTGGAATTTTTGAATGCAAGTGCCTTATTATCTTTAAGATAGGCTGATTGTTTTTCAAGCTCCGCCTTCAGGTTATAATAGGTAGGCAGGCGGGCTTTATCGCCAGGAGAGCAGGCGCTCGCTACGCAGGCTAATACAATAATGGCTGCCGGCAGGCAGTACTTGGTATAATACAAAATGCGGAATTTATGAATCAGTATTAATTTCAATGTCCAAATATAGGCAATGAATATTGCTCTTATCAACAGTGTAATGCCTTTAAATGTTTATTGCTCAGGTTTGCGATAAAACAGGATGGCCCTTAAGCTGCTGAACCAGGAACAACATGAACAAGCCCAGCCACAGGAAATTTACGAAATGCCAGTATATTACAGTAAGCCTGAATCTTGTATTTTTTGCCGGGTTCAGGCTTTGAATAAAGCCGTCAACATAAGTATTGTTACGCCGGGCATCGTGGTAAATAAAGGCCAGGGCCGTTAGCCCGGCCAAGATATGTGCAAGGTGCAGCCCGCTTAGCAGGTAAATAAACGAACCTGAAATGCTGTTATCAAGCAATATTCCCTCAGACCTCATTTGAGCCCAACCCTGCACCTGGCACACGGCAAACAAAAAGCCAATTATACCAGCAGAACCTATGAGGTTTTTGTAAGCATTGTATTTTTCGGCCCTGAGGCTGTAGGCTGATTCCCGCAGCAAAAAGCTCCCGGTTAATGAAAGCATGCTGCTTACCCAAAATATGGCCGGAACCCTTACAGGAGCAAAGCCGGGACCAATTGCCCTCCAGGCAAAAATTACGCTGATAATTAGGAAAACCAGCAAACTGCCGCCCATGCAAAGCATTACAATCATGTAATATGGGTTTTGCCTGCCGTAAATAAGACTTCTCATTAAATTTTTGTTGGCCTTTTACTTAAAGCGTAAAAGGCTTGACTGTAGTATATACGCTTTGCAGGCAATTAGGTGATTGGTAACAATTAAAACCCTGGCTTAGGTTAGCCTGCGCATAATAAGCGATGAAACGTAATCGTAAAAATTCCTGGGGGTCATGGTGCGCCAATTTTCAACCTCGTCCAGGTTACCGCCGTAGTTTATATAATTATCTAAATGATAGCGAGACCATTCTGATTCCACATGCTCGCGCAGGTTAACAGCGGCAATCCAGCCATCTTCAACATCTTCAAACCATTCTGCGTAATAATCGTCGTCAAGACCATGGTAATTGAATACGTTTTCACAGATTAGGATGTACTTGTTTATTCCTTCAGGCAACATGAAATCTACGAGGTTTCGTTTCAGGTGCATGCTGTCGTTGGTAATGGCATCGTTCCATTCGCCGAACATTTCAAGAATAGCATAACCTTCTTCGTAATCTGCAAAGAGCACTTTCAGGTACAGGGTCTCAGAGCCTATTTGGTCCCATTGCGGGTGTATAAAATAGCCATAGATATCATTCTCATAATCGAAGAGGTTGTATTCACGGCCGTGAAAAGGAGATTGCTCATCTTCCGCAGCGGAGTAATACATATCCCAGTTATAGAATGGCTCAATATCATGCATAAGTATTTGAATATACCGGTGATCTGCTGAATGTCGGCTTAAGACTTAAATATCGAATTACCAGGTTTACAGATTAATCAGTAGCCATTCCACGTTCATTAAAGGCATCTACTGCCTTGCGGACACTGCCGAATTTGAGCAATAAGCGTTCCGATTCTTCTGCTGAAAGGCCGGTTTGCTCCATTACCATTTTCGCCCCGCGCTCCTCAAGCTTTTTATTGCTTAGCTGCATATCAACCATTCGGTTTCCGCGAACATGGCCAAGCTTAATCATTACCGAGGTTGTTAGCATATTCAACAACAGCTTTTGTGCCGTGCCTGCTTTCATGCGTGTGCTGCCGGTTACAAACTCAGGGCCCACAACTGCCACTACAGGTAATTTTGCCACAGCTTCAATGGCCGATCCCGGGTTGCAAACAATACAGCCTGTCAGAATTCCAGCAGCGTTACATGACTCAAGGCCCCCGATAACATAAGGTGTTCGGCCCGAGGCCGCTATACCGACAACCACATCGGCATCTGAAATGTTATATGCTTTAAGGTCTTCCCAAGCCTGTTCTTTGTTATCTTCAGCAAACTCCACTGCTTTTCTGATTGCGCTGTCGCCGCCTGCTATAATGCCTACCACCCTGCCCTGCGCCACCCCAAATGTTGGCGGACATTCACTTGCATCAACAATACCTAACCTGCCGCTGGTACCGGCCCCTATATAAAACAGCCTGCCGCCGCTTTTCATTTTTTCGTAAACCGCTTCGGCCAGTTTTTCAAGATGGGGAATTGCACCGGCAACAGCATGAGGCACAGTTTGATCCTCGGTATTCATGGCCCATAAAAGCTCATGGGTGCTCATTTCCTCTAAAGCCTTGTAATTTGATTCCGATTCGGTTATGTTTATCATAATTAGGCAAATATAAGGTGTTGGCATTAATGGCTAATCACCTGTACAGGCAAAATGCCGGTTTATCAGTAATATATTCCTTTTGTAAACAGTACCTCTAAGGCTTGGGTTTTATGGCTAAATTGCAAATCCTTTGGCAGGCTTAATATTCTTATGTTTCCTGAACGCATAACGCGCCAACATGTTTATTGGATAGGCCAGGTGCTTGCATGGTCGGCTTACGGCTGTATGCTTGCAACGCTTTATGTAATTAACGATAAGCTTACTTTAACCGCAGAAATTCGCGCTTCTATATTTCTTGAAGCTGTTGCAGGCCTTTTTCTAACCCATGGCTACCGGTATTTTGTAACTGCTTACCAATGGAAAAAGAAACCCATAGGCCAGTTAATGATTTTGGTTTTCCTGAGCAATATTGCTTTAGCTGCCATTTTCTTTATCATTAACCTTATTATTTACAAAGCTGTAAACGTTACCATTCCTGAAAACATTACTTCGTTTATGCTCATCAGCAGCCTGATGAACCATAGTGTGCTTTTCCTGATATGGAGCGCTACATACTTTGCTTCGGGCTTTTTTAATGACTACCGACGTGGTGAAATTGAACACCTGCGTTGGGAAGGCGCAATAAAAGATTTTGAGCTGAACAAGCTTAAAAGCCAGCTGAACCCACATTTTGTTTTCAATGCTTTGAACAGCATCAGGTCTTTGGTAGAGGAAGACCCTGAAAAGGCAAAAAAATCTATTACACAGCTCAGCAATATTCTGCGCAATTCTCTCATTGCCGACAGGTCTAAATTCATTTCCCTGGAAGAAGAAATGAAAACAGTAAACGATTACCTGAACCTGGAGCGGCTGCGTTACGAGGAAAGGTTACAGGTTTTCGTTAACCTTGAAACAGAATCCTTGGCAGTGCCTGTGCCGCCCATGATGATTCAGACCATAGTTGAGAATGCCGTTAAGCATGGCATTTCGCAGCAGGTTGAAAACGGCTTTATTGCCATTGCAGCCGTTGTTCGCAAACGAATGCTGGAAGTGAGCATCAGGAACAGCGGCGTTTTCGGCAGCAGTACCAAGAGCGGCACCGGCTTCGGTTTGCTGAATACAAGGCAAAGACTTGAGCTCTTATATGGGCCTGTTGCAGATTTCAGTATAACACAGGAGGGCGACAATACCGTGCTTGCTGTATTATCTGTACCTGCAAAATCTATGGGCGATACCGGTCGCGCAAAACCCGGAGGAAATGAAAACACTGATAATCAAGTCAATATATATTCTGAATCATTGCAGCCAAAAGGTCGCGATTTTACTTTCCCGCGCGTAGCCGAAGCTGGCAGTAATAATAATTTATAAACCGGCTGCAGCCGAAAACCAAACATCAGCAAAAATGAATACCCTGATAATTGACGATGAGCGCCTGGCACGCAACGAACTGCGCCGAATGTTAGAGGCTTTCCCTCAAATTAATATTATAGGTGAAGCCAATAACGGACCTGATGCCATTGAAAAAATAAACGATCTTACCCCTGACCTTGTTTTCCTCGATATTCAAATGCCGGGCAAAAACGGGTTCGAGGTACTTTCAGCGCTGGAAGATCATATTCCCGAAGTTATTTTTACTACGGCTTATGACGAGCATGCCCTGAAAGCTTTCGAGTTCCATGCAGCTGATTATTTACTGAAACCCATTGACCCTCAAAGGCTGGCCGAAGCCATACGCAGGCTTGAACCGGCAGATTCAGGCAAAACAGGTGAAAATGCTGAAGACGAGGAAGGCGATGAAAGTTTCGGGGGCCCCTCTACCCGTGTTCTTATGCCCGACGACCAGATTTTTGTAAAAGACGGCGATAAATGCTGGTTTATTCGCTTAGGAACCGTGCGCCTGTTTGAATCTTTGGGTAATTATGTACGTATATATTTTGAGCATCATAAGCCATTGGTTCTACGCTCTCTGAACTCCCTTGAAGAGCGCCTCGACCCCCGTACCTTCTTCAGGGCAAACCGCAAGCATATTATAAACCTTCGCCAGATAGACAGCATTGAGCCCTATTTCAGCGGCGGCTTACTTGTAAAGCTGCACAGTGGAGAAAAAATTGAAATATCGCGCAGGCAGGCAATCAGGTTCAAAGATTTAATGAGCCTGTAGCAAATAAACCGGCAATAATAAGAATACTGACATGCAAAGTCGGCTGCCCAAATCAAATTCAGGCAGCTGACTTTTTCACTGATTACAGGCTCAATCTTAAATCAACTTTTTAACTGCTTAGCCAATTCCGCAATTCCTTCATCGAAGCTATGGGGCTCGTAACCCAGCACATTGCGTGCTTTGTCTATTATAAACCCTGTTCTGGGCGGGCGCTTAGCGGGTTGGGTAAACTTGCTGCCGTCTGTTTTATTTATCAGGCTTTTATCAAGGTTAAAGTAATTGGCAGTTGCAATTGCCATTTCATAAGGGGTTAAGAAATCTTTACCGCTTATGTTGAAAATACCGGTAGCATCATGCTTAAGAATTAAGAAGCAGCCCAAAGCCAAATCTTCGGCAAGGGTAGGTGTACGCCACTGATCGTCAACTACATTAATGGTTTTGCCGTCTTCAAGGCTCTTTTTAACCCAGAGAATAATGTTTGTACGGCTCATATCCTGGGCAATGCCATATACCAAAACGGTACGTGCAATGGCCCATTTTAATGGGCTGTTAATGAGTACTTCCTCGGCATCAAGCTTGCTTTGGCCGTAAAAGCTTAAAGGTAACGCCTCGGCCTGCTCATCATAAGGGCCGTTAATTCCATCGAAAATAAAATCTGTGCTCAGGTGAAGCAGGAATACATTCAGTGCGGCACAGGCCTCTGCCAGGTAGCTTACAGAATCTACGTTCAGGTTGCGGCATTCTTTGCGTTCGGTTTCGCACTGGTCCACATTGGTCATGGCGGCAGTGTTAACCACGTAATCAGGGGCAAGGGTGCTCAGCAAATCAAATACCTGAGCGCTGTTTGTAATATCAAGGCTATAATATTCAAATGGCCCGTGCGGCGAATTAAAGCGGTTTTCACCCCTTGCGGTAGCAATTACTTCGTAGCCGGGCCGGGTTTGCAGCAAGGCCACAAGTTTCTGACCCAATAAACCATTGGAGCCGGTAACCAATACGCGTTTAGTTCTGTCGGCCATTTATTCGTATTTGTAACCGTATTTTTTGGTAATTTTCTTCATGCGCATCTGCTTAACAGTTACCTTCATCTTTATGTCTTTAAGTGGGCGGTCTGCTGCGGCTTTAGGCTGCTCTGCTATTTTGTGCACAACATCCATACCTTGGATTACCTGGCCAAAAACAGTATAATTCTTATCGAGGAAGTGGGTACCTTCTTCATTTTCAACAATGTAGAATTGTGAGCCGCTGCTTTCCTTTTGCGGATTTTGCCCGTCGCCCATACGGGCAGCGGCTACAGCGCCTGCAACGTGGGTAAGGGTTTCATTGAATTCAGCCGGAATTGTATAGCCTGGTCCACCGCCGCCATCGTCGTTAGGATTGTCGTTCTTGCTGTTTGGGTCTCCGCCCTGGATCATAAAGCGGTCTATTATACGGTGAAAAGTGGTACCGTCGAAAAAGCCTTCTTTAGCCAGCTTTATGAAATTGGCTTTATGCTTTGGTGTTTTATTGCTGAGCACCAAAACTATTTGTCCAAAATCAGTATCAATAAAGACTACGTCATCTTTGGGGCCGAAAAACGGGAATGCCGCTGATTCCGGTTTTACAGCTGATGTTTCGACACTATTATTATTCCCAAAGCCTGAATTTGCAGCCCCGGCCTGAAGTATAGTAAAAAGACTTAGCAGGCTTAAAACAGCCGCTGATTTAATATTCATGGTTTTGTAATATATGGATATGATAATGTTATTTCGCCGCAATTTAATCCTAATTCCGAAAATTCAGATTACCGGCCAAGGTCCTTTTTAATAGCAGCTAAAATATCGACGCCGCCCGAATCTAAAATAGATTGACCTGCATTTTTACCGGCATTGATGGCAGTTTCCAGGTTTTCGGCGTGCGATGAATTATTTGCAGTAATAAGGTCGGTGTACTCTGCCAGCTTTTTGCCATCGAGACTGAAAATACCGCCATGAAATTTGAGCATTTTACCTTCAGGTTTAACAAGACAAAATACCGGTACGCTGCAGCCGCCCTGCATGGTATGCAGGAAAGCCCTTTCTGCTGCAAGGCAAAGTTCTGCTTCCTCGTAATTGCAGGCCACTCTTACAGCATCTTTTATTCCAGGATTTAAATCACCGGCCGTTTCAATGGCAATACTTCCCTGGCCGGCAGCCGGTGTAAACAAAGTTTCAGGAAGCACCTGGACAATCATACTGTCGTATTGCATTCTTCGCACCCCGGCTTCGGCAAGCAATAAGGCTTCGCAAATGCCATGCTCCATTTTATCTATTCGGGTTTGCAGGTTACCCCGGGCTTCAACGGTGCGGGCGTTGGGGTACCACCTTGAGAGCATTGCGCGCCTGCGTGTGCTGCTTGAACCTATTAAGGGGCTGCCTTTGCCGGCTTCAAGCCTGAAATCAGGGTTATGACTTATAATCACATCGCGGATAAATTCACGCTTTGTAAATGCAATCAGCTCAAGGCCTTCAGGCAATTCCGATGGCATATCTTTAGCGCTGTGTACTGCTATATCTATACTTCCGTTAAGCAGCGCTTCTTCAAGCTCCTTGGTAAAAACGCCTTTGCTTCCTATTTTCGGAATACTTACAAGCTGCATTTTATCGCCGGTAGTATCAATAAGCACTAATTGAGTGGTGTTTCCGGCCGCCTGTAATAAATCGGCAATATGGTTTGCCTGCCAAAGGGCCAGCTTACTTTTTCTTGTACCTATTTTAATATGCATTGCATTGGAGACGGATTGATGGGATATTAATTTGCCTTTTATGGCACAATTTCAATTTATTCCAAAATCCCGATTTCCGGCTTTTCCTTAATTTGTTGTAAACTTGGCCCGGACTTTAAAAGCGAAGCTACACTTTTTGCTTCACTATGCCATATTCACCATGAAATGAAAGGTAGATTATAATTCCTGATTTCATTTATTTCATTGTAAAATACAAAAAAAACGCGCTATGAACGCTCCTTCTGAAAATCTGAACGAATCCGGCTTGCCGAAAAACATGGAATCAGGTATAACAAAAAACCCTTTAAGCGCTCCGGACCTGCGCAGGGCAGAAAAGTTACAGGCGTTCGACAGGCTGCTCACTGTAATGGATGAATTGCGGGAAAACTGCCCCTGGGATAAAAAGCAAACCTTTGAATCGCTAAGGCATTTAACACTTGAAGAAACGTATGAGCTTAGCGATGCCATTATTAAGGCCGACCTGAATGAAATTAAAAAGGAAATTGGCGACGTTATGCTTCACCTGGTTTTTTATGGCCGCATTGCTTCAGAAACCAATTCATTTGATATAAGCGATGTTATGAACAGCCTTTGCGATAAGCTGATAAGCAGGCATCCGCATATTTACGGCGATGCTGTTGCTGAAAACGAGGAGCAGGTAAAGCGAAACTGGGAAAGTCTTAAAATTAAGGAAGGTAACAAATCGGTTCTGGCGGGGGTGCCATCATCACTACCTGCATTAGTTAAGGCCATGCGCATACAGGAGAAAGCCCGCGGAGCAGGTTTCGACTGGGATAAGCCTGAGCAGGTATGGGAAAAAGTGCAGGAAGAAATGAGTGAATTGCAGGCCGAGATTGAAAACCCGGCCGGCATTGATAAGAAAAAAGTAACTGCTGAACTGGGAGATGTTATTTTCTCTTTAGTTAACTGGTCCAGGTTTCTTAATATTAACCCCGATGAAGCTTTGGAGCGAACCAATTTAAAATTTATAAATCGCTTTAATTACCTGGAGCAAAAAGCTAAAGACAAGGGACAAAATTTGCAGGAAATGAGCCTTACAGAAATGGATATATATTGGAATGAGGCTAAAGCAAAGGGGCTTTAAAAAACATGCGCAGGTAAAGTATATATCATTTTTATTATTTAGCATTCAATATTTAGCGCGCCTCAGGTTAAAGAACCATTTGGCAGGTTACTCAAAAGCACATGACTGTTAAACAAACAATATTAAACACAGATTAATTAAACCTTAATTGCAGATTACAAGGGTATTTTAGCTGATTTTAACTATCCGGTTTAAAATGGCTTTTGAATTATTAATTCTATTCTTTTTATATTGCGTAGAATAACACTCCTTTTAGCACGCTATATAACCGCGACAGGCAGAAAATAAAACAACCAGGTGTTTATTTTATTTTCGAACTTACACAAATTAAATACATTTGCTTAAGCACATGATAGTATATTTTTGATTAACATATATACTGTTACGCTTTTTTCCATATCTTTATCGCAAAGCGTTTCATTACTTATGAGAACGACAAATAATCTATTACACCAAAAAGCAGCCAATTACTTCCCTGACCCTGCAAATATTGATTCAGTTTCATTAAATATTTCTAATGAAACGGCTTCCGGTAACTTTATTAATGGCGTTCCGGATTCAAACACGGTTGAAATTACGTTCAAGGATTCTGAACTAAGTGAAATACAAGTACATAATTTGAAAACTGAGAGTTTTACAGTAAATCTCGATACAGACCTTTTATCTGTTTCAGAATTGGTGCCCGACATATTGGATATTGTGGCTGATGCAGTATGGATACTTGACCCGGAATCTAACCTTGTTCTCTTCAATAAAGCATACACAGAACTGTTTTATCCGAATCAGGCACTTAGCCCCAAAACCGGTGACAATATGCTTGATTTGGCCGGAAATGAAAGCCCGGCTATGCGTGAAATGTTCGCTAAGGTATTTAGTTATGTGCTATCCGGCGGAGTCTTCAGCGAAACAATGGAAATAAAATTCCCGGGTAAAACAATGTACATAAAAACTACTTATAAGCCAATAATACGTTCAGGCAAAGCAGTAGCAATAAGCGGTACAGGGCGAGATATGACCACCAGGGTTTTACAGGCCAAGGCCCTTGCCGAAAGTGAGCAGCGTTGGCGTTTGGCACTTCACGCTAACAAAAACGGGGTTTTTGATTGGGATATAGTAAATAATAAAACCTGGTATTCGCCCCGATTATTAGAAATGCTGAGGGCAAAAGAACCCTTTACGCCTGATTTCCTGCCTGATTTGGAAGGAATATTCGCAAAATCAGCAGGTTTTCACCCGGTTGAATTATTGCATAAGTACCTTAAAAGCGAAATTCCGACTTTTGAATTCGAGAGTTTGGTTGCATTCGAAAATGAGCCGGAGCATTGTTTTGCAGGTGCCGGAGTTGCCGAATGGGATGCTGACGGAAAGCCTTTAAGAATGGTTGGCACACTGCGTGATGTTACACCTATGCGCCAAATGCGCGACAAGCTTGCTGTAAGTGAGCAAAACCTGCGCGCAATAATTGAAAACACAGATGATCTTGTATGGTCGGTTAATCATGAATTAAGACTTGTTATTTTTAATAACCCCTGTCGCATTTGGGCAGAAAGTATGAACAAAGGGCCTCTCCTGGCAGGTCAGCACATTTCTGAAATTTTCAGGGGTGAATTGTGGGAATATTGGAAACCAAGGTTTGAGCTGGCATTAAGGGGTCATACCCACACTTACAGCAAACTTATTGAAATGAGCGGCGGCAGCCTGCTCTTCGAAGTTAAACTGAACCCTATTCGTAATGAAGCCGGTGAAGTATCCGGCATTTCTGTTTCAGGCCGAAATGTGAGCGATCAACGTCGATCTGAAATGATGTTGCGTAACAGCCTCGAATTCAATAAAAGCCTGTTTGAAAAATCAAGTACCGGTATAGCCGTAATTGCAAAGGCAGGGTATATTGAAGACGTTAATGATTCTTTATGCACTATTTTTGGATACAATCGTTACGATGTTATTAAGATGTCCTTCACTAAACTGTTTCCGGAAAAATTTACCATATCATTACTCCGGCAGTTTCTTGATCTTATGAACTATGAAAATCCGTTTAAAGGAGAATTTTCGGGCTTACATAAAAACGGGACCGAGCTGACTGTTTTACTAGAAGGAGTAAGATTGGTACTTCCTTCAGGCGATTTAAAGGGTTCAGTATTTGTAACTGATATTACAGAAAGAAAGAATGCAGAAAAAGCCCTTGAAGTGCTTACAAATAACCTGCAGCGCAGGAACGAGGAGCTGCAACAGTTCGCTTATATAACATCGCACAACCTGCGTGCGCCTGTTGTAAATCTGAGCAGCTTAATCAGCTTCTACGACCCTAAGCAGGGAGATTCTGATTTTAACTCAGGGCTGATTGAAAAAATGGCCGAAAGCACCGAAAAGCTCGACAGCACCATTATTGACCTTGTAACAATAACAAACATCAGCAACAGGAGATCAGAAACCGAGGTCTATCTTAAATTCGAAGATTATGCCGATATGGCCATCAGGCATTTATTGCCTGAAACAGAAGCCACCGGTGCCGTAATTAAATCTGATTTCAGTAAAGCAGCCGGTGTTGTTTTCCCGCCTGATTATTTGGAATCTATTTTCCGGAACCTGATTAATAATGCCATTCGATTCAGAAACCCGGAGTTGAAACCGGATATTTACCTAAAAACAGTTAAAAAGGAAGACTATATTATTCTCAGTGTTACAGACAATGGAATTGGTATTGACCTTTCAAAGCACGGCCATAAAATGTTTGGCCTTTATCAACGCCTCAGCGCAGCTTCAGGTAAAGGATTTGGCCTACACCTTGTACGTTCGCAGGCAGAGGCAATGGGTGGCTATACAGAAGTAGAAAGCCAGCCAGGTAAGGGTAGTACTTTCAGGGTGTTTTTTAAAAATAAGCCTGCCTGATTCGAGAGATGCCCCCGAGCCATTGCAAACAGCCCCACATTTCTGCGGGCTGTTTTACACATTACCAGTGTTAGTATTTTGGCGGCTAATGCGCTCTCCCACATATGAAGCAGTACCATCAGCGTAACTGGACCTAAATCTTGTTCGAGCATAGGAACAGATGCCCCCGAGCCATAAGCATCTTAATTTATGAATCCCCCCAACGCAAACAGCCCCACATTTCTGCGGGGCTGCTTTACACATTTAAGTGTTAATATTTTGGCGGCTACTTACTCTCCCACATATGACTGCAGTACCATCAGCGTAACG
>JAZKBN010000029.1:0-6367 GCA_040388605.1 Bacteroidota bacterium | reverse complement strand
CTTCAGCATAAGCCCGATATTATCTGCATGAGCAAGGGCCTTACCGCAGGCATGATGGCTATGGGACTAACCGCCTGCAATGCCCGCATAGCCGAGGCCTTTATGAGCGCCGAGCCTCAAAAAACTTTCTTTCACGGACATTCATATACGGCCAACCCCCTCACCTGCGCCGCTGCCCTCGCAGGTCTCAACATTCTTTTAAGCGAAGAATGCAGCAACGCACGCCGGCAAATTGAAACAGCACATAAAGGTTTTGCTCACAAAACAAGAACCCACAGGAATGTAAATGCACTCAGGGTTTTAGGAACTATTATAGCCATTGAGCTCAACGACGGCACCGGCAAAAGCTACTTCAGCAACATTCGCGATATGCTCTATAATTTCTTCCTTGAACGCGGCATCCTGCTTAGGCCACTTGGCAATATCATTTACATTTTGCCGCCTTACATAATTACCCAAGCCGAGCTCAGTATTATTTACAGCGCTATTGAGGAAGTGCTTGAATTATTAGACTCCGGCGAAAAAGAGTGAAAATTACCGGTATAACAGGTTCAATACCGGCTTTCAAAAAATAAGGTGCCGTTTATAGCGAGAAAAGATAGTCGAGCAGGGCCTGACCACCGGGCAGGTCAAGCTTGCTGCGTATGCGCGAGCGGTTGTTGTTCACACTGCTCTCGCGTACATTCAGCATAGCTCCTATCTGCTTGCTGCTTAAGTTCATGCGCGGGTATGCGCACAGGCGCAGCTCGGTGGGCCACAGCTGGGGAGCTCGTTCTAAAAGGGCGGCAAAAAAACGCGGGTGCGCCGCCTCGAAGTGCATCTTGAACGATTCCCATTCATCTTCCGATGAAATACTCCCGCTCATCTCTTCAAGCAACTCCACGAGCATAGGATCCGGCATCGGAATTTTAGCCAAAGCATCTCTGAAGGTTTCTATAATAGAGGAGGTTTGGGCAAGGTGTGCTGCCTTCGCGCTCAGCTCACGATTTTTAGCATCAAGCTCCGGTTCTCTCCGGCGCATGTTCAGGTCAACAATTTCAAGCCGGGCAGCCAAAGCCTGCTGCTTGGCAGCCAGGCGGAGCGCATTTTCATCATCTAATAGAAATCAGTTATTCAATAGCCCGATAATAAGTAAAAACAAAAACCGCGTTCGAAATAAAATTCGGTCGCGGTTTTTATTTTATGAATTTCTAACTCAAAATGCCCGACTAAGCAGAGCATAATTTAATAAGGCAGCCGATTCAGCGAGTTCCGGTTGATGGTATCGAAATATAATATGCCAAATTTCATTTGAAAACCTCTTTTGAGCAGTTTCCATTTACGCATGCTTAACCTGTAAGGCTATCCAAATAGATTAAACCGCTACCGGATCCCCAATACATCAGCAACATTACAAAGGCAAGGCAGGCTTAGGGCCGAAAATGTTTAAACAGCGCACTAAAGCAAGATTTACCGATACAATTGTACTTGAATTTGAACTAAGTACTTAAGAACTGCCTGAGCCGGGATCAGCGGGTAATATTAAACCACCCGGTATAGGTTTTATTATAACGGTTTTCTTTAAGCATATAATAATAGACCCCTGAAGGCATATCGGCTCCTGACCAGTTATTCAGGTAATTATCTGATGAATACACCTCTTTGCCCCATCTGTTAAATAATGTCAGCTGAGAATTGGGGTAAAGCTCCAGGTTCCTGATGTAGAACGAACTGTTAAGGCTATCCCCGTTCGGCGAAATCACATTATAAAATATAAGGTCATGTGAATACTGAATACGAAGCGCGTTTGAATAGCTGTACACAGAATCGGAGCCGGGGCTGTGCGCGCGTATTCTGAAGGTATGCCAAAATGCCTTCTGAGAATTGGGGTCAGAAAAACTTGTATCTGAAGGGCTTAAACCGAAATAAGCAGGCTCCGTTTCATACGGCCCGTTATCGTACTTCCGAATCAGGGTATAATTTATAGGATCGGGTGAACTGTAATACGGTGTCCAATGTGGCTTAAAGAGGCCGGAATTTGCATCCTTTTCGGCTTTAAGTACAATGTTATGCAGCACCCGGCTGTAAATATTGCGCCCGCATTGGTTCAGCATACGCAGCCTGTAAAAGTTTTTGGTAGCGCCCCGAACAGAATCAGGAACTACCCAGCTTAAAGCAGGCGTGGGGCGAAGCGGTAAGGAAATTTTATCTTTCCATTGGGTACTGTCGGGGCTTTCTTCAATTACAACCACATCGGCTTTATTAGAATCGGAAAGCGCAAGCTTCCAGTCTGCCCGGAATTTATTAGGATCTGCTTCGTCGGTTCCTACTGATGAGAGCCAAAGGGCAGAGTTATCCATTAAAGGCGTAATGCTTACTTCTGGACTTTCACAGCCAAATAAGCCGGATACACTTACTGAGAGCATTCTCTTTTCAGCGGTACGGCTCCACAAAACGTTTATTGAATTTTTATTCGTATCAGAATCAACGAATGTGCCGCCCTCTATGGTCCAATGGAAATTATTTCCGTTGGCACCAAAAGCTGAATAAGTTTGGTTAAGTGCATCCGGGCAAAGCTTTACATCTGCTGCCAATACGGCAACCGGTGCTAAAACCACCTGTACCTGCATTGTTTTAAGAGGGCCTTTACAGCCAAATTCGTTAAGCTGCTGAACGCCAACAGTATAAAGGCCACCATCTTTAAATCTTAAATTTACTTTGCTGCTGTCAGGCGATGAGTAAATCACATGCGGGCTTTGGTTTCCGGCAGGTATTAATACAGACCATTTATAATGCAGGTTTCCGGAACCGAAAGAACTGAAAATCAGGTTACTGTCGGTTAAGCATGCGCTGTTTGGGCCATGAAGGTTAACAGTATCTGAGGGAGCAGGGTTTACGGTTATTGTAAACGGAGGCGAAGTGCCCATACAGGTATCTGTGGCCCCGGGCAATACGCCCCTGGAGCTTTCGGTTACTGTTATGCTATAAGTGCCGGGCTTCTTCCAGGCTATTTTTACCCATGAGCCGCCGTGAAGCGTATCGGTAAGTCGGCCTGCATTTTTATCCCAGTCCCAAATAAACCGGCTGTGGGTGGCGTAGTACTTACTTTTATACCAAATTCCGGGTTTACCGGTGCCATCGGCCATACTGTCGTTAATGCAAACACTTGCAGGTGAAGAAAGAACAAGGGGTTCGAGCCGCGTAGATACCTTTATTTTATAAAATGCGGTATCGCTGTAGCAGCCATATTTATTTCGGGCAACCATTTTTATTACAGCAGAATCTTCAGCAGTTCCCCAGGCCACCTGTATGGCAGTATCTGTTATGCCGGTCATAATCAGGGCCGATGGTCTTGAAGAATGCAGGTACCATTGATAGGTATTGCCGGGCTCATGGCCCGTTGCGGAATAAATAATGCCGTCGGTTCCCGGGCAGACAACGGGCGGACCAAAAACTACTGCCTTAGGACGCGGGAATATGTAAAGGTTTACAGTATCTGATTCCTTACATACCCCGCCTACAGGTTGCATGCCCCTTGGCGTGTTGTTGCCTGTTGTTCTTACAAAACGCGCAGTTTGAACTGCCCTGCTAAGATTAGGGCCGATGTGAACGAATGCACCGGGATCAGTTGAACCCAATACATTAAGCCCATAGCTGAGTGAATCAGGATTTGCCGGCGGAAGGGCAACCCAGGAGTAATCAAAAACCGGGGGTCCGTCGGTTATACCAATAAATTTGCCCGGATTATTATCGCAAAGTGAATCATCAACACCTGCATAGCGGTTTACCTGCCTTAGAACAAGTACTTTAACCGTATCTGTCCGGTTGCAGCCTGTTATGGTATCGGTACTGCTTACGAAGAGGGTATCTAGCCTGTCGGAATCCTGTAGGAGGTTAAAATTGGTATAGCTTACCGTATTGCCTTGTCCGGTAATAAGCCTGCCCATAATATTACCTGTACTTTTAGACCATTGGTACCTATAATTCGCAGCAGCCGGGTTCGGCAGCTCTATTCCACTGCCTGAACAAAGCATTAGCGGCAAGCCGGCCGGGAATGCCTGTATAGTCGGCGAAACATAAACCCGTACAGTATCGGACCCTGAGCAGGTATAGAAAATACCGTTAGAAACATCTTCAGTATAAGTAACCAAAAAGCTTTGTGCAACCGAAACCCCTGCAGCAACCGTTAAAGTACATTCCCTGCTGTTTGGGCTTACAAGGTTTGCTGTTATGCCCGGCGGAAGTAATGCCGGCAATGCCCAATGCGGGTTACCTGCCGAAGTTTGAGGCCTGAGAACAGCGCTGCCACCTGCGCAAATTCTAAGCGCGTTACCTGCATCTGTATTAAGAGGCACAGGTATTACATTCCAGGAACCGGTCCCCCTGCTTTTGCAGCCCGTTCGGGAATCAAATACTTCAGCCCAATAAGGTACTGTTGGCGAGGTTGCTCCCCTGGCATTATCCCGAATTCGGAAGGTTATGCCCGGGTTGTCTGTAAGGCTGTCTGCTACTGTTAAAATAACGCTGTCGTAAGCAGAAGGGTCAATGCCCCATGAGATTATTTGAGCACCTTCCGGGGCAGATAGATCTGCGGAAAGGTGGAGGGTGGTTGAGCGGGTATCACATATGTTGAACCAGCCGTTATTGTTGTTCTGATCGCGAATCAATAATGAAGGCAATGGACTGATAAAAAGGCTTACCGTATCTTTTCCTTTACAAACGCCGCTGTTGTGGATCCAGGCTACTTCCATGCGCAGGCGTTGATTTACGGTTCTGCCAAAGTTTACCTGCAATAATGGAGATTGAGATGTATCTGAATATGCCAGGTCATTTTCTCCGTCCAGTGAGCGCCATACAAAGCTATAATCAGGCACCCTTAAAGCGCCTGGCCTCAATTGAATTGCTGAACCTATACAAACTGAATCAGCCGGTCCGGCATCTACAATAGCTACCGGGTTTGCTGTAACCAGGACTGAATCTGTAGCTGAGCAACCGGCATTATTGGTCTTTTTAAGTCGTATTAAAAAATTGCCCGCATTTGGCAGGGCTAAGGCAAGTTGCGGGGCATCTCCCAAAACCCCGGTGAATTGGGCTGATGTCCATTCGTATGTAAAGTTATCCACTGTATCTGCAATACCCAGGTTTACTGTACTGCCGCTGCAGGTTGCAACAACAGCCGGTCCGGCTTCGGCAACAGGGTTACCGGCGTTAAATAATTCCAGTGAATCTGTAAAATTTGAGCAGCCCCATGCATAGGTGATTTTACATTTATAGCTGCCTGCAAAAGAGGTATGCAAATCCGGCCCGAACTCATTAATTAATAATTGGTTATTCCTATACCATTGGTACCTGAAATCCGGGTCGCTTGGTGCACGAAGCCAGCCAACAGAGCCGGGGCAAATATTTCGGCCAAGCGGGAGCCAAATTGTTTGTGCCGGGGTACTGAAAAAGCGCCTGTAAACCGGAATAGGTTCAGAAGTAGTTAAGCAACCTAATGAGGTTCTGACTGTTAACGTTACCGTATCGGCTGAGTTGAGTGTTATAGTACGGGTATTGGCGCCATTACTCCAGCTATATGTATAAGTTTGCCCTATAGGGGCTGTTGGTCCGGAAAGCGTTATCGTGCTTTGGCGGCAGTTGGTGGTGTCGGAGTATTGGACGGGGATGGAAGGGTAGCGGCCGACAAAAACTCTTGCCTGTTTTATAACTGAAGAAATACAATTTACTCTTTGACCGGATATGGTTGTATCAATATATTGCTTATAATCAATTGTAAAGCTTGTTCTCTGAAATGGCAGATTTAGGAGTTGGGATGCTGTGTACTCTATTAATGATGCAGGGTAATTAATATAATATTTTCTTCCTGCCGAGGGAGAGGTTAAACTGCCAAGCATTGAATTAAGTAAAGACGTGGTAATTTTGAGCGAATCGCAAAATGTAGTGTCCCGAATTTTCGGATCCGCGGTAATCGGTGTTTTTACTAATGGAGTTCTATATACAGTATCATTATTGGTAATACCGCCTGAGGAATCGGCATAAGCCATATAACGCATTGCTGAATCAGTGGAAAAATGAATAGCGAAAGTATCTGAATTGGCAGCAGTAAGAGTACCAAAGTCCGAATTGGTAATCAGGTGTTTTAATTTATACTCTGTATTTGGAATTGGGTCATAGAAACGAACAATGCTGTTGGTCCTGTCGCATTCGTATTTATTAAGTACCTGCACAGGCACTTTGCTTCGCATACGGCATAGTTGCAGAACCTCAGAAGCTGTTAATGCCCGGTTATAAACTCTCACCTCATCCATTTTTCCCTTCCAGGGATCATGGAAAGTACCGGAGGTTTCATGCTCCTTGGTAGTACCTAAGGCAAAAGTACCTACAGGTG
>JAZKBN010000028.1:79678-101788 GCA_040388605.1 Bacteroidota bacterium | reverse complement strand
AATCAGGTCTGTTTTTTTGGGTTAGAATACGTAATTCGGGAGAGTTACAGATTAAGAGGCAATATTTAGTCCGGTCTTTAATATTAGCAGCAGCCCTTTTCGTCCCTAATCCGGGTCCGCATAATTTTTCTTCAAACAAATCTTCCTTTCAACCAATGGGCCAATAGGTTCACAAAACCCAATTCCCAGGGCAATCGTCGCTTTTATATAGAGCAGAATGAGCATTCCGCAGCACGGCGCTTATGGGACTTCATAAATTCAGTTAATGCAGTTTTGTTTTAATGTCATTCTGCTGAATTCCCTCCCGGCTTAAATACACGCTTTAGTTTCCTTAAACCGACTAACTATAAATTAGATTTGGAAAATTATACCAATCGGTATAATTTTGCTGCTCTTTCGGGGAAATTGAGCAAGGCTGAAAAAACACGGCAATTC
The DNA here is from genome assembly GCA_040388605.1 of Bacteroidota bacterium. Lineage (GTDB taxonomy): Bacteria > Bacteroidota > Bacteroidia > Cytophagales > Flexibacteraceae > JAZKBN01. The sequence goes on along the minus strand of JAZKBN010000028.1, from coordinate 101,353 downwards.
ATTATTGAGAAAACAGCAGGTCTTTTTAATAAAAAGGGATTTGCAGGTACTTCCATGTTCGATCTCACAGAGGCTACCGGGCTCAGCAAGGGCGCATTATACGGTAACTTTAAGAACAAAGACGAAATTGCCCTGGCCGTATTTGAGCACAATACTAAAATAGTAAGAGAAGATCTTATTGCTTCGCTAGCTAAGGTAACAGGAGCTGTAAATAAGCTCCTGGCTATACCGGTTTATTATAAAGCCATTTTTCCGGCGGTCTCTGCGCACGGTGGCTGCCCCATTCTGAACACTGCCGTTGAAGCCGACGACAGCCTGCCGGCGCTCAGGCAAAAAGTAAACGAGGTAATTGAAACCTGGAAGAACAACATTGTAAATACCATTGCAGGCGGCATAGCCTCCGGTGAAATGAAGCCCGTTGATAACCCCGCCAAATATGCGGCAATTATTATTGCCTTATTTGAAGGCGGTGTTTTACTGGCTAAATCTACCGGCGACACTGCCTTCCTGGATGCCTGCCTCGAAAGAATAACAACCATTGTACAAACCGAACTGGCAAGCTGAAAAGCCTGTTGGTATAAAAAAAGCAAATGAAAAGAGTAGTAGTAACCGGTATGGGCGCAATTACCCCGCTGGGCAATACAGTGTCTGAATTTTGGCAAAATATTGTTGCCGGCAAAAGCGGTGCAGGTCCTTTAACCAAATTCGATGTTTCGGCCTTTAAAACCCGCTTCGGCTGCGAGGTTCATGGTTTTGACCCGCATAGCTTTATTGATAAAAAGGAGCTTAAGAAATACGACCTCTTTACCCAATATGCCATTGCAGCATCAGACCAGGCCATAGCAGATTCAGGTCTTGATTTTACTGCCATGCATACCGCTGAGCTCGCCGAGGTTGGTGTAATATGGGGATCCGGCAACGGGGGCATTACCACCTTCGATGAGCAGGCCAAAGCCTTTTTCACCGGCGACGGAACACCGCGCTATAACCCATACTTCATTCCTAAAATGATAGTGGATATTGCCGCCGGGGTAATATCTATCAGGAATAAGCTTTACGGTCCCAATTACTGCACGGTATCGGCATGCGCTTCAAGCAATACGGCTATTATCAGCGCTTTTGATACCATCAGGCTGGGTAAGGCAAACATTATAATAACCGGCGGTTCCGAGGCTGCTGTAACCTGGTCTTCCCTCGGCGGATTCAGTGCTGCCCAAGCCCTTTCCAAGCAAAACGATTCGCCTGAAACTGCATCAAAACCCTTTGATAAGCACCGTGACGGATTTGTAATGGGTGAAGGAGCCGGCGCGCTCATACTTGAAGATTTGGAACATGCCCTCAAACGAGGCGCACATATTTATGCTGAAATAGTCGGCGGCGGCATGGCAGCAGATGCTTACCACCTAACCGGCACCCACCCAGAAGGCTTGGGAGCAAGCCTGGGCATGCGCAAGGCTTTAGCAGATGCTAACATATCTGCCAACGATATAGACTATATTAACGCCCATGCCACCTCTACCGGCCTTGGCGATATAAGCGAGCTCATAGGTATTAAGAATGTCTTTACCGATAAATCGCCTGCCATAAGCGGCACAAAATCTATGACCGGGCACCTGTTGGGCGCAGCCGGTGCGGCCGAGAGCATAATCAGCGTGATGTCGGTGTATAAAGATATAATACCGGGCACCATTAACACCACCGAACTTGACGCGCATACGCCTGAAGGGCTTGAGATAATACTTGGCAAATCAATAGAAAGACCCGTAAATTATGTACTCAACAACACCTTCGGGTTTGGCGGGCATGTGGCTTCTTCTATTTTTAAGAAATACAAGAGTTAATACTTTGGCCGGCGGGCAACGCAACAGGGCCTTAAACTGTCTGATCTGAAATCAGGAGTTTAAGGCCCTTATTATTTTGTGGTGAATGCAGGGTATAGCTGCAAATTACCGGTTTAAGAGGTTATGCCTTAAATGCTTTTTTATTCAATTCTTAACCCTCATTTTCTATGAATGTTTTACAAAGATTACTCATTACAGCGCTTACAATTGGTACAATCAACGCAGAGGCGCAGGTGCGTACCTGGAATTGCAGCGGCGGCACGGCAGGCGACACAGCAAACGGAAACTCAATAGAAGCATCAATTTCTTCAAGCGGACTCAGTTTCGCTTCATGGGGAACAGGTACGGGGTTCTTCAGGCCCCGTGGCAGCAACCCTGCTAAAAACCTGATATTTTCGGCAAGCTTGTGGGGCGCAGGCAGGAACTCTGCCGACACAACGGCTGTTCAGTATTTTGCAGGCACATTCAACCAAGGGGGTGGTATATTTTGGTGGCCGGGCCCCATTTTAGGCCGAGACAGCACATCAACAGAGCATTGCAGCGCATGGAATCACGTGTTCAAAATAAAGAGATCAGAAACCGAGGCATTCAGGAACGCATTTAATCGCGGGCAAATCTTGAATGCTTTTAATGTGCCGCCTGCTGTGGCAACATGGCCAGGTAGGGGAAATACCATAATCCGCAGTTTTATACCTGATTTCCCGGCAATACAGACTGAACAGGCTCCTTTTATAGATGCTGACAACGATGGCGTTTACAACCCATTGAACGGAGACTATCCTGATTTTCAGGGAGAACAGGCGCTTTATACAGTTGTTAACTCAATTGGGAACATAGGGGGGCGCAGCGGAGATACCTTGCGCGTGGCATGGGAATACCATAACCTGGTATGGCAAATAAAAGCTGCCGGTGTGCTTGACAGCACATTGTTTATAAAATCAACTATCATTAACAAAAGCGCTTACACCATTAAAAATTTCAGTCTTGGACAGTGGAACGACTTTGACATAGGCTTTTTTGGAACCAATTATGCAGGTTCTGATTACGGCCGAAGCGCTGCTTACTCCTATCGAACAGATATTGATTCCGCACCAGGCGGCTATGGCAGGTCTCAGCCATATATCGCCCTGAAAATTCTCACCGGCATCAGCCCTGATCTTAACGATGGTAAAGACAATAATCACAACGGCCAAACCGACGAACCTGGTGAAACGTTTTTACCCAATATAGCGCAATACTATTCAAACGGGTCAGGTGGCGTTTACGGAGACCCGAGTCGTGCACTCGATTATTATAATTACCTGCAAGGCAATTGGAAGAATGGGAAGCCTGCTACCTACGATAACAGGCAAGGCACAAGCTCAATTGTCGGATGCGGAACAACCCCTTGCGTGAAAGCCGGGTTCGTATTCCCCGGAAAATCTCTGATGGGTGCAGATTGCCCCATCTCGGCACAATACCCCGGAAGCAATTGTTCTGAATGGAGTGAATTAACTGCACGAACGTCAGCTGCCGACAGAAGAATGCTTATTGCCATGTCTGGCTTTACATTCCTGCCGAATTCAGAAAAGAAAATCACCATGGCCTACAACTTCGGAATAGGCTCAACCGTGGAATCAAGTCTCCGGCGAATGGAAATTGCGCTTGATTCCTTGCAGTTGCTTTACAATTCCGGTATTGTTACAGGCAACAGGCATGTATTTTCAAATTCCGCCGACCCTCAATTGTACCCTAACCCATCAGGCGGACAAATGCCGTTTCTGAAATCAGGTGGTAAGGCTTTGGTTAAAGTATATAATATTCAGGGCTCTGAACTTTATTCTGCAAATATGGAAGCCGGCCAGGCTATGCCTGACCATAACCTGCCTGCCGGCCTTTACCTGGTTCATATTTTGAGCGGCAAAGAGATGAAAACCATAAAATGGGTAAAAGAATTTTAAGCATGCAGCCCGGCCCTAATCGGCATTTTTGCATGTATCCTTTTGCAGATTAGGGAATAAGCAAGGCTAAGTAACAGGAAATTGTTGCTTAGCCTTTTGATTTACAGGTGTTTACAAACCATGATACAGCGTCTGCTCAAAAAATTGTACCTTTGCAGCCCAATAACGTAACGTATAATTCAGTGAGCAATATAGTCGCCATAGTAGGCCGCCCGAATGTGGGCAAGAGCACCCTCTTTAACCGCCTCGTAGGCTCTCGGCAAGCCATTATGGATGATGTAAGCGGCGTAACCCGCGACCGCCATTACGGCCATGCCGAATGGATAGGAAAATATTTTACCATTATAGATACCGGCGGCTATGTTACCGGCTCCGACGATGTATTTGAAGAAGCCATTCGCGAGCAGGTAAAAATTGCCATGGAAGAGGCATCTGTTATTCTTTTCATGGTAGATGTGCAAACCGGTATTACCGGCCTTGATGAAGAGTTTGCCAATGTGCTCCGCCGTTCCAAAAAGCCGGTTTACCTTGTTGCCAATAAAAGCGACAGCAGTCTGAAAGCCCAGCATGCGGCAGAATTCTACAGCCTCGGCATGGGTGAGCCTTACCCGGTAAGCTCCCAAACCGGTTCAGGTACCGGTGAGCTGCTCGATGTGGTGGTATCTCATTTCCAGGAAGAGGGCACAGAGAACCCGAACGAAGGAATACCCCGTATTTCGGTCTTGGGCAGGCCAAATGCCGGCAAGTCGAGCTTTGTGAATGTGCTTCTGGGTGAAGACCGCAACATTGTAACCGATGTTGCCGGCACTACCCGTGATTCTATAGATACCCATTACAATGCATTCGGCAAAGAGTTTATTCTCACCGATACTGCAGGCCTACGCCGTAAATCAAGGCTTAGAAACGATAACATAGAGTTCTACAGTGTTCTGCGCAGCATACAGGCCCTCGAAAATTCGGATGTGTGTATGATAATGATTGATGCCGAACGCGGTTTCGAAAGCCAGGATGCTGCCATTATAGGTCTTGCCGAACGTAACAGAAAAGGCATTGTAATTCTTGTAAACAAATGGGATTTGGTAGAGAACAAGCAAACCAACACCGCCCGCGATTTTACAAATGCTATTATTGAGCGCATAAAGCCAATAGACTACGTACCGGTAGTGTTTATGTCTGCTAAAACCAAGCAGCGCGTTTTCCAGGCAATGGAAAAGGCTGTTGAGGTTTACAATAACCGCATGAAAAAGATAACCACATCGGCGCTTAACGATGCCATGTTGCCGGTAATTGCAAACAACCCGCCGCCGGCATTAAAAGGCAAGTATGTTAAAATCAAATACATAACTCAACTGCCTACTTATACGCCAAGCTTCGCATTCTTCTGCAACCTGCCTCAATATGTGCAGGAATCTTACAAAAGGTTCCTTGAAAATAAAATACGTGAGCATTTTGGTTTCGAAGGTGTGCCGGTAAATATATTCTTCCGCAAAAAATAGGGGCAAAAATACCGGGTTTAGCTAAGCTTTGCTAATTCACGCAATTAAAGGGCTTAATAAATTTTAAAAAGCAACAAGGGGCATTATGCCCCTTGTTGCTTTTTAAGGCGTGTGATTTCCTGCTGCATATCGTAAAGCATTTCCTGCATGTGGGCTATATTTTCGCCGGTTCTGGGTGGTGCCGTGTTAAGGTACGCCGCTGCCTCCCATATTTCGAGCACTTCAGCGGCAGGAATGTTAAGCTGCCTAGCATTCGGGTTTTGGCTCCTCAGCGATATGCTGTTTTTTGCATTAATATTATTGATTACCTGCCTGCACCTTATTCCATTGCGCTCAGTAACAACAATATATGTTTTCTCTGGGCTCAATAAATACCAATTACGCAGGAATGTTCCAACTACAATAGTTCCGTCAGTAATATTACCCGCGCCTTCATCCCTTATTTCGAATGCGCGGCAAATATTGCCCTGCTGTAAAATGGGCAGGCTGAATTTGGGTAATGGTACTAGGAATGCGGGATCGCCATGCGAGACCGCGTATTCACCGGCATCCCGAAAGCTTACAAGCTCAATATTAGGCCTCTGCTCATGATCTACAGTTACTGACAGTGTTCGCATTCCGCGTCCGCTTAAGTACTCTTCAGACAAGCCTGCTAAATTCTGCCCCTGTTGTTGCCTTTGAGCACCGGTTTGAGCGTTTGCGTATCTGGGGTCGTGGTTACCGGTTTGGCTGCTGCCATTCATATTGTTGCCGTTCAGGCCGTTACCGGTTGAATAGGCGCCATTTATCGGCCGGTTAGGCATCAGGCGGTCAATATCGTTATCAGGCGGCATATATGCACCCGGAACCTGCTTTGCTAACCCGTCGTAGTTAAAGGGCAACCCGGGTTTAGCAAAACTGTCTGGATTATCCTGGTTAGACCCTGAAAAAAAGTCCTGCCTGCTTTGTAAGCCATTCCCGCTCAGGTCTTTAGTCAGAAGAGTTTCTGTGTCCACGTTAAAAAGAGTGGCCATAGCTGTAAGCGTACTGCCCGGGGGGGTGGCTCTTGCTTCCTCATAAGCGCCTACAGATGAGCGTTTTATGTTAATTAGTTCAGCAAACTTTAACTGGGTAAGCCCTAATTTCTTTCGCAGGTACTTTATGTTATCGCTTACTGTGCTCATGATATCGGAATTTTAGCAGGTCGAGGTTATTGCAAAGGTAAAGCATTTAGCAAAGCCCGGGCCATGCATTCTCCATTTTAATTCATCTCAATCTTTATTTTAAATCATTCTTAAAACGGGCATTGGTAAGGCCGGGTTAAGCTGTTTTTAAAAGCATCATCAATACATATTTTTGAAGCTAATATTAATATTATATTAAAAAATTAGCCCATTCTTCGAGCTTTCGGGTATATGCATTCAATGGCAGGCAGGTATTTAAAAAGCTGAATAAAAGGCTATTGATATACTTAGCGGCATTATTATATTTGTATAAGATCGCGTTATTATAAAGCTCAGGATTAAGCTTTCTGATATAATTACTAATTGCACCAAATATTAAGGCTTTACAACAGGGCCCTTTGTTTGTATCTGTAATACAAGCCGAAAATGGAAAATAAACAAAGCCTCAGCACCACGAATTCAAGAGTAAACCCTGAACCCGGGAATAATAATCAGAATATAGCTTCAGCAAAGGGGGAGGGAATGGAAAACATGGGTTTTTCAGCAATTGCTGAAAATGAATTACTTAAAAATTCACAGGATTCTGTTGCCCTTGCACGCAGCCAGGCTGTGCTTAACAGTACCACAGACTTTGTTTGGTGCTTCGATGAGAACTTAAATATTACCTTAAGTAACGATGCCTTTGCCCTGCTTGCCTTAAAACCTGATAAAGCCCGTGAAGTTGGCTTCCCCATTGCCGAAATGCTTCCGCCCGGCACAGAACCATTTTGGGCTGAACTTTTTAATGCCTGCCTGAACGGGCAGCGAAGGCATACAGAGGTTAGCCGGAGAGATAAAAACGGTAACCTGGTTTGGTGGGAAATTAACCTTTACCCTGTTCAGCATACTGAAGGCAATATCAAAGTAAAAGAGGTCGCAGGCTCGGCCAGGAATATAACGCTCAGGAAAGAAGCGGATATGGCCTTGCTGCGAAGTGAAACAAAGTTCCGGCAAATATTTAATGCCCTGCCTGATATATATTTCCAAACCAATCCCGATGGTGTTATTACATTGGTAAGCCCGTCTGTCAGCGATGTTTTTGGTTACAGGCCTGATGAAATAACCGGCACAAACATTTGTGACTATACCGAAAATTTCCGGAATGCGCCCGGGAACATGATGGAACTGCTTGAGCAGGGGCATTTAAAAAACCTGCATGCCGATGCTAAAAGCAGGAGCGGAATAGTATTGCATTTCATTTGCAACATTACTGTGCAACGTGATGAAAGCGGCCTGCTCACCGGTTTTGAAGGCCTTGCCCGCAACATATCTGAGCTCAGGCTTGCCGGGCAGCAAATTGTGCAGGAGCGGCGCAGTGTAGAGCATCACCTGCGCATAAAAGAGCAATTCCTGGCCAATATGAGCCACGAGATTCGCACCCCTGTAAACGGCATTATGGGCGCCCTTGAGCTGCTTGCCGGCGGCGGACCCGATGTTAATAAAAGCAAATATCTTTCGGCTGCAAGGCAAAGCGCCGGTGTGCTTACCGAAATTCTGAATGATATACTGGATGTCAGCAGAATGGAAGGCGGCAGTAATGAACTCCATTACGGTACTTTCAGGACATCCGAATTGGCCGATAGCATGATGGCTTTATTTGAACTGCAGGCCAGGGCAAAAGGATTAAATTACTCGCAATATTTCCATCCCAATCTCCCGGCGGCTCTCAGCGGCGATAAATCAAGAATACTGCAGGTGCTTACCCAACTTTGCGGCAACGCCATAAAGTTTACTGATTCGGGCAGCATTAGTCTTACTCTCTATAAAGTATCGGAACATAATCGGAAAATCAGGCTTGCCGCCGAAATAAGCGATACCGGCCAAGGCATTGATGAAAAAGCAATGAGCGGCCTGTTCATGGCCTTTAACCCGGGCGACAACTCAACAACCAAAAAACATTCGGGCCTCGGCTTAGGCCTTGCTTTGGCAAAACAAAGGGCCATGCTGCTCAACGGCGATATTGCTGCCGAATCTTTGCCGGGCAGGGGCAGCATTTTTACCTTTACCTTTGATTGCATAACAGCCAAAGAAGAGCTGCTGCCTGAAACCAAACTTTACACTTCCCCGCCGGAAATAGTTTCCCCGGTTACCGGTTTCAGCAAAGTGAATGTTAAGGCAAAGGTATTGGTGGTTGAAGATAACCCCATAAACCTGCTTATTACAGGTGAAATACTGCGTAATGCCGGCTGTAAGGTTACAGAAGCCCATAGCGGTGCCGACGCCCTTGCCTGCGTTGAAACCGAGGATTTCGATGTTGTGCTCATGGACGTGCAAATGCCTGTAATGGATGGCTTAACAACGGCTGTTAAAATTAAAGCGCTGCCGCTTGCCAAACAACCGGTTATTATTGCCCTTACCGCGTATGCTATGCCCGGCGATAAAGAAAGGTTTCTTGCTGCCGGTATGGACGATTACCTGAGTAAACCTATTGAAGGCCACACCCTGCTTGAAACTGTTTACCTGCATAGCAAAGGAACTACAGAAAACAATTCTTTTGAGCCTGGTGAATTGCCTTACATTGAGGAAGCCGGCAAAGTGTTTGAGCAACAAGTTTACCCGGTACTTAACAAAGCAACGCTTGATTCGCTGAAGCAATATATATCATTTGAAACCATAGCAGGCTCAATGCGTGAATTTGAAGATGAAGCTGCAGAATTATTGGTAGATGCCTGGAAAGCAGTTTCAAACAACGATTCTAAAAGTTTATGTACTGCTATTCATACACTTAAAGGTACATCTCTCACAATTGGCGCCGAAGCTTTGGGCATGCAGGCCGGTATTACAGAAAAGAAACTGCGGGAAAATCCTGAAACCGATATCAGCAGCGATTTGAACACATTGCAATTGCATTTCCGCGAGTTTTGCCATGTTTCTGCTGATTATTTGCGCTCAAACCAAGCTGTTTAATGTAAATTGTCCATATATTTCCACAGTTTACAGCTATAATTATAGCTTTGTAGAAATATTTACACAGTGTTTCTTGCTTCTTAATTCAAAACAAAGCAGTTTTTCAACCCGAACGTATTACATGGACAGGAGCTTTTTAATCAGTTTTCTGCCTATATATCTACCAGACAAATGCCTGAAAACAAAAAAATACTGATTGCCGAAGACAGCAGTGTTATTCAAAACCTTGCCCGTAAGATTCTTGAATTTCAAAATTACAGCATTACAGGTGTAAGGAACGGCAGCGAAGTACTTGAAGCCCTTGCAACAGAGGATTACAGCCTCTTGCTGCTCGATATTAATATGCCTGTTATGGATGGTATGGAAACCGCCCGTAAAGTTCGATCCCTTGGCGATAGTAAGAAAGCAGGTATTCCCATAGTAGCCATTACAGGCAATGCCAAAAATTACAGCATGGAAGAGTTCAAGGCAGCAGGTATAAACGACTATCTGCAAAAACCTCTTAACTTTGACCGCCTTGTTGAACTGGCTAAAGAACTGACACAAAAACAACCGGCTTAATGCCGGTTGTTTTCTTTATAGTGGCTGTTCCTCTTAATGCCTGTTCTCTTTTAAGGCAGGCACAGTGCTGTTAAACAGAGTTCAGTTAACTGAATTATTTGCAGCGCGCTTATTATTTAAAAATGGCATTAAGCGTAAAATATACCCCCCATTTCCTGCACAGGCTGGAAGACATTTTTACAGAGTCTCAGTTTATACTGAGGTATGAAAAGGGGAATTTTAAATCGGGTTACTGTGTGCTTAAGGAAGACGGGTTGGTAATGGTAAATGCATATTACCCCCTCGAAGGAAAAATAAACAGCCTGATTGAAGTACTGCGTGCAAATCCGCCCGAGGAAGCGCGTCTGAGCGACAAGAATAAAAAGCTGCTGAAAGAGATTTTAGCAGAGACGCCTGCCGAGGAGCCGGGGCTTCCCTTTGGGGACGGAAATTCAGCGTCTAATAAGGCCTAACCTTAAATTCTTCTTGCCGCAGATTCAATTCTGCAGAGATTTGGAGCGCTGTTAAAATCAAAACCCGTTCGTATTACCCATAATGAGGGCATATACGAACGGGTTGATAATTTATAAGAAACCGGCAACTAGGCCTGCTGCTTCTCCCTTTGCCCTATCAGGTTCAGGGCTGAGCCGGCTTTAAACCACTCAATCTGTCCTTGGTTATAGGTATGGTTGGCTTTAATCTCTTCTTTGCTGCCGTCTTTATGGTTCAGAACCACGGTAAGCGGAACGCCGGGAGTGAAGGTGCCCAAACCGGTTATATCGATAAGGTCGTCTTCACGAACTTTTTCGTAGTCAGATGCATCAGCGAAAGTAAGGCCGAGCATTCCCTGCTTTTTCAGGTTGGTTTCGTGAATACGGGCAAAGCTTTTTACCAGTATAGCACGAACGCCCAGGTGGCGTGGCTCCATAGCTGCATGCTCGCGGCTGCTGCCTTCACCATAGTTTTCGTCGCCGACAACTATGCTTCCCAGGCCATTAGCTTTGTAATAACGGGCTGTTGCAGGCACTTCACCGTATTCTCCGGTTTCATTGTTTTTTACGCTGTTGGCTTTGTCGTTGGCAAAGTTAATGGCGCCTATCAGCATGTTGTTGCTGATATTGTCAAGGTGTCCGCGGTACTTCAGCCATGGGCCGGCCATGCTGATGTGGTCGGTGGTACATTTGCCTTTTGCTTTAATAAGCAGGCGAAGGTTTTTAATATCGCCGCCTTCATAAGCTTTAAAGGGCTCAAGCAGTTGCAGCCTGTCGCTTGCGGGGTCTACCTTAACGCTGACCACACTGCCGTCTTCTGCAGGTGCCTGGTAGCCGGCATCTTCCACATCGAAACCGAGCGGAGGAAGCTCAAGGCCTTTAGGCTCATCGAAATAAACCTGCTCACCGGCTTCGTTAGTCAGGCTGTCTTTTGCAGGGTTAAAAGTAAGGTCTCCTGCAATGGCGAAAGCTGTTACAATTTCAGGGCTTGCCACGAAAGCGTGGGTTTGCGGGTTACCGTCCTGGCGTTTGGCGAAGTTACGGTTGAAAGAAGTAATAATGCTGTTCTTACGGGTAGGGTCATCGGTATGGCGGGCCCATTGGCCTATGCAGGGGCCGCATGCGTTTGCAAGTACAACACCTCCCATTTTATCGAAAGTTTCCAGCAGGCCGTCGCGTTCCGTGGTGAAACGAACCATTTCAGAACCCGGGGTAATGGTGAACTCTGATTTTGCTTTCAGGTTCTTGGTTACTGCCTGGTTGGCTATAGATGCCGCACGGGTAATATCTTCGTAGCTGCTGTTTGTGCAGCTGCCAATAAGGCCTACTTCCAGCTTTGCCGGCCATCCGTTCTCACGAACTGCCTGTGCAAATTGTGATAAGGGCCAGGCCAGGTCAGGTGTAAACGGACCGTTAATGTATGGCTCAAGCTCCGATAGGTTGATTTCAATAAGTTGGTCGTAATATTTTGCAGAGTCTTCGTAAACCTCGGTATCAGGGCGAAGGTGCTCTATTACTGCATCGGCTGCATCGGCTATTTCGGCACGGCTTGTACCGCGCAGGTAATCGCTCATTTTAGGGTCGTATGCGAAAATTGAAGTGGTTGCTCCAATTTCAGCGCCCATGTTGCAAATTGTGCCTTTGCCTGTACAGCTCAGGTTGTCTGCCCCGTCGCCGAAATATTCAACTATGGCACCTGTGCCGCCTTTTACGGTAAGAATACCGGCCACACGCAGAATAATGTCTTTAGCAGAAGCCCATCCGCTGAGCCGGCCTGTAAGCTTAACACCTATCAGCTTGGGCCACTTTAGCTCCCAGGGCATACCTGCCATAACGTCTACTGCATCAGCGCCGCCAACACCAATGGCAATCATACCGAGGCCGCCTGCATTAGGCGTATGGCTGTCGGTACCAATCATCATACCGCCGGGGAAGGCGTAGTTTTCAAGCACCACCTGGTGAATAATGCCGGCGCCGGGTTTCCAGAAACCAAGACCGTATTTATCTGATACCGATGAAAGGAAATCGTAAACTTCTTTGTTAACGGCATTTGCGGTAGCCAAATCTGCTATAGCACCGTCTTTAGCCTGTATAAGGTGGTCGCAGTGAACTGTGCTGGGTACTGCAACCTGCGGCTTGCCCGCCGACATAAACTGTAAAAGCGCCATTTGAGCTGTGGCATCCTGCATGGCCACCCTGTCGGGGGTGAAATCAACGTAAGATTTGCCGCGCTCGTAGGTCTGCGTGGCAGTGCCGGCGTACAGGTGAGAATAAAGAATCTTTTCGGCCAGTGTAAGCGGGCGGCCGACGAGTTTCCTGGCTGCAGCCACCCTCTCTCCGAGGCCGGCATACACAGCCTTTATCATTTCTATGTCAAAAGCCATGAGCTATGAAATTGGTACTGTTTTTAAGTAAAATTTTATTGAAATACCGGTGTACGGAAAGCAGAATTCACAGAATTAGCCTTAAGGGCAAAAGTAGGATTTTTTCAGTACCCATACACGATATGAATAAAGCAGGACCTTAATCAGGCTTTATTTTACACTATATAACCGCCTAAAATGGCCCCTTGTTTCATATTTAGAATAATTCCAAACGAGGCAAATAAACAGCCCTTTGAAATTTAAATTTCAGAAATAAGATTGTGCGGCAGGCAGTAATGGTTGAATTCCCGGTATATAAATTACCTCTTCATGAAAATAAGAAGCAGGCCAACTATAGTGATAATGATGAGCACAATATTGGCCCAATATTTCAGCCTGTCGTTTCGGTCTGTAGAGGTCAGGGTGTTACTGCTTTCCGAAATAAGGTTATAGAGGCCGTCTCTGCCGGCCACCATACCATCGGCATTCAGGTTTTCACCAAAAACGTGCAGTGTCGATTGTGAGCGCAGCGTATCATATTTCTGTTTGACCGGGTTAAAGAATATCCATGAGAAGTAATCACCCAGCTTATAGTTGCCGGCGGCCTGTGGAACAAGCTTATAGCTGAATGCTTTTTCACCAAAAACGCGGTCGTTATTGCGGCTAATATTTTGGCCGGTGTTTGGCGGGTAAAATTCAAAGTTCTCTACTGCAGGCTGGGCAGGCGGCTCAACAGATGCAATGTTACCGTCGCCGGAAATTTTAAACACATAATCTACACTTCTGCCCGTTTTAACCGATACCGGGTTCAGGCTTTCGCTCAGCCTGAAATTGCCTACAGCCACTTCATCTTTCAAGGGGTGATCAGGCAAGTCTTTAACGCGAACAGTTACAGGCTTGCTCTTAAATGTAGTTAGCTCTTCTTTGTACTGCGGACCAAAAAAACCCGGGTTCTTGCTCGGATTCAGCTTTACCAATTGCAGGCTCAGGGCAGGGAAGTTCAAGGGCTGTGTATTCAGCGGGAAATATGAAGCCTGGAAAAACAACCAGCGGGTATATTTTTTACTGTTGATGGTTACTGCCTTGGTCTGAATTTCAGAAATGCCGAAGTTCTCTTCCCAACAGTTCGCAGGCCGAATTTTAGTTACCATTTCAGAAAGCTGCTCACCCAGCTTTACAAAGCTCATGTCGGCTTTATTGTTTTCGGCTACATAGAGGCTAAGGGTTACGTTTACACCTTCGCCTACATAAACTTCAGATTTATCTGTGGCAAGACCCAGGAACGCATCTTCTTTCACATTTACAAACTCTTCTGCTTCCCCGTGCCGCATGTATTCTTCCATAGGGTCGTAAGAGAAGGGGTCATAACGCTTTTGCATTGGCGGCCCTACCTTAATCTTTATGCCGGGCGAATTCACAGATTTGCCGTTCACCATAATACTGAAAGGAGCCAAGGTAAAGCTGCCCTCTTTTTCAGCCTGGTAATTCTGCACCACAAACTGTGATGAGTTAACATTCCCGTTTATAATATTTGTATTGCTGCCAGATGAAGTACCCGCTTTTACAAAGCCCGGGATATCAGGAAATGCGCTGTATGTACGAAGCTCGGTATTATGTGTGGTTACAGTTATTGTGAAATACTCGTTCAGGGCAATGGGCGATGTGCCTGGTGTAATGGTAATCTCCTGGGCTTGGGCAACAATTGCTGAGCAGTTTACTAATGCCGCAAACAGCATGGGGTACAGGAATTTTACAATTTTATTCAGCATAAATGCGCTTCTCAATCAGGTATTGAAAATATCGGGCTATTAATTAATATTTCTGCAAACATAGTTTGTTTTTAACGAAAAAAATCGGCTATATTTCGGTGCGTTATTTCCAAGGAAGAGACAGTACATTATCAACAACTGACCCCCAAAAAAGGCCATGCTCAGTTACGTTAAATTAATCCTGGAAAAAGTGAGCTTCGACAGCTACCTGTTTGAAAAAGAACTCAGGAAATCTATTGCCCGCTTAGTTCCCGAAGAGTTGGAAGAGTTGAAAGAATGGTGCTACGAGCAATTCAGCCACCTCTATCTTTTAGTTATTGACCGATGTTTTATGTCGGTGGGCTGATACTTCCGAAGGAAGTTTTCACCTTAATATTTAAAACACAAACACACCAAATTAACCAACAAAATTCTCATGCCCCCGATTTCATAATCCGGTGTATGAGAATTTTGCTTTTTATGAAACGCGTTTTTACTTCCACAATTTTACAACCCTAACTTTATGTGCACTTACTGCGCTCTGCAAACATGCAATTTCTAATGGTTCGCATCCGCATAAAACAGGCCGGTCCAAAATCGGAACCGGCCTGTTAAAGCAATAAGTCATCTTACTTAATTTTTTTCTGCCAGGGCTGTTTCGTATTCTGCAGCAACTATACCCTGCTTTAAAACCTCGCCGAAACGCCAGATATCTTCAAAGCTGTTATAAAGCGGCACAGGAGCTACGCGACTAACTTCGGGCTCGCGCCAATCGCAGATTATACCGTTATCTATGAGGTAATTGAAAACCTTTTTGCCGCCTTTAATTATCATGCTGCGCTGGCAGCCGCATTCCTGCGCAGGGGTAATAACCATTACACCATCAATACCTGCCAATATAAAATCGAGGTAGCTTTGCAGGGCTTTGGCCTTAACATGAAGCGCACCAACCCCGGCCTCATCAAAGAGGTCAAGGGAGGCTTTATGGGCGGCTAACAGCATTACCGGCGGATTGCTTAACTGCCAGCCTTCGGCCCCGAACATGGGCTTGAAGCCGGGTTCCATTTTAAACCTTTCAGCTTCTGAATGGCCCCACCAGCCGGCCATACGGGGAATGGAGTAATCAGCAGCATGGCGCTCATGCACAAACAGGCCGCCTATGCCGCCGGGGCTGCTGTTCAGGTATTTATAGCTGCACCAAACAGCGAAATCGGCGCCGATTTCATGAAGCTGCAGGGGAATATTACCAACGGCATGGGCCAAATCGAAACCGGCGTAAGCGCCAACGGCATGTGAGGCTTTAACAATTTGCTCCATAGGCAATATTTGCCCGGTATAGTATTGTATGCCGCTGAATAATGCCAGGGCAAGGGTGTCGCCGGCTTCTTTAATAGCCGCTTCTATATCTTCAGTTCTGAGCAGGGTTTCCCCCGGTCTTGGAGCAATTTCTATAATTGCTTCTTTAGGATCAAGCCCATGTATCCTTGCCTGCATTTCAACCGCATATTGGTCAGACGGAAATGCGCCGGCTTCCATTATCAGCTTTACCCGTTTGCCTGCAGGCCGCCAAAAGCTGGCCAGCATCAGGTGCAGGTTAACCGAAAGGCTGTTAGCTGCCACAACTTCAAAACTGCGCGCACCTACTAATGAAGCTAAAGATGCTGAAACCCTGCGGTGATAGCTCATCCAGGGATGCGCAGCCTTGGTATGGCCTTCAACGCCCAGGTTTGCCCAATCGGCATTAACTTCATCCAGGTAATCGTTAATGTTTTTTGGTTGCAGGCCCAGGCTGTTGCCCATAAAATACACCACAGGGCTCCCGTCGCGCACGGGGATATTAAATCTGTTGCGGAAAGAGGCGAGCGGGTCGCGGCCATCGAGGCTGCGGGCGTAATCAAGGTCTGGCAGGTGAGTCATGCTGATGTTTAGGTTACCACAAATGGTAAAGGGTGTGTGTATTAATATTGGCCGAAATTACCAAAATGGCCGACAGGTAATCAGCCGGCAATTTAAGAAATTAGCAGGCTTGTATTTCATTAAATTGGCTGATGAATATCGGCAAGGGTTAATGTATCGGTAATTCTCAATGCCAATCTTATATTACAGCATGATCTTTGCCTTTGAATGCATGCAAATAATGGCGGCTAAAACACCAAAATCAACATTCCGGCGTTATACCTAAGGTTATAAGTACCCGGAGCTTGGGAGATATGCTTAAATTGCATTCATGGCAAGGGAATAAGCCATTTACCAATAATTATTAATGAACAGCTTTAAATACTACTTTTATTATTCCTTTACAATACTTGGCATTATAGCCCTTGCATTCATTTTGCATTCCTGCAATTTCGACAAGGAAATTAACGTTGACCTGCCCGATTACAACAAGCAACTGGCTGTGGAATGTTACCTTGATCCCGGCAAACCGCTTGCTGCTTATATATCGCATACATCCGGATATTTCGATGATTTAAGTAACCCCTTGGTCAGCAACGCCCTTGTATTGCTGCACGGGCCAGATGGTACCGACACGCTGTATTATAAGCCCATATTCGACACTTCAGGTACAAAGCTTTACAACTTCACAAATTCAAAATTATTCAATCCTACACCGGGCGGACATTATACTCTTGAGGCTGTAGATTCAGAAAAAAACAAATTATTCGGCGAAGCCAATTATCTGCCCCTGCCTGTTGTTGATACCCTTTATTACACCTACCGTAAAATTGACAGTTCAGCAAGCATTACGGTAATGATTAAGGATGACAGTAATGCCAATAACTACTACCGCATTCTGATGAACGTTGATACGCTTGAAAACAAAGCAAAGCACGATGCACTTATGTTCGATGCGCTTTTCAACGGTCAAACTTTCCCGGTTGCCACAAGCAATAAATTTAAGCTTAACGACACTGTGTTTGTTCGCGTTTATAATATCGACAAAGGATGGTTTGATTTTATAACATCAGTTCGTGCAGCCGAACGAGCCAACGGAAACCCTTTTTCACAGCCTGCTGTTATAAAAAGCTCCGTAAGAGAAGGTTTCGGTATTTTTACCTGCCAGAGCTATACACTCAATATGCTCATTATTAAAGACGAGTAAGGCTTATCAATAAGCTTTTTCCTTAAAAAGGAGAATTAAAGAATCGAAAGTAAAAAGCCGGAACATCAATTTAAAATTGACAATCCGGCTTTTGGCTTTTACTGGAAAAGCCCCATTAGGCTAATTTCTATTCATCGTCTTCATCATCGCCCGCCTTCATATCGAGCATGCTGCTCAGCAAGTCGCGGAAACGGTTACCGCCGGCCAATGCGCTGCGGCTCAGGCTGCTGAATTCGGCAAGTCCGTGCAGGGCAAATTCCATCATGAACAGCTTCTCTCCTTCGGTTTCGCCTTGGGCGTAAGTTTCAACAAGCGCCTGCAAACCGGGAACGCTGTGCAGGGTTTGGCTGTATTCAATTTCAGATGCATTTGCCAAAATATCTACAGAATTGCCGTTTCCGAACCAGCCGATAATGCTTTTATAAGGATTTTTACTTTTGTCTTTACCTTTTTTAGCTTTTTCAGGATCAGGGAAATACGTGGTAAACAACGTGCGGATGGCCTTGCCCACCAAATTGCGGGCAACAATGGCAGAGCCTTCCTGCTCACCTTCATAAACCAGCTCTATTTTACCGGTTACAGCCGGCACAATGCCCCAATAATCAGACATGCGCACATGCGTTTTGGCTTCGCCGTTTACAAGCATGCGCCTTTCGGCAGCGCTTACCAAGGTTTCCAAAGCAGAAATGGTCAGCCTTGCGGATACCCCGCTTTTGGCATCAACGTACTCGCTTTTACGGGCTTCAATGGCCAATTGCTCAATAAGGTCAAGGGCAATTTCGCCGTAAGTAATAGCGGTTTGGGCTGGTTTAATATACGCTTCCTGGCGGGTTATTTTCTTGCCTGTGGCAATATCGCCCGGGTAATGTGTCAGAATCTGGCTGTCGATACGGTCTTTCAGCGGGGTTACAATGCTGCCGCGGTTGGTATAATCTTCAGGGTTAGCCGTGAAAACAAACTGGATATCAAGCGGCAAGCGCACTTTAAAACCACGGATCTGAATATCGCCTTCCTGCAGAATATTAAAAAGGGCAACCTGTATGCGGGCCTGCAAATCGGGCAGCTCGTTTATTACAAAAATACCGCGGTGCGCTCTTGGTATAAGACCAAAGTGAATTACACGCTCATCAGAATAAGGGAGTTTCAGGTTGGCGGCTTTAATGGGGTCGGCATCGCCAATAAGGTCTGCAACGCTTACGTCAGGGGTAGCCAGCTTTTCAGTGTACCTGTCTGAACGATGCAGCCAGGTAATCGGGGTATTATCGCCTTTTTCGGCAACAAGGTCTATTGCGAATCGGCTTATGGGTTTAAGAGGGTCGTCGTTCAGCTCAGAGCCGGCAACTACGGGAATCCATTCATCAAGCAGGTTCACCATCATGCGGGCGAGCCGGGTTTTAGCCTGACCCCGTAAACCAAGCAGGTTTACGTTATGCATACTCAGAATGGCACGCTCCAGCTCCGGTATAACGGTTTCTTCGTATCCCCAAATTCCCGGGAAAACATCCTGCCCGCTTTGCAGCCGCAGTATAAGGTTTTCGCGTAATTCTTCTTTAACTGTTCGAGAAACATAGCCTGATGCACGCAGTGCAGCAAGCGTATCTATTGCAGGAGCATTATGCTTTTCAATGGCCGAAGCCGAGTTTTTTGCCAACATAGTTTTTATATACCTGAATAACACCGTTTTCGGTAAAATGGTTTCAGACTGTGTAAATAATGATGGCCGCTTTGCCGCTGTTGCCTTATTCAGTAAAGCCCCTCACTAAAAATGAGCATGAAAATGCACAGGACCTGCCTGTTATTTTGCTTGGCAGGACATTTGTATTTTCCGTTTAAAACCACCAACAACATGAGTATCAGCCCAACTATAGGCAGCGGACTCGCAGGGGCAGCTGCATTAAATATTTTGCACGAGGTTTTAAGAAGGAGCACAACCGATGCCCCGCGAATGGATTGGCTGGGTAAAGAAGTGCTTGCCAAAAGCCTTAAATCTGTAAACATAGACCCGCCGAAAGGCACCAATATGGATATTGCATCGCTGGCCGGCGATATACTCGGCAACGGCGGCTATTATACCATTATTGGTATGGGCGATCCTGAAACAGCCCCATTGCGCGGGCTACTTGTAGGAGCCGCTGCCGGGGCAGGCGCTATATTAATACCTAAATATACCGGCCTGAATGAAAAAGCAACCAATAAAAACCTTGCAAACCAGGCGCTTACCATAGGGCTTTATGCCTTAGGCGGACTTGCCGCAGGCTTGGCAGCCATGTGGATCGGCAGACATAAAAAATCAGGGCAGGTTCAAAAGGCTTTGAAATAAAGAACTGAATTACAATTAAATAAACCACTATAAATTAAATAACAACAAACAATAATGGCAACCAATCCAAATCCGGAACACAAAGAAGGACCTGTGGCAACAATGATTGAAGAGCAAACTGCAAAAGTTCCTTCAGATGTATTCTTATGGGCAGCAGTTGGGGCAATGGGCGTTTCGCTCTGCTACCAGGTAATGAAGAAGAAACCTTTAAGCCTTTTCATTGGCCAATGGGCAGCACCAATCTTACTGCTGGGTATTTACAATAAACTTGTAAAGCTTGAAGGCCACGACGGCTCTTACAGCGCAAACGGAAAACGTGAAAACCGTTGGAAAGGAAAACAATACTAAGGCACGATAATTGCCTTTTGTAAATCAGTACTAAACACCTGCTAATCACCACCACTATGAGTATTCTGAAAAAACCGGCACCAAAACAAAACGATGCCGCCAACGAAAAACACAGCAATAACCCCAACCACAGCACCCCCGGAAATAATCGTTCCGATGCCATGGATGCAAACCATACAGGCACTAAAGGCGGAAGCGAAAGGTTTAAAAAGTAATTGCTGAAGACATAGCGTATCATCTCAGGGACATCGGGGTAACTCGGTGTCCTTTCTTTGTAGGTACAGTAAAGATTAAACAGCATTGTAATTGGTCCCCGGACCGGTGCCATGCTGTTCAAGTCTTATGTGCCCATACTAAAAACGTATCTATGTAAATATTCAAAGAGCCAATAAGGACCGATACGACCCGATATGGACCCGATAAGAGCCGATAGGGACCGATAGGAACCTACAAAACCCTATCGTCAAAACAATAAACACCACCCGCCTACCCCAAATAAGGTCCGCCCGTTTCCCCCCAGCCCCATTTGGGCATTGGCTCACTTGCCCCCATTGGATTTTCTGTCAGCTGCGAATTAATTACTGCAATGCGGGTACCCCATTCAATATACCCCACAAAGGCCGACCTGAATTCAGGGTCAGATTTAAGGCCATTTTCATCGGCTGTTTGAATCAGGAGCTGCACCCAGCGTTGCCTTTTTTCTTCATTGAGCATTTTGCCTATATGCTTTCCAATCATACCGGCATGGCTTCCGCCGTCTTCGTAAGAATAAAGCTTTGGTCCGCCAAAAACTTCGGCAACAAAATGTGCCACCATTTTACGGTGCTCAGCCGACATGTGCTCAAAAACAGGCCCAAGTAAATCGTCATTTATAACCTTATCGTAGAAAGTACTAAACAGGCTTTCGAAGGTTTGCATATCGCCTGCCCATTCGTATAAGGTGGGTATTGGTTTCATGCTTCAAATTTCAGGTTTTAAATTTAATCCGAATTGTTTTGCTGTCGAGCAAACGTTCATGTATGATAATAAAATCACGGTTTTGCAGGCTCGCCCGCTGCATCAGTATTATCGCCGAACCAGACTACTGAATAGCCTTTATATAAGCCCACACCAATTGCTTTCCAATTCATATCTTTCCAGATTGAGCCATTGATCATAACGGCATTATGGCCGGGGCTGCCTTTCCAGCTGGCTAATGCACCGGGTGCGTCGGCCAAACCGGTGGTTGAAAACCCAATTTCAAACCCGTTAAACTTATAGTCGGTTAGCTCTGCCGGTTTGCTCCACATTAAAGCCGCGTTTTTATGGTCAGGGGTAAAGCAAACTGCTTTCCATTTACCTTTATCAGACCAGCTGTGGGCATTGCATTCACCAAC
>JAZKBN010000028.1:59855-79668 GCA_040388605.1 Bacteroidota bacterium | reverse complement strand
GTTGCTAAATCGAGGCAGTGCACCTGCGCCACATAAGTCAGAGATTTTGATAAAGGAATAAGCGGCAGGTTATTCTCTTTCCTGTAAGCCATAATTAAATTATACAGCTTCATTTCTTCTGAAGTCAGCTTCACCGAAGAAAGCCTTTCACCTGCAGGGTTAACTTTTGTGTCGGCCTGCGGCTTAACAGGTATTAAACCGGTTTTTTGAGGAGAAACTTTTGAGCCCTTTGTATTATTATAACCCGGCTTCCGGAAAGAACCCCTGCTTTGACTGTTACCGTTAAATATGAAACCCAACAACAGGCAAGCCAACATTATATGTTTCATTTTAACGGTATTTGTTTTTGTAAATATATTAAAAAAGGCCTTACGAGTATTTCGTAAGGCCTTAATAATCTGTGGAGGATATCGGAGTCGAACCGACGACCTCTTGCATGCCATGCAAGCGCTCTAGCCAGCTGAGCTAATCCCCCAATCAATACATCCCGATTCCTGCGAACCGGGATGCAAAAGTGCAGTTTTCAGCATTCTTATCCAAATACCGAACTAAAAAACCTGAATTTATTTTGATACCGGTTCGGCAGCCTTTTGAAGCAGGTTATGCTCCTGCAAGTAGGCAGCAATCTGTACTGCATTGGTGGCGGCACCTTTACGCAGGTTATCTGCTACAATCCAAAGATTCAGGGTGTTTGCCTGTGTTTCATCACGACGAATGCGGCCTACAAAAACCTCGTCTTTACCATGGCTGTGCAGGGGCATGGGGTATTTCAGGTTGGCAACATCATCTGTTACCACAACGCCTTGGGTATCAGCTAAGAGTGCGCGTACATCATCAATATCGAAATCATGTTCGAACTCTATGTTAACACTTTCGCTGTGTCCGCCCATTACGGGAACACGCACTGCGGTAGCGGTTACCCGAATAGAATCATCGCCCATGATTTTCTTGGTTTCGTGAACCATTTTCATCTCTTCCTTGGTATAGCCGTTATCAAGAAAAACATCTATATGCGGAATCAGGTTCATGTCTATTGGGTAGGCGTATGCTTTAGGCGCTTCCGTTCCGTTGCGTTCGGCATTCATTTGGTCAACAGCTTTTTTGCCGGTACCGGTTACGCTTTGATAGGTGCTTACTACCACGCGTTTAACGCCGTATTTTTTATGCAGCGGGTTTAAAACCATTACCATTTGTATGGTGCTGCAATTGGGATTGGCTATTATTTTATCGGCCGGGGTAAGGGTATCTGCGTTAATTTCAGGTACTATAAGCTTATTGGCCGGGTTCATGCGCCAGGCGCTGCTGTTATCTACCACAGTGGTTCCTACAGCTGCAAACTTAGGCGCCAGCTCAAGCGATATGCTGCCGCCTGCAGAAAATATAGCAATATCGGGCCGGGCCTCTAAGGCTGTTTCTGCGCTTACAACCGCTACCTGCTTTCCTTTATATGTTACCGTTTTGCCTACGGATGCCGCGGAGGCAACAGGCATTATTTCTTCGTTTTGAAGCGGGCTTTCTGCCAGCACTTTTAGAATCTCGGTGCCTACCAATCCGGTGGCGCCAACTATAGCTATCAACATGGGAAGCTTTTGAAAGATGTTATTTTACTGTGGCAAATTTCAGCAATTCCGGGCTATTTATATGCCCCGGCTGAGTATTAATTATAAACCAAAAGCCGGGAAGATTTTATCTCTTTCCCGGCTTTTGAACAGAATAACAAATTTGCAGCCTGTTTATTGTTTTGGTTTGGTATCGGGGCCGTTTTTGCGCCTGTGCTCACGGCGCTCTTTAACGCCATAAACCCCGGCAAAAATGGCAGGCAAAATCAGCAGCACCAGTATAGTAGCAGAAATAAGTCCGCCAATTACAACAATGGCTAATGGCTTTTGCGTTTCAGAGCCAATACCTGTGCTTAAAGCAGCCGGAAGCAAACCTAAAGATGCCATAAGGGCTGTCATTACCACCGGCCTGATTCGGCTTATGGTACCTGCCCGAACAGCCTGTTTCAGGGGCACACCCAGCTTCAGGTTTTCCTTAAATATGTTCACAAGAATTACCCCGTTCTGTACCGATACACCAAAGAGCGCTATAAAGCCCACACCTGCCGATATACTGAAGTTAACCCCCGTAAAGAGCAATGCCAATATACCGCCGATAAGCGCAAAAGGTACGTTAAGCAATACAATTGCTGCATCCTGGGTGCTGCCAAAGGCAATATAAAGGATGAGGAAAATTACAACTATGCTTATAGGCACTACGTAAGTAAGTCTTTGCGTTGCCCTTTGCTGATTTTCAAACTCGCCGTTCCATTTCATGGTATAGCCTTCGGGCAGCTTTACCTTGGCAGCAACGGTGTTTTGAGCTTCCTGTATGGTACTTCCTAAATCACGACCGCGAACGCTGAATTTAATGGCTATAAAGCGCTTATTACCTTCCCGGTAAATAAATGCCGGTCCCGACTTTACCTTAATTTCCGCTATCTCTTTCAGCGGAATACGATTGCCGTTTTCGGTTGGTACACGCAGCTGGCTGATAACATTGGTATTCCATCTGTAAGGTTCATCGTAACGAATACGAATATCGAAACGGCGCTCATCTTCATATACCTTGCCGGCTGTTTTACCACCTATCGCGGTTTCAATTACAGCCTGGGCATCTTCGGTAAACACACCGTAGAGGGCCATTTTCTGCTGATCAAGGTTAATATCAAGTTCAGGCTGCCCCAGGTTTCGGAAAACGCCTAAGTCTGCCACGCCGTCTATTTTGTTCATTACGGCAAAAACCGAATCGGCGCAGCGTTCAAGCTGCACTAAGTCTTTACCTATAATTTTAATGGCCATGCTGCCCTTTACCCCGCTTACAGCTTCCTCCACGTTATCGGAAATAGGCTGTGAGAAGTTAAAGCTTATACCGGGGAACTTATCGAGCCGTGCCTGCATTTGCTCAACAAGCTCATCTTTTGTGATGTCGCGCTTCCAGTCGTCCTTAGGATAAAGATCCACAAAGAATTCGGCGTTGAAGAAGCCGGTAGGGTCTGTGCCGTCGTTAGGTCGTCCGGTTTGGCTTATTACGCTGCGCACTTCGGGGAACTCTTTAAATGCCGACCTGAACTTTCGCGTATAATGGTAACCTTCTGAAAGCGATACCGACATAGGCAATGTGGCCCTTACATAAATTGAGCCTTCGTTCAGGTGGGGCAAAAACTCAGAACCAACCCTGCCGAATGCGAACACACTGATTACCAAAAGTATAACTGCAGCCATTATACCCTTCCTCGGGTGTTTTAAAACCCAATCGAGCGCCGGAATTATCAGGCGGTTCATGCCGTTTATAAAAGGGTTTTCCCTTTCACGTACACGCACATTCAGTAAAATACTGCAAAGTACCGGTACAAGGGTAAGGCTGATAATCAAGGCACCTAAAAGTGCAAACCCAAGGGTAAATGCCAAAGGAGAGAACATTTTCCCTTCCACTTTCTGGAAGCTGAAAATGGGGATAAGGGCAGTTATAATAATAAGCTTGCTTATAAATATACTCTTGCCCATCTCTGTGGCAGTTTTGAGTATGCTGCTCATTTTGGCACGCTTGGCGTATTTTTCCATACCCAGCCTGTGTGCTTTATGAGCCAGCATTACAAAAATGCCTTCCACCATTACCACGGCGCCGTCTATGATTATACCAAAGTCGATAGCGCCAATGCTCAGCAGGTTAGCCGACATGCCCTTAATACGCATCAGTATAAACGCAAACAGAAGCGCCAAGGGAATTACTATGGCTACAGTTACAGTTGTACGCCAGTCGGCGAGGAATAAGAGCAGGATTAATGTTACCAGGCCTATGCCGAGAAATACGTTCTCGCTCACGGTATGCATGGTAAAGTTATTCAGGTTGGTGCGGTCGTAAAAGGTCTTAATTTTTACATCGCCCGGCAAAACGCTTTCGTTCAGCTCGGCTACTTTAGCATGCAGGGCTTCCAGCACTTCGGCCGGGTTGCCGCCTTTACGCATAAGTACAATACCTTCCACTACGTCATCGGTGGTGTCTCGCCCGGCAATACCCAGGCGGGGCTGGTAAGTATCCCTGACTACAGCCACATCTTTTATACGAACCGGGGTGCCGTCGCGGTTATCTATTACCAGCGCTTCAATTTCTGCCGAATTCTGCAGTATTCCGATTCCCCTTACCACAAATGCCTGCTGACCCTGCACCACTACATCGCCGCCAACGTTGATATTGGCTTTACGAATGGCGTTGTAAACATCAAGCGCAGAGAACTCGTATTTGGCCAACAGCCCCGGGTTCACGCTTACTTCAAAAATTCGAACTTTACCACCGAAGCTGACCACGTCGGCAATACCGGAAACAGACTTGATTTCTTTGTCAATAATCCAGTCCTGTATGGTTTTAAGCTCGGTTTGGTCTTTTTGGGCGCTGGTTAAAGTGTACCTGAAAATTTCACCGGTTGGGCCGCTGGGAGGTAAAATTTCTGCGTCGGAGCCATCAGGCAGGTTTACGTTGGAAAGGCGGTTGGCCACTTCCACACGGGCCTTAAAATCTTCAACACCGTCGTCGAAAATCATGGTAACCACTGAAAGGCCAAAGAGGGAAATGGAGCGCAGCGACGTTTTTTTGTCGATTACGTTCATTTCCGTTTCTATGGGAATGGTTACAAAGCGTTCAACTTCCTCGCTGCTGCGGCCGGGCCATTGGGTTACAATAACCACATTGGTATTGGTCATATCAGGGAATGCCTCAATGGGTGTGTTCATAAAGCTGAACACGCCGGCAACCACCAACAGGGCCGTGGCGAAGAAAATAAAGAATTTGTTTTTAAGCGAAAACGCTATCAGTGACCTGATGAAGCTGTTCATTTATATTGGCTTACAGGGGAGAATATCCCCTCAGTAAAAATGCTTATAACCTGTGGTACGAAGCCTGGAGTTTGCTTCGCGGGAGTGCTGATTTTAGTCTTTCAGCTCGTTGTAAATCAGCAGGCTGCCTTCTGAAACTACGTCGTCGCCAACATTTATTCCCTTGCGTATATAGGCAAAGCGGCCGGTGCTTTTAACAAGTTCCACCTCGCGTATTTCGAACTTATTGCCGGGCAGCGCTATAACAACGTAGTAGTTATCTCTGTCGAAAATGAGGGAGCGGGGCTTAACCGCCAGCAGCTTTTCCGATTCAGGGATTTTGATATTTATAAGCGCGAACATATCGGGCTTAAGAATACCGTCGGGGTTATTAAGCTCTATGCGTACTTTAAGCACCCTGCTGTTGCGGTCGAGCACCGAGGCAATGTTGCTGATTTTACCGGTAAACTCCTTGTCAGGGTAGGCAAGGGTTGAAATTGTTACATCCTGCCCGGTTTTAATGGCGGCAATATCGTTTTCATAAACATCTGCTACCACCCATACCTTGCGCAAATCACTGATTGTGAACAGGGGCGCATTGTTATCCGGACGTATAAGCATACTCTTGGTCAGGTTCTTTTCAACCACGTAGCCGTTAATCGGGCTTTTTACAGAGTAGTAAGGCTGCTCGGCCGAAGCTGTATTACCGCCATACATTTTCAATTGCGCTTCCTGCCTGCTAAGCTCGGTTTTGGCATTTTCATATTCTTTACGTGCCCTGAGCACATCAAGCTCGCTAACCGATTGGCTCTTAAATAAGGCCTCAGCTATTTCCATATCTTTCTTTTGAAGCTCGGTATTGGCTTTTGCGGCACGGTATGCGCTTCCGTAATTACTTATATCGCTGCTGCGAATAAGAGCCAGCTGTTGCCCGGCCGAAACCATTGTACCCAGCTCCACGTTTACATCTTCGGCGTTCCCGCTTACAATGGGGTAAACGCGAACTACGTTGTTTTGGTCGTAGGTTACATCGCCGTTGAACTGCAGCTTATTATCTGCAGAAATAAGTTCAACCTTGTATTTTTTATAGGTAAACGTATCGCGTTCGGGCGAAGCGGGTATCGGGGCTTCCTTGCCGGCTTTGCCGGTGCAGCCCTGTATGAGCAGGCCCGATGCTATAAGCAATGTAATTAATCTGAATGCGCTCATTTCCGGAAGAATGCTGTGTTTGTTACTGATTCAAAGTTATCTATGGCCTGCAGGTAATTGTTTCGCATGTCGGCCTCGTTGAGGCGGGCAGTGCGGGCTGTGCGTATTTTGTCTATAAAGTCGATGAGCGAAATTATACGTTTGTTATAATCGCTGATGGCAGCAGCCGATATTTGGTTTAGCGACGCCCTCAGTTCAGGGCTTATTCCAAGATATTGATTCCTTGCAAGCTGCAATTGCTGCAGGGCAGCAAAAACCTGGTTGCGAACCTCCTGCTCTGCATATAAACTGCCTGCTTCAGCTGCTTTAATACCAATACCGGCAGCCTGTATATTACCTTGGTTCCTGTTCAGGAAAGGAATATCGAAAGAGGCGGAAACCCCCGTGTAATTGTTAAAAGCGCTGCCGAATTTATCATAAACGGCCCCGAGCGTAAGATTTGGCACAGCCAACGACCTTTGGTAGCTCAGGTTGCGGTTTTGGTAAAGCACCTGCGTTTTTGCTGCTTTAATGTCAGGCCGATTGGCGATGGCAGAGTCCATGGCAATATTGGCAAGGGGTAACAAAGTTGCTTTGGGCTCGGGTGTGAGCGGTACAGGTACAGTTCCGGCCGGTATGGCGGTGAGCAGCTTAAAATCAGCGCTAAGCGAAAGTATGGTTTGGGTGCGCGCAGCAATTTCCATATTCAGGCTTTGCTGCTCTACCTCAAGCCTTGTAAGCTCGTAACCCGATATGGCGCCGCTTCTCAGGGCTGTTCTTTGTGCCTCCATAAGCTGACCCAACCTTAAAGATTCAGTTGTATATAGCGCCACCTTACGTTGCTCAGATGCCAAATCAAAAAAAGCCGCATGCAATTGACGACGCAGGGTACGCATGAGGTCATCGAAAGCAAGGCGTTGCAGGGCAGTATTGGTTTCAGCCATGCGAACCAATTTGCTGCGCTGTGCGGCAAGGCTTACCATTTGCTGAATCTGCAATATGTACTGCCCGGTTTGGGGCGTATTATTGCTGTAATCAAAAGCCTTTTTAGTATGCGGATTATAAGCTACCGATTCAAAAGAAAATACCGGGTTGCTCCAAAGCTTTGCCTGTTCAACAGCAGCCTCAGAAGTATTAATATTGAATTTTTGGGCAAGCAGCAGGTAGTTGTTTTCAAGAAACAACTGCTCAGCCTGCTGTAAGGTTAGCCTTAAAGTATCCGGCGCGGTATCAGTACCTTTATTTTGAGCTCTCGCCGGCTTGGGTATCAACGTTATTGCTGAAACCATAAGCAACAGCATACCTAAGCCAAACCTAAGGTTTAACCGTGGCAATAAGCCATTAGCATTGCCAATATTTTTACCCCTCATTTATTCTTTTTCAAAATCCCGCGGAAGCCGCGAAACCCGGCATGTTACCTGATTATATTAAGGGTACCCTTGGCAGGTTTAAGAACCCGCCGGGCACCCGGCCTGCAAAGCAGCAGGTTTAATTTCCACATTCAGTTCCGTAAACAATAAGCCTGTAGAACTTCAGGCTGCAAAAGTACAATCAAAGTGCCGATGCCTAATTAAACGCCGGTTAAATTGCAATTAAAGGAGAATTAACATAGTTCTAAAGCAGCTTAACCGGTTAAAATCCAGTATATCGGTATTATTATACAAATGTATACCCTTTTCTGATTTAGCGGCTGTTGCAACCATCATTTGAGCAACCTTTAAAGAATCTACCGGCTTATATTGTCTTATGGGGCCAATGAATAAAAATTTAATAACAGTAAAAAACCATTCCCCGAACCTGCTGTTTTTCCGTTCGCCAATTAGTACCGAAGGTCTGAAAATGTGAAGGCCCTGCAAAGGCAGTTTTTTCATGCTTTCTTCCAGTTCTCCTTTTAAGCGCAGGTAAAACACAGAACTTTTGGTATCGGCTCCGGCAGACGATATAAGCAGTATTTGTTCCAGGCCGTTTTTTAGCCCAGCATTTGCAAAATGAACAGGGTAATCATAGTCTATCTTCCGGTATTCAGCCTCACTTTTAACCTGGTCTTTTGTAGTTCCCAAACAGCTGAACAGGTGGCTGGTATTCACCAGATGTGCCCATGTTTTTTCATCATCGAAATTAATTACATGCTGACTCAGCTTTGCATGCTGAACCGGCATTGGTTTCCGCACAAAAATGCTGACGCGCTCACAACGGGTATCGGCAAGAAGTAAATTCAGCACTTGGCTGCCAATAAGCCCGCTTGCCCCTATTATGGAAGCCGAATATTTGCTGCTTTCGGAATTTTGCATTTGAGCGTGGATTCAGATACTGATTAAACAACTGTTAAGATAGGTAAACCATTTACCGGTAAACTAAATACGTGCCGGTAAACTATAAATCAGAATCCGCTTCCTGCAAAGCAAAAAGCGGATTCTTTAACAATGTTAATGTATAACCGGTGCACCAATCAGCTGTGCTTTTTAGCTGCCGCTTTTTTAGCAGGTGCTTTGGCAGGCCTGGTATCTGGTGCGGGCGTTACCCTGCGCGGACCCTGCATCATCATGGCCGGCTCAGGTTCAGCGGGCTTAGGGGCCTCAACTTTTACAGGTTCAGCCTTGGCTAATACCATCTCCTTTACAAGGTGTCCTGCCCCGGCAAACTTATCTATAATAAAGAGCACATACCTGATATCTACGCTGATTGTACGCTGCAATTCAGGTTCGAATGCTATATCGCCGCTCATGGCTTCCCAGTTGCCGTCGAAGGCAAGGCCCAAAAGCTCACCGCGGGCGTTCAGCACCGGGCTTCCGCTGTTTCCGCCGGTAATATCGGTATTGCTCAGGAAACCAACTTTTACAGTGCCGTTTTCGCCATAAGGCCCGAAATCCTTGTTTTTCCAAAGTTCCTTTAGCTTGGCCGGAACTTCAAACTCCGGGTTAGCAGTATCTTCTTTCTGAATAATACCGTCCAGCGTGGTAAAGTAATTGTATTGTACCGCATCACGGGGGCTGTAATCAAGCACCTGGCCGTAAGTAACGCGCATGGTGCTGTTGGCATTGGGATAGAATTTCTTGCTGTCGGCGAGCATTTCCATAGTGCCGCCAACGTAAAGGCGGTTATTATGCTCAAGCTCTAAGGCTATAGCCTTGGTAATTGTTCCAAGGTCTTTAAAGCTCTTCTCAGCGCTTTGGTAAAGCTTGGTTGCCGGGTCAGATTCCAGCTTTTTCAGGCTTGGAGCAGCTATAAACGCATCGAATTTCTCCTTGGTTGAGAAAATTGATTTTTCATAAAGATTATGTACCCAGGCATCATAATTGCCATTGCTGCTTTTAGAAATGGCAGATGCAATTTCAGAAGGCCATTGAGACGATGGCACATCAGATTTATAGAAACCTATTGCCGAAGCCATCAGCTTCTCATCGGTAGCGCGGTTATAATCTTTGTAAACATCCTCTGCCGAAGCTTTTATGGCGGCAATTTTCTTTTTAGACTCTTCTTTTTCCAGTTTGCTGTCAGACTTCAGTACTTCAGCTAAATCAGCAGAATAAGATGCCATGGTGGTTAAATCGGCACCGGAAAGGCCTTCACCAAAAACAAGCTGTGCATTTATTACCGATGAACGCAGACGATATTGTGCGGCAATATTATCAAGCGCTGTTCCGTATTTGGCTGTCCTTTTAGGATCGGCTGCTACCCAGGTACGGAAAGCCTTCTCTTCAGCAGCTTTCTTATCAGATACTTTCAGGCGCTTTAAGCCGCCGGTCTGGCCAATAAAGTACTTCCAATAGTTACTAACCTGCGCATATTTGCTGGCATATTGTATTTGCACCTTTTTATTGGCATCCATATCTTTCTTCATAATCTCAAGCTTGCGGGCGCGCACTTTAACACGAAGCGGGTTGCTCATATCAATGGCCTGGTTTACTCCATAGCTGGTAAGGTACCTGTCGGTACGGCCCGGGAAACCGAAAATCATGGCGAAATCATCTTTCTTTACCCCTTCCATGCTTACGGGCAGGAAATGGCGGGGCTTTAGGGGCAGGTTTGATGTGCTGTAATCTGCCGGCTTATTATCAGGCCCGGCATAAACGCGGAACATGCTGAAATCTCCGGTATGGCGTGGCCACATCCAGTTATCAGTATCGCCTCCGAATTTGCCGATTGAAGAGGGCGGGGTACCCACAAGACGTACATCGCGGAAAATTTCATACACAAAAAGGAAATACTGGTTGCCGTTAAACATGGCCCGGGTAATTGCCTTGTAATTTGTTCCCTTGATTGCATCGTCGGAAGCGAGCTTCAGGGCTGCTGCAACGGCGGCGCTGCGGTCTGCCTCGCTCATGTCGTCGCGCAGGCCGGAAAGGATGCGTGTGCTGATGTCTTCCATCCTGACAAGGAAAGTAACGCTGAGGCCTTTAATCGGAAGCTCTTCGCTGCGCTTCATGGCCCAGAAACCATTGCTCAGGTAATCATGCTCAACTGTGCTTTGCGATTGTATAGATTCGTACCCGCAGTGGTGGTTGGTAAGCAGAAGCCCTTCTGCACTCACAATTTCACCGGTGCAGCCGTTATCGAATTGTACCACGGCATCTTTAAGGCTCCCGTTGTTTATACTGTAAAGTTGCTCGGCGCTCAGCTTTAAACCCAGTTTTTGCATTTCTGCAAGGTTTAATTTTCCAAGGTACATAGGCAGCCACATACCTTCATCAGGCACGGCCATTGCAGGCAGACTAAACAGCATACAAAATGCTGCAATTGAACGGGTAATGTGTTTTCTGAAGGTCATGAATGGGTGTTTGTTAATGGAAATTAATTCGGCTGAAACCCGGTTTTGAATCGGCCTGGGTGTATTCATGCAAACCTACGATTTTTAAAGCATGATTGCCCCCGGTTTTGAAAAACCGGGGTTTCTGACAATATTTGCATACTGATAGCACATTTACAAGCTATGCATTTAGAGTACCCGTAAAATTACATGTTGCTGCACTAAAAAACCGGCATGAATTCTGAAAGGGCAGCGGGTAACATACCACCGCATATAACAAACAACCGGCTAATCATTTAACCTAAGAAAACCACCACACCTCACATACCAGGGTCGTACCCGTTGGCCCCGGAAAAAAGCACCCGCCCTGTACCTGTACGGTACGTCCTACTCCCTGAAAAGCCAATAAAACCAACCGTTCAACATTTCCTGCAGCCGCCCGTCGCAATAAAGCATGTTGAATTTTACCTGCTTAGCCTTATATTGTTTGGGTCGGAAATGGTTATTGTGTAATTTTGGGTGTTAAGCGGCATTTTTCAGATGGTACATCTGTAAAAATCATTAAAAAAGAACCGGAAAATTTCATTTTCGGCGCTTAACCGGGTGTAACAGGTTTTGTATTTACAGCAAGCGATTCCATCACTGCAAGCATTATGAAAAAATACTACGCGTTTATAATTGTCTTTTGTGCCACACTGCTCGGCTTTCTTGCCGCGCCGGGCACTGCTTTTGCCCAAGGCAACATTATATTAACCGCCAGGCTTTCGGTGAACCCAACCGATGGCATGGCACTTTTCAAGCTTTATGTAAGAAACAGCACCTTTGATCCGGTAGATTTAAGCGGCGGAGGCACGTTTATCTTTAATGTGGATGATACCCACTTTACAGATATAGGCGGCTGCCAGGCTTTAGGCCCGGGCTTTAACGGAGGGGGCAACCCTGCAGGCGCATCATTTTCTGCCGAGATTAGCTCAGGGCCTGTCTTACAGGGCGGGGAAGAATTATTATTCTTTACCTTTTGTGCAAGGCCAATAGATTGTAATACTTTTTCATACAGCAATTCCTGGGATGTAACATCAACTGCCGGCGCTGTAACTATTGATCAAATGCTTGTTGAGCCTGCTAACGGCTTTTTGGCAAGGGTACAAATTACTCCGGAGCCAAACATATCTATTACAGGAGGCGGATTTAACTTTCCACAATCCGGATTGCATATTTGCTATGATACACCGCTTACTATTTCACTAAGCGGCAACTTTTCAATTTTTTCTCCCGGGTATACTTTCTATCATCGGAACCAAAGCGGAACACCGCCAATTGATTTACCGACAGTAGGCGGCACTGTTTCGGGAACAGCATCGGC
Source organism: Bacteroidota bacterium (assembly GCA_040388605.1). Taxonomy (GTDB): domain Bacteria; phylum Bacteroidota; class Bacteroidia; order Cytophagales; family Flexibacteraceae; genus JAZKBN01. Next base: position 67,520 of record JAZKBN010000028.1, on the reverse strand, counting down.
ACTGGGAATAATTGGGAATGATTTTATAGGCGTAAATTTAATTGGTCCGGCCGGTTGTGTTTATACCTACGAATTGGGCCCGCTGAAAGTAGATACCGCATCACCTGAACCTAAACCGGTTTTGCCGGATACATTAAATTACACAAACATTTGCATTGGTACCGCAGATACAATTCCTACATCTGTTTACGCTTTAATCCCCAACGGAATTGATGACGCATACGATCATGTATGGCAGGTGATTGATGAAAACGGAGACTCGCTTACCACACCTATATTTGCTGCAAACGATGGCGAACACAACAGGGCAATTATAAGAATCAGGAAGCCCTACGCAGGCACCCTTGCCCGCAACCCGGCTTATGCCCGTATGCGCATTATTGTTAAAGGTGTAAATGCATGTGGTTCGCAATTTTCGCACCCGCATGTTTGGAATGTAAATCTATACCCAAGGAAACCTGATAAGCCAACAGCACCTGTTGCTTCCAGCCTTGCTTACGTAAGTCCTGCAGTAACTACAGATACTGCCGGTTGGTTTTGGCAGGTACCTGATACCACACTTTATGCACACAGGTATTCATGGACAATTGAGCCGGATTCCGCTGTAAGGAACTGGACCACTACAAATGTTCAGCTTCCGGGTGCGCCCAGGCCAGGTGCAGTAGGTGATGTGCCCGTATATAATATAACAGGCCTTAATGGCAGGTTAGATACCTCAACCCTGCATAACGATACCCTGACAATGAATGATTACCGGGCCTGGAGAAGGAAGGCCGGGTTTATTACAAATACCAAAAAGGTAACCATACAATGGAACAGGTTTTATCAACAGCCAAGTGCAGTAATTAAGCTGGTTGCATATAATGCCTGTGGCGCTTCTGATACCACTTATTACACTGTTAACTTCCGCAATATGCCCGGTAAGCCTGTAAAACCAAGGTTTGTAAGCTCAGCAGGAAGAACAGGAGATACAGTTTGCTCTAACAGAAGTACAAACCACGTTGACTCCACAGCCTTTATAACCGATCATGACATACCTGCGCCAAGCGGGCCGGTAGCAGATTCGGCCAGGTTTGCCTGGTTTGCAACGCCATTTCCGAATAGTATACCAAACCAGTATAACTGGTTCTATTCAGGCTTTGAGCCGGCAGTAGTTGGCGGTAGCCCGGCAAGGGGTGCAGCAGTATCACAAGGTCAGGGTGCACAGCGTATTCCGATATTATTGGAAACTCCTGCTAATTTGGCCCAATTCAATAAGCTAATTCAAACCACCACGGACTCTGTACATCTTAAATGGAACCCTAATTTCTATGGATGGGTGAGAATACAGGTTGCTGCAAGAAGCAGCTACCAGACTCGCAAAATGGGGATTCCGTATTATTATTTCCAGGCATACCCAAAGGCTGAATTTAATATTTTTGGCCTGACTACCAGCCCGGCTACCGGTATTGGCGCGCCGGGTTCAGTTCAGCCAAGCAGTGATTTAGGTGCGCTTAGCGATTATATGACCATTTTCATTCGCCCGCGTCCATTAAAACCAAGCAAGCCTAAGGGTTCTAAAAGCTGGTACCGTACCGGTACAGACCTTGCTTCTTACAGCTTCCGTACTTACTCTAACGGAACACGCTACAGCACCCTGACAACTCTGAAAACAGGAAGCCGCTATGCGAAAAGCCACGTTTGGTTAGTTAAAAATGCATCAGGCGTGGTTGTAGGAAAAAGCGATGGCTCTATAACTACCCCCATTGTAGATGTTAACATTATAGCAAGGATAAACGGCCTTTACCAGCCATCTGATTCCTTAGGTCGTGCCTGTGAATTGGTGTGGAAGCCTGAAGCCCCGCTGGGCATGTATTTCCTCTCTGTTTATGGTGTGAATGATTGCGGTGTCGGAGATACAAGCGCCCCGCTACGCATATTGTTAACAGATACGGTACCCGGTGTTGCAGGCCCTATTCATGGTTACCCGCACAGGATATTGCCTTCAACCAGCACAGATTCACTCAGCCTATGTATGAATCCCGGTGAAGTCTTCTATAGTACTTCAGCAAACCATACAATTGAGTATATCTGGCGTCTTGAAAATGTAGTAAATAATTGCGGCCCTATTACAGCAATAGCCGGCACAATATTCCGAGACTCTTTGGCTACTCCTGGTCACTTGGGCCCTGATGCTGAATATTCAGACAGCGCAATAGGAATCCGTTGGGATCCCAACTTCTGCGGAACTGTAAGGTTGATTGCACGTCCTATTAACGCAGGCTCTAATAACACTGCAATTCCACCTGATACAATAAAGGCAGAAACTTCGGTACTGATACATATTTTCAGAAGGCCAATTGTATTTGTCGGCGTTGGCGGCGGAACACAGCTTACAGCAGCGCCAATAACAGTACCTGTTGGTGTGGAATATAAGATTGGCGGTGCACCCGGCGTAATAACACAACAACGGTATATTGATGCAGGCCTGGTACCAGCAACAGATGTAATTCCTCCTACAGCCACCGGCGGTGAACCTTTTACTTCTCCCAGCAGGGCTGATTATGATATTGATTGGCATGCAGCCCAGGTTTATACAACAGCTACGGTTAATGTTGGCCCCGGGCAAACAACACAAGGTAACCTGCCGACAAAGAAAAACCCGGTATTCAAAGCTGATGCTGCCGGTACGTACACTTTTTCTATAAGGGTTTCTGATTCATCAGGCTGCGCGCCACAGTTTACCGATACGATGATAATTTTCAACGCGGTAGATACCTGGAATATTAAGGTTGATAAGCTTTGGCTGAATTCAAGCTTCCGCGATGCAGCAAACCCTGACATGAATTTTGTATTACCCTACCTTACAAGTAAAAACTCAAGTGTTCCGCGTACCGGTCCTTTGCAGCAGAACTTTGAAAGGATAAGCCGTACTCCTGTAACACCTGAGCAAATAGTTGAACCGGGCCATTCAGAGTTAATGTTCCCGGGATATCAAATTCCGGAAGGCGCGGTTGATTATGTCAAGTTCAGTCTCAGGACGGCGGTTACTGATGATATCAGTAATAAGTCTACGGGCACAACAGCTCCTTATGCTTACGGTTGGCTGATGCGTGACGGAAGCGTACTTGATTTCGAAACAGTAACATCGCCGACCCTCAGGTTTTACCGTACCCCTGCTGTAACCTCGCCCACATATTACGTAGTTGCCAGGCACAGGAATCACCTTCCTGCAATGACAGCTGATAAAGTTACACTGCGCCAGAATTACACATTTGGAGACGACCCTATTTCTACAACAAATGGCGTTACGAGTTTCGCTGTGCCAAGCCTTATTTATAGGGAAGCCAATCTTTATAACCGCTCAGTTAACTACAGAGGTTTGATTAAAGAAAACAGCGTTTGGACATTGCCTGCCGGTAATGTAACAGGCATTATTGACCCAAGTTTAGTAGGTGGTTCCGATGACAGGGTGAATGAGGTAAACGCTTCAGACTATTCTTTATTCCTGCGCAAATTCTATACGGATAATTTAAATGGCGCTATAAAGTTCAACCAATACGACGATGCCGACGTTAACATGGACGGTATATTAGACTTAGGTTCAGACCTTTCATATTTTCATTTAAGCGACTACAAGGTTTATTACTCAACAGCACCTTAATGCAAACCGAGCTAAATAAACTTTCTGAAAACATTAAAGCCCTTTTCAATATGAGCGCTAAAAGAATATTACCCGTTTTATTTATTTCCCTGCTTGCATCAATTGCCGGTTTTGCGCAAAACCCGGTTAATATCAGGGTAGATACCAAGCTTAAGAATGCCGGCAACGGGCAAAATTTGCTGGAATTTGATGTGTCTACCTGGCATACTCAATCAGGGGGGCCAAATACCATAGCCTGGTCATCTGCCGACTTTGTATTAAACGTTGATACCAATGCCCTTGACCTTACTAAAATTCGTTATGCAAAAGGAGATCAGGGCATTTGGAGCTCAACTAAGGACACTGTGAATTTTGAATATGTACACGTTTCACGCGGTGCTGATTCAAATACCATAGTGTGCTCAATCCGGAGAAAAATAGGGAACCCATTTGATCCTAATTACTTTTTAAATGATACTAAGCTCCCTTTTGTTCCGGATAAATCGTTAAGCCGGGTTATCAGGTTTACAGTACCGATTAAAAAGGGCTGCCCTGCAACAGCCAGTATTAGCTGGAGATCAGATAAAACCACAACACCTGCCTTAGTTGTTCGCGGCAAAGGTGCACGGCTGTTTGCTTTCGACGGAGTTGAATATAATTTAGCAGACTTCCCCGGTTACCCAATTATTTGGGCTGCCCCTCCGCCGGTATTACGCCCAATACCCGGCGTACCTACATTAGCGAGCGAGCCCGGCCGACCTGACAGAGTGGGTGTAACCTGGCCATCGGCTGCGAATGCCTTCACCTATAAAATTTACGTATATGATGCAACCGGTACTGTTCTTCAAAGCGATACCGAAATTGTTGCACCTGAAGATAACTCTGCATTAATTTTCCGTATCCCGGCACTTAAAACAGATCCCCAGGACGGCTGCCATATTATCAGGGTTAGATCATACACTAACTGTGATTCTTCCGCAATCAGCGAAATAAGTGTTTGTCCTACCCAGTGCCGTCCTCACTTATTAGATGCATCTCTAGTATTGGCCGGCGCCAATTCAGATGGAACTTTTTGTGTTCCTGCAAATGTTTGTATCAAGATCAACAAGCCTGATTCAACTTATATTGAAGGTGATTCTGTGTACATTTCATTTAACAACGGGGCAAGCTATGCTTATCGTGACTCAGTTAAGTGTTTTAATAATATAGGTAACAGCGCTGCCACAGACACTGTTATAATTATTAAAGCATGGGATCAGTTTAAGTGTGTTGCTAATTCTGATACAATTAAAATCAGGTTCAGGAAACTACAGAACCCTGCTACTGTATTGCAAATTGCACCTTTAAACCAATTCTATTGCGCGGGTGAAAAAGCTAAGCTTGTTGTTGAGCGCCAAACCGGTTGGGATCCTATTGAATTCACCTGGAGTACAACCGGCACCGGTCGTTTCGTAAACGCCTCAGGTGATACTGTCAGCCCTGCCCTTCGTTCGCAAAACGACACTATTTACTATCAAACTAATGCATCAGATGCAACCGGCAACGGAACCGTTAATTTCACGGTAAGGAATGAATGTTTTCATTTGGTATCTAATATAAATACGATTGTAACGCCGCAACCCAGCGCTGCCTTTGCAGTAAGGAACCCGCGTTACCCGTCAGACCCCACAAACCCTGTTGCCGGCGAAGGCGCTACTTTTGTGGCAACCAGATTTTCAGCAAACCCATCGGCCACCTATTATTGGGATTTCGGTAACGGTTCAACTGCAATTACAAAAGATTCTGCTTACGCAACTGCATACTCAGAGCCTAAAACCTATACTGTAAAGCTTCGTGTAGTGGCCGATAATGGTGGCTGTACTGATGAGCTTACTAAACAGATTGAGATAAACAGCTTCAAATCTGTTTTTGTACCAAATGCTTTTGCTCCGGAAGCCAATACCAAAGCTGATAACAAGAACGTACGTGTTTACGGTAAAGGTGTTAAAGAAAGTGAATTTACATTCATCATTTTTAGCCGCTGGGGAGAAACAGTTTACGAAGCTAATAACTTCCATACAGCCAATACCATAGGCTGGAACGGTAAGAAAAATAATGACGGCGAAGACATGCCGATTGGTACCTACACTTACGCGGTTAAGGGCAAATATTCAGATAATACGTCCTTTCAAAAAACCGGCAACGTTACCCTAATCAAATAACAAATGACCCTATCTTACGGCGCGAGAATATTTGTTGCTTTCACATTGGTTTCGGTGCTGCTGTCGGGCAGAGTTCTCGGACAAGATGCCCAGTTTTCTCAGTTCTATGCCAGCTCATTATATCTGAACCCGGCTCTTGCCGGTATGGAATCAGATATTACATTCAATACCAACTTTCGCAGTCAATGGCGTTCTGTATCTAAGCCATACGTAACCAACCAAATATCGGGCATTTTGCCTTGGTATACCGGCGTTGATCGTCGCACATTGAGTGGCGGACTGGGGCTGTCAGTTTATAATGATCGTACCGGAGACGGAGGCCTTACAACCACCGGCCTTATGGCTACATTTGCTTACAGCCATGGCTTTACCAATGATTTGCACCGCATAAGCATTGGCGCCCAGGCGGCATACCATCAGAAGAGCCTTGATTACAATGCGCTCACCTGGGGTGAGCAGAGCGATTATTACAGCCAGTTTACAGGTTCGCAGCTTAACCCGGTGTCTATTCCGGGAATTGATAATAAGAAAACATATTGGCCTATTAATATCGGCGCTGTATGGTCTTATAATCCATCCCGTAACTATTATAGGTCAGGTACAAGCGCGTTCGCAGGTATTGCCTATTCAAATGTGAATCGCCCGAACCAAAGCCTTAATACCAATACGGTAATACAGGCCCCGGCCCTGTTGAAGCTTCATGCAGGACTTGAGTTTCACGTTAGTCAAAAGGTAAACTTCTCACCCAACTTCATGTATGCTTCGCAGGCTAACCTTCAGCAGCTGAACGTAGGTGCATACCTTACCTATAAGTTTCTTGAGCAGCCCTTTGGTATGTTCGCTAACAGCGATTTGGTTTTAGGCGGGTGGTACCGTCTTGAAGACGCGTTTATTGCAAGCTTAGGCATAAGTAACCCCGCATATACTGTAGGTTTCAGCTACGATATGAATTCTAACCGCCTGAATAACTTTGCAGGCACAGCGCCGGGTGCATTTGAACTGAGCCTTGCTTTCAGGGCTGTTAAAGATAAGCGCCGCAAACGTTTCGATACCCCAAGGATTTAATTCCTTCAACACAAGTTATTGCATCGGCCCCTGTATTACAGGGGCTTTTTGTTTATCCTGTTTTGTATTCAAATCGCGCTGCTTACCGGGTAAGCTTTGTAAAATGTACCCGAGTTATGGTTAGGGATAAAGAGTAACGTGAATTAGCATTGTAGAAATAGGGGTAGGTATTTAGATATTCAAACTTAATTCTGATGTTTAAGCATTTGGGTATCCGGGTATAGAAATTTGGACCAGACCTTCTGTAATAAGTCTTGCGCTTGTTCCTCAATATTACGCCTCTGAATTGCGCGAAAAGCGCGCTTTACCAAACCTGTAAAGTATTTCTTTACCCATAGTGGGGGGAGAGCAATGGTTTGATCGATTTTCTTTCAAAATTGCTTAGCCAAAAAATTAGGTGATAGTTGAGGGCTTCTATAAATGCTGCAGGTACCCACACTGCTACACAAGAGTAAGGAGCAGCTTGAAGATAGATACCGGTGACAAGTAAATTTTTGAAATCAGGTAGAACAGGCTTATGAATACGAGGCTCATAGGACGGAACGATTAAACGGTTCTTAAGCGGAACTCAGGTTTTTTTAATTCAATCTTCAACGAAAGTAAGAGCAAATAAGTCAGCCTGCAATGGTGAGTTTTGGCACAAAAATTCACTACTGCAGGCTGACCTTTTTTGAATTTATAAGATTCAGGAGAGCCAATTTGCTGTTATTATCAATCTTCCGGCTTTTCACCTAATTCTGCCATCCTGGGATATGAAGATGGAGTACCCATTCTTCA
>JAZKBN010000028.1:50122-59845 GCA_040388605.1 Bacteroidota bacterium | reverse complement strand
GAAGGTCTGAATTCAGCCAGCACGTTTAAGAGCTCAGTTTGGGCAGCCATAACGGTATGAATATCCTTATATGCTGCCGATGCTTCATCTATGGAGCCTCCGATGAGTGTAATGTTATTAGACTTTAGGTCGGCTTTGGCATCTTCTGGGTTCAGCCTGCGCTTGGCTTCATTACGGCCCATATTTCTTCCGGCGCCATGTGATGCTGAGTTTATAGAAGCAGCGTTACCCTTACCCGAAACCACGAAGCCTGGTGTCGACATTGAGCCGGGTATAATGCCCAGGACACCTTTTCCGGCCGGGGTGGCCCCTTTCCTGTGAACCATTACCGATGTGCCATCTTCCAGCTTTTCGAGCCAGGCAAAATTGTGGTGGTTCTCAATGCTTACAATGGGTTGCATACCCAGGCTTTCGGCAAATTTCGCATGTATTTCATGGTGGTTGCCCGATGCATAGTCGCCGGCAAGGTTCATGGCAATCCAGTAGTTATGATTTTCCTCGGTTTCCAAATCGAGCCAGGAGAGCTTTTTGGCTTCTTCGGGCAGGCCACCCATGCGTTCGGCTAATTTGGTATAATGGTTTGCCACCATCGCCCCGAAACCCCTGCTGCCTGAGTGCGAAAGTACCGCCAGGTAAGCAAGGTCATCATCAAGATCAAGGCCAAGGTTGTCCGGGTTATTATTGCCTATAGCTGATTTGCCCACAGCCCTGATTGTTCCGAATTCCACAAAGTGATTACCGGAGCCTGAGGTTCCGTATTGTGACTCAGCCCTGTTATATAGGTCTGAGAGTACTTTGTTGCTTTTCCATTCCGGCCTTGAGAAGAGGGCATGTGCCTTATCGGTACCGGTTACCCTGTTATTTGTTGCGCCCGTACCAAAGACAGTATTGTTTTTCAGCATGGCTTTTAGTTCTGCCCTGTTTTTATCAAGCATATCGGCCGGAACCGGGTAAACTGACAGTTGCATGCGGCAGCCTATATCTACCCCGACTGCTCCGGGGATAATAATATTGGCAGGCGTGGCTATTACCCCACCTATTGGCACACCGTAACCCAGGTGGGCATCGGGCATTAACGCGCCTGCGAGGGATACAGGTAAGCGCATGGCAATATCCATTTGGGCGGTTGCGTTTTCGGCAATGTGCTCCTGCCCGTAAATTTTGTAGCCCAAAGGCTCATTCCTTAATTCAGTCATAAATTGTTTGTCTGGCATCGGCATGATAGTGCATAGCCCGATTTGATATGTGTTAAAAGCAAAAATGCCTGCCCTGTTCTCCGACAGGGCAGGCATTTTATCAAAAGCCTGTGCTAATCTGCGGGATTATTCCGCAAAGGCAATCTCCTTTGCGTTTTCGTAAACACTTGCAATACCTTCTCTCAGGCCTATTTTATATTTCCAGCCGAGGTTGGTAAGCTTACTTACATCCATAAGTTTTCTGGGGGTACCGTCGGGCTTGCTTGAGTTCCAAACAATTTCACCTTTGAAGCCAATTACGTCGGCAATAAGATCGGCAAGCTCCTTAATGCTCAGGTCTTCACCGGTGCCTATGTTTACAAGCTGCTCCTCGTTATAAGTTTCCATGAGGTACAGGCATGCTTCTGCAAGATCGTCGGCATGCAGGAATTCCCTTTTGGGAGAACCGCTGCCCCAAACTTCAACAGTAGGGTTGCCTTCAACAGTTGCCGTATGGAATTTACGGATCAGGGCCGGCAATACGTGGCTGTTATTCAGGTCGTAGTTGTCGTTAGGGCCGTACAGGTTGGTAGGCATTACACTGATGAAGTTGCAGCCATATTGTGAGCGATATGCTTCGCACATTTTTATACCGGCAATTTTGGCAATGGCGTAAGGCTCATTTGTGCTTTCCAAGGTACCTGTAAGCAGGTAGTCTTCTTTAAGCGGCTGGGGCGCAAATTTGGGGTATATGCAGCTGCTGCCCAGGAACATGAGTTTTTTTACACCGTTCAGGTAAGCGTTATGAATAACGTTGTTCTGAATTTGCAGGTTTTCATACAGGAAATCTGCACGGTAAATGTTGTTGGCCTGTATACCGCCAACTTTGGCTGCAGCCAGGAATACATAATCCGGCTTTTCGGCTGCAAAGAATGCGGCGGTAGCTTCGTAATTGCGCAGATCAAGCTCTTTGCTTACGCGCTTAACAATATTGGTATAGCCCAAAGCTTCAAGCTTACGAACTATGGCCGAACCCACCATGCCGCGGTGACCGGCTACATATATTTTATCGTTCTTATTCAAGGTCTTATAAAGTTTTGCAGGAAAGCAGGAATTGTTCCCGGGCTTTTGGCCCTAATATTTTTAAACAGCACAGCTTAAAACAGCGAAGGCACGGACAGCAGGAGCAATGCCCCCGCGTTCCGTGCCTGAACGCCTTTGAGCCTTACTATTCGTAATAGTTCATGATTTTGTGACCGCCGGTTTGCAGGTACTGGTCGCGTTTGAAGAGGGCCAAATCTGCCTGCATCATGTCTTTTACAAGCGCTGCGAGGTCGTATTTAGGCACCCAGCCGAGGCGGGTTTTAGATTTTGTAGGGTCGCCAACAAGAAGTTCAACTTCTGTTGGGCGGAAATAACGCTTATCTACTGCAACCACCACTTTACCTACTTCAACATTTTCGGCAAATTCAGGGTTTGTTACTTTGCTTACGGTACCCACTTCGTCGGCACCGGTTCCGCTGAATTCAAGGTGAATGCCCAGCTCTCCGAAGGCCATGCGTACGAATTCGCGCACATAGGTTGTAACGCCTGTGGCAATTACGTAATCATCGGGCTTATCCTGCTGAAGAATAAGGTACATGGCTTCAACGTAATCTTTGGCATGGCCCCAGTCGCGTTGCGCATCAAGGTTACCAAGGTAGAGGTTAGATTGCAGGCCAAGAGCTATACGGGCAGCAGCACGTGTAATTTTACGTGTTACGAAGGTTTCGCCGCGAAGGGGAGATTCGTGGTTGAAAAGGATGCCGTTACAGGCAAACATATTGTATGCCTCGCGGTAGTTTACTGTTATCCAGTAAGCGTACATTTTAGCAACTGCGTAAGGTGAACGCGGGTAGAAGGGGGTAGTTTCGCTTTGCGGAACTGCCTGAACCAAACCATAAAGCTCAGAGGTACTGGCCTGGTAAATTTTGGTTTTTTCTTCCAGCTTCAGAATACGTAAAGCTTCAAGAATACGCAGCGTGCCAATACCATCAGCATTTGCGGTGTACTCAGGGGTATCGAAGCTCACTTTAACGTGGCTCATTGCACCGAGGTTGTAAATTTCATCAGGGCGAACTTCCTGTACTATACGAATCAGGTTCGTAGAATCTGACAGGTCGCCGTAGTGGAGATGAAGATTTACCTTTTTCTCGTGTGGATCTTGGTACAGGTGGTCTATACGGTCAGTATTAAATAATGACGAGCGGCGTTTAATGCCATGAACCTCGTAACCTTTAGAGAGCAGAAGCTCGGTCAAATAGGCACCGTCCTGGCCTGTAATACCTGTAATAAGCGCTTTTTTCATTTTATGAATCCCCTGTGCTTAATTTTTTGTTTGCCGTTTAGGTGCCCCCAGCAGGACCGGGCTACAATAAACGAATTGAAATTAATAGATATTTGCTTTAAGCCCGCAAGTTACGCCTTCACCGGGTATTTTCATAAATACTTTTACCAGTAAGCATATTATAATTCGTAAAATGCTGTAAAACACTGGTTTAATGAGTTTTTTGCAATCCCGTTAATCCTTTGCTTAAACCTTGCAGGTTTTTCTTAATCCTATATAAAGCAAAAAGGTAAATGCAGACTTAAGCAGTTTAAGGCCTATAGTCAATTATATTTTGCCTGCGCTGTTTGTGGCCTAACATAGTCAGCAACCGGTTTTGGTATTGGTTATAGTATTCAGGCACGACATTTGGATTAAGGGCCTTGCCTTTTCCGCACTATAAATTACCCCAGATGGGTATGCTTGCATAGCTGCCCCATATTCCCGTTCCTTTATTTTGATCGGCGGTATTGGTTTCAAATTTCCGTCCGGCTTCCGGGAGGTTAAATTTTCAGTTTATGTGGATAGTCAGGCTGGCCTTGCGCCGCCCTTATACTTTCGTGGTAATGGCCCTGCTGATAATTATCGGCGGAGTGTTTTCGGTTTACCGCATGGCGGTAGATATTTTTCCCGATATAAATATTCCCGTAGTTTCAGTAATATGGTCTTACAACGGCATTTCGGCACAGGAAATGGAACGCCGATTTGTAACTGTTAATGAACGTGCATACACCAACACCGTAAATGATATTGAGCATATTGAATCCACATCGCTCAAGGGGGTATGTAATATTAAAGTTTACTTTCACCCCGGTGTAAAAATTGAGGCAGCTGTTGCGCAGCTAACCTCTATAACGCAATCAATTTTGCGGGGAATGCCACCCGGGGCAACGCCGCCTTTTATAATCAGGTACAATGCCACCAATGTACCAATAATGCAGCTCGGCCTTGGCAGTGAAACCCTGAGCGAGCAGGAAATGAACGACATCGGTAACAACTTCGTTCGGTTGGGTTTGGCGGTGGTGCAGGGAGCAACGGTTACTCAACCCTTCGGCGGCAAAAGCAGGCAGATTATGGTTGACCTTGACCCGCAGGCTATGTATGCGCGTAATATCAGTCCTTCGGCCATAAGTACTGCATTGGGAGCCCAAAATGTGATATTACCTGCCGGATCTGCCAAAATGGGGAATAGTGAATATGATGTAAGATTGAACAGCAGCGTTGAGGCAATTGAAGATTTGAATAACCTCCCGGTTGGCCAAAGCCCGGATGGTAAAACCATTTTTATGCGCGACGTAGCCCATGTGCACGATGGCTTCGGAACGCAAAACAACATAGTTCGGCAGGATGGTAAGCGAAGCACCTTTATGTCGATATTAAAAAACGGGGGGGCTTCTACGCTCGACATTATTTCGCGCATTAAAACCACGCTGCCGCAGGTCATGAAAACAGTACCCTCGGGCTTGCAGGTTTACCAGATGTTCGACCAAAGTGTTTTTGTCAAGGCGTCTATAAACGGCGTTTTAAACGAGGGTATGATTGCCGCCCTGCTTACTGCCCTAATGATTCTTATATTTTTAGGCAGCTGGCGAAGCACGATAATAGTGGTTACCAGCATTCCGCTGTCTATTTTATGCAGTATTATAATTCTGGCTGCAATGGGCCAGACACTTAATATTATGACCCTGGGCGGCCTGGCCCTTGCTGTAGGCATTTTGGTAGATGATGCCACCGTAGAAATTGAGAATGTGCACCGCAACCTTGCCATGGGGAAGCCCATATTGCAGGGTATATTAGACGGTGCAGCACAAATTGCCACCCCTGCCTTGGTGAGCACATTCAGTATATGTATTGTGTTTTTGCCCATTTTCTTCCTGTCGGGCGTTGCCAGTTTCCTGTTTAGCCCGTTTGCCATGGCGGTAATTTTCGCTATGATACCCAGCTATGTGCTCAGCCGAACCATAATACCAACCATGGTTCATTACCTGTTGCCTGCCGAACTGCACCTGTACACCAACAGCCATGAAGCAGAGCCGCCATTAGTTGATGAGCAGGGAAAATTATTGGATGAAGCGGCACAGAATGAAGAAACTGAAAAGAATCAAGCACAGGCTTTAGAGAATCAGAAAGCCAAAGTAAATGATCAAAAGGAAAATACTGAAGTTGCAAATGTTGAGAAGCATGAGTCAAAGAACCCAGGTTGGTTTTGGCGACTGCATTTACGCTTTAATAAGCATTTCGATAATTTCAGGATGCGTTACCATTCGGCCTTGCTTTGGGTACTTACACATAAAGCTGTTTCTTCGGTTGTATTTGGCGTGGTAGTATTGGGCATCATTGCCTTGGTTCCCCTCGTGGGTGAAGACTTTTTCCCAAAAGTAGATGCCGGGCAGTTTCGGCTGCATTTCAGGGCCCCGGTGGGTACACGTATTGAGAAAACAGAAGATTATACTGCCAAGGTTGAAGACCTGATCAGGAGCTGCATTCCGGCAGAAGAGCTCGACAGGATTCTTTCAAACATTGGCCTGAGCCCCGGTGGTATTAACCTGGCTTTTACCGATAACCCTGCCATTGGTTCGGCCGATGCTGAAATCCTTGTAAGCCTGAAAGAGCACCATGCACCCACTGAGCAATACATGCAGGCCATACGTAAAAGGCTGCATAACGAAATTCCGGAGCTTAGCGTTTTTTACCAACCATCTGATATTGTAACCCAAATTCTGAATTTCGGGATTCCTGCTCCTGTAGATGTGCAGGTTACCGGGCGCAATGCCAAAGAAAACCTGAAAATAGCCCGTGAGCTTACTGAACGCATTGCGGCTGTTCCCGGCGCTGCCGATGTGCGCCTGCACCAGGTGCCCGATGTGCCCCAGCTTACATTGGTAGTTGACCGCACCCGGGCCAACCAGGCCGGGCTCACGCAAAAAGACCTGGCATCTGATATGCTTATTTCGTTAAGCGGCAGCAACCAAACCGCCCCTAACGATTGGATAAACCCGGCAAACGGCGTTCGATATAACGTAATTGTTCAAACCCCCACAACCGAAAACGCATCTTTACAGGATCTCGGCCGTACGCCCATGACAGGGCCCAAGGGCAGTCAGCAGATACTCGAGAATTTTATTACCGAACATCGCAGCACAACGCCCGGCAGCGTTACCCACTATAATGCCACACCAACTTTAGATGTTTTGGCAAATGTGGAAGACAGCGATCTTGGTTCGGTAGCAGATGAGGTGCAGGCAATAATTAATGAAATTAAGCCGCGTCTGCCAAAAGGGAGCACTATTGTACTCCGGGGGCAGGTTCAGAGTATGAAAACATCTTTCAACGGATTGTTTATAGGCATTTTGGCTTCTATAGTTTTGGTTTACCTGCTTATGGTTGTGAATTTCCAGAGCTGGAAAGACCCTTTCATCATTATAACCGCCTTACCCGGTGCTTTGGCCGGCATTATTGCTGCCTTATTGGTTACCGGCACAACAATCAGTGTACCATCGCTGATGGGAGCTATAATGTGTATTGGCGTTGCAACAAGCAACAGCATACTCATGGTAACTTTTGCTAACGATGAAAGGCGGTCCGGAAAATCTGCTTTGCAGTCTGCCCTGAATGCAGGCTTTACAAGGCTGAGACCTGTGCTTATGACTGCTTTGGCCATGATTATGGGTATGCTGCCTATGTCTTTAGGGCTTGGTGAAGGAGGGGAGCAAAATGCTCCGCTCGGCAGGGCTGTAATTGGCGGCCTGCTCTTTGCAACTGCTACAACGCTCTTCATTGTACCCATGATTTACAGCATGATGCGTCGCAACTCGGTTCCTTTTGAAGAAGACCCGGAGCTGGACGAAGTACATTATGCGCAACAACCATAAATTTTGCTTCACCCCGAATGCCTGTTGCGTTTTAGCAGGCAAAGGGCATAATTAATTAAAATGAACAGGATTTTCAGGCTTGTAATTATTTGGGTTTTCCTGCTTGGTACTGTCGCGGTTTGCGTATGGCTGGTTATCAGCAGGAGGCAGGCACGCGCAGAAAGGCATGCGGAAAAACCGGACTCCCGCCCGGTGGTAAGGCCTGTTTTTGCTGAAAAGGGTTCCGATACCTTAAGCATAGTATTGCCGGGCAGCCTGCAGCCTTATTTGCAAACCGCTATTAACGGCCGGGTAAACGGCTATATTAAAAAATGGTATGTGGATATAGGCGACCCTGTAACCGAAGGTCAGCTAATGGCCGAGATTGAAACCCCGGAGCTTGATCGGCAAATAGACCAGGCCCGTGCATCTGAATCTTTAAGCAAAGCAAACCTCGACAGGGTGAATAGCGTAACCATGCCCGGAGCAGTATCTGAACAGGACCGAGATACACGCAAGGCTGCTTATGAAGGAGCTGTTGCCACACGTCGGCAGCTGGAGGCACAGGCAAAATTCAAACGTATTACAGCGCCGTTTAATGGTGTGGTTACGGCCCGAAATGTGGATTTCGGGAGCCTTGTAAATGCAGGCACCTCATCGGGCGCTGAATTGTTTCGCGTGGAACAGGTGAGCAGGCTGCGCATTTTTACAGAAGTTCCGCAGGCCTGGGCCTTTTATATGCAACCGGGCCTTGATGCCCAAATGACATTCAGGGAATTTCCCGGTAAAACTTTTACCGCCCGCCTGGTTCGCACTTCAGGCGCACTCAGCGAGCAGGCCCGCACCCTGACCGCAGTTTTCGAAACCGAAAATACCGACCATAAGCTTTTGGCAGGCATGTACACCGAACTGAATATGACCATCATTCGCAAAAATGCCCCGGTAATATTAAATGCCACAGCCTTGCTCCTGAATAACGATAAGCCCTATGTTGTAGAAATAGACAGCAGCAACCACATTCACATTAAACCCATATTGCTTGGCCTCGATAACGGAATTACTGTTGAGGTAGTAAGCGGGGCAATTCCCGGTCGCAGGCTGGTGAACTTTCCGACCAACGAATTAAAAGAAGGCGAAGAAGTACGCCTTGCAAAACCCGAGGAGAAAAAGGAGACCGGCAAAGAAGGCCGCAACAATACTGCTGTGGGTAAAGGCAAACAAAGCCCGGGAAAGGAGGCCAAAAATGATTGAGCCTCTTCATTCTGGAGACGGAAGTACTAAAAAGGAGCAAAGGGTTAAAACATCTTTGCCCAAAGGCCGAACTTTATTCCTGCTTATAACGTCTTTTTTTTTAATTATTGAATCGGCCTGCAGAACGCAGAGCTTAAAGAAACCTGAATTTTCAGAAGCTCAAACCGGCAGGGCATGGCAGGATTATATACGCATTGATTCATCTGCAAAAGCAAATGCAGTTTCAGATACCATAGTACCCCTAAAAATAGGTGAAGAATCGGCTTCTGAGAACTCGGGTTTGCAGGCCGATTGGTGGAAAATATTTAACAGCAGTGCCCTCACCAATTTGGAGGAAAAAGCCCTTGCAAACAACCTGAACCTGAAGCTGGCAGCACTCCGCATACAGGAAAACCGCGCTAATGCTACCGTATTGCGTGCAAACCTGTACCCTTCGGTTTACTTTGACCCAAGTTATACCAAGCAGAAGTTTTCGGCATACAGGCCAAACCAGTTCGGGAACGGGAGCCTGCCGGAAATTACGCTCTCTACATACAGCATGCCTTTCGATGTAAGCTATGAGATTGATGTTTGGGGCAAATTCAGGTACGGCCTGCTGGCAAACGAGGCAACAATAAGGGCGTCGCAAATGGAGCGAAGCGTAATTCAGCTTAGCCTTACTGCCGATGTGGCCACCAATTATTTAACCGTTATTAACCTGAACCGCAGGCTGCGTATTTATAACCGCACCCTCGACTCGCGCAGGCAGGGCCTGGCCATTAATCAGCAGCTGTATAAAGCAGGCCTGATTACACAACAGGATGTTACCCAGGCAGAAATTGAGCTGGCCTCGGTTGAAGCCACCATTACAGATTTGCGCCGAAACAGCAGCACAGCCCAAAATAACCTGGCTGAGCTATGCAACCTGCCTTTTAATAATTTCCTTATAGATACCGCGGCATCAGATGTTGACTTGCCTAAAATACCGCTTTCAGTTCCAAGTAAGCTGCTGAATCGCAGGCCCGATGTGGCGCAATATTGGGCCTTGCTTCAAGGTGCGGAATCTCAGCAGGAAGTGGCAAAGGCTGCCTATTTACCGGCT
>JAZKBN010000028.1:32321-50112 GCA_040388605.1 Bacteroidota bacterium | reverse complement strand
TAAAGCTGAACGGTCAGCTTGGCTATTTGGCGGGTACCCCGGAAAAAGTTCTGCAACATAACAGCCTTATATGGACAATCAGCGCGGGCCTGAGTATACCCGTATTTACCGGGGGAAGAAACGCAGGGGCTGTAGCCGCAACCGATGCCCGCAGTCAGCAGGCCCGTGTGGTATATGAGCAGGTTATCAGACGTGCAGGTCATGAGGTACAGGAAGCCCTTAACCAATTGCAACGCCGTGCAGAGCAAGTATCGATACTGCAACGTGCGCTGGCATCGGCAAGGACTAATGCTGCCTTAGCCCGTGAGCAGTTCAGAAAAGGATTGAGCAATTATTTAAACGTGGTTATAGCAGACAGATCGGCGCTGGATGCTGAAAACAACCTGCTTCTTGCGCAGGGTGAGCAATTGGTGCAAACTGTAATGCTTGTTAAAGCAGCAGGCGGGGGATGGGACGGGGAATAAAAACTTAGTTTGCCCTTTCGGACTTTAACCCCGGTATAAAAAAGTTATTCCCTTCGTTTTTCCGCAACAGACAGCAGAATACCTGTCAGCTGTAGATCGGAATTACGAAGGGAATAGTATTTTTAGTTTGCCCCGCTTAGGGGCATCAAAACTATATTTTTGCGGTAAGAACCGGGGTGTCGCTGTGGTTAACAACGTCTTCTGCCAGGCTGCCGCTGAGCAGGTGCGAGAAACCGGTGCGGCCATGGGTACCCATTATTATAAGGTCGGCTTTATTCTCTTTAGCGAAATGCAGAATGCCGTCTTCCTCGCTTGTATCGCTGTAAGAGTGAGAGGTGTAATTGCTCAGTCCGTGTTTTTTTGCGTAACCGTCGAGCAAACCTTCAATTTCGCGTGAGCGGTAAAAGTTGTTTGGCGTATTCACATTTACCAGCAAAATTTCAGCATTAAATAACTTCTGAACTTTTTTCAGCGTGTCAGTTACCAGGGTACCGTTGCTTTTCAGGTCAGTGGCGAAAGCTATTTTCTTTGCATCAAAATTGGCTGAGTCCTTTTTGAAAACCAGCACAGGTACCGGGCTCATTCGAACTATGCGTTCAGCGTTACTGCCAATAAGCACTTCTTCAAGGCCGCTGCTGCCTTTGCTGCCCATAACAACCAAATCAATTTTTTTTTCGGTTACGTAGTCGAGCACTGTTTTGTAAATTTCACCAACAGCAACTTCGTACTTACTGTTGATTTCAATAAGGTCAGAAGACAGGGCTACTTTTTTGAGCTCCTCGTTAGCCTGTTCAATCAGCTTCATCTGGTAAACCTGCAGTATGCTGCCGTCATCGTTATTGCCTGTAAAGCTGTAGCCGTAGCCGCCTACCGGCTCAAGTACGTGCAGGAAATGGAGGGTTGCGCCGCTGAGCTTCGCCAGCGTTAATGCTGCTGCACGCGCATTACCGGCCTCAGGGCTGAAGTCAGTAGGATATAGTATATTTTTCATGATTGCGTTGATTTGACGTGGCAAATATATTCTGTGTTTTGCATTATTCAATAGCATTAAGCGTACCGGCTTTTTTCTTTTTCAATTATAACAGCCCGGTAATTATGCCTTTGAAGGGTTTTATTTATTGTTTCTGAAAAAAAGCAACACAAATAGCCCTAATGCCTGAATTGCCTGTTTCCAAGGGGCATTTAGAGCCGGTTCAGGCTGTGCTGTTTAATAAATGGTGCATGTGTATTATTAATTTCTCTTGTTAATCTGCAATTTTGGCACGCTGAAACATGCCGGCCTGACGTTTGCAACAGGCCAAATGGTCTGTTTATTTTACAATACCTTAATTACATGTTATTTAAAAAGCTGTTCGAAACTGTTTACTCCTTATTTCCTGCCAATAGCGGCATACCTGTCTGCAAATTACGGCGAATCGCTTTCATTAGTTCTGCTGCTTCGGCAATACTTATAATGCCTTTTTTCAGCTCCTGTAACCGGGCGCCTGAAGGCAGCGTGGCAACAGCCGGCAATGCGCATACCGACAGCCTTAAAGAAGGCCCGGGCAGTGTTGAATACCTTGCCGATATAAATGCATCTTACCTGGATTGGGAAGGCGCAAAACTGATAGGCGAAGGCCATGGCGGACGCCTGAAGCTGAGCAAAGGTCGGGTGGCTGTAGAGAACGGCCTTATTGTAGGCGGAAGCATATTGGTTAATATGAACAGCATAGAGGCTACTGATGCCGGTATGGACCAGGCATCAAAAACCAAGCTGCTGGCTCACCTTAAAGGACCTGATTTTTTTAATACCGAGCATTTCCCCGATGCCCGTTTCGAAATAACATCGGTAAACCCGTTTATGGAGCCAACCATTGCTGAGAAGGAGCGGGATACCACGCGTTTTACAACTATAATGCCCACACATACCATAACCGGTAACCTGACCATAAAAGACAGCCTGAGGGGTATAACCTTTCCCGCACGTGTGGTTATAAGCGATACTTCGTTTTTGGCTGAAGCTAAGTTTATTATCGACAGGTCGGCTTGGGGTGTTTCTTACGGAACGGAAAAAAGCCTGGGCGATAAAATGATTCGTCCTGAGGTGAAGCTGAGCCTGCGTATAAAAGCCAAACGCTGATTTATACCACCGGTATAGTTTAAATGCCGATTGAATGCCTGCTTTAATTGCGTAGGCCTTCAATCGGCATTTCTAATTTTCTACCTTCGCATTCCTGTTTGCATTTTTTTAAAGCTATGCTGCAGGCTTCATTTACCAACCCGGAAAATCCCGGAAATAAATACATGCGCCATTATACCGGGCTTATTTCATTTTTCGGCACCTGCTTATACTGCATTATTTTGCCTGCTGCACTATCTGCCCAGGATATTTCAATTGCCGAACTGCAAAAGCGAGTGGAAGTTTTGGCTTCGTCGCCAAACCTAATACACGGGCAGCTGGGTTATTCGCTCAGGAATCTGAGCACCGGCAGGCAGGTAATAGATGTTAACGCCGGCAAGCTGCTGACCCCTGCCAGCACGCTTAAAACCATTACCACAGGCGCTGCACTCGGCCTGCTTGGGCCCGAATACAAGTTCAGCACCTATCTTGAATATGACGGTAAAACCGATAAAGACGGTACGCTTAACGGCAACCTCTACATTCGCGGTACCGGGGACCCCAGCCTATGCTCTGAACGCTTTCCGGACAGACCGGATTTAAAGCAACTGCTTGATCGCTGGAGCAAAGCCGTTTCCGATGCCGGGATTAAGAAAATTAACGGGGCCGTTATTGCCGATGCTGATGCCTTTGATGAAAACATGGCAGCCCCCGGCTGGGCATGGTCAGATATAGGGAATTATTTTGGCGCACCTGTAAGCGGACTTAATGTATGCGATAACTTTTACAAGGTGATTTTTAAGGCAGGAAAAGCAAAAGAATTTGCAGCCGTAAAAACCATTGACCCTGAAATACCCGGCCTTGAGCTCAACAATTACGTAAAATACAGCGCCCCGCACAGCGGCGACAATGCCTATATATATGGCGCTCCTTATTCATGGCACCGCATTATGAGCGGTACCTTACCGGCTTCGCCAAACGGATACAGCATTAAAGGCGCAATGCCCGACCCGGCACTATTTCTTGCCCGAAGATTGAGCGATAAGCTTCGCACAGCAGGCCTTGAAATAACAGCCGACCCTATTACCACCCGCATTCGCCGCCGTGATTTCGGGAAGGTTACAGATTCACTGTCCCGTACTGTAATAGATGCTTACCAAAGTCCGCCGCTCAGCGATTTGGTGGCTAAAACCAATATTTTCAGCCTGAACCTGTATGCGGAATCGCTGCTGAAAACCATAGGAAAGAAGAAACTGGGCGATGCCACCACACAAGCCGGCATTGATGCCGTTTCAGACTTTTGGAAAAGCCGCGGTATTGAGCGTGATGAGCTCATGATGACCGACGGCAGCGGCCTTTCACCCACCAATGCTGTAACACCCGCCGCCATGAGCCAGGTGTTTTTCCTCATGAGCCGCGATAAGGCTTCTGATGCCTTCAGTAATTCCTTGGCAATAGCAGGGCAGAGCGGTACCCTTAAAGATTTATGCATAGGTACCCCTGCCGCAGGTAACCTGCGCGGCAAAAGCGGAACCCTTACCCGCGTATTGTGCTATGCCGGCTATTTTACCGACAGGAAAGGGGAGAAGTATTGCTTTGCGCTCATGGTAAACCGCTACTCCGGAGGCTTCAGTCAAATGAAAGACAGTATATCCCGCATTTTAAGCGGAATGGGGTATTTGCATACCCAATAGCATTCTGTTTTTATAAATCAGCGGTTACCCTGCGGCCTGTACAGTGCATTCTGAACAATAAGAATAATAATCAGGGTAAATGCAGAAGATGCCGCTGCTTTCGCCAAAATAAGCAGGATGTGATCAAGGCTCGCATATTCAAGCAGGAACAGCATGAGCGAGTGGAAAAATAAAACGGGCAGCATAAACAGCAGGTACCAGCGCAGCCCCATGCTGCCAACAGATACTTCCATATAATCTTCGTATCCGCCCGCCGGGGTAAGAATTTTTTGGTTCAGGTGCCTTAGCCATGCTGCAAATACAGCAGCAGCGGCGTGCAGCCCGGGCGTATCGTAAAAAACATCGGTCATGAGGCCCGATGCAAAGGCCAGCAACAGCACCATAACGGCGTTAAATTCTATTGGCAGCAAGAGAATTGCGCCTATATAGGCATGGCAAAAGGCAATGCCGCCTAGGTTCAGGTTGCGTGCAACCAGCCATTGCAGCGCAAGGAAGTTCAGGAAGTAAACTACTATCCGGAAAATGGCTTTACTGTTCATTTAAGTTCCGGGTTAGTAGGTTGCTGCAGGCTGTCGCGTTCAGCTTTCAGGGTGTTTTCTATTACGTAAACGTAACTCAGGGTACTGAAATCGGTGCTCAGGTTTACGGTTATGTCGTAAAAGGTTTCGTTGTCGTTCAGCTTGATTTTGGCAATTTTACCTACCATAATGCCGCTCGGGAACACGGTGCTGTAGTCTGAGGTAATAATGGTATCGCCGACAAGGGGCTTAATATGCCGGGCAATATAAAGCATGCGTGCCTGGTAGGGGTTATTGCCTTCCCAACGTATGGTACCGAAGGCATTGTTGCGCTTTATGCCGGCGGAAATCAGCATATCGCTGTGGAGGGCCGATGTTATAGTGCTGTAATGAGCCGAACAATTCTTAACCCTGCCCACAACCCCCAATGCCGATATAACGCCCATTCCCGCTTTAATACCGTCTTCAGTGCCCCGGTTAATGGTCATGAAGTTTTTTACACGGGCTACCGAGTTGTTAATTACTTTGGCTACCCGGTACTTATATTCTATAGGTCGCGGAAAATGCATGGTGTCGAGACCAAAAGATGCGCGCTCGGCTTCCATGGCTTTCAGGCGGGCGTTCAGGTTGGCGTTTTCACGGGCCAGCTCGGCGTTTTCGGTATTCAGGTAAAAATAGCTGTTAACGGTGCCGCTAATTTCAAGAATGCGGCCCGCAACGGCATTGCTGCTGTTTAACCAAACAACTCCCTGGTAGCTGTTTGCACTGAAAAGCAACCACAGGCTTAACCCTTCCAGTATTAGGAAGAGCATAAAAACCCTGATGCGAAAGAAGAATAGGAATAAACCGCCCATAAGAAAGCCCGCAAAGGTACGTTTGCTTAAGGGCACCGGCAAGCCTAAATCTCATTTGGGTTATTTTTACCTGAATTAATGTGGCTTATTTATAACCGGCTTTTCGTAGGAGATTAAGGGTATGGGCAACCATTTTTTGTTTTTCCCAGCCTTGGTGTCCCGGAATTATTATACCTGCATACATATAGCGTGCCTGCATTTTCCTTAACGAAGCCGGCCAGGCCTTTAGGTTGGCATCGGCAATATTGCCCAAATCTTTGGCCTCGGCGCTTTTCAGGAAGCAGCCGCCGGAAAGTACTTTTTCAGACTCAGACCAAACCACAATGTTATCGGGCGCATGGCCGGGACCGGGATAGAATGTTTCCAACTTAAGGCCGCCGAAGTTAAAAACAGTATCTTTTGAAAAGCAGAATGCAGGTACCTGCTCATGTTTTTCTATGCAAAGGTCGCGGGTTTGGCAGCTCGCGTAAGTTTTTGCCCCTGCGTTTTTAAGAACTTCTATACCTGAGGTTCTGTCGTTGTGCGAATGGGTAGATATGGATGCAATTGTTTTCTGCCCGTGGCGGCGCTGAATTGAATCTATAAGGGCTTTCGTAGGTTCATCGCCCCAGGGCGGGTCAACCAATATTGCTCCAAGGGGGCTGATGTAATAAATACCGTTTGCAGGAATTTGCGTGCCGTCTTCAAAAGTTTTCCGGGAAGTATAAACGAATGCTCTTTCGCTCAGCCTGCTAATGCTTAAACCCTTTTGAGCATTAACACTGCAACTGATAAGTACATTGATAATCAACAATATCGAAAAAAAATTATAGCGCATTGTTTTACAGGGCTTCAGCAAGTTTCACCGGTAAAGTTTCCGGCACAATATATTGTTTCTAAGGGGCCAATGTAGCCTTTAATAATTTTAAACCAATTCCCGGCATGATATTAACTCAGAATTAGTTGTATTGAATTACCATCTTTGACTTGCTTAATAATTCAGAATTAACCTGCTATATAAATGAACCCCAATGAAGCATTAATACTCAGGTTTTACACCTGTTTTCAAAATAAAGACTACTATGGAATGCAGGCTTCCTATGCTGAAAATGCAACCTTTACCGATGATGTGTTTATTGATTTAAATGCGGCACAGGCAAGAGCCATGTGGGAAATGCTCATAAAATCAGGCAAAGATTTATCGCTTGAGTTCAGCAACATACATGCCGATGGCAGGGTGGTTCGCGCTCAATGGACTGCCACCTATACTTTTTCGCGCACCGGCAACAAGGTAATCAACAAAATAACATCTGAATTTGTAATTGCCAACGGTAAAATTGTAAAGCATACCGATTCTTTTAATTTCTATACATGGGCAAAGCAGGCGTTCGGAATAACCGGGCTTTTACTTGGGGCAACCTCGTACTTCAGGAATAAAATAAGACGTACAGCTTTGGAAAACCTGGCCATATTTATGGCTAAAAATCCTGCCTGATTAGTAAATTACCCTACGCTATAAATATATTACCGTATCAGGCTTATACTGCCCCCGGCCGAGCTGATACCGAAGTGCAGGGTATAATAATAAACACCGGCCGGCATGCCGGCCCCATCCCAGCAGAAATTATTGCGGGTATTGCTGAAAACGGGCTTACCCCAGCGGTTGTAAATCTTTATTTCGGAGAAGGGGTCGAGGCAGGAACCTTCAGGCAGGCCCGCGAGGCTGAAGCAATCGTCCAGTCCGTCGCCGTTTGGGGTTAAAACGTTGCCGGGCATTGCACCTGATAATGTTGCAATGCCGTCTTTTATATTGAGAATAATAGTGGTGTCGGCATTAGGTACTTCAGGGCAGGTATATGCTATGCCTGCTTTTAGCCTTAGTTTAATTGTTCTGCCGTTATATGCCTTAATTCCTTCTCAGGTAACATTGATGCTCAAAGGAACACTTATGCTCCTGTACCCGCTTGTGTCCCTGAAATTTATGCCCAATAGTGCAGGAGAAAAACCATCGGAACTGTCGATGGAAAGGTGCAGGGCATTTGTATCTGCAATAGATGCAGTCAGTAAAAATGACTGCGTTTTGAAGGGCGTTATTTCCAAAGGGGCACCATTTACAGGCAGCCCAGATACTGATATATACGGCCGGTTTACAGGCGGCGGAACATATTTAACGGCTATGCGTCTTGTTACGGTATTATGTAGAGGGCAATCATTATCGCTAACAATTACGTCGAAAATATAGATTTTAGCCGGGTCCTGAACACAATCAGGTAAATTTAGCGAAGCAGTAAATCTGCGATTGTTCAGGCTTCCGGAAGAAGGGCTTATGCTGAATAAATCGCCTGTATAGTTTACAGGCACTATTTTTACAGATAAATACTCATTAGCAGTACTGTCGGTAAAGCTGAGCTTAAAATCATCCAAGCCGGGTTTGGTGGTAACATGAATGGTATCTGCAGGGCCTGTTAAAGCGGTTTGGGTTTGGCCTTTAATATCAAGTGAAATATGCGGTGCGTAATTTCCCGGACATGCCAAAATAAGAACCTGGTAATCTCGGCGCACATTGCCAATAAGCCTTCCCTTGCGGTATTCTTTTACCTCAACCGTTAGCACAAAAAGGCCTGATTCTACCGGCAATACTGCCAAAATACCGGTTACCGGGTCAATTTTTATGAGTTTCCTGGAGTTAATGGGGTACAGGCCCGAATAACCCGGCACCCAATTTATGTTCTGATAGGGTGCAGGAGGTGTGGTGGTTGTTGTTTGCCTGCTTTGCGAGTTATAAGGGTCTGTGAGTGCATAGGCAAGGCTGTCGCCGTCTTTGTCAGTAGCGCTGAAATCTATATAAAACTCTTTGTCTATGCAGCCATAATCGGCTTTGAAGGGCTTAAAGGCAGGTGATGAATTCCGGGTAATATAACCATCGTAACCAATGAGTGCCGGGAAATCAAGCGTAAAAGTATTGCCGCTTTGGCCAGGATTCCTGATGTTAGATATGGCGCTGTTTCGGCAGCACATATTGCTTGCAATATAATAGCCTCCTAATTCACTAAAGTCCTGTACTTCAAGCTTATCGTACCCGATAAATTGAATTACGGAAATTTTAAAATTATAAGACTCGCAGCCCCTGAACGAAGGCGCAAGCACAGAATCGGTACCTGATTTATATAGGGTCAGTTGGCGAACAAACTGATTATCACGCTTCCGGTAAATACTTACGTTTACCTCTGAGCTAAAACCCGATGCTGCAGAGCCGTTCAGCACATCGCGGAAATACATCAGGGTAAAGCGGTAATCGGAATTGCCCATATATTCCATTTGCAGGTTGCCGCCTACAATATGTGAAGCCTTTGCAGGTGCAGAAATACCAATGGCAAAAAGTAAAGCTATAATGCACAAAAAAGAAGTATCAGGCCTGTATTTGCGGAAGGCATTAAATGTATTAAACAGGCAATTAAGATGCTTAAAAATACTTGGCTGCATGGGGCGGCATGGTTTATACCTGTTGCCAGGTACCTGTTTGGTGTCAGTCGGGCAGCAGCAGCGAGCTGTCGCCATAGCTCAGGAAGCGGTAATCTTTTGCAAGCGCTTCCCAGTAAATTTTTTTCCAGGCATTGCCTGCCAAAGCCGCCACAAGCAAAATAAGGGTGCTTTCGGGCTGGTGGAAATTGGTAATAAGGCCTTGTGCGGTTCTTATTTTATAGCCGGGCATTATGAAAATACCGGTGCTTCCGCTGAGCATATTGGTTTCAACGCGGTCCATTTCATCAAGCAGGCGTTGCCAAACCTGTTTTGGCTCGGGCAGCATGCCTTCATATTCGGCCTGCATGCGGTATGCCTGCTCTTTGCTGATAAATGAAAGCGAACCGGGTTCTGCGTTGGCATGCTCAAGCAATAAGCCTGAACCTGCCCAGTAGAGGCTTTCCAATAATCTTAACGAGGTAGTGCCTACCGGTATTACAGGCCCTTCGTGGCTGAGCAGGCGCACAAGGGTTTCACGTGTAACAGTGTATTGTTCGGCATGCATATCGTGCAGGCGCACGTCTTCGGCTTTTAAGGGCTTAAAAGTGCCGGCTCCCACATGCAGGGTAATTTCTGTGCTGTCGAAGCCTTTGCTTTGCAATATATCGAGCAGCTGGGGTGTGAAATGAAGGCCGGCGGTGGGGGCGGCAACTGCTCCCTGTATGCTTGAATAAACGGTTTGATAATCGCCGGCATCTGCGGCAATGGCATCGCGTTTCAGGTAAGGAGGCAGGGGAATACGGCCCAGGCGCTGTATTACCTCGGCCAGGCTTAAATGCGACGGAGACCAGCTGAGGGTAACTTCCTGCTTATCTGAATCGCTCAAAATGGCATCGAGCAGCAGGGTTTCAGATGCTTCAGCATTGGAAGCCGGGGGAAAAGTATGCTCCAGGCTTAAGGCCTGCCCGTCTTTCCACTTGCGTTTATTGCCAATGGTGCATTGCCAAACCGAGCTCCCGGTGGCCGACATGGCATACTGCATTTCGGAATAAGGCAAAACCGGGCTTAAAAGGAAGACTTCCACATTAGCCCCGGTTTCGGTATTGAAAATGAGGCGGGCCGGAATTACCTTGGTGTTATTAAATATAAGCAGGCTGTTTTTGGGCAGCAACTCAGGCAGCTTATTAAATACCGTATGAGAAATGGCCCCGTTTTTCCACACCATCAGCTTAGAGCTGTCGCGGGGGCTAAGCGGGAAACGGGCAATGCGCGCATCAGGCAGGGGGTAGGTAAAATCTTCTCGCTGAAGCCTGGGCAGGTAAGATGAATCATTGGAATCCATATTCCAAAAGTAAGGCAAATTGCGTTAGCGAATTGCCGGAAATGCATTTTGATACCCGTGACCCCTTTATTGGCCGCTCTTAAAGGAAAGTTGGCCGCTGAATTATTGGGTTTTATTGTTTTATACCCGTGTACTTTTCACTCATTTGCCAAAGTGCTGCAGCAACAGTATCGTCGGTAGCTTTGGCGCGCAGTTTTTCAGGTTTGCTTTTTACAAAATACTCACCGCTGACCCCTTCGGCATGCGGATCCGAAGCAAGGTAAACTGTAGTTTTTGCACCTTTGGCAGCCGATATGGTAAAGGTTTCAAAAAACCAGCGCATTATAAAGTTAAGCTTCCTGCTCAACGATGTGTTAACTACGCCGGGATGCAGGGCATTAACTGTAACACCGGTGCCTTTCAGCTTTTTATGGAGCTCGCGCATGAAATATATATTCATGAGCTTGCTGTTGCTGTAAGCTTTAACGCCTCCCCAGTTTTGTTTTAGCTGCGGGTCGGCAAGGTTAATTTCACCGTTAATGTACAGGGCCGAAGCCACGATAACAATTCTTGCCGGGGCAGATTTTATGAGCAAGGGCAAAAGCAGGTTGGTGAGTAAAAAAGGGGCAAGGTGGTTTACTGCAATTGTGGTTTCAATGCCGTCTTTGCTTAGGCTTCGCTCTGTTTCCCAAGTTCCGGCGTTATTAATTAAAACATCAAGCTTACTGTGCTGGGCGGTGAATGCGGTAACAAAGTTCCTGATGCTTGCGAAAGAGGCCAGATCAGCAAGGTAAACTTCAATGTGGGTATTGCCTGTTTCTTTTTTCAGCTCTTCGGCAAAAGTGTAACCTGCTTTTAAATCGCGGGCGGTAAATGCTACGCGGAATCCTTTGGTGGCTAAGGCTCTTACTGTTTCACGGCCAATGCCTGAAGTTCCCCCTGTAAGCAGTACCTGCTTCGAGGAGTTGTCTGAGAGTGTCATGTCTGGTTTTATAATTTACGGAAATTTACCATGTTCCGAGTATGATTGCACAAAACAAGGGCCGGAATAATCAGAATTGGTTATTAATTTTGTTATTACAGCCCGAATTAAAAAAGCCGCACAAACCCGGCAGGGTAATGTGCGGCTGAATAATGCTGAAACTGCATACACTATTTTTTTACAACTGTTTGCCTGAGTACAGGCGAACCGCCCATGTGTACCGACAGTATATAAGTGCCTGCAGGCTGATTGCCGAGGTCCGGCGATGGCAGGTTGCTTATATCGGTTACAGGTTCGTTGTATACTGTTCTTCCCTGCATATCTGATACGCGCATCTCGCCGGTGAGCTTTAAGGAGATTGGACCGGTGGTAGGGTTGGGGTAAACTACGCTTTGGTCGGGGCCATGAATGGTTGTATTCTGCATTTCCAAAGCAGGCGCAACTTTGCGTGAGCCGCTTGGCGTTAAGGAGGTGCTGAACTCATATGAGCCAGAAGTAACTACTGCACATTCTGTGGTACAAGTGGCGTAATAATCCCCGCAATCCGTTGGAGTGTACGCGAAATCGTTGACGCCGGTGCTTACAGATACATCGGGGCTGCCAACTTTATACCAGGTAACTACCGTTCCTGTGGCGGGGGAGGGGTTCAGACTTATGGTTAAGCAGCTCGCACTAAGCTCGAATGTGGGAAGGGGTTTCACTGTTATAGTGAACTCGCCTGAATTTATTGAGAAAGCTGTGCATACGGCATTGGTTATAACACACCTATAACGTGTCACCGACGGGCTTACAGGCATGTTAACCAAGGTAAGCGTTGATGAGGTTACGCCCCCTGATATGCTTGAATTCGGCAGGGTAATATTGCTGAATGAACCGCCGATAACAGCACTTTGCCATTGGAAGCCTAAGGATAACCCAGGTGAAGTAAGAATGGATAAAACAGCACCGGAGCCCGGACAAATATTAAATGCTTTAACAACCGGTAGGCTGAATGCAGGCGCGTTGTTGAAACTTAATCCTTCAGGGTCTGATAGGGATACCATAGGATTGGAATATGGCATAGTCAGGCTTGCATAAAGACTGTGTGTAGGCTCATAAATATGATTTAGAGCATTGCAGCTGAACGATGAAGTACAGGCAAGCAAATAGGTACCCGGACCCACATTCCATACACCGGGTGATAAAGGTGTAACAGTTGCACCTGCAGTAGTTTTAAGTATTCCGGAATTAGTAACAAGCGGTGTGTAAACCGTGCTTCCCATAAAGTAATGTGCGGCATTATTTCCAATTGTAACATCCCAATCGGTGCAATTATTAACTGTAAGCGGATTAGCGTTGAATAGCTTGGGAAGGCTGAGCATAGATGTGCCGGCATTGGTATAAGTGGCAGTGAAAATGAAGAATTCACCTGCGCTCAGAAGGGAATGAGCAAGATTGAAGAAAAAAACACCATCCGTATTTGTTGACACTGAGGTAAGCCAACGCTTACTCAGGTTAATTTTATCTGTAGCATAACAATCTACTCGTGTTGCTGCAGCCCCTGTTCCTGTAACAGCCTGAACGGATATTTCTTCATTGGTGCCAACTGTTTCCATAGACAGAACTTCGGGTCTTGGCTTGGCTGTTGCATTATCGTCGAGCAAAAGAACAGCCCAAGATGGGTCATTCACACCATCGGCCAAGGTATTGTATAGCGGCACCTCATTTAGTATTACGTTACATAGACTGCCTTTTACCAAGACCAACGGGTATTTGTTTTCAGGTGTGGATGAGCCTCCGAGCGTTGCCTGTGTAAAAGCGGAAGTACGAGTACCACCGGTACCAGATACAAAAGGTGCTGTAACGGTTATGGTTCCTGTAGAATTGGAAATTAATATTCCTGCGCCTGAATTCCAATCTGCACCACCCATTGATAATAAATTAGGCCCATAATAACCCCTGCTTTTGATATTGTTCTCAAAAATGCCTGACGAGGATGCAAACTTCCCTTCTAATTTAATACCGGCATAGAAGTAAGATTCCAATCTGTTTTTCTTAATAGAAAGCGTACAGGTTTCAGTTCTTGCCGGGTTGGAATATACCCGTATAATATTTGCGTATGCACCATTGGCTCCGGAAGTATTAAAATCAGCCACTTTGTTTTCTTCAATTGTTACATTTAGAACATTGTAGAATGCTAAGCCACTGACCTCGTCATTCCCTTCTCCGCTTCCTGCATCACCAATTTTATATGCATAATGTATATGCATCGTATTGTTAATCACAGATACACTTGAAGTCATTGTTTGTGTTACACCGGAATTAATAGCTGTAGGGATTCCAAACCTGAAGTAAGCCTGGTTTGTGTTATTCAGTAATGGGGCAGTCATTCCATCAGCGAGATAATAGTTTATCTGGTTGTTTTTAATTACCGCTGTAGTGCCAAGTTTACCATCATCGACTAATACCCATTGTTGAGTAAATATGATGTTATTTTCAAAAGTTAATGACCTGTTACTGCTGTTGTTATTTTCAAATTTTAAAAAACCATATACAGGGTCAACTACGTAGGTTCCGGCAGTGCTTCCGCTTCTTAAGCCGGCAGTACAGTTCTTGACGATTATATTGCTATTAATGGAATGAATCATATTTGAATTGTTGTTTTGCAAAAAAATATCACCATTAATTGTTACATTGTTGCAATTTAGAAAGCCTATATATGACATCGGGGTATGATGTCCCAAATCATAAAAACGACTGTTTGAAATAGTAATAATGTTAGAGTTTCTAATGTTAATTCCTGAAAACCAATCTCCTCCAAAATCAGAATTGTCAATGTACATTATATCTATGGCATCTCCATTTTCCGGATAAACCTCAGGCGTACCAACTCCGAAATTGCTAATTGCATATGCCTGCTCACTGGTATTTGGAACATGAGCAGTCAGCCATATCGATGATTTTACAAAATTGCAATCCTGTATAATGAGTGAAGCTGTATGGCCGCCTATTCCAATTCCGGAGCTTATTTCATTAAAGTAACATTGTGTAACATCAATAGACGGCGGGTCGCTATATATTGCTGGTACAACAATTGCTGATGTTTGAGTTACCCAAGAAGCAAAGTGAATATTATATGCCTCGAATTCCGCAGCGTTTGAAAGGCTTATAATATTAGAACCCTTTGCAGTAACAGTTACGCCTGATCCCCCATCTATAAAGCATTCACCCGCAATGTTTAAAGGTCCGCCGATAGCTTCTAAATGTACATTTAAGATTCCTGAGGCAAATGTAATGTGGTGATCTCCGTGCGATACAAGCCTGACAGCTTCCCGAAGCGATCTTAGCCCATCGTTGTCGCCTTCACTATAATCATCAACATCATTCTCTGTGGTAACAATTAATGTAGGAAGACTTGGTGAGGGCTCAGGTTCTAACGGTTCATATTCATCGTCAAGGCCTCCATTGCGTTGAGTATAGCCGGAAATGGACAGGCATAAAAGCAGCAGTAATAAAGGGATAAGTTTTTTCATTTTATTGGGTTTATGAGAAAAGGATTTAAAAGAAATGTTGGATCGTTCTCTGTTGGAACGGTACAAAAGTATTAACCAATGTGAGGTATAGATCTTTAAAAAATGCAATTAACTGCATAAAGTAAGATTTGGATTAAATTTTATAACTCAAAATAGGATAAATGCATTATCGGTTATTGAACGGTAGCTATTGTCTGTTTAAATACGTTGTCTGTTGTAAACACGATGTATTGTTTGATTAAATTGTACATAATCCAATGTGCAATTATGAATCACAGCTAATAATATTGCACAGCACAAGTTCGCATGGTTTTAATATTTAATATGCGCAGTTTTTTATTTAATATGCTGTATTGCGGTAAGTGAAAAATTAAAATTGGAATAGTTATATAATCAATTGTTTAGTTTTTTTTGTAATTTAGTATAAAAAGCATCTCAAGCATAAAATGCAGAGGTACGATTCACTTAAATGCCTTTCGATTAACCAGATTAAACTTTACCAATTCCGGCCGGATGAATGGTCTTTGAGTCTTAAGCTGCCTGAATTACTGACCGACACATAAAATAGGTTCAAATAATGGTGCTGTATCTTAATAGTACTGTGTCGGTTCGCCCTTAAATGATTAAATTTGCCCTTTATTCCGGCATATCCTTTTCACCTGCCGGGCATACTGCTGCAGAAAGCTATTTTATCGATGCCATATCCTGAATACAAGAACCCCGATTATTCCGCCCTGAGCGAAGAAATACTGGCTTTTTGGAAAGAAAACCGAATTTTTGAAAAGAGCATAGAAACCCGTGAGGGCCATCCTGCTTTTACGTTTTACGAAGGTCCGCCGAGTGCGAACGGTATTCCCGGCGTGCACCACGTAATGGCGCGTGCGGTTAAAGATATTTTCTGCAGGTATAAAACATTAAAGGGCTTTAAGGTACTGCGCAAAGGCGGCTGGGATACCCATGGCCTGCCTGTAGAGCTGCAGGTTGAAAAAGAATTAGGCATTACCAAAGACGATATTGGCAAGCTTATTTCGGTACAGGATTACAATGCCAAATGCCGCGAGGCGGTTATGAAGTTCACCGACCAGTGGAACGACCTGACCGAGAAAATGGGCTACTGGGTAGACCTTGAAAAACCTTACGTAACATACGAGGCTCCCTACATTGAAAGCTGCTGGCACCTGCTCAAAAAGCTTTATGATAAAGACCTGCTTTATAAAGGCTATACTATACAGCCTTACAGCCCCGCCGCAGGCACCGGCCTGAGCTCGCATGAGCTTAACCAGCCCGGCTGCTATAAGATGGTGCGCGACACCAGCGTGGTGGCACAATTCAAGGTTATCCGCGAATCTGTAAGCGAAAAGCTTTACGACAGCGGCAACGAGGATATTTACTTCCTCGCCTGGACAACCACGCCCTGGACACTGCCTGCAAACGCAGCCCTTGCAGTAGGTAAAAACATAAAATACGTAAAGGTTCGTACCTATAACCCCTATACTTACCTGCGCCAAAGCGTAATACTTGCCTCAGATTTGGTGGGCAAATATTTCACCGAAAAGCAAAAAGAAGCCGGTTTTGCCGATTATACCCCCGGCGACAAACTGATTCCTTTCGAGCTCCTGGGCACCTATACAGGTGCTGAATTGCTGGGCATACGTTATGAGCAGCTGATGCCTTATGTGCAGCCCGATTCCCCCGCATTCCGTGTTATACCCGGCGATTTTGTAAGCACAGAAGACGGTACAGGCATAGTTCATATAAGCCCTACCTTCGGCTCCGACGACTTCAGGGCAGCGCAGCAGGCAGGTATTCCGCCTATCATGGTAAAGGGCGAAGACGGTAACCCGGCCCCCCTTGTGGATAAAAAAGGCCGACTTGTGGCACAGGTTACTGATTTTGCCGGCATGTATGTTAAAAACTACAATAACGCCGACGAAAACGCAGCTGATTACAAAAGCACCGATGTGCTTATCAGCATCATGCTGAAAGAGCAGAACAAGGCTTTTAAAGTAGAAAAATACGAGCACAGCTACCCGCATTGCTGGCGTACAGATAAGCCTGTTCTTTATTACCCTATGGACAGTTGGTTTATTCGCACCACTGCCTGTAAGGAGCGCCTTGTTGAGCTTAATAAACGTATCAACTGGAAACCGGCATCTACCGGTACCGGCCGTTTCGGGAACTGGCTTGAGAACCTTGTGGACTGGAACCTGAGTCGCAGCCGCTACTGGGGAACGCCTTTGCCTATCTGGAGAACCAAGGACGGTAAGCAGGAGCTTTGCATAGGCAGCATAGAAGAACTTGCTTCCGGCGCTGATGTGGCCTTAAAAAGCGGCCTGCTGAGCCCGGCGCAAACGGAAGGCAACATAACCTTTCTTGAAAGCATAAAATTCGGCAAGGCAGATTTACACCGCCCTTATGTGGATGATATATTCCTGCTGAGCCCGGATGCAAAAGAAATAATGACCCGCGAAACCGACCTGGTAGATGTTTGGTTCGACAGCGGGGCCATGCCTTATGCCCAATGGCACTTTCCTTTCGAGAACAACCACCTGTTCAGCGAAAATTTCCCGGCAGATTTTATTGCCGAAGGTGTGGATCAAACCCGCGGATGGTTCTTTACCCTGCATGCCCTTGCCGTAATGCTTTATGATGAAGTGGCATTCAGGAACGTAATTGCCAACGGCCTTGTGCTCGCCAAAGACGGCCAGAAAATGAGCAAAAGGCTCGGCAATGCCGTAGACCCTTTCCAAACCATTAAAACCTACGGACCCGATGCTACGCGCTGGTACATGATTGCCAATGCACCGCCCTGGGAGAACCTGAAGTTTAATACCGATGGTGTGGCCGAAGTGCAACGTAAGTTTTTCGGCACTTTGCAGAACACTTATGCGTTCTTTGCGCTCTATG
>JAZKBN010000028.1:0-32311 GCA_040388605.1 Bacteroidota bacterium | reverse complement strand
CAACCTCGATGGCTTCAAATTTGCTGAGAAGGAAATACCGCTCAGCGCAAGGGCCGAAAGCGACCGCTGGGTAATAAGCAGGCTCAACAGCCTATGCAAGGTTACCGACGATTCTTTTGCTGAATACGAGCCTACCAAAGCTGCACGCGCCATACAGGATTTTGTATGCGACGATCTCAGCAACTGGTACGTTCGCCTGAACCGCAAACGTTTCTGGAAGGGTGAGTACAATGAAGATAAAATAAGCGCGTTTCAAACGCTGTACACCTGCCTTGAAACCGTTGCACGTTTGGCTTCACCCATTGCGCCTTTCTTTGCCGAACGCCTGTATCTTGATTTAAACAATGTAAGCGGGCTGCATACTTTCCAATCGGTTCATTTGGCTGAGTTCCCGATGCCTGATTATGAGCTGGTTGATTTGCAGCTTGAAGACCGCATGGCAACGGCGCAGCGCATAAGCTCTTTGGTGCATGCAGTACGTAAGAAACACTCGCTGAAAGTGCGTCAGCCCTTGTCACGCATGTTGGTTCCGGTATCCGGCCCCGAGGAGCGCCGCAATCTTGAAGCTGTTGAAGAGCTGATCCTGAGCGAAGTAAACATTCGCGAAATGCAGTATATAGACGATACTTCGGGCCTTATTGTGAAACGTGCCAAGCCTAATTTTAAAAGATTAGGTAAGGCATTCGGTGCACAGTTAAAGCCGGTTGCAGATCGCATAGCGGCCATGACACAGGAGGAAATAAAGAACCTTGAACAAAACGGTTCATTTACCTTTGATATAAGCGGGCAGGCAGCCACCATTACACCCGAGGATACTGAAATACTTTCAGAAGATATTCCCGGTTGGATAGTTGCCGTTGACGATAACCTCACCGTAGCGCTTGACTTGAGCGTAAACGATGAGCTCCGCGCTGAGGGCCTTGCCCGTGATGTGGTAAACCGCCTGCAAAACCTGCGTAAGGATATGGGCCTGCATGTTTTGGCTAAAATAAAAATTGCCGTTCAAAAAACGCCTGATGGCCTTATAGAAGCTGCCCTTACTGCCAACAGCGAGTATATTTGCCGGGAAACACAGGCGCTTGACCTCAGCTTTGCAGATTTGGTACCCTCATCTGTAAGCGTTGAGCTTGACGATGTTACGTTGCAATTGCGAATAGAAGAACAAACCGCCTGAGTTACTGTTAAGTAAAGAGGTGGTATATTGCCGCCGAAGGGGAAATTGCTATTAATTCCCCGAATCAGCAAAAACACAAAACACTGCATGACCGTAGTTCCGTATAAGCACAGCAGCGAAAGCAAAAAAGACCAGGTGGCCGACATGTTCGACCGTATAAGCCCGCGTTACGATTTGCTGAACCGTTTGCTGAGCTTTGGTATTGATCAGTGGTGGCGCAAACGCGCTATTTCACGCCTCCGCAAGCTGAGCCCCAAGCTTATACTTGATGTGGCAACAGGCACCGGTGATGTGGCTATTGAAGCCCTGAAGCTGAACCCTGATAAAGTTATCGGGGTAGATATATCTGAAGGCATGCTTGAGCTTGGTCGCCGCAAAATTCGTGAGCGCCACCTCGAAGATAAAATAGAGCTTCGCAAAGGCGACAGCGAGAAACTTCCTTTTACAGACAATTTCTTTGATGCAGTTACCGTTTCATTCGGTGTACGCAATTTCGAAAACCTGCAAAAAGGGCTCACTGATATTGGCCGCGTTTTAAGGCCGGGGGGTATGGCGGTTGTGCTTGAATTCAGCAAACCGCAACATTTCCCGGTAAAACAGTTTTACAATTTCTATTCCCGGTATATATTGCCGGTAATTGGCCGTGCGGTATCTCATGATACGGCAGCTTACGAGTATCTTCCTGAATCGGTTCGCGCATTTCCTGACGGACAAAATTTCCTGGCAGTTATGAAAGCTTCCGGTTTCGAAGCTACAACATGTACTCCGCTCACTTTCGGGATAGTAACTATTTACACGGGCGTAAAGCCTTCCGGTATTGCTGAAAACATTTCCTGAAAACATGCCTGCACTGTGGCATCAAGTAATTAAAACCGCCGGTTTGTGGAAGTCGGCCATGTTGGTTTGCATTTTTGGACTTTGCCTGCTTACACAGGAAGCAAAGGCCCAGGGCAACCCATTGAACCAGAGTGTTAACCAAGGCTCACGCTCTCGTGCCAAGCACCTGAAAGGCCGTGGTTTCAACCTGCCCGATTTCGACAACAGGCCCATTCACTATGGTTTTTTCCTGGCATTGAACTACAGCTCTTTCAGCCTGAAGCACAGCGCATTATTTGTGCAGGGCGGCCAGGGCCCGCCGGGTAAGCCTGCTTTTCAATCTATTAACCCTATTGGGGGGCCGGGCTTTACAACAGGCTTTATATTGAACGCCCGCCTGCATGAAGTGCTTGATCTGCGTATTCTGCCTACTGTTGCATTTTACAGCCGGTATGTTGAATTCACCTACCAAGGCATTCCTGACAGTGTAGATAACCAATTGAACCAAAGCACTTACGCTTTTCTCGAGCTGCCCTTTCTTATCAAATACAAATCGCAGCGCAGGCACAATACGCGCATGTATATGATTGGCGGCATAAAGCCGTCGGTTGAAGTGGGTGCAAAGCGTGATGAAATAGGTAACAGCTACCTGCGCGTGAACAGCAGCGATCTTACGCTTGAGTATGGCTTCGGCTTCGATTTCTATTACCCGCTTTTCAAGCTGTCGCCTGAAATAAGGTTCAGCTATGGCATTAACGGCATGAAATACCCTGATGATAATGCTTATGCCAATAACATCCGAAATTTCTACACACGTACGGTTACGCTGTATTTGAATTTCGAGTAGGGGTAAAAGAGTCAGCCTTGCGGCCGGCATTGGCCTGCTGAACTAAGCTGCATAAAAACAAAAGAGGACCAAACAGGGATTATCCCGTTTTGGTCCTCTTTTGATTTATTTACACTGAACCTTAAAGGTGCAGGTTGGTTTTATAATATCTGCTTAAAATATTAAGCCTCGTGCAGCCATTCTTTTTTGGCCTGCAATTCCTCTATGCTTTCGCGTACATCCGGATCGTCGACACAGCAGTCTACGGGGCAAACGGCAGCGCATTGGGGTTCCTCGTGGAAGCCGGTACATTCTGTACACTTGTTGGGTACTATGTAATAAAACTCGTCAGAAACCGGAGCTTGCTTTGTTTTGGCATCTTCAAAAACACCTTCTTCAACCTCCACTTCTTTCAGGGTTGTGCCTCCTGCATAAGTCCATTGGGCTCCGCCTTCATAAATGGCAGTGTTGGGGCATTCAGGCTCGCAGGCCCCGCAGTTAATACATTCTTCAGTGATTATAATAGCCATAATACAATTAGATTATCCGGAACGTTAAGGGTACACCTACCCTGTAAAGAACAACAAATATACCGCGTTTTTAGTTTCGGGCCGCAAGGCTGTATCTTTGTGCACCATTTAGTGTATAATTCAGATTAATTCTATAAACCGGCCCTGTTTTACGGCAGTCGGCTGAACATTTTAGATAATCAGGTGTTTAAATAATTACGGGCACGGGCGAAAGCCTGCCGAAAATGTAGATTATTACCATGCAAATTAACCTTCCCCGCCGTCCGCGACGCTTGCGTACCACCGCCGCAGTGCGCGCCATGGTAGAAGAAACCCGCCTGCTTGCCACAGATTTGCTTTACCCCCTGTTCGTAATTGGCGGCGAGGGCATTAAATCTGAAATAAAATCAATGCCCGGCATGTTCAGGCTTTCGCAGGAGCATCTGCTGGAAGAAATAGATCATGCCCGATCATTGGGTGTTAAAGCCTTCGCGCTTTTCCCTAATATTCACGACAGCCTCAAAGATGCCCGCGCCACCGAAAGCCTGAACCCGGAAGGCGTTTACCTGAAAGCCATAACCGCCATAAAAGCCAATTTCCCCGATGTTGCTGTTATGACAGATGTGGCCATGGACCCCTACAGTTCCGACGGGCACGACGGCTATGTTGAAAACGGCCGCATACTGAACGATGAAACCCTGCCCATACTGGCCGATATGGCTGTGGCCCAGGCCCGCGCCGGCGCTGATATTATTGGCCCCAGCGATATGATGGACGGCCGCATAGGCTATATACGCACCGCTTTGGATGAAGCAGGCTTTACCGATGTAAGCATAATGGCCTACACAGCTAAATATGCCGGCGCATTCTACGGTCCCTTCCGCGATGCCCTTGATTCTGCCCCGAAGTTCGGCGACAAGAAGACTTACCAAATGAACCCCTCCAATGTGCGCGAGGCCCTTGTAGAGGCCGAGCTTGATTATAATGAAGGAGCCGATTTCCTGATGGTAAAGCCGGCCATGCTTTACCTTGACGTAATTAAAACCCTGAAAGATAATTTCAACATACCCATTGCCGCATACAACGTAAGCGGTGAGTATGCCATGGTAAAAGCT
Source organism: Bacteroidota bacterium (assembly GCA_040388605.1). Classification (GTDB taxonomy): domain Bacteria; phylum Bacteroidota; class Bacteroidia; order Cytophagales; family Flexibacteraceae; genus JAZKBN01. The sequence goes on along the minus strand of JAZKBN010000028.1, from coordinate 27,871 downwards.
GCTGCCCGCATGGGCTGGCTCGATGAAAAACGTGCTATGGCCGAAATTCTTACCGCCATGAAGCGCGCCGGGGCCGATATTATTCTTACCTATTTCGCGGCTGATATGGCGCGTATGCTTAAAGAAGGCTGAGAAATTGGCCTGATTAGCTTAATTTTACATAACAGCCTGTAATGCTGATTAAATAACCGCAGCCATGCACACCGAGAGCCGGCATATTTTAAAGAACCACGACCTCAGGCTCACCGAGGCCCGTGAGCGCATACTTGATTTATTCCTGCACGAAGAAAGAGCCCTCAGCCATGCTGATATTGAAGCCGGCTTGGGTGCAGATGCCGACCGGGTAACCGTTTACCGCACCCTGCGCACCTTCGCCGACAAAGGCATTTTACATACCATACCTGATGAGCAGGATAATATCAGGTACGCCCTTTGCCACCACGGCAGCTGCGGCCCTGAAAACCACAGGCATAATCATATACATTTTAAGTGCGGGCAATGCGGGCAAACCCAATGCCTTGAAGGCTTGGTTATTCCCAGTGTTGTGCTGCCGGCCGGCTTTATTTTCCTGGAGGCTAATTACATAATACAAGGCATTTGCGACCGCTGTGCTGCCAATGCAGCCCAAAATTAAATCGTATGCAGCACTTACGGGGCTGTTTTCAGAGTGCTTTCCAATCTTAAAAGCATATTATTATCGGTATTACGGTTTTTACAAGGCATGCTCAGTGGAGCATGTTTAAGGTCAATCGGTAAAAAAAGCGTAAATTTGCAGCCCGAAAGCTGTATCTGCGCATATTCGTTAAGGCGAGTTTAAGCTGCGCACCTGCAATCTTTTTCCCTGAGCATGATTTCCATCAACAACTTAAGTTTTCACTTCGGCAGCAGAACCCTGTACGAAGAAGCATCTTTACACATTAAGCCTAAAGACAGAATAGGGCTTATTGGCGCAAACGGTACAGGTAAAAGTACCCTGCTCCGCCTGATAACCGGTGAATATACCCCCGACGCAGGAACCATAGAAATGAGCAAAGACTGCTCAATAGGCTTCCTGAACCAGGATTTGCTCAGCTACCAAAGCGACGACAGCATTCTGCACGTAGCCATGCAGGCCTTTGAACGTGCCCTTGAGGTTGATACCCTCATGCACGAGGTGCTCAATAAAATGGAGCTTGAGTATACCGATGAGCTCATGGAAACCCTCGGTAAGCTGCAAAATGAATATGAGTCGCTTGACGGTTATACACTGCAAAGCCGTGCCGAGGCCATTCTTGAAGGTCTGGGTTTTGATACCGAAGCACTGCAACGTCCCCTGCGCACTTTCAGCGGAGGCTGGCGCATGCGTGTAATGCTGGCCAAGCTGCTGCTGCAAAAGCCAAGCCTGCTCATGCTTGATGAACCTACCAACCACTTGGATATGCCCAGCATACAGTGGATTGAAGAGTATCTTGAAACTTATGAAGGCGCAATTATAGTTGTAAGCCACGACCGCCAGTTCCTTGATAATACAGTAGAAACCATTGTTGAGGTTGCACAGCAGAAAATGCACCTCTATGCCGGTAACTTCAGCTTCTTTATAGAAGAAAAAGCGCTCAGGCAGGAAATTCAAAAAGGTTCTTTTGAAAACCAACAAGCCCAGATTCGCCAGACCGAACGTTTTATTGAGCGATTTAAAGCCAAGGCCAGCAAAAGCAAGCAGGTACAAAGCCGTGTAAAATCTTTACAAAGGCTCGATATGATTGAAGATGTGGTAGACGAAACCGCACGCGTGAACTTTAAGTTCACCTTCAGCGTAACACCCGGCCGCAATGTTATTGAGATGGAAGACGTGAGTAAAAGCTACGGCAAGCTCAACGTAATTTCCCATTCGAACGCCATTATAGAGCGCGGCGATAAAATTGCCCTGATTGGTGCTAACGGTAAAGGCAAGAGTACGCTGCTGCGTATTATAGGCGGTGAAGAAGTTGTAGAAGGCAAACGCCAGGAAGGCTATAATGTGATTAAAGCTTTCTTCGCGCAGCACCAGCTGGAATCTTTGAACGTGGAAAATTCCATGCTCGAAGAGCTGAAGCAAGCCGGCAGCACAAAAACCGAAATGGAGCTTCGCGGCATTCTCGGCTGCTTCCTTTTCAGCGGCGACGATGTTTTTAAGAAAATTAAGGTGCTTTCAGGCGGAGAAAAAAGTCGTGTGGCGCTTGCCAAAACGCTGATTTCCCAAGCCAACTTCCTGCTGCTTGATGAACCTACCAATCACCTGGATATGGTAAGCGTTAACATCCTGATCCAGGCATTGCAACAGTATGAGGGCACTTTTGTGGTTGTAAGCCACGATCGTTTCTTTGTATCTGAAGTAGCCAATAAAATCTGGTATATAGAAGACCGGGAGATAAAGCAATACCCCGGTACTTTTGAAGAGTATGAATTCTGGCAATCGCAAAGGGTGAAAGAACCTACAGGTAAATCAGCCGCTGCTAAGAAAGAAAAAGAAGAAAAGCCCAGGCCTGTAACCGACCAGGAAAAAGCCGACAATCAAAAGGCCCTTAAAAAAGTAAATACCCGTATTGCCGAGCTTGAAGCCAATATTTCTAAGCTGGAAGCACGCAAAGCGGAACTGGAAGGCGAATTGGCAAAACCATCTGTTTACAGCAATCCTGATAAATTGCACCAGGCAAATACTGAATTTTCAAGGGTAGGCAATTTGCTGAAGCTTGATTTGCAGGCATGGGAAGAAGCCGGCGAAGAGCAGGACAGGCTGAAGAAGGTGGTGTAATACTGACAATATTTGAATCGGGGTCCGGTTAAAGCTTTAATAGTTTTAATCGGACCTTTTTTATTGCCGGTAGCGAATGGTTTGATCCGGTTTTTATGAAGATAATTTTGTTTTGATTTAATTTGAATGTGATTATGCCGTACATTTGAAATGTATAGGTTTTTTTTTAACAGCAAAATAGTTTTTCGACCATAATTTAATTCTGAAAATGAAAGTTTTTCAACGGATATATATAGGCGTTTTTTTCATGATTTACATGGCACCAATCATTTGCGTTGCCCAGTTGGCAGATACAAGTATGTGGCAGGTTAACGGCTCTGTTGCCGCCATTAAACGCGTTGAAGATAAAATTTATGTTGCCGGAAAATTTAACAGCATAGGCCTTCCATGCGGAAGCGGAGTTAGTGTAAACATTACCGACGGTAGCAGGCTTACGGGAGCTTTACCTAAAGTAAACGGCAAAATTTTCGCTTCAATCAGTGACGGGGCAGGAGGATGGTATATTGGTGGCCGGTTTAATAAAATTGGTTCCGTAACATTAAAAGGTATTGCACGCCTGAACCCGGACTTAACGCTAAATACTACTTTTTCGCAGGTTAAGCTGGGGGAAAATGACTTTGGTGTGGGGGCGTTTGCGCTTTACGGAAATACCTTATACATAGGGGGAGACTTTAATTCAGTAGGTGGCTTGCCGAGAAATGGTATTGCTGCATTGGATGCCGGAACAGGTGCTGTATTGCCATGGAAACCGGAACTGGATAATATTTATACTTCTTCTGTACATGCTCTTGCTATTGTGCAGAATAAGCTCTTTATCGGGGGAAATTTCAAAAGTATTAATGGCATTGAACGTGGCAACATAGCTGCATTTCAGCTGCCTTCCGGTATTCTTAGCGACTGGACCCCGCCTTCCGGTTCCGGGCCGGGAGAGGTGCATTCCATGGCTTTTAGTGATGAAAATCTATATATAGGCGGATGGGGTATAAGTTCATATAATATTAATACCGGTATTATTAATAACAGGTTAAACGTAAGTCTTTCTTTTGAAGAAGGAGATAATCCCTTTAAATGTGTGGCCATATCCGGAAATACACTCTTTGTAGGAGGTTCGTTCAAAAATGTTAACGGGCAGCCCCGTAATAACATAGCTGCAGTTAATGCCTCAACGGGTGAATTATTAGGCTGGAATCCCGGCACCGACGGCCATGTGGAATCAATGTGCCTATTTGATGATAAGCTTTTCTTTGGCGGAGTATTTACAAATGCCGGGGGTGTGGAAAGATTTTGTGCTGCTGCCACAAATGTGACTACAGGCCAAATGCTGGATTGGAACCCGGCACCGGGAGATGACGTTATTACCATTTCAGCCACGCCCGGAGGGGTATATATTGGCGGCTCATTCCATAGTACAGGCAGTATTGGCAGGAACAGCCTGGCTGCTATAGTTGCAAACACAGGCATGCCCTTAAATTGGAATCCTGTTTCATTTACCGCAGTTAAGGATACCCTTCCTTATTGGGAAAGCCCCATGTTTTATAACATCTACAATTCGCTGGAAGTAAGCGGTAATTCTGTTTACGTAACAGGTAACTTCACTCATCTGGGCAACGAAAGGCGTAACCATGCCGGCGCTTTCGATGCAACTACCGGGCAACCGACATCATGGAACCCTTCCCCCGACAGTACCCTTTCAGGACTGGTAGCGGCAGGTAATTTAGTTTATGCCGCGGGTGCCTTTCGTAATATTGGCGGACAAGCCCGGAATGGTATTGCAGCGTTAGATGCAGAAACCGGCATTGCTACCGACTGGAACCCGGCCCCCGACAAAAATTACATAACTTCAATGGCAATATCGGGGAATACAATTTATGTTTCGGGAGCCTTCACTAATATAGGCGGTCAAAGCAGGAAAGCTGTTGCTGCGCTTAATGTACTAACAGGCCTGGCAACTCCCTGGCATTATGACAGTGCCGAAGTTGCCTACTCCATTAAACCTGCAAATGGTAAAATTTATATTATAGGTAATAACTTCCAACAATACCCTGATCCTTACTTTAAAAATGAAAACTATTACCGGGGTTTTATTGCTGCCACAGATACTTCAGGTACAGCCCAAACTTTTTGGACAAATAGCTTCCAGGGAAGGAGAAGTATAGCATTTTCAGCCGATATGCTGTTTACGGCAGGTACTATAGGGGAGTTTAATTATTACAGAAACAATTTAAGCAGGGCAAAAACAGATAACGGCGTGGCAAACTGGGGTTTGACAACAGACAGTACCCTGAACGTAGTTTCTGTTTACGGTGATGAACTGTATCTGGGGGGGGCGGGTTTAAATATTTTAGGCAGGCAGACGGGAGGATTCGCTAAAATCAAAATATCTGAAATTACCGCTAACATGGGCCAGGTATATAATTCCGGGCAGGTAATTTACCCTAACCCTACAACAGGCAGGTTTATAATTACTTCAGAAAGCAGAAGCGGGCAACCTGAAGTTTTTAATTTACTTGGCCAAAAGTTAAAAACACCTATAGAATATTTTTCAGGTGCGTGGCAGGCAGATATCAGCAGCTTTGCCTGTGGCATTTACCTTGTGAAAACGGGCAAAGAGGTACATAAAATTGTTAAAGATTAAGCCGGGTTTTGCGCATTTGCCTTTACACTGTCTGACTACCTTTTCTCCCCGTTCAACTCCCCAAGTATCCGCATTGCGGCCACCGGCACCACCGTACCCGGCCCGAAAATGCCGGAGACTCCTGCATTATACAAAAACTCATAGTCTTTCGGCGGAATTACACCGCCTACTACTACCAATATATCGGGCCTGCCAATATTTTTTAATTCATTAATAAGTTCCGGCACCAAGGTTTTATGGCCTGCTGCCAGGCTGCTGATGCCAACCACATGCACATCGTTCTCGGCAGCCTGCCTGGCGGTTTCAGCCGGGGTTTGAAACAGGGGGCCAAGGTCCACATCAAAACCGAGGTCGGCGAAACCGGTGGCTATTACTTTGGCACCCCGGTCGTGGCCGTCCTGGCCCATTTTGGCAACCAGCATGCGGGGTCGTCTGCCTTCTGTTTTTGCAAATTCATCCGACATTTTACAGGCCAGCGCAAAATTCTCATCGTCTGATACTTCGCCTGAGTAAACGCCTGATATAGATCTTATAATTGCTTTATGCCTCCCGAAATGCTTTTCCATTGCCATAGATATTTCTCCTAAAGTTGCCCGGCAACGGGCAGCCTCAATGGCGAGTGCCAACAGGTTGCCGGTATTATTTGCCGCAGCATTGCTTATAGCTTCCAAAGAGCCGGATACGGCAACGCTGTTACGTTCCTTTTTAAGCCTGTTTAAAGCGGCAATTTGTGAATCGCGCACGGCATGGTTATCTACCTCAAGCAGCTCAATATTTGTAGGCTCGTTGGTTTTAAAACGGTTAACGCCAACAATTACATCTTTCCCGCTGTCTATTCGGGCCTGCTTACGGGCAGCGGCTTCTTCGATGCGCATTTTGGGAAGGCCGGTTTCTATGGCTTTAGCCATACCGCCCAGCTCTTCGGTTTCCTGGATTAAAGCCCAAGCCCTGTCAATAAGCCCTGCTGTCAGCGATTCAACGTATCGGCTTCCGGCCCAGGGGTCAACAAAATTACAAATACCTGTTTCCCGTTGCAGGTAAATCTGGGTATTGCGTGCAATGGCCGCGCTGAAATCGGTGGGCAGGGCAATGGCTTCGTCGAGGGCATTGGTATGCAGGCTTTGGGTGCCTCCCATGGCTGCGGCCATGGCTTCTATGCAGGTGCGGGCTACGTTATTGAAAGGGTCCTGCTCGGTCAGGCTCCAGCCGCTGGTTTGGCAATGGGCGCGAAGGGCAAGGCTTTTCTGATTTTTTGGGCTGAATTGAGAAAGCAGCTTTGCCCAAAGCATTCGGCCTGCGCGCAGCTTGGCTATTTCCATATAATAATCCATACCTATGCCCCAAAAGAAACTCAGGCGCGGGGCAAAATCGTCTATTTCCATGCCGGCAGCGAGACCTGTGCGCACGTATTCAAGTCCGTCGGCAAGGGTATAGGCCAGCTCAAGATCGGCGCCTGCACCGGCTTCCTGCATGTGGTAGCCGCTGATGCTGATTGAGTTGAATTTGGGCATGTTTTGGGCAGTGTACGCAAAAATATCAGCTATAATGCGCATGCTGGGAGCCGGCGGATATATATAGGTATTGCGCACCATAAACTCTTTCAGTATATCGTTCTGAATGGTGCCCTGCAACTTTTCCGGCGATACGCCCTGCTCTTCGGCAGCAACTATATAAAAGGCCATAATGGGTAAAACGGCCCCGTTCATGGTCATGCTCACGCTCATTTCATCCAAAGGAATCTGGTCGAACAGGCGCTTCATGTCTTCAACGCTGTCTATGGCTACTCCGGCTTTGCCCACATCGCCTGTAACACGGGGATGGTCGCTGTCGTATCCACGGTGCGTTGGCAGGTCAAAGGCAACGCTGAGGCCTTTTTGTCCGGCAGCAAGGTTACGGCGGTAAAAGGCATTGCTTTCCTCGGCAGTGCTGAAACCTGCATACTGCCTGATTGTCCAGGGCTGTGTGGTGTACATGGCCCCGTACGGCCCGCGCAGGAACGGCGCAGCGCCTGCCCCGAAATTTATATGTGACTGAACGTCATCGGCCGAATAAAAGGGCTTTACCAGGATCGACTCCCGCGTTGGAACGCTTTTTACTTCGGAAGTATTTACCGGGAATGATTTCGGTTTAAGTATTTTCGGGAATATTGGCTTCATGAGGGTGTATCTGCGCAGGCTAATAGGAACGGCCTTCAATTAATGCAATTGCAAGGTAGCATTTTGAGGCTAAAGCCCGAAAAATCAGCGGGCAATACTTACCTTTGCCCGGCATGCAGTTTACAATTAAAACATCAGATACAGGCTCCCGAGCCCGCACCGGTACCATAACTTTGCCGCACGGCGAAATACAGACGCCCATTTTCATGCCCGTAGGCACGGCAGGTTCTGTTAAAGCTGTTCACCAGCGTGAGCTGCTCGATGATATTGAGGCAGAAATTATTCTGGGAAATACTTACCACCTGTACCTGCGCCCCGGCCTTGATGTATTGCAGGCAGCCGGCGGACTCCATAAGTTCAACGGCTGGCACAAGCCCATTCTTACCGACAGCGGAGGCTACCAGGTTTACAGCCTGAGCGGCACACGTAAGATTAAGGAAGAAGGTGTAACTTTCCGTTCACATATAGACGGCAGCAAGCACATGTTCAGCCCCGAGCGTGTAATGGATATTCAGCGCAGCATAGGCGCCGATATTATTATGGCTTTCGATGAATGTACGCCTTACCCATGTGAGTACGACTATGCTAAAAAAAGCATGGATATGACGCACCGCTGGCTCAAGCGCTGCATTGCCCGCCTTGCTGAAACCGAGCCGCATTACGGCTATGCCCAAACCCTTTTCCCTATAGTGCAGGGCAGCACCTTCCCTGATCTTCGCCGCATTTCTGCTGAAACAATTGCCGAAGCAGGCGCGGAAGGCAATGCCATTGGCGGCCTCTCTGTGGGCGAGCCTGCAGAAATGATGTATGAGTTTACAGAGCAGGTTTGCGGCATTCTGCCCATTGAAAAGCCCCGCTACCTGATGGGTGTGGGTACCCCGGCCAACCTGCTTGAAGGCATAGCGCTTGGTATAGATATGTTCGATTGTGTAATGCCCACCCGGAACGGGCGCAACGGCATGCTGTTTACAACACAGGGAATTATTAATATTAAGAACGAAAAGTGGAAGAAGGATTTCTCGCCCATAGATGAAAACCTTGGCGGTTATACCTCAACCTTTTACACCAAAGCGTACCTGCGGCATTTATTTGTTGCAAATGAATTGCTTGGTTTGCAAATTGCCTCTTTGCAGAACCTCAGGCTGTACCTTTGGCTCATGCAGCAGGCCAGAATTCAAATAGATGCAGGCACTTATTCAACCTGGAAGCCGGCCATGATTCAGCAGCTTATGCAGAGGCTTTAACAAGCGGCTCGTTCACCTGATTTGAGCCCATGTTTATTCGTATTGCTTCGCATAGGTACAGGTCAAAATTGGCTGCCTGAATAAAATTCCTGTTAATATTTCATTAAAACAGATAATATTAGCTTGGTTTTCCGAATAAAGGAATAATAATTGCGGTTCCGTTTGCCGGTTTAAGGCTGTTGCAGGCATCTATAATGCCTGTTATCTCAATTCAGCCATAATATGCCTCTTATGTTCCCTTTTCCTGCTGCGGGAATATACCATACTGAATACTAAACATCACAAAACAAGGGTTATGAAGAATCGTTTACTTAATGCCTTGCCTGCTGTGGCAGCGGCCTTGCTCTTCACTTTCAATACTGCCCAGGCCCAAATACAATGGGCTGCCGGTGTTGATTATGTGTCATCAGAAGCCACAAATCGCGAGTTTGGCGGCGGCCAGGCTTTAGGAGAGCCTAACAGCCTTCCGCAGGGCGGCGAGTCGCCGGTGGCATGGCAGCCATTGGGTAAAATGCCCCAATTTTTAAAGGTTAAGTTCGCTAAGCCCCAAAAAATTGAAAAGATCATGATTGTTGAAAGCATTCATCCCGGCCTGATTGCCGAGATAATTGCATACGACGCCGCCGGTACCGAGCGCTACAGCGCTAAGCTGAAGCCCCAATTATTGGGAGATTTGAAAACCCGGATTTTCACCTACGACATTCCGCTGACCGATTACGAGGTGGCATCTGTTGGTGTGGTTGTTAAAATGGAGGCCGGCGAAATAGGCACATCCATTGATGCAATAGGCATTGGCATGAAAGGCGATAACTGGACTCCGAAAATTAACCTGGTTAAAAACAGGCTTTTCGAAGCAGAGCCGGTTAAGCAGAGCGATGCTTTGAATTCAGACTATAACGAGCTGAACCCATTGGTTACTGCCGACGGAAAGACTATGTATTTCAGTCGCCGTAATTCACCGCAAAACGTTGGCGGTGAAAAAGATCACGAAGATATCTGGGTAGCTGAAATGGACAAAGACACCCACAAATGGAAAAAGGCCCGCAATTTCGGCGCCCCGTTTAACAATGAAGATCCAAACTTTGTGTGCTCGGTAACGCCTGACGGCGCCGGCCTGCTATTGGGTAATGTTTACCTGCCAAACGGTGTTATGGAGGCCGGCTGCTCTTTCAGCTATGCTACCGAAACCGGTTGGAGCGACCCTGAAAAAGCCGTTTTCATCAACTTTCGCAACCTGAGCGAAAAAGTTGATTACTTCCTGAGCAACAGCGGTAAAATCATGATTATATCTGCTCAAAAGGAAAAGACCATGGGCGGACGCGATTTATACGTAAGCTTCCTGGTAGGCAACTTTACCTGGAGCGAGCCACAATCTATGGGCAGCATGATTAATACTGCTGCCGATGAATATGCCCCATACCTTGCTTCAGATAACCGGACCATTTACTTTGCCTCAGAAGGTTTCCCCACTTATGGGCTAAGCGATATTTTTGTTGCCCACCGCATAGGCGATTCCTGGAATAACTGGACTACACCTGAAAACCTGGGTCCTAAGGTAAATACGGCCGAAGAAGATGCTTATTTCAGTATAACCGCATCCGGCGAGGCAGCCTATTTCAGTTCGGCCCGCGGGGGTAAGAACCTTGATATATGGCGAATGAGCCTGCCTGCCAAACCTGCAGGCGCAGAGCCTGAAGTGGCCATGGTAAGCCCTGTAGTGTTGCTTTGCGGAACTGTTATTGATAACGGCACCGGTAAGCCCATGGAGCACCCCGTAAGGCTGGTATATGAAAACCTTGCCAATGGCGAAGAGTTGGGTATAACCCGCACCAAGCCCAAGTCAGGCACATTTGCGGTTACCATGCCTGCCGGTATTAATTATGGTTATTTCGCAGTAGCCCCGGGGTACCTGAGCCAAAGCGGAAGCATAGACCTGAGCGATCTTAAAACCTACCGCGAAATTGAGCATGATCTGGTGATGATTCCTGATAAAGTAGGTGCGGTACTTACCATTAACAATATCTTCTTTGACCTCAATAAGGCTGATCTCCAAAAAGAAAGCTTCCCTGAGCTCAAGCGCGTTGCAAAGTATATGGAGCTTAACCCCAATGTAAAAATTGAGGTAAGCGGCCACACCGATAATTCAGGTACCGATGCCATTAACAACAAGCTGAGCCAGGAGCGCGCCCAGTCTGTAAAAGATTTCCTGGTTTCTCAAAAAATATCGGCCGACAGGCTGGTGGCTAAAGGCTATGGTTCTACCAAGCCTTCGGCAAGCAATAAAAATGAAAAAGGACGCGCCAAAAACAGGCGTGTTGAATGCACTATTCTAAGCAGGTAATTTTTGCTGAAAGGCTTTTTGTTTGCTTTGTTCTTAAATCCCCGGTAAATGCATAAAGCGGCTGCCGGGGATTTTTGCATTATTACGCTGACGCCACTTTTAGAGGGTACAGGTTTACCCCTGTATTTTGCAAAAAATTACCGCCTGTAACATTTATAGGCCTTCATAATTAAATCTCCTTTTTTCCTTTTTACCTTGCGTGCGAACACTCATTTAAACCCGGTAAGCATGAAATTACTGTACATTTCTGCCTTAGCTTTGTTGGCTTTTGCCTGTGCGCGCAAACAAGAACAAACCCAAGAAGCTTTGACATATCCTAAAACTGAAAAAGGCACACAAACCGATGATTATTTCGGTACACAAATAGCCGACCCATATCGCTGGCTTGAGGAAGATACCTCGGCAAAAACCAAGGCATGGGTTGAAGAGGAAAACAAGGTAACGTTCAGCTACCTCGAAAAAATACCCTTCCGCGATGCTATTAAGAAGCACCTTACCAAGTTGGTAGACTATTCCCGCTACGGCACACCGCAGCGGGCCGGTGAATACCTTTTCTTCACTAAGAATAACGGCCTTCAAAACCAGCCGGTAATTTATTATCAAAAGGGCAATAGCGGCGAGCCTAAAGTATTTATTGACCCCAATAAAATAAGCGCCGACGGTACTGTATCTGTTAACCTTGGCGGCTTCAGCCACGATAAAAAGTATGTGGCCGTAGTTACCGGCAAGTCAGGCTCAGATTGGCAGGAAATAACTGTTTACGACATTGCCACTGCCATGCCCTTGCCCGATAAGCTTGAATGGGTTAAGTTCAGCGGCGCTGCCTGGCGCGGAAACGGTTTCTATTACAGCGCATATCCCAAGCCTGTGAAAGGTACCGAATTCAGCAGCCGTAACGAGTTTCACCGCGTATATTTCCATAAGCTTGGCGAAGCACAGGAAAAGGATGAGTTGGTTTACGAAGATCGTACGCACCCCTTGCGTTACCATGGTGCCGATGTTTCAGACGATGAACGCTTTTTGTTCATTTATGCATCTGAAGGTACAGATGGTACCGAGCTTTTGGTGCGTAACCTGGCTAAAAATGAAAAAAGCTTCCGCACCCTTTTCCCGGGTTTTAAGTACAATTATACGGTAGTTGACAATATTGGCGACGATCTGCTGGTTTTCACTAATAACAAAGCACCCAACTATTGCCTTTTAAAAACGCCATATACCGGCTTTAATGAGAGCAAGCCCGAATACGTTATTCCTGAAAAAGAAGAGCTGCTTGAAGCGGTAACATCGGCCGGCGGACACCTCTTTGCCGGTTACCTGAAAGATGTTACATCGCGCATTTACCAAAGCGGCTTAGATGGTAAGAATATGAAGGAAATTGCCTTGCCGAGCCTGGGCACGGCATCAGGCTTCGGCGGTGAAAAAGGTGATAAGGATGTGTTCTTCACTTTTACAGGTTTTACCTACCCGCCATCAGTATTCAAATATGATATTGCATCAGGCGAAAGCACCGTTTTCTTTAAAAGCAATATTGCCTTTAACCCCGATGATTACGAAACGAAGCAGGTATTCTATCCCTCTAAAGACGGAACCAAGGTACCCATGTTCCTTGTTTACAAAAAGGGACTTGAGCTGAACGGCAATAACCCAACCTTGCTTTATGGCTATGGTGGCTTTAATATAAACCTGACGCCTGCGTTTTCTGCATTTAATCTTGAGTTGCTTAATAATGGCGGCATTTATGCCTTAGCCAACCTGCGCGGCGGCGGAGAGTACGGTGAAAAATGGCATAAAGCCGGCATGTTGGGCAATAAGCAAAACGTATTCGATGATTTTATTGCAGGGGCTGAATACCTGGTAAAAGAGAAATACACAAGCAAAGACAGGTTGGCTGTTTCGGGCGGCTCTAACGGAGGCCTGCTGGTTGGGGCCTGCCTTACCCAACGTCCTGACTTGTTTAAAGTTGCATTTCCGGCCGTGGGTGTTCTTGATATGCTGCGTTACCACAAATTTACTGTTGGTTGGGGTTGGGCTGTTGAATACGGCAGCAGCGATTCAGCCTCGGGGTTCCAAAACCTGGTTAAATACAGCCCTTTACATAATCTGAAAGAGGGCGTTAATTACCCCGCTACCATGGTTACAACCGCTGATCACGACGACAGGGTAGTACCTGCTCACAGCTTTAAATTTATAGCCACCCTGCAGGAAAAACATAAAGGGCCAAATCCTGTGCTTATTCGTATAGATACCAAGGCAGGGCATGGCGCCGGAAAATCTTTAGCAAAAGTTATTGATGAAAAAGCAGATGTATGGGCCTTTATGTTTTACAACATGGGCATAACTGTTAAAGAATAACCTGACTAAGGGTTTATACAGCTGTAAAAAAAAGCCTGCGGAAACATCTTCCGCAGGTTTTTTTAATGCAATAAGATTTGTTAGGTAAGCGTATTTCGCCGGCAACCGACTTTTACCGGCAAACTTAGATTGCAAAGAGTTTGTTTTTATGTTTAGCGGTTCGGCCGATGTTTTCAGGAATTTCAGGGTTTAACAGGCAGCTCTACGAAAAAGGAAGCCCCTTTTCCTGCTTCACTATCGAACCAAATTCTGCCGCCATGCTGCTGTATTATTTGTGAGCACATGCCCAATCCTGAATTTTTATGACCTTGCGATGCTGAGTTGCTGCCCGATAATATATTGCTCAACGTAAAGCGTTGCTTATTGTCAAACCCAACCCCTTGGTCACGAATTATTATAAGCACTTTATTGGACAGGCAAATTGTTCTTAAGAATATGGCTGAATTTGCCGGGCTGTGTTTAACGGCATTGTTTATTATCTTGCATAGTACTTTTGTAATTTGACCCGCATCAATTTCGGCTTTGCAGTGGTCGGCGCAAACATTTATGAAAATGCCAGCCTCAGTAGCGGTTTGCCTTGTTAGGTCGGCGGAGTTTTGCAAAACTTCATTTATTTCTGTTAATACGAATCGGTATGCAGGTTCCACATCATTTAACTGAGCAATCTCATTCTTAAACTCCGCTGCTTCTGCACCTGTTCCGGAAACGCGGGCAGTGTGACCGGCTTCATTTGCCTTGCCTGATTTCTTTATAATTAGTGTATGCAGGGTTTCGGTCAAATTAGAAAGTGGTTTCCTGTTTTCACTGTTTACAATTGCTGTTAAGCGTTTATTTTCTGTCCTGCTTTGTTCCAGCACATAAGCAGCAATTTTTACCTGGTTATCCCAGGCCAGGGAATCGTCTGTACCCCCTATATGTTGTTTTTTGCGGAACTGTATAAACAGGAGTATTGCGCAGGCCTGGAATAACGGAATTAAAAACGTTAGTCCGTTCGGCAGGTTAAAATAATCGGGCAGGCTGTGCAGGCTTACACCGGCGCTGGTTATCGCTTTATGTCCATGTTCGGCAGGGCCGACAGGCAGGGCAGTAGCAGCCGCATCAGCATAAACAATTTCAGCTATAGCGTCTATTTCGTTCCCCTCAACGGCGGCAAAACAGGTTATAGCTGCCAATATAAGTGCAAATAAAATTCCTGTGGAATGCCCGGCGTTATTACTGCTCTTTTTGCGAAGCAATATTTTCATAGCGTCGGAATACAGGTCTTTAGTATTATTGTTCTGTGCGGAAGCAGGGGTCATAACGGTTTTAAAAATGGTATTTAATAAATATTATTTAGTATGAATTACTTATGACAAAGGTAATAGATGAATTTGTAAAGAAAAAATTGTGTAATATTTATACGCAAAATACGTTCTCGTTTTTATGTGCCTGTTTTTGCACAAATCTTATCATGAAATGTAACTGAATTTGGAAATAGTGTTTTTCGTCTAAAAAAAGTCCCTTTTGGGCGATTGAATCTGAAGAAGGAACAGTATTCAGATAATGAAAATAATTACCGGAAACATGTATAAAGAACAAAAAAATCAAACAGACAGATGAAACGGCATTAACCTGATGTAAGGCTCTTATCTAAAACCTACAGAAAATCGGGTTTTTTAGTTGCTTAGGGGCAGCTTAACAAAAAATGAGGTGCCGCTGCCTGTATTGCTTTCAAACCAAATTTTGCCGCCGTGTGCCTCGGTAATTTCTTTTGAAATGGCCAGCCCAAGCCCGAATGTTTGCTCCCCGGCGGTTCCCGGTCTTCTCGATTCTGTAAACATATCAAAAATACCTTCCCGCAATTTTTCAGGTATGCCTATCCCTTTGTCTTCAACCAAAACAACTACCCAATCACCCTGGCTGCGTAAACTTATATTAATGGGAGCACCTCTTGGGCTGAATTTAATTGCATTTGTAACCAGGTTGCTGAACACCCGCCAAAGCTTTTCACGATCGGCAAATACAACTGAATTATCTGTAACAAGGTGCAGTTGCTGATTTTTCTTTTCAGCCTTAAACCGCAGCATCTCTACGCAATACCGCAATAAGCCCGACATCTCAATTTCTTCTCTTTTAAAGTCCTCCAGCCTGATATTGGTATGAAGCAGCTCCGTAATAAGCTCTAATGAATTTGTTGTGGCAGATTTTATCAGTTCAAGAAATTCGCGGTTTTCTTCTGATAGCGCAGGGTCTTCAAGCACAATTTCCGCTGCGGTTTGAATTCCCCCTATGGGGCTCCTGAGATCATGGGCCACCACTTTCATAACCCTTGCATTATCTGCCTGGCTTTGTTCAAGCGAGGAAACAGCTTTTTGCATGTGTTCATTTTTCTCTGTAACAGATTGGTTGAGCAATTTAAGCTCCTCTACATTTTTACGGCTCCTGATAAGGTAAATCCTGGTCAGCGATACAAAAGCAAATGCCACCATGGTAAGCGCCCCAATACCAATAAGCCATTTAGATTTAAGCCTTCCTGATTTTGTTTCGGCATCAAGCAGGTACTCCCTTTCTATGTTTTTAATTTGCAGGCTAATGCTTTCGGCAGCATCGGTCCTGTTTTGCCTGTCGAGGGTATCTTTTATAGCAGTAAAGCCCGATAATGCCTTGTAAGCGCCGGCGGTATCGCCAATAGCATCGCAATATTTACGTTTCAGCTTCAGCCAACCCAGGCGGCCTTGCTTGGTATTATGGTTTTTAAGAGAATCGGCACAAATTTCAAGCACTTTTTTAGCCTTTGCCAGCCTGTGTGTTGCAATATAGATATCGCCAAGACCAAAAAATGAGTTGAAGCTGCCAATATGGGTGGGTCCGCCGGGGCTGTCCATTTCAATTTCGGTGCGGATCATTTTCTCTGCCTCGTACCATTTTGAAAGCTTCAGGTATGCCGTGCCGGAGTTGCCTATAAGCAAAGCCCTCAGGCCCTTAATTTCCCTTTTATGTTCCGGGTAAAAATGCTCGTTTCTGTCTGTAAATCTGATGGTTTCATTAAAGATAATAATGGCGCTGTCGGGCATATCCATTCTTATATAGGTCATGCCCAGGTTATTCATATTACTTTGGGCGCCCATAAAATGATTGTATGCAAGCGGCTTTTTACCAACAGTATCGGAGTGAACACTTAGCCTTTCATAAACGCCTGCCTGCCTGAATTCGCCTTGTTGGTAGCATACAGATGCCAATCTGCTGTAGTACTCGCTTACCAAAGTATCTATATTGTATTTCAGGGCCTCTTCACGGGCACGATAAAAATTGGTATAAGCATGCTTGAATTTTTTTTGGTTCAGCTGGTTATCGCCTTTAAGCAACAAGGCAAGCATGTGCTTCGGCACATATTCTTCACCATAAACCGACGGATCAACTGATTCCACAAGGCTGTCAATCAGCCCTGCTTTTTGTTCAGATGTGCGTAACAGGCCTGCGTTGTAAATACGGAACTTGATTTTGGCATATTCATCGCCCGGCCCCGGTTCAGGAATAAACCTAAACCCGGAATCAAAAACAGCAGAAACGCGTATCGGGTCTTTACCGCCAAAACGAATGGCATGCTCTTTAAGCTTTTCAATCTCAAGCGGGTGGTCCTGCCTTTTTTTATTGGAACAGGAAGAGTAAAAAAGGATTATGAAAAAGGAAAAACAGTATGCAACACACAAACCGCCGTGAATTGCAAGTGAAGCATAACTAAATCTGCTATTATAAATTTTCAGAAATGGGGCGGTCATTTGGTTTCCTGCATTGAGCAGAACAGTATTTGAAAATCAAATACCATGGCATTAATCAAGCGTTTTCCAGCTGCAAAAATATGGTGTTTTTATGAAATTATTGCATATAAATATTTGAATGCCAAGTGTTAAAATACTATGGCTGTTCCTGTTACTGTTTTTAGGATTGTCGCAGGCAGGCAAATTGTCAAATTAAATTCCCGGCCTGTCGGTTTTAGAAAAAGCTGAAAAACAGGGAAGCAATGTTAGTGCATGCATTAAAGCGGTAAGTCAACATGGAAAGTGGTGCCTTTACCGACTTCACTTTTTACCCAAATTTTTCCGCCGTGGGCACTAACAATTTGCTTACAAATTGCCAGACCTAAACCATAGGTTTCTTCGCCTGAGGTACCGGTTCTGCGTGCGTCTTCAAAGCCTTCAAAAATACGCTCGAGCATATTATCAGGTATTCCAATGCCGTTATCGGTAACTAAAACGCTAACCTTATCAGGGTCTACAATCATTTTTACCTGAAGCTCTGCCCCGCGAGGGCTGAATTTAATGGCATTTGTAATCAGGTTGGTGAAAACGCGCCAAAGTTTTTCCCTGTCGGCCGTAATTGTAATCGGCAACAGGGCCATATTAAGCTGCTGGTCTTTTTCTGCAGCTTTAAACCTGAGAATATCTATACAATAATGCAGAACCGAATCAAGCCTGATTTCAGTTTTATGCAGGTCTTCATTAGTAGCCTGTGGTTGTAAGAGGCCGGTTATTAATGCCAGCGAATTGGCAGCTGAATCTTTAATTACCTGCAGCATTTCAATATCATCTTCGCTTCGGCCCGGTTCATCAAGTAATATTTCGGCAGCGCTTTTAACGCCTCCAATAGGGCTTCGCAGGTCGTGGGCCACAATTTTCATGAGCCGTGTATTGTCTGCCTGGCTTTGTTCCAGTGAATGTAGCGCAACCTGCAAATAATCGTTTCTTGATTGAATTTGCTCATTCATATCGCCCAGCCTTTTTTCATTGCTCTTACTTTGGTTCAGGTTCTTTCTGATAAGCCAAATAATGAACAAGGCCATTGCAGATGCAATGCAGGTGATTCCCAAGAGGTAGTTCTTTCTTATATCTTCACGTTTAAGCACTTCCAGCTCCTGCTCACGCTCAAGGTTTTCAATTTCCCTGGTTATATCCTGCGAAGACATGTGGCTGCGGTATTTGCGCCTGTTTTCATCTACCCTGTTTAACTCTGTAAGTGTTGTATAAGCATGACCTGTGTCTTTCTTCAGGTCGAGAATCATCCATTTTACATTCAGCCATTCTCCTTTAGCCTGGTTATGCTTCAGGCTGTAAATGGCATCTTTGCAGGAATTCAGTAACGAATCGGCGGTATTGAATTTACATTCACGGGCACATAACTCTGCCAACCCAATTATATTCACGTAATCAGATACTGTTTTAGGTCCGTCGGAGCCAATGAGCCTAAGGCTTTCTTTTAGGGTAAAGGTGGCTTGGTTAAGGCTGTCCATTTCCCTGTAAGTTTCGCTTAGGTTACCATAAACCACTGATCTTGCCACACCAAAAAAGCCCTTTTTATCAGGGAAATCGGGTTCACATTTATCAAGGAAAGCAAGCGTGAATTTAAAGAAAATATAGGCGCTGTCTTTTTTGTCCTGGGCCTGGTAAGTAATTCCAACATTGTCGTAGGCTTCCTGCAGCCTGCAAAACCTGTCGAAAGTGTCGCGGTGCCTTTGGGTTGTGAGCGCTTTTATTTCTTCCTTAAAATACTTGTTAGAGCGGGCATATTCGCCCTGCCAATAATTGGCCATTGCAAGCCTGTGGTAGTACTCATCCATCAGGTGCTTATCTTCTCTTTTTTCTGCTTCAAGCTTACCTTTTACAAAATACCTGTAGCCTTCCCTGTACCTGCCGGCTTTTAATAAAACATCGCCGCTTTGCAGGTAAGCCATTATTAAATCATCGGCTTTAACCTTGCCTTCAGGCTCGGCTTCGGCAGATTTTCGCATGCTGTCGGCATACAGGATGGCTGCATCAATGTTAAGGGTGTAGTATAAATTGGTATTGAACAGGAAATTATATTTCTTATATAAGTCAGAATGCGAAGGGTTCTGAAAATGCCTGTAAGCAGAGTCTGTATAGCGAATGGCAGGCAAAAACAATCCTGAATCGCGCAGGCGATGTGCCCTGACCTTTATAGTGTCAGAAAGAGAGTTACTGTCATTTCGCATTATTGATATCCCTTCGCAGGAAATCAGCAATACCGGAAGTAACGCGGTAAAAAATATTGCAATAAGTGGCCTCTTTATAAAATTAAAAAGCCTGGTATTTTTCGTAGAAGGAGCCGGGTTCATTAATAACCTACATTCAGGAATCAACAAATTAAGCAAAACAATCCTGAATTGCAGCAATTCTTTTATGCAAGAGAATCTGAAGTTGGTTCTGCCGGTAGTTCCACAATAAAAACTGTACCCTTTCCGGCTTCGCTGCGGAACCAAATTTTACCGTCGTGCGCCTCGGCAATCTGCCTGCAAATACTTAGCCCCAGACCAAAAGTTTCTTCTCCTGAAGTTCCTGCACGCCTTGAATCAGGGTACATTTCAAAGATCCTGTCCTGAAATTCTTCAGGAATACCAATGCCGTGGTCTTCCACCTCTACTATAATCAGGTCGGGTTGCTCCATCATGCGAACTATAATCTCTGTTTTCTCGTCGCTGAATTTAATGGCGTTGCCAATCAGGTTGCTGAAAAGGCGCCAGATATTCTCCCTGTCGGCACGAATTACTGCAGGAATGGGCTGGAATGTAATTTCCTGCTTTTTCTCCACAGCCTTGAATTTATTCATATCAATGCAGTAGCGCAGTACCTCGGTGAGGTCTATGCTTTCCAGCTTCAAATCCTGCCTGCGGGTATGCACATGCAGCAGGTCTGAAATCAGCTCCATTGATATATTACCCGATTTCATAATGAGCTCGGTCAAAACCTGGTCTTCATTGGGGCCGGCTTCATTATGCAGCATGCCTGCTGCTGCAATCATGCTGGCTACAGGGCTTCGCAGATCGTGCGCTACAATCCTAAGAATTCGTTTATTATCGGCCTGCGCCTGTTCTAATACGCCCAGTGTTACTTCAAGGCTGCTGTTCAGACGGGTAAGCTCTTTTACGTTTTTCTTTTTCCTGTTCCTGTCTCGCCAAACGAGCCAGATAATAGCCAGTGTCATTAAAATACCAATTCCCGCTGCCCCCAACCAAAGTACAATTCTTTGCTTTTCCTTTTTGAGCTCTTTCAGCTCATCTTCCTGCTCCATATTCAGGAGCTCACGACTGAAATCAAGGCTTGCAATTTCCCGGTTATCTAAAGCAGTGCTATCCTGTGCGCTCATATATTCCTGCAAATGCAGGTAAGCGTTTTTTGTGTCGCCAATTTTCTCAAAATACTTCCAGCTTAGCTTATGCAGCCGGGTTTGAGCAGCAGGGTTCGGTAAAGAATCCAGCGAGTTTACAAGTTCTTCAAGCACTGCACCGGCTTTATTGCTTTGATCTGTTTTAAGGTAAATGTCGGCCAGTTTAAGCATCGACATTTGAGCATCCTGGTTGTAATAAGTAATGGGCATATTACACCTGATTCCTTTGCGCAGTAATTCAGAGGCCTCATAATGCAAGCCTCGTCCAACTAATACATCGGCCATATTACCCATAATTACGCCACGGGCATTTTGAAGGTAAACCGTTTTATCAGGGAAGTACTTTCCCTGGTTGCGCACAATTTGCATGGCTTTACGGTAGCATGCTTCTGCGCTGTCGGGCATTCCGAGGTGGAAATACGAAAGGCCCAAATTGTCATAAGTGGCCTGCCTTTGACTGAAAGCATAAAAATCATCGTCAGGCTTACCCGCTAACACTGCAATTTGATCACGGAAATACTCAATGGCTTTTTCGTATTTGCCCTGGCGATAGCAAATCATGGCAAGCCTGTTGCTGTATTCATTCAATACCGAAAAATTATCCTGGTCGCGGCCTGCCTGCAGGCAGTTGCTGAAGCAGCGAAAAGCTTCGGCGAATTTTTTTTGATCGAGAAAAATATCGCCCTTATACAGCCATGCCCTGGCCGTTTGCGATGCGTACCTTTCATCTTTTATATTGCTTTCATTTATAACCAACAATATACTGTCGGCCTGGGCCATAGCCATGTCGTAATTTCGCAGGCGCTGCCTGAAATAATTGGCCCTGAAATTAAATCGTTGAAAAAGATCTCCCGGCCCTGGGTTATTAAAATGTTTGTAAGCCGAATCGAGATAAGTGATTGAACGGCTGTACAGACCTGCTTCAATCAAGGCATTTGCTTTTGAAATTACCTCTGAAAAATGCTGCGCATGATCAATTTCCTTGACCGGCGCTTTTGAACAGGCAGAAATCAAGGAAACGACAATGAATAATAATATTTTGTCGCGCCATTTTAATATGTTTTCTGCAAATTGCATAGCAACAAAGATAGTTATTTGTTATTGAGCTACCAATTAGTCAGCCATATCCGGAAACTGCTGAATGCTATATGGTTTAGGTGGAAATATATTGTACAGCGTGCATATTATTATCTGAATTCATAGCCTGCATTTTTCAGAAGGAGATTCTTTAAAGCCACAGCATTTAAACTCAATTTCCTTAATCGTTATTATTGCCCTAATTTCGCGCTTCGTATTAAGAAAACCCCAAATCTGCCCATGCAACTAAGCGAGCAGGAGCTGCGTCGCCGCGAAGAACGCGAACAGCTCATCAGTCTCGGAATTGAGCCATACCCGGCCGCATTGTTCCCGGTTAACGCAAATGCAGCCGATATTGCCGCGAATTCCGAAAGTAAGAGAGACGAATACCAAGATGTAAGTATTGCCGGCCGTATAATGACGCGCCGTATAATGGGTAATGCTTCCTTTGCTGAATTGCAGGACAGTACAGGTCGTTTACAGCTGTATTTCCGTCGCGATGACCTTTGCCCTGATGAAGACAAGACCCTATATAACACCGTTTTCAAAAAGCTGCTTGACATTGGGGACATAATAGGCGTTAAAGGTTTCATTTTTACTACCCAGACCGGCGAAATTTCGTTGCATGTAAAGGAATTTACACTGCTTACTAAATCACTAAAGCCGCTGCCCATAGTAAAAGAGAGCACCGATGCCGAAGGGGTATCGCATACCCATGATGCATTTACAGATCCTGAGCTTCGTTATCGTCAGCGCTATGTAGATCTCATAGTTAATCCTAAGGTTCGTGATACTTTCAGGAAAAGAACTATGATTACGAGCAGCATGCGTAATTTCCTGAACGCCAAAGGATACCTTGAAGTTGAGACGCCCATTTTGCAGCCTTTATATGGCGGGGCTTCTGCACGTCCTTTCAAAACGCATCACAATACATTAGATATGACATTATATCTGCGTATTGCAAATGAGCTGTACCTGAAACGCCTGCTTGTAGGTGGTTTCGATGGCGTGTACGAATTCGCCAAAGATTTCAGGAACGAGGGCATGAGCCGTTTCCACAACCCTGAGTTCACCCAGATGGAGCTTTATGTTGCCTATAAAGATTATGACTGGATGATGAATATGGTTGAGGAAATGGTTGAACGCATAGCCCTTGACCTGTATGGAACCACTGAGGTAACCGTTGGTGAACACCTCATTAATTTCCAACGCCCCTGGAAACGCTTCACCATGTTCGAAGCCATTCAACACTATACCGGTATTGATATTACCGATATGGATGAAAGTGCATTAGCCGATACCGCCAGGTCTTTAGGAATAGATGTTGATGAAAGCATGGGCAAAGGCAAGCTTATTGATGAAATTTTCGGGGAAACCTGCGAAGGCAAGCTTATTCAGCCAACCTTTATTACCGAATACCCGGTTGAAATGTCGCCTTTAGCCAAAAGGCATCGCAGCAAGCCCGGTCTTGTTGAGCGGTTCGAGGCCATTTGTAATGGCAAAGAGATATGCAATGCATTCAGCGAGCTAAACGACCCCATTGACCAGCGTCGCAGATTCGAGGAACAGCTTGAACTCGGCAAGCGCGGAGATACAGAGGCCATGGTTTTGGATGAAGATTTTCTGCGTGCCCTTGAATACGGTATGCCGCCTGCCGCCGGCCTTGGTATTGGAATAGATCGCCTGAGTATGATCATGACCAATTCGCCCAGCATACAGGATGTTTTGTTCTTCCCGCAAATGAAGCCTGAAAAAGTGAGCCAGGCGCCTACCCCGGAGCAATTCCTTGGTGCCGGTGTTCCGGCAGAATGGATTCCTGCGCTTTCTGCCATGAATTTCCCCACGCTGGAAGCATTTAAGGCTGCCGCTCCCGGCAAGCTTTTCAATGATTTGGGAGGTGCACGAAAAAAGCTTAAGCTTGATGCCAAAATGCCTACTGCCGAAGAGGTAAAAGCCTGGCTGGCATAAGAAATTTTAATTTACAGCCAAAAAACAGCCCCCTGTCGACAATATTTGTTAACAGGGGGCTGTTTTATATTTTCATATAAACTTACTATTTTTTTAAACTACCTGTTTTTCAGCCATTTGCAGGAAGTCGTCAAAAAGGTAAGTGCTGTCGTGTGGCCCGGGCGATGATTCAGGGTGGTATTGAACACTGAATGCGCGACCGTTTTTCAGCCTCAGTCCTTCAACGGTATTATCGTTCAGGTTAATATGGGTGATTTCAACCTCTTTGTGGTCAACTAATTGGCTGTCCTGCACATTGAATCCATGGTTTTGCGAGGTAATCTCGGTGCGACCGGTAACCAGGTTTTTAACCGGGTGATTGAGTCCGCGGTGGCCATGGTGCATTTTGTAGGTATCAATACCGCAGGCCTGTGCAAGCAGCTGGTGCCCCAAGCAAATTCCGAAAAGCGGTTTTTGAGCTTCCAAAACCTTTGATACTGTTTCAATGGCGTAATTCATACCGGCAGGGTCGCCGGGGCCGTTGCTTATAAAGTAGCCATCAGGGCTAGACTTTTGCATTTCAGCAAAGCTTGTTTTAGCGGGGAAAACAGTGCAGTAAGCATCTCTTTTTGCCAGGTTATTCAGGATGCTGTTCTTAATCCCAAGGTCCAGTACAGCAACTTTCAGTTTGGCATCGGGGTTGCCCACATGGTAAATATCTTTGGTGCTTACCACGCTGCTGAGCTCAAGATTGAGCATGAGAGGTACATCCTGCAGCGCACGTTCCAAAAATACTTTATCGCCGCTTTCGGTACTTATAACAGCGCGCATGGCACCTGCCTTACGGATGTGTCGCACCAGCTTCCTTGTATCGATGTCGCTAATTCCGGGAATACCATTGTTAGCCAGGTATTGCTGCAGGCTCAGGTCTGATTGCAGCCTGCTATATAACGTAGCAAAGCTGCCGCAAACCACACCGCTTACCTTAACACCGGCGCTTTCCTGCTCGGCGCTAATTGTGCCGTAGTTACCGATGTGTGCAGTAGTATTTATTATAATTTGGCCGAAGTATGATGGGTCGGAATAAATTTCCTGGTAACCGCTCATGCCGGTATTGAAGCAAATTTCGCCGCCGGCAGTACCGTGTTTTCCAAATGCTTTGCCGGAGAACAGGGAGCCGTCTTCCAAATATAGCCAGGCTGGGATCATTTATTTTTCTTTGTTTTGCTGTTTAAAGCGGGTTATGTGGTTTAAGGTCCGGAAGGTGCTTAATTTATTAAAGTGTTAATAGCCTGTTAATTATATAGTAGTAAACAGGCTCAGTTGTTTTTTGCCCCTTTTTGGAGCCATTGGTAAAACCTGTTCAGCTTATCTTGCGAAAGCTTGCCTGTGGGTGGCATAACCGCCGCAGTGGGGTAGGTTAATTTTATAAATAAGCCCGTGTTTTGTGCATCTGTAGGTGTTTCAATCAGGCTCTTACCTTTTAAAGAAGCGTAAGATTTGCCGGCCTCAAGCGTAAGTCCGTTTTGCGGGCTTGCCCCGGCATGGCAGCCGGACAATGCACAATTGGCCGTTAATAATGGCTGTATGTGTTTTGCAAAGGTAACAGTATCAGGCGCAGAATTAAGGGCTGCGTAGCCTTTTACTGTTGTGGTATCTTTACCGTTGTTAGTCGGTGAAGCAGAATCGTCTTTAGTGCAACCGAAAAAGCCTATAAATGTGATTGTTATGGCAAGGGCAGCCATCAGTACCTGCTTGGATAATGATGTGTTATTATTTTTCATTGCAGTATAATTTTAGATGCCAAGGGATTCTGGGTTTTCAGGGCTCTATGCGCAGGTAGAAATAGGCTCAATAAAGCTCTAGTGCAAAGTTACTACCAAAAAGCGGAAAGAGGGAGTAATTATGGATATCAGGCAAACGCAGCGAAATAATGGTTATATTTAATATTGGAACTTTAAATCGGCTATTCATTAGTAAAAACACAGATTAAAAATAAGTTTTATTTAATGTCGGTAAAATTATATTAAAGTGTTGGTGCTAATCTTTTTATATCATGTTTAATTGACTTTATGATATAGAAATGGCATTTGTTTCTTTACGAAGCTATTACTAACAATTATCCAATAATTCGAATTCTGATTCTTTAGGCAATTCCATTAACTTGCGTTCAATTTAAAATCCTAGTGGCTATAGGTAAAACGAATAATTAACCGTTTTCAAATTTATCTATTTAGCATCCAGCCACATACATTATATTCAGCAGATGAAATTTAAAGATTTTATTCCCCCGATTTTTGAGAAGGCAATACTTAGCTTAACTAGCCCCAAATTAAAAAATTATAAAATAGGAAGATATAATATCGATATTCCTGATAATTTTTCATTGCCTGGACACCAGGTTAATTTTAAATTGTATGACCGGT
The DNA here is from genome assembly GCA_040388605.1 of Bacteroidota bacterium. Lineage (GTDB taxonomy): Bacteria > Bacteroidota > Bacteroidia > Cytophagales > Flexibacteraceae > JAZKBN01. The sequence continues at coordinate 1,765 of JAZKBN010000028.1, read as the reverse complement.
TTTTACCGGTTTTGGCCAAAAATGTTGATTCCCCGACTAAAGTAATTATTGACGTTGGCGCTAATATTGGCGATACCGCCATTGCTATGCTTCAGGAATGCAGCAACCCGATTATTTGCATTGAACCATCCGATGTTTTCTTCAAATATCTGGAAACTAATCTTGGTAAGCTTAATGCAGTCGATCGTGCCCGCATAAAAACCATAAAAAGTCTTGCCGGTTCAGGTTCAATTTCAGGTACTTTAGACCATAATACCGAAAGTACCGCGAGTATAAAAATTGCCGAAAATCCTACAAGTGAAACACATGTTTCACTTGATAAGCTGATAGCTGATAATACAAATGTAATTATGCTTAAGGTTGACACCGATGGCTTCGATTTTGATGTTATTCGCTCTGCTAAACAAATTTTAACTGAGTCGGAACCGGTATTATTCTGGGAAAACGAAATTTCTGAAGACTTTCAGTTTAATGGATATCTTGAAATGTATGAAATTTTAAAGGCGAAAGGCTATAAGTACCTTTATATTTTCGATAATTTTGGGAACCTGATAGCTGAGGAATCTGATTTTAACACGCTTGAAAATATTAATAGATATCTTTTTACTATGAAAACAAGCAATACCACCAGAACGTTTTACTATACCGATGTATTAGCAGTAACAGATAAATATCACCATTTGGCCCAAAAAGCTATATCAGACTTTAGAAAGGAATGGATTTACAGGTAGCCTGTTCCATTCTTTTTCATACCTTCGTTACTCTTCTTATAATTTAATTATTTTACCTTATGTATATTTCTAAAATTACTTTCAGCAGGCCCATTATTAATCTGCTTATTTTCTTATTTGTGGCAAACGTATATTGCTTAACACTATATGGCGAAAAAGGTAATCATGTTAAAATCAGGCATAGCTTTTTATCAAAATATTGGGATTCCGCAATAAAATCGTCGATAAAGTCATCCAATTCACTTTTTCCGGACCTTGCAGAGGGTACCATTTTCTGTAAAGGAAATTCATATAAAATCTCCTATAAAAGCTCAAAAAGGTCCGGATTAAATAATTCGGCAGTTTCTGTAGTCATTTATAAAAGCGATTCATTAATCAATAATGAAATTTTAATTGGGCATACAGGCAAAACCCGAACATCGGAATTAAATATTACTATTCCCGACAATCTACCCGAGGGCAGTTATAATTTAAGTATTCAGGAAGAAGGTCTGTCTCATAAATCTAAAGAGTTTGTAAAAGTACTTATTGTAGCCAATCCAAGACCTGTAACTGACGTACGAAAAACGATGGATGGGTTGTTGGGATGGTTTCTTCTGAACAGCAATACCCGCAATGTTATAAATGGTGGCTACGAATTTAATGATGTTGAAAATATTAACTATGTGCCTGATCGTAACGGCTGGGATGATCGGGGAATTGAGTTTGGAGACACCAACGCGCATGTAACAGGCCCAACAATTTTAGGCAATACTGATTTTACAATGAGTCTGTGGCTTTACTCAGAATCAAACCTCCAGGGTGCTGTCCCTATTTATAACGGGCATACCGGTTCGTCCGGTTTTGGAATTTCAGTTGAAGCAAATGGCAATTATGGGAACCTGCTTAGAATATTCCTGGGTGGAAGAAATGCAAATGTATTAGGAATAACACCGGTATTCCCATTGAGAAAATGGACATATATTGCTGTTACACGAAAAGGCAGCTTGTTTTCATTGTACATGGACAGCACATTGCTTGGCAGTGCAGCAGGT
>JAZKBN010000027.1:108512-129306 GCA_040388605.1 Bacteroidota bacterium | reverse complement strand
ATTTGATAAAAAGTAGAAAATTACAAGTACTAACTATTTTTATTTTGTGCAATTTCGTAATTGTCTCATTTGTAATTATTTAAATTTTAAAACATATATTATGTTGCCTGATTGTATGTTTATTTTTTAAAAAGACGTATTGATTTGTTTGAATTTATATTTAGTATTGCTGCGGTATTTATTATGTACTTTAATTTAACGGTTTTAATGAAAAAGGTTCTGTTCGCATTACTCTTGTTTGTAGCAGGTACGGCTGCCGCAAACAACATTCAGGTAAGCAGCTTCTCGCTTACCGGCCAAAATACGGCCTCAGATTACACCATGGCTCAATTCAGTGTAAGCTGGGAAAACAGCTGGCGCGATAACACCAACTGGGATGCTGCCTGGATATTTGTTAAATACCGCGTTGCCGGCGGCAGCGGTGGAGATAATGCATGGCGACATGCTACTTTAAGCAACCAAAGTGCGCAGCATGGGGCACCAACAGGTTCAACCATTACTCCGAGTACAGATGGCAAAGGAGTGTTTTTGTACCGAAACACCAACGGTGGAGGTAATGTAAATTACAGTGCTGTTCAGTTAAGGTGGAATTATGGGGGTGATTTGAAAAGCAATTCATCCGGCGGGGTTTATATTGGTGATAACGACCAGATTGAAATACAGGTTTATGCGATTGAAATGGTCTATGTGCCACAAGGTTCGTTTCAAGTTGGCGATGGTTCTTCAAGTACAATTGTCAGGCAGTTTAGTGATGCTGCTTCAACTGCTCCTTATATGGTTAATTCTGAAAATGCCATAACGCTTGGGGGAGGCCAACCCAATAGTTTGGGTAATAGAAATAATAATGCAGGTGTTGCAGACCCTACTAATCCTGATGATTTCAGTAATTCCAGTCAAAAGCTACTCCCGGCAGCATTCCCAAAAGGTTATAATGCCTATTACTGTATGAAGTATGAAACAACACAAAAGCAGTATGTTGATTTTTTAAATACGCTCACATCTTCCCAAGCTGCAGTAAGTGTTCCTACACATTATTTCAATAGTAATGGAACAATGCAAATGATTACAGGTACTTGGCCTAATTATTATACAACTGCAGCTTGCTTACCGGTTTCATATATTACTTATTTCAATGCAATGGCCTATCTTGACTGGTCTGGCATGCGTCTGAATACAGAATTGGAATATGAAAAATCATGTAGAGGTCCACAAACCCCGGTTGCTGATGAGTATGCCTGGGGGACGACGAATTTAGTACCTGCACTAACAATTTCTGCTTCTACAGCAGAGGGTTCCTGCTCAGAGCTAACAAGTACACAAGGTGGAAACATAAATATAAATAATGGCGATGGTGCAGGCACAGGTGGAAAGAATCGGCCTTATCGTGTTGGAATTTTTGCAACTTCAACATCAACTCGCGAGTCCAGTGGCGCTTCTTACTATGGTATAATGGATCTGTCCGGTAACATGGCTGAATGGACTGTAGGTGTGGGGAGCGCAAATAACAGGTCATATGTTGGCAGCCATGGCGATGGGTTACTAAACTCCAATGGTAATGCCAATAATGCTGACTGGCCTGGTTACGATGGAAATTCTGTCGCATCATTTGCTACCGGTATAAGAGGTGCCGCATTTAATTATGGCGTTGATAATTTGGGAGCCGGTTATAAAGCTTATGCCAGGACTTCTGACCGCTATTACATCATGGTTAATAATCTTGGAAACTCTCCAGGAGCTGGTTTCCGCGGCGTAAGAACAGCACCCTGATGAAACCACACCTCGGCCTATTTACCGGCCTGGGTTTGGTATTGCTTTTCAGCGGGTATAATATTCAGGCTCAAAGCCGCTTTTCGGGCGGCAGCGGGTCCGGTTATGCAAGCGCCACAACGGTGGGCAGCCTTTCCGAGGAATCAGGAATGGCTGCCAAATACCGGGGTGGGGCGGCTGCGGGGTATTACAGCCTTGGTCCGGTTGCGGGAAGCTTGTCTTCCTCTTCTTTTTCTGCCTCCAAATTCATGGGAGGCAGCGGTCAGGGCTATGCCCAAACCACGTTTTCCGGCGGGCTCGATTCTGTTTTGTTCTCGGCCTCAAAGTTCAGGGGTGGTTCAGGGCAGGGCTATGCCCAGGCCACAAGCGGCCCCGCATTGGATGCAATTGCATTCAGCGCCTCTAAATACTATGGAGGAAGCGGCAGCGGTTACGCTGCCGCCGTCGGTGATTTTACCCTGCACGAAGATTTCGGCATTTATAAATACATGGGCGGCAGCGGTCAGGGCTATGCTTCTGTTAAACTTGATACCAACCTGAACCTGCGAGATAACCAGGTGTCGTCAAAATATTTGGGCGGCAGCGGTCAGGGCTATGCCAATGCGGTAATTAGTACGGCGGTAAATGCTCCTGCTTTATTAAGCGATAAATACCATGGCGGCAACGGGCAGGGTTATGTAAGCAGCAGCATAAATTCCGGGCTCAGCTCTACAGCTTTCACAGCATCTAAATATTATGGCGGCAACGGGCAGGGTTATACCAATAGCCAAACCTCCGGCAGCCTCGACAATTCCCTTTTCGCATCAGCCAAATTCAATGGCGGCAGCGGGCAGGGCTATACGGCATCTGATGTTTACAGCGGCTCCAATAATGCCGATTTTCTTTCCGCACGCTATTTTGGCGGCACGGGCCAGGGTTATGCCATGCTGGGCCGCAGCACCGGCCTCCTGAACGATGATGTAATTATTCCCTGCACATCGCCCCTTGAGCCGCCTGTAATTTCAGCATCGGGCCCCCTTAGCTTTTGCCTCGGCGACAGTGTAACGCTTACATCTTCTTATGAAAACGGCAATACCTGGAGCAACGGATCAGTACAAACCTTTGTTAAGGTAAAAACATCAGGCAAATACGCTGTAACCTACAGCACCGCCGAAGGCTGCAAAGCCTACTCCGATACTGTAACCGTTACCGTAAACCCCAAACCCGCCGCACCGGCCATTACCGTTTCCGGCGATACCACCCTCTGCTCCGGCGACAGCGTGTTGCTTACCGCAAGCTCAGCTGCAAATTATATTTGGAGCAATGGCAAAACCACGCAGGCTGTTTATGCCAAAACATCGGGCAGCTATTATCTGAGAACCGTTTCAGGCGCCTGCTATTCCGATACTTCTGCTAAAGTCCGGATTTTGGTTAAGCCAAGGCCAAGTGTAAGCGGGGTATCTGCATCCGGACCATTAACATTCTGTTCCGGCGGCAGTGTAACCTTAACAGCATCCGGCGCGGCAAATTACCTTTGGAGCAACGGGGCGGTATCGCCTGCCATTACAGTTGCAGAATCGGGCAGCTATACCGTTCAGGCCGTAGCGAATGGATGTACATCTTCTGCAAGCCCGGCAACAGTGGTTACAGTTAACCCTACACCCGGCAGGCTAAGCATCACCGTTTCCGGTGATACCACCTTCTGCTCCGGCGACAGCGTGTTGCTCACAGCAAGCTCTGCCGCCAATTACATTTGGAGCAACGGCAAAACCGCGCAGGCTTTTTATGCCAAAACATCGGGCTCTTATTATGTGAGAACCCTGGCAGGAACCTGTTATTCAGATACCTCGGCTAAAGTTCATGTAACAGTTAAGCCCCGTCCTGCAATTACCGGTATTGCAGAATCAGGGCCTTTAACATTCTGCTCAGGCAGCAGCGTTACTTTAACAGCAACTGCCTCCGGTGCCTTAAGTTATTTATGGAGCAACGGCGAAGTTACACCGGCCATTACAGTTTCAGAATCGGGCAGTTATTCCGTGCAGGCTGTCGCAAACGGCTGTACATCAGCGGTAAGCGTGCTTAAAACTGTAACTGTTAACCCGGTGCCTAATGCAGATATAAGCGCTTCAGGGCCATTAACTTTCTGCACCGGTGGCAGCGTAACACTGACCGCAACAGGGGGAATGTCTTACTTATGGAGTAACGGTGCAACAACTGCAACGCTTAACGTAACTATTAGCGGCAGCTATACTGTTCAGGCCATTTCAAACGGCTGTACTTCGGCAATAAGCGCGGTTAAGACTGTAACTGTTAACCCGGTACCCACTGTAGATGTAAGCGCTTCCGGGCCACTTACCTTCTGCACAGGTGGCAGCGTAACGCTAAGCGCCACAGGCGGTACAACCTATCTTTGGAGTAATGGCTTAGCTACTTCTTCAATAACCGTTTCTGAGTCAGGTACCTACTCTGTACTTGCTATATCAAACGGCTGTACTTCGGCCTCAGGTGAACCTGTGGCGGTTACAGTAAATGAAGTACCCGGCACCTCGCTTATTACATCACCCGGTGGTACAGTAATTTGCCCATCAGGCAGCATAACCCTGAGCAGTTCAGCCGCAACCGGTAATTTATGGAGCAACGGGGCAACTACGCAAAGCATAACTGTAACAACAGCAGGTAATTATACGGTTAAAAGCATTGCTTCGGGCTGTACAAGCCAGGTAAGTAATATTGTTACGGTAAGTACAGGCTCATTGCCCGCGGCTGCCGGTGCAATATCCGGCAATGCCGCGCCGCTGCAGGGTTATACTTACAGCTATTCTGTTCCTCCAATAAGCGGGGCATCCAATTACAGCTGGCAATACAGCGGAACGGGTGTAAGCATTACAGGCTCAGGTTCAGGTATAAGCCTGAATATGGGTGCAAATGCCACATCGGGTACATTAAGCGTTTACGGTTCGGCATACTGCGGAAACGGCCCCGCATCTAATCTTGCCATAACTGTTTCGCCCGATACTTTGCATGATCTTGTAATAACTTCAGATACCGTAATTCATGGCAGCTATCGCAATATTACAATTGTCGGCAGCCCTGTTAAAGTTACTTTAAACGGTGATTTAAGTGTAGCCGGCAGCTTTAATGTTACAGCAGGCAATACCTTTATTTCTGCCTGCAATAAGGTAAGCGGTCCGGGCTCTTTCAGTCTTTCAGCTTCCGCATCCATTGAAATCTGTAATACCGACGGCATTGCCCAATCAGGAAACAGCGGGGCCATTCAAACCACCGGCCGCAGTTTCAGCAACGCCGCTGATTATACGTATAACGGCACTGTTGCGCAGCTTACCGGCACCGGTCTGCCGGCCAGGGTTCGTAATTTAACGGCAAACAATTCTGCCGGCTTAACACTGAGTTCAGCCACATCGGTACAGAACACGCTGGGTATAAATGCAGGCACCTTTAACCTGAACGGTAAAGCGCTCACTTTGCTTTCTGCCAAAACCGGCACTGCCCGGCTTGCAGAAGTGCCTGCAGGTGCAGGGTTCAGCAATGCCTCAGCCTTCACGGTTCAGCGCTGGCTAGATTCCTCGGCCGTACGCAATGAATTGCAAGGTTTTGGCGCCTATTACTGGCTGGGAACTTCTGTTGCAGGCAAAACGGTAAACTCATGGAATACAGCCAATAACCCCTACGTTTATACCAGTTACGATGCCCAAAGCCATTACGGATCTGTTTGGTTGTACAGCAGCAGTTACAATGCTGTTCCGGCAAACTCGGGTTGGTTTAAGCCTGCTTCTGCCACTGTTCCGGTTAATTCCGGCAGCGGGGTAAGAATTTGGTTTAACAATGGTTTCTTCGCCACCGGGGCAGTAGCATCGCTATCGGGAGCACCTGTAACGGGTAATTTGAGCCTGCCTGTTAATTACTGTGCAGCCAACTGCGCCGGTAACACAAGCGCCAACGGCTGGAGCCTCATAGGTAACCCGTACCCGAGCACAATTGACTGGAATGATCCTGACTGGACAAAAACCAACATGGCTGATGCCCTATATATCTGGCGACATAAGCAAAATGCTTATTCAACTTATGTAAACGGTGTAGGCACAATAGGGGGCAGCAACCTGCTCGCATCGGGGCAGGGCTTTATGGTAAAAGCTACCGGGGCTAACCCTGTGCTAACTGCCCGTGAAGGTGTTAAAACCGCTAACCTGACGCCAAACCTCCGGGAGGGAGCCTTAAGCCTGCTTCGCCTTGAGCTTAAGGCCGGCAGTTTCTATGACGAGGCCGTAATTGTAAACAGGCCCGGGTCAGTGCGCGATTATGAGCCGGCAAACGATGCCGGCAAATACATGAACCCGGCTTTGAACATCTGGTCAGAGCCAAACACCGGTTCCAAACAGGCCATAGCATCTATGTTACCTGAAGTTGGCGATACCATTGCCATTCGCCTGAAAAGCAATACAGCACAAACGCTAAGCCTTACCGCAACAGACTTTACAGATTGGGCAAGCCTTTTCAGCCTCTATATCCGTGACAACGAAAACCAAACCATTCAGCCCCTTCAGCTGAACAGCCCCCTTTTCTTCAGCGTGAACGCATCCGAAGCTTATAAGCTTACCCTCTTACTTCGTCCCGCCGATGCAACCGGAACGGCAGCTAAGCAGCTTCCTGTAATCTCTGTTATGCCTAACCCAAGCAACGGGGTGTTTACGATTACCTGCGGCAGCAATATGCAGCTTGCAGAAATCTATGACAACCTTGGCAGGCTTGTTCACAGGCAGGTTGTGAACGGGAAAACGGCAGGCATCAGCCTGCATTTGGCATCCGGGGTTTATACTCTAAAGGCAGGTATTAACGGCCATACGGCTGTAAGCAGGCTTGTAATCGAGTAGTTAATTCGTACGAAAAAAAACAGATTTCAAAAGTGCAAAGCGCCCCGGGTCTGTCAAAAAAATGCCGCCCCAAGGTTGAAAAATTCGGGCGGCATTTTGTTTTATGGGAATTTGGCAGAGTTCAACTACCCGGCCCAATTCTCCCTGTCCAGGCTGCGGTACTGAATAGCCTCAGCTAAGTGTTCAATTTTAATGCTTTCGCTGCCGGCGAGGTCGGCAATGGTTCGGCTTACTTTAAGAATGCGGTCGTAAGCGCGTGCGCTCAGGCCGAGTTTTTCCATAGCTGTTTTCAAAAGCAGGCGTCCTGCATCAGATATGGCGCATACTTCTTTAACCATTTGCGCAGGCATCATGGCATTGTGGTAAATGCCGGCCATGCCCTCAAACCGTTTTGTTTGTATTTCCCTGGCAGCCACCACGCGTTCCCTGATTTCAGCGCTGGTTTCATTGCGTACATCGGCTGTCATAGAATCGAAGCTTACGGGCGTAACTTCCACATGCAGGTCTATGCGATCCAGCAATGGACCGCTTACTTTGTTCAAATAACGCTGCACCCCTCCCGGCGGACAAACACATTCCTTTTCCGGGTGGTTATAATACCCGCAGGGACAAGGGTTCATGCTGGCCACCAGCATAAACCCCGACGGGAATTCCGCTGAATGCTTTGCCCTGCTTACAACAATTTTTCTTTCCTCAAGCGGTTGGCGCATCACTTCCAAAACGCTGCGCTTAAACTCCGGAAGCTCATCCAGGAAGAGAACGCCGTTATGTGCCAGGCTTATTTCGCCGGGCTGGGGGTTTCCGCCGCCGCCTACTAATGCCACATCAGAAATTGTATGGTGCGGAGACCTGAACGGCCTTGAGGCTACTAACGATGCCTTAGAGCCCAACTTACCCGCCACTGAATGAATCTTTGTGGTTTCAAGCGCCTCGAACATGCTTAAGGGCGGTAAAATTGATGGCAGCCTCTTTGCCAGCATGGTTTTACCGGCCCCCGGCGGACCAATAAGTATTACATTATGGCCGCCTGCAGCCGCTATCTCCAGGGCTCTTTTTATGTTTTCCTGTCCCTGTACATTGCTGAAATCAGCATCATAACGGTCGGCTGTTACATTAAAAATATCGCGGGTATCTTTTACCAGGGGCTCTACAGCCAGCTTGCCCGAAAGAAAATCGGTTGCCTGCTTCAGGTTGTCTACGCCTATAATATCAAGGTTGTTTACAATCGCGGCTTCATCGGCATTTTCTGTAGGTAAAATAAAGCCCTTAAACCCCTGCTTGCGTGCTTCTATGGCAATGGGCAAAACACCGCGCACAGGCCTCAGGCTGCCATCCAGTGCGAGCTCGCCCATAATAATATACTTTTCAAGGTCAGGGGCTATAACCTGCCCGGTTGCGGCGAGTATGCCAATGGCAATCGGCAAATCATAAGCCGATCCTTCCTTCCTGATATTGGCCGGTGCAAGGTTTACTACCACCTTGTTACGCGGCATCATAAACTTGTTATGCTTTAATGCCGATTCAACCCGCTGCTCACTCTCTTTAACTGCGCTGTCGGGCAGGCCAACCATAAAAACCTTGGTACCTGCAGCCACGCTGATTTCAATGGTAATGGTGGTTGCATTTACGCCGAAAACAGCGCTGCCATAGGTTTTTGCAAGCATATCCTGTAATAGAAAAGAGTTAATAGGTTCTGCAAATGTAAATATTATGCAGCTATTAAATGTTCGCTCATGTTACGAAAAACCATGGCAGAAAAACGGTTTCATGATTTTGCCTGTACCGGCTCATGCGCCTGTTTTTTCCGCTTTGGAAAATACTTATCGCGCAATTTCAGGAAGGGTGTTTCTATAATGTAGGTAAGCAGTATTCCCAAGGCAAGGCTGAATGCAAAATAAAGGGCGGTATAAGCCCATTCGTTACTTTTTAATGTTGGAGCAACCTTATCGAGCAGCTTATCGAGGAAGCGCATGGTGCCGGTATGCCACAGGTAAATATTGTATGAATATAAGCCCGTAAACGCCAAAAGCCTGAAAATGTAAGGGCTGATTATGCGTTGCAGCAATTTTGTTGCGGCAGGGTCAATAAGCAGTGCCACCATAAAGCTCCCGAATGCAATATATAATATAGTGTACTCTATTGAAAAGGTATAGTAATCAGGTACGCCTGACCAGAACGGGATCCAGATTATAGCCGCAGAGCCAATCAGCAGGGGGGCACGGTATTTAAAGTAAAACGCATCAAGCCTATTCCTGTGAAAGTGGTAATAAAAGGCAATCAGGGCTCCGAACATCAGGCTGTCGACCCGCAGGTGGCTGGGATACCGGTTGTTTTCAAGGCTTATGGGTAAGGTTGCCAAAGTAATTACCCTTAAACCTATGGCTGAAACCGCAACAGCAAAAAACAGGTACAGGAATTTATTATGCTTGGTTAGTGATTTGTTCTTCGTTAGCCAAAATACGAGGGCTGCAAGAGCAATATAAAAATGCTCTTCCACACCCAGGCTCCAGGTGGGAGACAGTATGCCCCCGAAATAATTCTGAAGGAAGAGAACGCTCCAAACCACCTTATCCCATGGCACAAGGGTATGTTTTGAATGGCTTTCAACAACAAGCCAAACCACGGCTACGCCAAGCGCCAGGAAATAGCTGGGGTAAATTTTAAATCCCCGCCTGATTAGGAACAGGCCGGGCTTAATATTTCCGTATTTTTTGTACTCGTCGAACAGCAGGCCCGATACAAGGAAGCCGCTGAGCACAAAGAACAAGTCTACGCCTATACCGCCCCCGAAAGATATTATGCTCTCAAACCTGTTATGACGCATCATTACCAATACTATTGCCAACCCCCTCAGAAAATCGAGTTCCTTATTACGCATATTACCTAAAGCCTTGAGGGGCAAATTAATGCATTTTTATTTTAATATTTTCCGGCTCAATTGGCTGGTCGGAATTATTATATTTTTCCTATAAAAATCTTAATATAATCTATAGGCTTGGATTTGTGTTTCCTCATTACTCAGGTCTTGGCCTGGCTGTCGCTCTTATTTTCCGTTTTCCGGAAACCTGTCCCGTTTCGGGAAAAAGCTTCCAAAATAAAGCGCTTTCTTACATCCGGGATCAATAATTAAGGCAATATTATTTAGTAATTTTATAAGCTGCATTCTGAAAATTACACCGGGATCTGATTCATTTTACGGCCTGTTGCTGCTGTAAAGACCATACAGATAACTAATGAAAATTATGCCCGATCGCCGAATTTTTGTAGTTTTTTGCCTGCCCCGTTCCTGTTTTAAGCTATATTTATGTAACTTTGAAAAATCGCTTTGTGCTGATATTCAGGTACAATATGCATGCTTTGGCCCGGCAGCTTTGCACAGGATCACATGCAATTGACTTGTTTTGTACAATTATTAAATTCGGCTCCCGCCGGTTTGGCATCCTTCATATAACGCATTTTAACTATATGCCGGATTCGCTCTCAGGCACTTAAAAAGTACATGTGTACCTTAAGGGGTGCCGCTCAATATTTTAGCCGGCAGGATGCTTGCGAACAACATTCCGCCGGGTGCCCAAATTGCCGCCGATTCAGTTCTCCGATACCATACAATGTACCCTATTACAAACAGGATAGCTATGAATTTAAACTTTTTCCGAACTAAAAACATTTCAGGGTTTTTTCCTGCATTTTACGGAAAACTAAGCGTGCTTGCAGTTATTATGTTTGCAATGTTTTCTTCTGCAGTCTTTGCGGAAGGCACCAAGCAAATATGGCCAAGAATTGCCCAGCCAACCCATATACAAATTAACAACCCCTCTTTAACAGGGTTTGCCACTTTTGGAAGCACCGCTGACCAAAGGCTGAATATACACATTAACAACCCCGTAACCGAGGCTATTTACTATGGTTTCGGAAAGTGCTTTTACGGCGACCAGCCTGCCTTTAACGATACTACCGCGGTTAGCGTACAATACCGCATCCGTTCGCCGAACGGTACTATAGTTTTTACAGGCACCATACCTACTTCCGGGGCCGGCTATATTCGCTCACACCCTGAAGCCTTAGCCGGGCCGCAGCCTATTGCAGGTTCTTCAGGTTATAACCCTCTTTTTTACCAGCCCGATTCTGCCGGTGATTACTACATAGAATTTAAAGGAACCCGTAAAGGCGTTAGCCCTTACGATTTCCACATGGAATATACCGACATTACTGTTGCCAATACGGTTACCCTGCAGGCTAAAGACGGCCGCCTTTGGTCAAAAGGTTGGGATTTGAGCGTGCTTTACCTGAGCCACGCTGCATACAACAGCTTTTATGTTTACACGCCCGACAGTATGGTAACCCAACTGTACATGAACGGAATGAAGCCTTACGGCTACACTGTTATGTGTAACAGCACCGGCGTTCGTAAAAACGGAAGCATAGCTTCTATGCGCCAAAGCAGCGCCAACAAAGAGCTTTATCCTGAATACAAAATATTCCTGAACGACCCTGACCACGAAGCTTATCCAAGCGGAACACCTGCCCAGATTATTGCGCCTACTGTTTTCGGAAACTGTACCGGAACTGCTTATTGCATTAACGTAAATGTAAACAAAAGCTGCTATGCCGATGCTTACTTAGAGCTAAACGGCGTTTCAGGCTACCAGGTAGGGAGTCTTGATTATAAATTTGACCAGTATATAGTAGCCGGAGACAACTGTTTCCTTTGGAATGGCCGCGATGGCCTGGGCGGCTTAGTTGCTCCCGGAACCAATGTTAACTTTTACCTGAACCTGATTACCGGCCTTACAAACTTCCCCATTTTCGATGCGGAATTTAACCAAAACGGCCTCATCATTTCCACCATCAGGCCCATTGGCAGCAACCCTGTTGTTTATTGGGACGACACCCAAATCAGGGGCAATTTAAACCTGGCCGGCTGTGCAAGCATAGGCAGCCTCGGCTGCCACGCATGGGACAGCGGTGCTAATGATGTTCCTTACCGCGGCGCCGGTTACGGCAATATTCGCACAATCAACACCTGGTGGAGCAGCTACAGCCAGCATACAATTGCATCTTTAACCGTACCGCCATGTCAGCTGATGCGCATAAGCTCGCAAACGCTGAACGTTTACCCGGGTTTCCCGGCAGTATGCGTTGACCCTTCTACGAACAATTATGATCCCGGCCTGGTGCTTGATTCTGTTTATACCATAGTTCGCGGCGGTAACCCTGCACGCGGCTTTGTTACAGGCGGCGGAACAGGCAGTCGCCAACTTTGTTATACGCCGAACATTACCACGCAAACCGGTTTCGATACTGTTGTTGTACGCTATTGCCAACGAGATAACTCGGCCATTTGCTATAACGATACAACCTATATTATTATAACCGGCTTACCTGCCCCAAGGCCCGTGCATAATGATGTTACGGCAACCTTAGGTGATGTTACCCCGATTAATGTAGACCCGAATGATAATAACCTGCCTTCTGGCGGTATGAACTCTGCCCTGACCACAATTATTTCCGGTCCGGGAGCCGGTAACGGCGCTGCTGTTATGTCCGGCGGAATTCTGGTGTACACCCCAACCCGTACGCCTGCATCATTGGTTACAATTTACGTTTGGGTGTACAATTCTAACAGAGATCGTGCTATGGATACCGTATATTATCATTTCCGTAACGATCCGCCGATAACACATGCCCAAACTGAAACGCTGAGCTCAACAGCCGTTTTAACTGTTAACCCGAATACCAATAACTCTGATCCTAATTTTAACCTGGTTCCGCTGAATACAACTTTGGTTACGCCGCAAACCTGGCAGTATGCCGAAAGCGTTGTGGTTAACCAGGGCATTGTTTACTATACCCCGCGTATTCCGATTGTAAGCACAGGTACCGATGCCATATACCTTTGGGTTTATGACTCTGAAGGCCTGAGAACAATGGATACCGTTTACGTAGTGGTGCCCCAGTACATTTATGTGCAGCCGGTAGCAGACCAGGTGCAGGTGCAGGGCGGCTGCCCGCATTCAGTAACCTTCTTCCCGAATAACAACAACGGACCGCTTGGCTTCCTTGGAAACCCGTCACAGGCCCCCGGTACTTTCGGTACGCCGAGAAAAGGCACCATGACCTTTAACGGTGACGGAAGCCTGACCTATACCCCTGCATGTTCATCTGTAGGCCGCGATTCTGTAATTGTAAAAGTATGCGCCACCACAGCCCCTAATTTCGGTGATTGCCGCTACGATACCATTTTCTTCACCATTGTGAATAACCCGCCGGTGGCAGTTATCAACAGGGAAACAATGACTACCATTGAAGGTGACACCTCAAGATTTAATGACAACAACAGTGACCCTAACGGGAATCTTATCAGAAACCGTAGTGTAATAATTACAGATAGGGGCCTTCATAAAGGTACTGCATCTATAATATTTAACGGAGATGCGGTTAGATATGTACCACGCCTGACTGAAACCGGTGAGGATACAGTTTTTATCAGGATTTTTGACTCCGGTCTGCCTGTATATTCTGCTGTTGATACCGTTGTTTTCACAATACCCCAGCGCCAATTCATAACAAATATTAATGACTATGTAACCTATGAAATAGGTTCATCAAACGCTGTACGACTTAGGCCGCTTCAAAACAATTCTCCCTTTGCCTCACAGGATCCTTTTAGCGTAGTGGTAATTAAAACCCCGCGTAAAGGCCTTGCCAGTGCTGTAGGTGGCTCTCCGGGAGAGTTCACTTATGTAGGCAGCACTAATTTTATTACCGGTGTTGATACAATGGTTATCAGGGTGTCCACAACTGCAATTCCCGCCCTTCGAAGCTCGGTTACTGATACTATATTCATAAACCTGCATAATTCACCTCCAAGTGTTGCTGACACAACAGTTCAATTGAGCGATATGACGCCTGTGCAAATTGTGCCTCGAATTACTGATATTAACAATAACATTGTTAAGTCAACTTTGGTACAGGATTCTGCAAGGCACCTGGCCAAAGGAACCGTTACTGTTACCAACGGAATAGTTACTTACCGCCCTGTTTTCAGGAATGGTGAATTTGATACCATTTACATGAGAATTAGGGATAACGGCCTGCCGTTTGACACCGCCCGTTACAAAATATTTATTCACTCTGCAGTTGGTCCTTTAGCTCGGGGTAAGGTAAATAACTATATTCTTAATAAAAGGTCAACTGATTCCGTATTTGTTTTCAACCCCTTCGATAACAATTTCCCGGTAATCAGCTCTGTTAATCTTTCAACGGTAAAGGTTACCGGTCAAAAAGGATTTAAAGGTACCCCTTCCTTCAATGCTGATGCCACGCTGAACTATAAGCTTTTGGCAACTAAAGATGGTGTCGACTCAGTGTTTATTTCTTATTACACCAATTTCGCAGGTACTTTAACCTCTATTGGCAGAGATACAGCTGTGTTTAACATCATCAATTCTGCGCCGGTGGCGAAGACTACAAGGTTTACCCTTTTAAATTACGATGCTGTTACAATTAACCCGAATACTGATAACAGCGATATTAACGGCAATATCGACCCTAAGAAGGTAAGCATTATTAAGGCATCTAATAAGCAGGGTTTGTTTACTACCGTTCCTGCAAATAACAGTACCAGGACCGATGTTAAATACACGCCTGCCGAAGGAGCTACAGGCGGAATTGATACTGTTGTTGTTCAGATAGAAGATAATGGTTCAAACCCGCAGGCTTACCAGGTAAACGATACCATTATTGTTACTTTACCTACTGCCCCAAGACCGGTAGGAAAAACCGCCTTATATTATGGAGATGTTAACGGCCCTAAAATTACCATAGACCCGCTTGCCTATATTACTTCATCACTTGATGTAATTGACAAGGTGAATATTGTGGTACGTAAAAAGCCTACATCACTTATGACTTCTCCTACTGTTGGCTTTGATCCCGTACTGAGCGATTCATACAAAACATGGGATTTTTCTCCCGGCCAAGGCAAAACAGGAAAAGATTATGCACTGTTCGAGATTTTTACAAACCTGCCCACGCCATTCACAAGGAGCACAATAGATACCGTATGGATAACCTTGGTCAACTCGGCTCCAATTACCCATAAAACCATAAGGGAAGTATCTGCCACCTGTACCCAACCAACCACCTGGACAACCACCGTTGACCCTAATGCCGATAACTCTGACAGGAATAACAATATTGACCCAACCCACCATGATCTTGTGCGCGATGCAAACAAATACGGTGTTGCACAGGTTGAGCCCTCTTCCGGAATAGTTTCCTACTACCCCAATGCAGGGCAAATAGGCGATGATACACTTATCCTGAGAATTTATGACTTAGGTATGCCTGTAGTATCATCCCTTGATACGGTAATTTTCAGGATCATTAATAACGAGCCTGTATCCACTGACCAATACATCGGTACTGCCGATTTCGATGGCCGCAAGGCTACGGTAAACGGGGTAAAAACGGTATCAGATGCCAACTGTAATATAGATACCGGTTGTGTTGCGGTTACTAACGGTCCGTTCCTGGGTGTAATATCAATAGACCCAAACAACGGCTACATTACCTATACCGCTGATAAGCATCGCTCAGGCCAGGACTCCATTACTGTTAAAGTTTGCGACAAAGGGCAGAAGACCACCGAGTTTAAAGTGTACTTCACCGTACCTGAGCCCCCTCCGTTTTCTTTGGAAATACCTGAAGGCTTCTCACCTAACGGCGATAACGTAAATGATTATTTCGTTATCACGAACCTCGACGAGCTTAAAACCAACCTCGAGCTTACCGTTTATAACCTTTGGGGAGGTAAAGTATATTACTCTTCCAAATACAAAAACGATTGGGACGGCAAACCGACTTTAGGCATATCGCTCGGCGACGGCCCGGTACCTGACGGCACTTATTACTACGTGGCAGATCCGCATGACGGCAGCAAGCCAATGATTAGGTTCATTACCATTAAAAAGTAAAGCGTTTTTACCCGGTTGCCGGCCTTTTCCTGGAGCTATCTATGCAAAAGGCCGGGTAACCCCGGAGCTTTAAAAAATACAAGCCAATTCTTCCGGCAAAAACTAAGAAATCAGCAAGGCAACCTGAAGGCTTAAGAACCTGCTTGCCTGCAACAATACAATAACATGAACGCAATCATGAAAAATATTTATTCTGTTAAAAGCCTGTTCCTGCTTATGCTGGTTCTTGCAACCGGCGGTTCGGCCATTGCCCAGCAGGATGTCTTGTACAGCCAATATCTTTACAACGGCCTGGCCATTAACCCTGCTTATGCCGGCAGTCGTGGTTCGGTAAGCGGTATCCTGCTGTATCGCCAGCAATGGGTAGGTATAGATGGTGCGCCCACTTCAATAAACGGCAGCCTGCATAGCCCGCTCCTGAACGATAAGTTTGCCATTGGTATAAACTTCAGCAATCAGAAGGTTGGTGTTCTCAGCCAGACCCACCTGAATGCAATAGGTGCTTACCGCATTAAAATTCAAAAGGGTACCCTGAGCATGGGCCTGCAGGCAACATACCAGCAGGCAACCGGCGATTTTGCCTCAGTTAATACAGCCCAGGCCAACGACCCTTCTTTCAGCGAGCGCCAGACATTCAATTACCCGAATTTCGGAACAGGTATTTATTACTTCAATAAGAACTTCTTTGCGGGTTTCTCTGTTCCTAATATCCTGAACCATAATCTGTATGTTGCGGGTGCTGATTCAGGTAATAAATCGCAGTTGATTCGCCACTACTTTGCAACAGCAGGCGGGGTGTTTCGCATAAACGAAGACTTCCAGTTCAAGCCAAGCGGAATGGTTCGCCTGGCAGCCAACAGCCCGGTGCAGGCCGACATTAACGGCACTATCATCTACCAGGATTTCCTCATGGGTGGTGTTTCTTTACGCAACTTCGATGCCCTTGCGGCCAGCGTCCAGGTATTTCTTGGTAAGCAGTGGTGGCTTGGTTATGCGCATGACTGGAGCACCAACGGCTTTAATGCTTATAATAACGGAACCCATGAAATTTTCATAGGCTTCGATTATTTCTTCCGCAAGCCTCAGATCTTAACACCCCGATATTTCTGATTTACGGGAATATTGCCGGCCTGTGAAAATAAAGGCCGTAATTTTTGCTTAAAAAAGGCCGGTCCCTGCAAAGCGGGGGTCGGCTTTTGCATTTAGTGCCGTAACTTGCACCCCCGTAGCGCAGCGGTACTTTTGCCGGTCTGTTTATCAAATACAATTATCGTTACATGGCAGCTGATGTACTTTTGGGAATGCAGTGGGGCGACGAGGGTAAAGGGAAAATAGTCGATTTTATAGCCCCCAAATACAATGTGGTAGCCCGTTTCCAGGGTGGTCCTAATGCCGGGCATACGCTTGTTTTCGACGGCATAAAGCATGTGCTCCACCAGATTCCGTCGGGTATTTTTCACCCGGGAATTAAAAATATAATAGGCAACGGGGTTGTGCTCGATGCCCTTACGTTCAGGAACGAAATCAGCAAGCTTACCGAGCGTGGTATAGATGCCCGTTCCAACCTCTATATTTCAAAACGCACAGCCTTAATTTTACCTACCCACAGGTTGCTTGATGCCGGTGCAGAGAAGGCCCGCGGAACCAACAAAATAGGCAGCACCTTAAAAGGCATAGGCCCGGCTTATGAAGATAAATATGCCCGCAAAGGCCTCCGTGTCGGCGATTTACTGAGCAGCCAATTCAATGAAAAGTATCGTTATTTGCGCGACAGCCACTTGGCAGCATTAAAAACTTCCGGGTTCGATTCAGGTGACCTTGATGCCCTTGAAGCTGATTTTTTCTCTGCCATAGAGTTCCTGAAAACATTTAACATAACAGATACCGAGTACATGGTGAACCATGCCCTTGCCGCCGGCGAAACCATTTTGGCCGAAGGTGCCCAGGGCGCCCTGCTCGATATTGATTTCGGCAGTTATCCCTTCGTTACATCAAGTACCACAATGGCTGCCGGCGCCTGCACCGGGCTGGGTATTGCGCCCGGCAAAATTGGCCGGGTGTTCGGCATATTCAAAGCCTATTGCACAAGAGTAGGCAGTGGGCCGTTCCCTACTGAGCTTAACGAGGAAACCGGCGAAGCAATTCGTAAGGAAGGGAATGAGTTTGGCAGTACTACAGGCCGTCCGCGCCGTACCGGCTGGCTTGATTTGCCTGCGCTGCGTTATGCCTGCATGATTAACGGTGCCACAAGCCTGATGATGATGAAGGCCGATGTGCTGAATATATTCGAAGAAATAAAAGTATGCACAGCCTATAAGCTTGCCGACGGTTCAGAAACAGACCGCTTGCCTTACGACCTTACCGCCGAAAACCCTGAGCCTGTTTACACCACATTAGCCGGCTGGAACTGTTCATTAGATGGCATAAATACTTATGATGATCTCCCCGGAGCGCTTAAGGAATATGTTCTCTTTATTGAAAAGGCTGTAGGCATACCTGTTCAGCTCATTAGTACAGGACCTGACAGGGTACAGACAATTATGAGGTAAATACTTACGCCTGTATTTACAAATCAAATGCCTGTAGCCCTTTTCCGGTTTTAATCTACCCAATTTCCAAACTGAATGAATTCTTCCTTACGTATAATTTTCATGGGCACGCCGGAGTTTGCGGTTTCGTCTTTGGAAATTTTAGTGGAGCATGGTTATAATGTGGTTGCTGTAATTACTGCGCCCGATAAGCCGGCCGGGAGGGGGCTGAAGTTGGTGCCGTCTGCAGTTAAAGAAGCTGCTTTAAAGCATGGTATCCCGGTGCTGCAGCCTGAAAAGCTGAAAAACCCGGAATTCCTCGAAACCCTGCGATCTTATAACGCTGATTTACAAATAGTGGTTGCCTTCCGCATGCTTCCTGAATTGGTATGGAACATGCCGGCCAAGGGTACATTTAACCTTCATGCATCGCTTTTGCCTGATTACAGGGGCGCAGCGCCTATTAATTGGGCCATTATGAACGGGGAAACCGAAACCGGCGTCAGCACGTTTTTCCTGCAGCATGAAATAGATACCGGTGACCTTATTTTACAGGAAAAGGAACCCGTTCATCCGGATGATAATGTAGGTACTTTATACGAGCGCCTCATGAAGCTGGGAGCAGATTTGGTATTGCGTACCGTTAAGGCCATAGATGCCGGAACGGTGCAGCCGGTTCCGCAAAGGCAAAGTGCCGAGCCTAAATTGGCTCCAAAGCTTTTCCGCGAAAACTGCGAGGCAGATTTTAACCGAACATCTGCTGAGCTGGTAAATTTTGTAAGGGGTTTAAGCCCTTACCCGGGAGCCTGGGCTAATATTAACGGGAAAATCTATAAGCTGCTGAAAATAAGCGCGGTTTTTGATGCCGCTATATCTGCCGAGGCCCCGGCAGGGCAGGGGAGCAATGCCCCCGTCGGTTCAACCCTGAGCGACGGTAAGACTTATATCCATATTAAAACCGGCGATGGGTTTATTTCACTCGATGAATTTGTTCCGGAAGGCAAAAAGTCGATGAATGCCAAAACTTTCCTTGCGGGCAATAAAATCTGATTTCAACTAAGGCATGGCCAAGCTTAGCGTAAATATTAATAAAATTGCCACCCTCAGGAATGCCCGTGGCAGCAATAACCCGAATGTATTGCAGGTTGCCCTTGATTGCGAGCGTTTCGGTGCCGAAGGTATTACGGTACACCCGCGGCCTGATGAGAGGCATATTCGCTATGCTGATGTTTTAGATCTGGCGCCGGCAGTAAAAACAGAATTCAATATTGAAGGCTATCCTGACGAACGTTTTATGGAAATGGTAGCTCGCGTTAAGCCTGCCCAGGCCACGCTCGTGCCCGATGGTCCGCATGTGTTAACCAGCAATGCCGGCTGGGATACTGTAAAGCATCAGTCTTTCCTCAGCAATATTATTGCCCGCCTCAAGGAATCAGGCACGCGTGTAAGCGTTTTTACTGATCCTGATGAAAAGTATGTATCAGCTGCCGCACATGCCGGTGCCAATCGCATAGAGCTTTATACTGAACCTTACGCCCAACATTACCTCATTAATCGTGATACTGCCATTGCACCTTATAAGCGTTGCGCAGAGCTGGCTGTTTCATTGGGAATGGGCCTGAACGCCGGTCATGATCTTGATTTAATTAACCTGCCATTCCTAATTCACAATATTCCTCAAATAAGCGAGGTGAGCATTGGTCATGCGCTTATTTCAGATGCCCTGTATTTCGGCCTCGAAAATACGATAGCCCTTTACCTGCGTGCAGCCCATACGAAATAAAGGGGGGAGTATTAATTAAAAGCTTATACGGTTTTAATAACCAATTTATAACATAAATCCTTTTGCCGCTTTGGTATGCACTGCGTACCTTTCCGGCCTGATACAAAACATATTATCTCTGAAATGGAACAGCAAATTCAGGACAAAGTAAACGTTTGGTTGCAGGGCAACTACGACGAAGACACCAAAGCCGTTATCCGCAAGCTACAGGCCGAGGGTAATGATACAGAACTTACCGACAGCTTTTACCGCAACCTTGAGTTCGGTACAGGCGGCTTGCGCGGCACAATGGGAGCCGGCAGCAACCGTATGAATAAATATACGGTAGGTATGGCCACACAAGGCCTGAGCAACTACCTTAAAAAGTCTTTCCCCGAACAGGAGCTTAGCGTGGCAATTGCCCACGACAGCCGGAACAACAGTCCTTTCTTTGCGCAAACTGCCGCCGATGTTTTTTCGGCCAACGGAATCAAAGTTTACTTCTTTACTTCCCTGCGCCCAACTCCTGAACTGAGCTTTACCATCCGCCATTTTGGCTGCCAGAGCGGTATTGTGCTCACAGCATCGCACAACCCAAAAGAATATAACGGCTACAAAGCCTATTGGAACGACGGCGCTCAAATGATTAGCCCGCACGATACCAATGTAATTGCCGAAGTTGAAAGCATTGCAGGTATTGACGATGTGAAATGGCAGGGCGACCCATCAAAAATTGTCCTGATTGATGAAGAAGTTGATTCGGCGTATCTTGAGTACGCTGCCGGTTTATCTGTCGATAAAGAGGTTATAAAGCGTAACCACGATATTAATATAGTATATACCCCCATTCACGGAACAGGTATAACTTTAGTACCGCGCCTGTTGGCTAAA
>JAZKBN010000027.1:77634-108502 GCA_040388605.1 Bacteroidota bacterium | reverse complement strand
CAATGTGAATGTGGTTGAGGAGCAATCTATTCCCAACGGCAATTTCCCGACTGTTGTATATCCTAACCCTGAAGAAAGCGAAGCCCTGAGCATGGCCGTAAACCAGGCCAAAGCCACCAACGCCGACCTCGTAATGGCTACCGACCCTGACGCCGACCGGGTTGGCATAGCCGCCCGCAACAGCGATGGCGAATGGCAATTGCTGAACGGAAACCAAACAGCCACCCTTATTTTCTGGTATATGCTCGATGCCTGGAAAAAAGCCGGCCGCATTACCGGTAACGAGATGATAGTAACCACCATTGTTACTACAGATTTGCTGAATAAAATGGCGCCTGCTTACGGTGTTGAAGCTTTCGATACCCTTACAGGGTTCAAGTACATAGCAGGCATCATGCGTGAGTACGAAGGCAGGAAGAAGTTCATTGTTGGCGGCGAAGAGAGCTACGGCTACCTTGTAGGCGACCAGGTTCGCGATAAGGATGCCGTTATCAGCTGCGCAATAATTGCCGAGCTGATGGCCTATGCAAAAGACAACAAGCTTACCTTGTTTGATTTGCTGACAGAAATTTACAAGCAGTTTGGTTTCTATCTTGAGGGTCTTATATCAATTACCAAGAAAGGCAAAACCGGTGCTGAAGAAATCCAGGAGATGATGAGCAGGCTGCGCAAAAATCCGCCTCAAACCATTGCCGGATCTCCTACTGTCCAAATGATGGACTATAAAACCGGCTTTACCCGCGATTTGCGCACCGGTACTGAAATGCCCATTAATATGGAAAAAAGCAATGTGCTGCAATTTGTTACCGAAGACGGAACCAAGGTATCGGCCCGCCCAAGCGGCACCGAGCCGAAAATTAAGTTCTATTTCAGTGTAAATGCCCCCTTGCAGAATGCTGCCGAGTATAAGGCCGTCGAAGCCCGCTTAAAAGATAAAATACAGAGCATTATTACTGAAATGGAGCTGAAATAGGGCATTCGTTCTTACAATTCTGAAACGGACCTTGGTTTACCCCACAGGTCCGTTTTTATTTTATGGCATTTTTGCTGTATTCAACAGAGTGCTTTGCCAAAGTCTTCCATGATTACAAAAGTGTAATTCGTTCCTTCCGGGACATAGGTTACCGCTATGGTAAAAAGCAAAAACACCCGGCCATTTCTGAACGGGTGTTTTTGCTTTTTACATTTCCGGGTTTCCCCGCTAAAACTGAATTACCTGATGGTTCCTTTTATTGCAGAAAGGCGTCCGCCTGCATTCAGCTGAATAAGATACATGCCCGGTGTGGCATTGGCGCCAACCAATTTTTCGAACGGCATGCGATATTCACCTGCATTCTGCCTTCCGGCTGAAAAGGTTTGTGTGCGGCCTGTCATGTCAGTAATGGTAATATTAACATCAGCAGCTTTGTCGAGGGTATATTCAATTACGCTGCCTTGCGTAACAGGGTTCGGGTATAGCGATAAGCCCATATTTCCTTTTACCTGCCTGGCTATGCCTGTGGTGTCGCCAACCCTTAATTCAAGCCTGACATCATCAAGGTAGAAGTAGTTGCCGCCACCGTTCTGCCAGGTGAATTTAAACCTGAAATGAGCGGGTTTGCCGGTTACTAGCAGTTTTTCCAAACGGAAATCGGTATCGTTAGCGAACCAGGGGATATCCGTAATAATGGTTGGTATAGTATATGGCTTAACTGTTGAGGTATTGGTATAGTTCTTTTTGTTAACCCATGTTGCGCCGCAATCGGTGCTGGTGTAGAACAGGAATTTATCTGTATTATTGTTTGCTGTACGTGCAAAAGCCATATTAAAGCTCAGCATAACTGAATCGTGGCCTGATAGGTCGAATATCGGTGAAATCAGGTCGCGTGATTTATTAACTGCCTGTAAGCCTGCGTTCACCGAGTTGTTCAGCTGAATTGCAGCAGGTTCAGTATAGAAGTTTTGATCTGTCCAGGTATAAGTATCTGTTACACTTGGGTCGCTGGCGGCAGTTGACCATGAGCCTTCAGGTTGAATAGCTTCAGGGAAATTGTTTGCATTGCTGAACGGCTCATAATATACCGGGCCAAAAGAACGGTCGGCTATAATTATGTAATCAGATTTAACCACAACTGAATCACCTGCCGGGTTTGTTGCTTTCAGGGTTGCAGCGTAAACGCCCGGCGAAGGGTATTTAACGGTTACAGTAGTCCATGAGCCGGAAACGGGCACTGAGCCTGGCAGGGTCCAGGTGTAACGGGTACCTGCAGTGTCTTCTGAGTTGTTCTGTACATTAAGCTGAATATTGCTGTTCGGGCAGGCAAGCCTGGTGTTCGATGCAAAGGAAACTTTGGGCATGGTGTAAATCTTAAAATTTGCCGACCACCCGGTACCGTTATCTGCTGTACCTGCATTGGTTTTAAAATGCACAAGTATTTTGCCGCTAAGTCCGCCAACTAAAACCGGTGGAATAGTGGTACCGCTGAATTTGCCAAGCAGGGCGCCGGTAAGGCTGTTTCCCTGGTGCACATAAACAGTATCGCCGGCTGCTACATTGAACCTGGTGAATGTAAGCTGAATCACGCTGCGTGGCGTATTGCCGGCATCAGGAATCCAGATACAATCCAGGTCTTCACCATATTTTGCGGCAGCTGCAGAACCGTCAGTAAATGTTCCGCTCGATGCTTTAAAGTTGGTTAACGGGCGGCAAAGAGGGTTATTAGCCAAAAGCGGAGATATACCTGAAATAAACAGGGCGTAGTTTTGAGCCAGGTTGCTTTTAAGGCTTCTCTTATGGTTAACTATAACTGTGTATGTTCCTGCCTGCGGAGAAGCAATATACACCTGTTCTACGTTGTCAGAAATATTGTCCCCGAGAGTGGCGGCGGCGGTTTCATTTGTCGGGTCAAGCACCCAGGGTTTAACGGTATCGCCGTTAGGGTCAAGTAAGCGTAAGTCAAGGTCGTTTACCAATGCATGGTAAGCGCGGTTGTCGAGTTCGTTTGGCGATAAAGGACCGGTTGGGTCTGTCCACGAAATGGTTACTTTAAGCGCTCCTGAACCTGAAGAAGTTATTTGATAAGTATTAACAGCATGGTTTGCGAGTGTTTTTTCTGCAAGAATAGCTGAAATGCTGTCTTTGGCTATTAAGCTTGCTGCGGTATTTGCATTCAGCAGCCCCCAACCATAAACATAATCAGGGCCCGGGTTGCTGCCGGCTTCATCGGCAGTGTGAATAGCAAGACCTTTAAGGGTTGCGGCACGCATCATTTTGCCCCTGTGGGTATTTGAATATTGCTGTTGCAGCAATAATAGGGCGCCTGTAACAGATGGAGTTGCCATGCTGGTTCCCTGCAGGTTGTCATAGCCGTCGTTCGCTGAAGATGAAGAGCTTACTACATTCATGCCGTCTGCTGAAATATCGGGTTTAATACGGCCGTCATCCATAGGGCCGGCGCTGCTGAAATAGGCCGTTCTTACAGATGCAGGATTTGAGTAACCTGCCGGTATTGGCGATGTTGCGCCAACAGTCAGAACATTTTTACCTGCGGCGTAAGAGCTTATCTGGTCATAATCTCCGTTGTTTGGCCTCCAAACATTGGTTGTACCTGTTTGGCCGGAAATGTGATACCGGACGCGGCAAGGCTTTGTTGCTCCGCAATTCGGCCCTGCGCCCCTCGAGTTTCCTGAAGCAATACAAGGCAGGTAATAGGGCGCTGATACGCAAACCTGGTCAAAGCTGAGAGCCTGCGATCCGTATTGGCCGTTATGCCTGTCTTCCAGGGTGTCTGCTGCAAGCCCGTACCAGGTTGCATTTGTACCGTCGCCGTCGAAGCCGGCCGGGGTTCCGTAGCTGTGGTTACTTACCAAAGCACCGGCATTTGCCGCCTGGCTCATTTCACTTACGTCGCTTGCCCAGTCATAGCTGTCAAGATTGGCTTCGTATGCCATACCTTTTGCATCAGCCCTGATTCCTTTGGCAATAATGGTTCCGGCAACGTGGGTAGAGTGAACAGAAAGCTCAGGATCATTGCTTAATCCATCTTTCCTGGTAAGTCTTCCTGTAAATTCCTGGTGAGTTGATAAAGCGCCGCTGCCATCCCATTCATGGGCTTTCATGCCCCTGCCGCTCAGGTTAAAACCACTTGCGCCACCGCTCCAAACCTTATTTACACCTATTGTTTGCGCAGATTCAAGGTTATAAGTTACATAGTATTTAGGTGAGCCGTCTTCCTGCAAACCAATCAGTTCTTTAACCCTTCCGTTCGGACTTACTGTCCTCGTTTCCCAACCAAGTTCTTTAGCCTTTTGCCATGCACGGGCTTTTTCAGCTTTAAAAGCAGAATCGGCTTTTAAAGCTAATGCCTTTAGCGCCGACATATCGCTTTGGTCCTGTATGGCTTTTATTTGTTCCGGAGTTTGTGCAATAGCCATCAGGCATGGCAGCACAAATCCTGCAATGAGTAGTATTTTCTTCATTTCAGAAAAAACAGTAGTAAGTGATTGGGAAAGGAAATGAGTGTAGACGCAGAGAATAATACAGGGCATTAAAAAATGACCCCGTAGCGATGCTACAAATTACAATGCCGGAAGTAACCCGTAGAATAGGCAAATATCTGCAATAAGCCGTAAATTTATATGGTTTTGAAGGTATTAGCAAACATTATTCTGCTGTAATCATATTCCGGTTTAAATCTCACCACCCAACCGCTCTGTTTCATCAACCGAAAAATCGCCTTTTATATTGTTCATGGCTGCATAGATTGCAACATGAGCCACTATTTCAACAGGCAGGGGTCTCTTTGGCCAGAGAGATGCCCTAAGCTGCTCGTCATTTTCCATCATTCTGAATAATTCAGCACTCTCTTCTGTTGTACCCGGGCTGTCTGCCCCGAACATCATTCCCGGCCTGAGAATTACCAGGTTTTCGAATCGGGTTTTCAGGTAGTTTTCAGCCTTATGCTTATTAAGCATATAGCCCGCGGGGGTATCGGGTCCGGCCCCTGCTGCAGAAATAAAAACAAACTTTTCAACACCTGAATGCTTAGCGGCATCAGCTACCGCTTTTGCAGTATCAAAAATTGCGCTTTCGTAGGTGATTCCAAGTTCCGGATGCTCTTCAATAATACCTATGCTGTGTATAACGGCTCTGCAATTCTCAAGGTGTCGGTTCCAATTTTCAATATTTCTCACATCTGCCGCCTCCCAATATACAGTATAGTATTGCCCCTCATCAATGTTAGCAGGCTTACCTCCGCGCGATATGCTTACAACCGGAATTGATTGGTCACTTGCCGACCTGCAAATCTGTTTTCCGAGGAAGCCGCTTCCCCCGGTTACAATTATATGATTGCTCATTTTAAATTTTGCTGAAAGGTTAAATTCCGAAACCGCGGAATAAGCCGATAAATTTTGGGCTATATTTTACCATATCAAAATCGGGGCCGCAAATTGTAAATCTGTTGCCGCTGTTATTGAACAGGAGATTTTTTTGGTTTTAAATAGGCTAATTTATCGGTACACGCCACCAATGCCAAAACAGGCGTTGCAGCAGCTGTTTTTAATTAAAATTCGACTTGTTTGGGAAAAAACTATTTGTAATGTTAAAAATTGCACTATTCTAATAATTTGGCTCCGTTTTATACAAAAACGCTGTTTTATTTAATCAAAGGTTTTGTTGATAATATGGCAATAAAGCATGTGTTTTATTGGTTATATTGTAAATTTATCTGCTTAGTGACAAAATCGAATATGCGTGCCTTTGAAAAAGTCAAGCCAAATCGATATTTTATTGTCATGATGGTAATAATAATGCCTAAAGTTGCCATACTTTTAACAAAATCGTGCAATTCTTACTATTCATCGAAATCTTACGATTCCAAGACACAATGTATTGTAACTGAATTAATTTTATCTACTTTTGAATCGTCGGAAGGGCAAATGAGCTATGAGCTTCCCTGTCGACCCACAAATTAACCATTAAAACTGAAAAGCACCGCTTAATATACCAAATTATCCGACGCCGATTAGTACACCAAATTCACCGAAAAGTACACCGAATCTTCCAAATTTTTCAGAAGCAACAGAATTGCCCAATACACCAAATTAACCATTGCAGTACACCTGATTTGCCAAAAGGCTCCGCATACACCAAGGAAATATCAGAACTCCGCAATACACCAAATTACCATTGTTTTCATTTACAAATCCAGAATAGCTTAATACACCAAATTAAAAAGTCCGACATGTTGATTCATGTCGGATTTTTTTTTTGCCCGATTTTCTGACCGGGCTTTACTTATATCGCCAAAGCGTTAATTTTTAATCAGGGCAGCTCTTAGAGCCTGGATTTAATTTATACCGTTCTCATGGCGCTGTTTAACATGAATTTATAACATGAAGCCTTTTTTAATCGTTCCGTCCGATAAGCGCTGTATTTTATAAGCCTGTTCTGCCCGATTTCAAAAATTTACATGGCACCGGCTTGTATCCCAAAGCTGAGCCTCCCTCTTGTGTTGCGCTGTCGGTAAATTCTACATTTGCATCGGCCCCCTGATTATGGGCAAAGCAATATGCAAACCGAGGAAACAGCATCTGAACAAGCCCAAACCGCAGCCGAAGAGCGCAGGAACCGAATTATTCGGGGCGAGGTAGATCATGCTGTTCGTTCATACATGGCCGAGAACCATACTTTTCCAAGCACCGATCACCTTACCCGGGCTTTAGATTTCTCTGCCGATGAAATATCCGGTGCTGTTTGCATAGGCAATTATATAGGCACAACCCCATTTGCGCACATCCTTACAAAGGATGTTGACTATGCCATTTACAAGGCAGCTATAAACGGCAGTGTTACGGCCATGCGCCTTTGGCACCAAATTCAGCATGGTTACGGTCAAAAAATTGAGCACGAAGATAACAGCCCCCCAACTCAGTTCGTTGTAAACCTGCTCAACGGCATGCCCGGTAAAGATAAAGGCGAAGCCCCTGATACGGATTTTGATCCGGAACAGGATCGTGATGCCGAGGATAATGACTATGAAGATGCCGATCTCGAAGATAAAGTAGCCGGGCACATGGCAGCTCTTACTGATTATTTAAAGAACGAGAAAGAAGAAGCTGAAGCGCCGGGTAATCGCCCCTGCGTATCTGTGGACCCACTAAACCAAGGAACAATAGCTGCTGATATACAATCAGGGCCGGCTTCCGCAGGTAATATTGAATCAGAAACTATAGCTGTTTCAGATCCTGCTTCAAATCAGGGCAATAGTTCAGCAATTTCTGCTTCTTCGAATCCTTCAGTACCAAAGGTTTTGGTTTCTGATTGTGCTTCAGCGCATACAACAGGAGGCAATAACACCAAAACAGCATCTGGTTTCGCCGAAAGCCTTAATAACCCAACAACAGGTACCTTAAGCAACAGTCAAATAAGCAGAAATAATCAAACAGGTGATTTTTCAAATCCGGGGCTTACATCCGGAAAAGCTGCTTCCGCCCCTAATCCCGCTTCCGATAAATATCCGTCAAACAAAGCTTCATTTTTCAACCGAAGAGCCACCAAGGTTCACAAACACCAAAAGTCACAAGGGCATCATCCGTTTTATACAAAGCTCAATAAACATTCACCACGGCGTTTTGGGTAATATTAAATCAATTCAGTTAAAGCAATGGGCCATAAAAATTAACCGGTCTCTTATAAAACCCGGCCTGAATTGTTACATTTATTTGGCATTCTAATTTTGGCAGAAATAAACTTATAAAACCATTAAGTAAATTTATGGTATATATGCAGGAATAGATCCGATATTGATTATAGGGCTATCTTTGCGGCCCTGCACGGTATTCCAAACGTATGTATAACCTTCTGAAGGCCGCTGAAATAATGGCCGCGCACCCCCTGCGCCTGCCTGCCCCTGAGGCAGTCTTCAGCGATTTGCTTACAGACAGTCGGCGACAGGCTAATCCTGAAACAACACTTTTTTTTGCTATACCCGGCGAACGTAACGACGGCAGATCTTTTATTCCGGAGCTTTATGAAAAGGGCTTCCGCAATTTTGTTGTGCAATATGGTCATGGCAACCGCCTAAGGCCAAACGATATTCCGAAGGCCAATGTGCTGGAGGTTATAAACGTTGTGCAGGCCTTGCAGGCTTTGGCAGAATACCACCGCAGGCAATTCCGTATTCCTGTTATTGCAATTACAGGCAGTAATGGTAAAACCATTGTAAAAGAATGGCTCAGCGAACTACTGAGCCCTGATTTTTCAGTTGTTAAAAGCCCTCAAAGTTACAATTCACAAATTGGGGTGCCGCTGTCCGTTTGGCAAATGAGCCGAAGGAACAACATAGCAGTTTTCGAAGCCGGTATTTCCAAGCCCGGGGAAATGATGCGGCTTGAAGCTATTATAAAGCCCGATGTTGGTATAATTACCAATATAGGAACCGCGCACGATGAAGGTTTCTTAAGCCGCGAAAAAAAGACAGCAGAAAAGCTGATGCTTTTCCAAAACGCAGAATACCTGTTTTACCGGGAAGATGGCGGCAACGATGTAGGCAGGCTCATTGAAAAGCTGAAATTTAAAGGACCAAAGCTGCAGCCCTGGCATGCCCGCCAGGAGGGGGCAGATAATCAGGGCCGACCACGGGTTCGCCTTCTGACCGAAGGCAGCGCAGCCTCATATATCCTGCCCTTTGCCGACGCTGCCGGTACCGAGAATATCCTGCACGCCATTGCAGTTGCCCAGCACTTCGGCCTCAAGCCTGTCGATATTCAGCGCCGTATATTAATGCTCCGGAATGTTGCCATGCGTTTGGCCTTCCGTAAGGGTATTAATAATTGCTATATAATAGACGATAGCTATAATAATGATCTTGGCGGCCTGCTTACTGCATTGGAAGCCATGCATCAGAAGAATCGGAGCGTCAAAGAAGGAATGACCCTTATTCTTTCCGATATGTATGAAAGCGGCGGCAACCGCGATGAGCTGTATAAGCAAATAGCCCGAATAGTTCGCGCACAGGGCATCAGCCGGTTTATTGGTATTGGTCCGGGTTTAAGCAGGCATACTGTAGATTTTGGTGCAGGGTCTTCCTTTTACCCTGATACCGAGGCTTTCCTTACAGACTTTCCAAACCTGACCTTTCGCAATGAGCTTATTCTTGTGAAAGGCGCTCGTGTTTTCGGCTTCGAGCGCATTGCTTCAGCCTTGCAGGAAAAGGTGCATGGTACCCGCCTCGAGATAGATTTGAATGCAGTGGCGCATAACCTGAAAACCTATCGCAGCCTGCTTAGGCCGCAAACAAGGATTATGGTTATGGTAAAGGCCTTTGCTTATGGCAGCGGGAGCTATGAAATAGCCAACCTCCTGCAGTTCCGCCGTGTTGATTACCTGGCGGTAGCCTATGCCGATGAAGGTGTTGAATTGCGTCGCCAGGGAATAACCTTGCCAATAATGGTGATGAACCCGGCTGCTGAAGCATTTCACCAGCTTATTCAAAATAAGCTCGAGCCTGATTTATATAACCCTGGTATCATGCAGGCTTTTGCCGATTACCTGCTTGCCTTGCCTGAGCTGAACCGCCCCAAGCCAAAAATTCACCTGGAGTTCGATACCGGTATGCACCGCCTCGGTTTCCGTTCGCATGAGCTGGAGCTCTTAATTGATTTGCTTAAAAAGTATGCTGATTTATGGGAGCCTGTTTCTGTTTTCAGCCACCTTGCCGGTGCCGATGAACCAGAGCATGATGCATTTTCACATGCGCAGATCGAAGATTTTTATACATCGGCCCCCTTTCTGGAAATGGCATTGGGTAAACCCCTGATAAAGCATATTCTCAACTCTGCAGGCATAAGCCGCTTTACCTATGCCCAGGGCGATATGGTAAGACTGGGAATTGGCCTGTATGGCATAGAGCCTAACCCTGAAATGGAAGGTTTGCTGCAGCCTGTAGGCAGCCTGAAAACTACCATATCACAAATCATTCATATAAAGGCCGGTGAAAGTGTAGGGTATGGCCGCAAGGGCAAAGCTAAAAAAGACAGCGCCATTGCAACCATTGCCATTGGTTATGCCGATGGTTTCAGCCGCCGTATGAGCAACGGAAAAGGTCGTGTATTGGTTAATAACCAAACAGCCCCGGTTATTGGTACTGTGTGTATGGATATGACAATGATAGATATTACCGGTATTCCCGCTTCTGAGGGCGATGAAGTTACCGTTTTCGGAGCCGGTCTGCCTATCAGTGAAATGGCCAAATCATTGGGCACAATTCCGTATGAAGTACTTACCGCTATCAGTGAGCGGGTTAAGCGGGTGTTTTTCCAGGAATAGCCCAAAGGTTTATGAACCATGAAAATGAACAACAGGTAATCGGGGCGGGGCAGTACATAAAAATACAGGCATTAACCCAACCCCCTGTGCTTGACTTCCTGTGGGC
The DNA here is from genome assembly GCA_040388605.1 of Bacteroidota bacterium. GTDB lineage: Bacteria > Bacteroidota > Bacteroidia > Cytophagales > Flexibacteraceae > JAZKBN01. Next base: position 98,087 of record JAZKBN010000027.1, on the reverse strand, counting down.
CAACAGGCATGCCGATGTTGTATCTTTGTTAATGAAGGGCAGCCTCAATAAATTTGAAGGCATCAGCCCGGCAGATCTTGCTGCGCAAATTTCCGGCAGGCAAAAGCTGAAATTAAAACACCCGCCCTGGTATGAAAACAGGAACCTCCTTTTTCCGCCTGCTTTAAACCTTGAGCAAAGCAGCTCCTGGCAAACAGCAGAATATAAAGCCGAAATTTATGCCGAAGCTGTTTCATTATTATGTCCTGCTTCGGAATGTGACCTGGTTGATCTTACAGGCGGTTTCGGAATAGATTCTGCCTCTTTTGCAAAGCGGTTTAAATCAGTGGTGCATGTTGAGCCCTCGTTACAATTGCATCAAATAGTCGGGTATAACTTTGAAAAGGCAGGCCTTACTAACACAAGTACCTTTTTGGGCACCGCTGAAGAATATTTAGCTGCGCCCGCAATCAACACTATAAATCCTTCTGTAAACCCTATAGCATACTATATTGACCCTTCAAGACGTACCGATAAAGGCCTAAAAGCAACCGGATTTGCCGCCTGCACACCTAATGTATTAGACTTGGTGCCTGCTGTTTTTCAATCGGGTTCCATGCTCATGGTCAAAGCATCTCCCATGGATGACATACAATTTGATATTAGAGAGCTTAGCAGTGCAGGTGCAACCTGCCGGTCTGTATTTGCTGTTGCTGTAGCCGGCGAGCTAAAAGAGTTATTATATATCCTTACGCCCCAATATCAGCAAAATGAAGCCCCTGAGCCTGTTATAAATGCTGTAAATCTGAATAGCGGGCAAACTGCTCTGCTTTCATTCACGCGAACAGCGGAGCAAATTGCGGAATCACGTTATTCAGTTCCTTTAAAATATTTATATGAACCCAATGCTGCCGTTTTAAAGGCGGGGGCATTTAAGGTTGTTGCTCAAAAATTTGGTTTGTTTAAATTACATCCCAATACGCATTTATATACTTCAGATAAGCTTGTCGTTGAATTCCCGGGCCGTATTTTTGAAATAGCAGAACTGTTGCCTGTTTCAGGAAAAGCGCTCAAAGAGCATCTGCCGGGCATGAAGGCAAATTTATCTGTCCGCAACTTTCCAATTGGGGTCGATGATTTAAGGAAGCAGTTAAAACTTAAAGAAGGAGGTGATTTTCACGTTTTTGCCTTTACTGCCGGCGAAGACTCCAACAAAACCCTTGCGATAACAAAAAGAGTAAGTTTGTTGCTGAAAATAAACTAAAATGAACAATTTTTTACCGATTTATAATTCAGGTCAGGTGTTATTAAAGCTTTGTTACCTATTCAAATTCAGTAAAAGGCCTTGATTCATTGGGTTTTGATTTGGTTTTAAGCACGAGCAAAGCGCCTTGCACTGTTTCACCGCTTAATACCGGCATCAGGCTTCCCGCGCTTATTTCTGCGAGTACCTTTTCATTTTTTAACATAAAAGAGTCTTCCGGAAAATCAAAATGGTTACCCGTTTTCAAGGTATGCTCCACCGGATCCCATAATGGCCTGATATGTGGTGCGGCAACAAAACTGTATATTTCACCGAATTTAATACTGCTGCAATTTTCCTTATCGGTTTTAAGTAATGTTAATGCCTTGGGGCTCAAGTCTTTAACATATCCTTTGCTGTCTATAATTATAACTACAGAATCTATTAAGTTAACCAATGTAGCCAAAGTTTTGGCTGTTGCGCGTTCCCTGTCAGATACCAGCTTTCTAAAAAGGGCGAACTCTAATGTTACTGCCAGTTCTCTTTCATCAACAGGTTTAAGAATGTATCCGAACTGCATTACATTTTTTGCCCGTGCCGAAATGGCCTCTTCGCTGTATGCAGTCAGGAATACTACCGGGGGAGGGTTTTCTGTTTGATTTATAAGCTCAGTTGTTTCAATACCGTCAGTTTCGCCGTGCAGGCTTATGTCCATTAAAACAATGTCAGGTTTTAAATCATTTATAAGCTTCACTGCATCAGCCCCGTTGTCGGCAGATGCAACGGTTTCGTACCCAAGTCGCTTCAGTAAATACTCCAGGGATTTAACAAGAATGGCTTCATCTTCAATTATAATAATTCGCTTCATAGTAGGTTACCTGGTCAATAGAATATAATATTCATGAAACCGCTTTTAGTAACCAAATTTACCTTGTACAGCTCCTCAGGGCTTAATGTAATATTTTAAGGGAATGTTTAATGATTAAGCCTGAATAATTGAATTTACCCGGCTTGCTGCCTGATTTCAGGAGGAGGCTAACTGTTAAAAGAGTGCCTATTAATTTTTTTTAAATCATTCGTAATCTAATTTGGGCAACACCACTGAATTTACTACTTTTGTGCCCTCAGAAGCACAAACGCCTTTGTTTCGCTTCCGGGCCTGTAGCTCACTAGGTTAGAGCATCTGACTCATAATCAGAGGGTACTTGGTTCGATTCCAAGCAGGCCCACCTGAAAATCAAGGACTTACACGACAAAAAATGTAAATCCTTTTTTATTTGCAAACAAACCGATAGTTTTTAATTTATGGCTTTTTGCAGCCTGTCAGCATTTTAATTATGCTACATGGAATCTGTTCCTAAGTCAGTGTTTCAGGCCATTACTATATTTAATTTTGAAAATGCTGTTTTAATTGGGATTTTCATAACCCCTGTCGGACTAAGTCAGCGCTCAGTTTTCCCGGAATCGGTGGTTACTTAATCCGAAATCTGGTGGTTAATGCTAAAGTGGCCTAAAATCAAAATAACCATTCGCATGGTTAGAGTTACACCGAAGCTTATAAACGGCAGGTTCTGACTGAATTTTTAAGGGCCCGGGTTACTGTTGCAGCTTTGAGCAATTTAACCCGAGTACTGATTACCTTACTACCGTAATCCCGATTTTAATAAGGCGATTATTATATTAATTCCTGAAGCCGAAATTATATGCAGACCTTTAAAAGCACAAAACTGTGCCTGTTACCTATGTAATTTTAAGTAATGAAGCTATTTTTGTAAGTTCATGCCTTAAATACCGCCGAACGAACGATTGCGGCAAATCATGGATTATTCAGGAAAGTAATGGGGATTGCATGTGGTACGTTCAAAAAGGGTGGAAGGGCTTCATACCTGCTTATCGCGATTTTATATGTTTTTGCCGTATCGCATGTAAGTGCGCAGGATTATATAATTAACACAACAGGTTGGGGAGTTAACGACGGGCTCAGCCACAGGGAAGTTAACGGCATTTTTAAAGACAGGCAAGGCTTTATGTGGGTCGGTACGCCAAACGGACTCAACCGCTTCGATGGCTACAGCTTTAAAGTTTACAACACTCAAAACACGGGTTTGCCTTTTAACGATTTCATAGGCATTACCCAGGACGATGAAGGCAATATTTGGCTGCTGAGCCCAAACGCCGGCAATAACATAAGCATACTGAATCCGTTTACTGAACGGGCGTTGCCCTTGCCCGCCAACCTGCCCCGGCAGGCCGATTATTTAGCAGGTACCCGAAACGGAACCATTATTCTGTCGTACCAAAAAGGTGGCAAATTTTACACCTACAGTCATGCAAAAGGTACTAAAAGCTACAAAACCCAGGTTAAAGAGCATTCACGCTTCTGCGGTATTTCAGAAAAAGAAACGCTTTGGTTTACCGACAGGAAAACCGTTTTTGCCGAATACGACACGAACGGTATCTTACTCAAACAGGTAAACACACTCGGAAATTTGGTCCCCGATCGCATGAACGACTTCGACGCAGGCTCCGGGCTTTCCTTCTTTTATAACAGCAGCAAAAATCCGAATTTCTACCTGCTTGATAAATCAGGCAATATCCGGCTTATTGACTATACGCCGGTGCCTTCCGAATATAAGGATGCCGTGTTTTATTCGGGCTTAGATGACCTGGTTTGGCGTAAGGGCCGTGTTTACACCCGTGGCAAAGGCCTGATATACACCGTTCCTTCGCAGTATTATAACGATTTATCGAGCCAGCTTCGCGGCTTTTGCATGGTGAACCCGGGCGATATATGGATAGGCAGCTCATACGGACTCTACCATTTAACCATTACCCGAAGTCTTTTCAGCCGACTGCATTATCTGTACAATGCTGAAAGCACCCATACTAAGAACAGCTTTAGGGGGTTGGTAATGCACCGGAGTATGCTTATAGCGGCAAGCGAGGAAGGCGGATTATTCAGATATAACCCTATATCCGGAGAACAAAAACACCTGTTTCCCCAAAGCGGCCTTAATCGTTTTTATGCGTTAACATCTGTAAACAACTCCGTTTTTTTCGCTGCCAATACCGGTATATATAAAACCGACGTAAACGGGGCCGCACCGAAAAGAATTGCTGTTCTTGAAACCGACCACGATTGTTGGAGCATATATGTCCATAGTCCCGACAGCCTGTTGCTGGGCACTTCAAAAGGCTTGTATTGGCTGCTTATACCAAGCGGTAAAGTAAGCCCTTTTACAAGGTATGGCAGGTTCGGCGAACTGGGTGTAACCATGGTGAACGCATTTAAAAAGACGGGCAATCAGCTGCTCATATGCACCGCCGAAGGTATTTATATAGCCGATTCAGGCTTTAACATTATAGACAAATACGGCCATGCCGAACACAATAACAGGCATCTGAGCCCGCGCAGTTATAACCATGCCTGCACTGACCCTAAAGGCCGTATTTGGTTCGCTACCAATGCCGGCTTGCTGCGCGTATCACCGGATTTTAAAACGAACAGACTTTACACCACTGCCGACGGACTAAGCAATAATATTATATATTCTGTTGCTGTCGACAGGCAAGGCATGATCTGGATGAGCTCCGATTTGGGAATAATGCGCTTTAATCCAGAAAATGAAGACATTAAAGTGTACTTGGCTCGTCATGGCGTATCGCATAACGAGTTTAATCGTATTTCATTTTGCAGTGATTCCGCAGGCAAACTTTATTTCGGGTCGCTGAATGGACTTACTGTGGTTGACCCTGATAATTTTGCAGGCAAAGGGTCAGGGCAGGCAGGTCTTTCAACTGCCCCGCTCGCTGTTATAGATGCCCAAAAATACAACTCAGCCAGCAGGAAGCTGATTGATTACACTGCCGACTTAAACCGCCTGAATACCATAGATTTACCTGCCCGGCAACAATATTTCAGTGTTCGGCTGGCGCTTCTCAATTACAGCGATCCGCAGCATACCATTTATTCCTACCGAATTGAAGATATGGAGCAGGAGTGGCATTCCCAATCTGATAACAGCTTCAACTTCGGATACTTTCCGTACGGGGAACATAATATTCATTTCCGGGCAAGGGCTGCTGATGGTACAACCGCTGAAACAGACAGGGTATTTACAATAATTGCACCTGCACCTATATACCTCAGAAAATGGTTTATCGCGCTTGAGATTTGCTTATTCCTGCTTGCTGCCGGCGGTTTGTACATGCTTCGTACGCGCAGCCTTACCAACGACAAACAAAGGCTTGAAGGCCTGGTTCAGCGGCGTACCGCTGATTTACACAGCCTGCTTGAACAAAAGGATATACTGATGAAAGAAACCCATCACCGGGTTAAAAACAATTTGCAGGTTATAAGCGCCCTGCAGCAAATGCAGAGCAGCCGTAGTGCCGACCCACAAGTAAAAGCGGCGCTTAACGAGAGTCAGAACAGGGTTCTTTCCATAGCCTTTATTCACCATAATCTGTATCAGCAGACAGATAATATTAAAGGCGTGGAAATGGCCATATTCCTAAAGGAGCTTACTACCCACATTGCCGATGTCTTCAGCAACCCCGGTGTTAATATTTCAGTAAAGCAGCAGGTAGATAATATTTTCCTGGATATTGATTCAGCTGTGCCATTGGGTTTGATTATTAATGAGTTGCTAACTAACAGCTACAAATACGCGTTCAATAAAACAGACAGCGGCAGCATTACTATTTCTCTGCAAAGCCCGGGCAACGGACAATACAGCTTTTCATATTCCGACTCAGGACCGGGACTACCACCCGGCAGCGATTTCTTTTCTGCCGGCACTTTAGGTTTAAAACTGGTAAAACAGCTTAGCCGACAATTGAACGGAAAATTAACCAATCATAATAACGAAGGGTTCTGTTTTTTCCTCGACTTTAAAGACTATGATACTCGAAGTAAAGATTAGTGTATATGCATGCTTGTAAATTTTTGAGCAGCAAAAACCTCTTCAGCATCGCCGAAGAGGTTTTTATATCACCAATAATCCGATTTATAAATTTTTGCATCCCTGAAAAGCAGCACAAACGGACGCAGCATGCACTTACAGAAAAATTGCCTTAGCATCTGGTATCGGCGCTTTAGCTTTTCAGGTACTTAACTTATGCCTATAAGCTTATAATTGTTGTTACAGTCAGTACACCTGTAGTGGTTTCTTTTTTGTCGCCTGCCAACATAAAATAGTTTTTGAAGCAGGGATGGCTTAGTGCCTCCTTCATCGCTCTTTGTTAGCGTACCTCCGCAACCGGGACAGTTTATGCCGTTTATGTGCTTATGAAGGTGTATGTTATCGAGGTTGTACAGCGCCATTTCCACAAACATAAGCCTGTTAAAAACCATGCGCTAAAGGCAGGTACAAAAACACCTGATTGAGGGACGGAACAACCTAATTTAGGGATAAAAATGAAATTAAGAGGAACCGTTATGCGCCTTATACCAGCCTTATCGGTTTACTTTATTCGCAGGGCTTTCATCACATCGGCCCTGTAGGTTTTACTTATAGGTACCCTGTAGCCCTGCTCCATGAGCAGCTCGTCGGCCGAAACCTCCTTTATTTTATCAATGGCAGCAATAAAGCCTCGATGTGTTCTTATAAACATATCATTGCTCATACTTTCATAAAAATCGCCCAGGGTTTGTCGTAGCGCGTAATTTTTACCGTTCGCTAATTGCAGATGCAGGTAATTTTGTTCGGCCTGCACAAAAATAAGCTCATCATGCTTTATTTTTTTGTATCCATAGCCTTCTTTAATAAACAGGAAATCAGGCTTTTGCTCTGATTCATCATTTTCGGTCCGGCTGTTGGTTACATAAGTTGCCAGGGCTACCTCCACGGCAGCATAAAGCTGCGCCTTGGTTACCGGCTTGGCCAGGAAAGCCGACGGCTGCACTTCCTTAACCCGTTCAATGGTATCGAAATCGGTATTGGCAGTAAGGAAAATGAAAGGGATATTAAAGCTTTCCCTGATTGTACGTGCTATGGCTATACCGTTAAGCCTGCCCGGCAGGTTAATATCCAGCAGCAGCAGATCGGGCTTGTCGGCTTCAATCATGGCTATGGCTTCGCTGTATCTTGTTGCAGGCTCGGTAACGGTGTAGCCGCTTTCCTGCAGCATTTCAATCAGTGCTTCGGCAATAATTAAGTCGTCTTCAACTATTCCGATTTTAAGGTTATGCATGTTACTATTTTTCAATATTGCGGGCTTCGTAGTCTTCAAAAACCAGGTTGTAATGAAAGCCCGTTTCGTTATTATATTGGGAAGTGCCGTTCAGCTGACGGCCCAGGCGCTTCACAAGCCTGAGACCAAGCGTGTTTGCAGATTCTATTTTTGTGCCGGGCGGCAGGCCCGGGCCGCTGTCTGTATAGGTAAAATTGTAACGGCCGTTTCCTAAATGGTTAAGCCATATTCCTATACTGCCCGGCCCGGTGTTTTTGAAAGCGTATTTATAGCTGTTGGTTAGCAGCTCGTTCATTATTAAACCAAGCGGAACGGCGCTGTCTATATCCAGGAAAATGTTTTCCACATGGCGTTCAACATTTACCGTAAGGCCCGGATTTTTAAAGATATCGGCTATATGCTGTACAAGCTCGTTGAGAAAAATATGCATCTCTACTCCCTTAATATTTTCGGTTTGCTGATACAGGTTATGGTGTATGAAGGCAATGGAAAGCACGCGGTTCTGGCTCTCATTAAGCGCTGCCTTCACCTGCGGATCTGTGCTGCGATTGCTTTGCATTTGCTGCAAAGCACTGATTACCTGTAAATTATTTTTAACCCTGTGGTGGGTTTCCTTCATCAGCACATCTTTTTGCTCAAGCAGTTTTTGCAGTTCGAATGTCCGTTTTTGTACTACCAGCTCAAGATTTTGCTTTTCACGGGTTAAGCGGCGGGTGCGGCTTAAATACATGGTAATGCCTATAAGCAGGGCCAGCATTACTTCGCCTGCTATAAACCATTTTTTAAGGTACAGCGGCGCAGTTGCCAGTATTACAATAACTTTCTCTTCGGTACTTTCGGTACCGTCGGCAGCCCTAGCTTTAAAGTGCAGGGTATGTTCACCGTAGGGAAAAGTGCCGAAGTTGAAATTGTTATATGGCTGTGAATGCCATTGCTCGTCTACCCCTTCAAGTTTGTAAGAATAAATGGTATGCTGCGGATCGCGGTAATTAAGCAGGGCAAGCTGCACATTAAAATATTGTTGGCTGGGCGGCAGCTCTATGGTATTTTGCCTGTTAAGGGCGGCGGTATAATCAACGAAGCGGTTGCTGTCAGGATCATATTTTTCGGCGGCGGTAATGGCCAGGGGCATGGTGGCCGCATTTAGCCTGCTCGACCTGAAACGAGCCGGATCGACAACCGTAATGCCGTTAAGCGAGCCGAAGTAAATTATTCCGTTATTGTCGCGGCAGCAGGAAATTCTGTTGAACTCGTTATGGGTAACGCCCTGTTGGGTCAGGAAAACTTTTACCTGTTCGGTTCGGGGATTAAAACACATGATGCCATAATCGCTGCTGAGCCACAGCATACCGAATTTATCACCTTCTACAGCATAAATTGTGTTATTGCTTAGTGCGTTGGCAGTGGTGTACCCTTTACACATGCCGGAATCGAAATTGCATTTTAACAGCCCGCCGCCGGTTGCAAGCCAAACATTTTCGTTGTTATCAACATAGGCATTGTTATAGTTGCGCGGGCTGAGGTGTTTGCTGCCCGGTTCAAGATGCCCGTACTTTTCCCTGATATTCAAATTTGTATCAGCAACATATAAACCTTCCTCAGAGCAGATAAGCAACTTATTACCTGCACGCTTAAATGCACTGACCATGGTTACGGCAAGCCCCGCAAATTTGCCGTACCTGTTAAAAGGGACGGACTTATCGGTTTTGATATTGAGCAGGTACAAACCCTTAGAGGTACCTAACAAAAGCGTATCGGGTGTGTATTTATAAATGCTCCAGCAGTCGTGCTCAAGCCTGGTGATTAGCTTCGGCTTTTTTGCAGCCATATCGAACCTGTACATATTGGTTTCGAAGGCAAAATACAGCTCGGAATTAATGGAGGCAATGGCATAAAAGCGCGTGAACGACTTGTCGAGTGCTGAAAACAATGCTTTTTGCTGACCGCTGACCGGGTTATAACTATATAGCCCTCCTTCCTCGCTGGCGGATATAATACTGCCCCTGTGAAGCGCTATTCCCCTGAAGCTGTTCTTCTGAACCGTGCTTTCAATGTTTTGCAGGTAATGCAGCTTTTTAAAAAGTCCGGGGGCTATTGTTAAATGGTAGAGGCCATAAGAGCTCCCAATCCAGATATCGCCGGGCATTACCATGCAGAAAGCCCTTGTTACCCCGCTGAGATCTTTATAATGCAGCTTGGGAACGGTATAAATTAAGCCTTCTTTCCTGGTGTAGAGCTTTGCCTGACGCCATACAACATCATTAACGCCAGTATAAAAAACGGCATCCTCTTTCAGGCCGGGGGTAAATTGGCTGTAATCTATATTTTTAATTATGCCTTCTTTGTCAAGTATATACACTTTTTTTTCTGCCAGGTTATTAAAGCCGATACCGGCCCCCGGCGTGTATTTCGACACGCCACCCATGCTGTTTTCAAACGGTACAGCTACCTGCTTAAGCAGCTTACCCGTTAAACTGTATTCGTAAAACCTCTGGTGACTGTCAGTAAACCAAGCCGTTCCGTTTTCAGATATGCCACTGAAAAACAAAGCGCCGTGACCTGGAATTTTAATATGGCTCACGCCTTTGGGCGAGCTGTAAGAGTAAAACTCCTCGGCTTTTTCGTAGGCTATTACAATTGTTCCGTCAGGCGCTTTGCTTATAAAATCGGCTTGGGAAGGCAGGCCTTTTGGCAAAGGGGCAGCCTTTTCGGTAACGGGGTTAAAAGCGCAGATGTTATTACCGGTATTAGAGCCAAGAAGCCAAATGTTGCCGGCGTTGTCTTGGGCAATGCCTGTAAAATTGCTGAAAGGCAACATGCTGTTTTGCATGTGGTAAACCTTAAAGCTATAGCCGTCGAAACGGTTCAGGCCATTGGCGGTTCCGGCCCATATAAATCCCTCGCGATCTTTAAAAATGCAGTTTACTTCGCGGTGGCTCAGGCCATCTTTTACGCCCCAGCTGTCGAGGCTCACAACATAATCCTGAGCATGGGCGCTGAGCGTAGCGAACAGTGTAAGCAGCAACAGAATGTATCTGTAAGGTTCGCACCTGTTGATGGTATACAGGCAAATGGAAACGAACATTTTTATTATGTGCAAAACTTGTCGTTAGTCGGCTGAAGCAACCTGCTTATAGCGCTAAGATTAAAACAATATTAATCTAATAGCAAAATCCTGCTGCAAAAATTGGCCGCATTGGGACAAAACGCACTAAAACAGGGACAGAACGCTGAAAACAGGCATTTTTCAGGCTGCAAATATATACCTGACTTAAGTGAGTATAAATAGCCAAACCTGGCTACAGTAATAATAAAGTGCGCGCATCATTAACGGGTATGTAAACGCACAGGTAAAAGCCCATGCTTTTAATCAAAAGTTAACCTCAAACAGTTCCGATACCCGTTTTCAAATGCATGATCACAGGGAAAAACCTGCATAATTTCCAGTTCATGTAATTCAATTTATCCCTGAAACAGGTGGTTTCGTCCCGTAATTGCGAGTTCGGTCCCACACATCTGGCGGTTAAAGAATTGACTTGTAAACTTGACAATTACTCTATGCGCACATACACATTTCACTCAATTTATACCTGCAGGGCAAGGTGTATGTTCCGGATAAAAAATTCTGTAATACAAGTATCATGAAACAATTCAACCTTATGCGGCAGCTATGCGCTGCCTTCATTCTAATTTGGCTGTTGCCCCTGACAGGCATGGGGCAATGCCTTCCGGCATCCGGTGTTAACGCGTCGGGAACACTTAACTTATGTTCCGGCAGCAGCGTTACACTGTCGGCGACTCTGAGCTCAAACGGTTTCGTAACCACTTATTCGGGTACCGGCACAAGCGGCTCTGCCGACGGCACCCTGTCGCAGGCCACACTTAACGGCCCCTTTGGTCTTGCCTTCGATGCAGCAGGCAATATGTATGTGGCAGAACGCGAAAGCCACCGCATCAGGAAAATTGCACCAAATGGTACAGTAAGCACCCTGGCAGGCAGTACAGCGGGCTTTGCTGACGGCAATGGCACCCTGGCACAATTCAGAAACCCGACTTCGGTGGTTGCTGATGCCGCAGGCAATGTTTATGTGGCCGACTACGGCAACAACCGTATTCGGAAAATAGCGCCAAACGGAAATGTAACAACCCTCGCCGGGAGCGGCACTGCCGGTAATACCGAGGGCACCGGCACCAATGCGCAATTCAACGGCCCGCACGGCATAGGTATTGATGCAGCAGGCAACTTATATGTATCAGAGTACAGCGGCTACCGAATTCGTAGGGTGACACCTGACGGCACCACAAGCAATTTTGCCGGCGGTGCAGGTTCGCAGGGCACGGCCGACGGCAGCAGCACAGCGGCAAGATTCTACAGACCAATGGCTCTTGTGTTTGACATTTCAGGAAATATGTACGTTTCCGATGCCGGCAATAACCGCATTCGGAAAATTACTTCCGGCGGTACTGTATCCACCCTGGCCGGCAGCACATCAGGTTATGCCGACGGAACCGGCACCGCAGCACAGTTTAGCTTACCCGGCAGCCTTGTTACGGATGCATCAGGCAATTTGTACGTGGTAGATCAAAATAATAACCGCATCAGGAAAATCACATCGGGTGGTGTGGTAACCACCGTAGCCGGAACCCTGACAGGCAATTCCAGTGGCGCTGTTAACAGCATTCTGAATTTATCAACATTCAAAACACCTTTCGGGCTTGCGGCAGACGCTTCCGGTAATCTTTTCGTAGGTGACTATGCCAACTATCTGATACGGAAAATAACCTTTTCAACTATAGGTTACCTGTGGAATACCGGGGAAACTACACAGTCAATAACTAAAAGTACAGCAGGCAGCTATTCGGTGCAACTTGTTGCCGGCTCATGTACCTCGGCTGCATCGGCAGTAAGTGAGGTAACGGTAAGCCCTATGCCTGATGTACCCACAATTACCGCCTCGGGCCCATTAAGCTTCTGTCCCGGCGGAAGTGTTACATTAACTTCGTCGGCAGCTACGGGTAACCTGTGGAGCACCGGAGCCACCACCCAAAGCATTACAGTTACAGGAACCGGCGTGTACAGAGTAAGAATTCCTCTTGGTATTTGTACATCGGTTAGCGCAGCGATTACTGTTACTGTACCGAACACTGCAAGAGTTCCTGTTATTACCTCAGCCTCTTTTTGTTCAGGCAGTAATCCTAACTTATCTGTGTTAACGGCGGGGGCTGTAAGTACTTACGCCGGAGCTGAAGCAGGCGCTGTTGACGGTGTACTGTCAGCAGCCAGGTTTGCCGGCCCGGTCGGCTTAACATTCGATGCGGCAGGCAATATGTATATAGCAGACTGGAACAATCACCGCATTCGCAAAATAACACCTGAAGGTGTTGTAAGCACATTTGCCGGCAGTTCATCCGGCTATGCTGATGGCACAGGCACGGCTGCAAAGTTTAAGAATCCTGTTGCCATGGTAATGGATGCGTCCGGCAATCTGTTCGTAGCCGACCAGGGTAACCACAGTATCAGGAAAATAACTCCGGAAGGCGTGGTAACAACCTTTGCCGGCAATGGTACTGAAGGCACAACGCAGGGAACCGGATCAGATGCCCGATTCAGTTCTCCGAACGGAATAACCATTGATAACGCCGGAAATTTATATGTGTCGGAATACGGCTCAGGCCGTATAAGGAAAATAACACCTGCCGGTACAACAAGCACCTTAACTGACGGAGGTACCGATGGTGCGCTCTATCGTCCCGCAGGCGTGTATGCCGATGTGAACAGGGGAATCATATATATTGCCGAATGGGGCAGCTCCCGTGTGCGCAAAGTAGCTGCCGACGGTACAGTAAGCATCCTTGCCGGCAGCGGCGCATCAGGTTATACCGACGGCACAGGAACGGCAGCGAAGTTCGCCAATCCGGCAGGTATTGTTGTTGACGCTGAAGGCAATATATATGTAGCTGACCAGAGCAACCATCGCATTCGGAAAATAACGGCTGAAGGTGTGGTAACCACATTAGCCGGCCTACCAACTGGCAGTGCCAGCGGTACCACCGACGGGGCGCTCAACGCATCTATGTTCTATGCACCAAACGGCCTGGCCTTAGACAATACCGGTAATTTGTTTGTGGCTGACTGGAGCAATAACCGCATACGTAAAATAGTGCTTCCGGTTAGCGGATTTAATTACCTGTGGAGCACAGGGGCAACAACCTCAGGCATTAGTCCAACCGGGCCTGGCAGCTATTCTGTACAGTTCACATCCGGAACATGTACCTCGGCTGCCGGTACGGCAGCTGTAATTCAGAGCCCCGAAGTACCTACTGTAAGCGCTTCTGGTCCGGTGTCATTCTGCTACGGCGGAAGCGTTACGCTTACATCATCTTCTGCCGGCGGGAATATTTGGAGCAACGGAGCCACAACGCAAAGCATTACAGTAAGCACAAGCAATACTTATTCTGTAAGGGTAACGGCAAACGGGTGCACCTCGGCAGCATCAGCCCCGGTAAGTGTGACAGCTTCGTTTAAAGCAATTAAGCCAAATGTTACGGCGTCAGGCCCGCTTAATTTCTGTACAGGTGGCAGCGTTACTTTAACGGCCTCAAACGCAACTGCAACTACGGTAAGTACCATTGCAGGCAGCGGAGCCGCAGGCCTTTTGAATGCAAACGGCACCTCGGCAAAATTCTACAACCCAACCGACCTGGCTTTCGACGCATCAGGGAATATATATGTAACAGACAGCTATTATAGCCTTATTCGGAAAATAACGCCGGCCGGCGTGGTAACCACCGCTTCTTCAGGAGTATTTTCATCCCCTTCCGGTATTACCAAAGATTCTGAAGGTAATTTCTATATCAGCGATGCATCTGTGATTCGTAAAATGACGCCCGAAGGCACAATAAGCCTGCTGGCAGGCGGAGGCGTTGGCACCTCGGGAAGCGTAACGTTTGCAGACGGCACCGGCAATGCGGCAAAATTTAACAACCCGGCAGGTATTACCACCGATGCGTTCGGAAACGTGTATGTAGCCGACCAAGGCAACCACCGCATACGTAAAATTACCCCTGCAGGTGTTGTAACCACGCTTGCCGGTAACGGAACCCAAGGTCAGGCAGACGGCACCGGAACGGCTGCAACATTTAACAATCCTTCAGGCCTTGCTGCCGATGCTTCAGGCAATATTTATGTGATGGATTACTACAATGCCAAAATTCGTAAAATTACACCGTCAGGTGTTGTAAGCACCGTTGTATCAATAAGCGGTCAGCGAATTACAGTTGACCCAACCGGAAACTTAATTGTAAGCGACGTTTATAAGATTTCAAAGCTGACGGCTGAAGGGGTGCTTATATCCGCTACCGGGCTTACCTACAACCCTTACGATTTTGGGCAAACCACTTTTGCCGACGGCGCAGGCACCGATGCCAAGTTCTACTATGCCATGGGAACAGCTTTTGACGCCACCGGTAATTTATATGTGGCCGACTACAGCAACCATCGTATTCGCAAAGTTGCAATTCCGGTAACACCGGTAAGCTACCTTTGGAGCAATGGCAGTACAGGCGCCGGTATTACCGTAAGCACAACGGGCAGCTATAGCGTACAGGGCATAATACCCGGATGCACCTCTGATGCGTCTACACCCGTTGCTGTTGTATTAACCGCAATGCCTTCCACACCTGCAATCACGGCTACAGGCCCGCTGAACATTTGCTCAGATAACACTGTTACGCTTAGCTCGTCTTCAGCTACCGGTAACCTCTGGAGCAACGGCTCTTATGCACAAAGCATTACCGTTAACAAATCGGGCACTTATTCTGTAGTCCGCTTTGACGGAATTTGCACATCGGGCAAATCGAACTCAATAACTGTAGCGGTAACGCCCGCTCCCATTGCGGTACCCACTGTAAGCCCGGCAGGCGCTCAAAGCTTCTGCGAGCGCAACAATATTACTCTTACTGCATCGGCTTTGCCTGCTGCTTCAATGACGGTAAGCACCCTGGCAGGCAGTACTGCGGGCTATGTAAATGCAACCGGTACCGCTGCCAAATTCAGCAGCGCATGTGCTGTTACCAACGACGCATCAGGCAACCTTTATGTTTGTGACCGTAACAACCACGCTATTCGTAAAATCACGGCTGAGGGTGTTGTAAGCACCTTGGCCGGCAGCGGTTCGGCAGGCTTTGCCAACGGTAACGGCACCGCGGCAAGCTTTAACTCACCATCCGGCATTGCCGTTGATGCCTCCGGTAATGTGTATGTTGGAGATTTCGGTAACCATGTTATTCGTAAAATAACCTCATCGGGCACCGTAACCACACTTGCCGGCAGTCCCGGAACAGCCTCTTTTGCTGACGGATCGGCCACTAACGCACGGTTCAGCTACCCCGCCGGCCTGGCCATAGACGCAGGTGGTAACCTATACCTGGCCGATCACAACAACCGCCGCATTCGCAGAATATCACCCTCAGGCGACGTAAGCACTGTAGCCGGAAGCGGCGTTACTGGCCCTGCCGACGGAACGCTTGCAGCTGCGCAATTCAGCCAGCCATATGCAGTTGCCGCAGACGAATCAGGTAATATATACGTGGTGGAAAGGGATATTCACCGCATCAGGAAAATAAACGTAACCACAGGCATGGTAAGCACCTTAGCCGGCCTGAACCAAGGTTACGCCGACGGCCAAGGCACAGCAGCAAAATTCTATTACCCTACCGCTATCGCCATTGACGGTACCGGCAATCTGTATGTTTGCGATCAGTATAACAGCCGTATTAGGAAAGTAACGCCTGCGGGCGCGGTTACAACCATAGCCGGCACAGGCACCTTAGGCACAGCTGACGGGCCAACCTCATCGGCTCAGTTTGATAACCCGGCGGGCATTACTTTAGATGCTGCCGGCAATATTTACATAGCCGAAGCAACCAATAACCGGGTACGCAAAATTACCCAAACCTTTGCTGCAACGGGTTACCTGTGGAGCAACGGTGCAACTACCCAAACCATTTCGGTATCCGAGGGCGGAAACTACACGGTACGCTACATTGCGTCGGGCTGCAACTCTGCGGCATCTAACACGGTTCTCGTTACAGTAAACCCCTCGCCGACAACTCCGGTTATATCGGCCTCTGGTCCTCTCAGCTTCTGCGGAGGCGGCAGTGTAACGCTTACCTCGTCAGCAGGTTCAGGCAATATTTGGAGCAACGGGGCAACCACACAAAGCATTACCGCATCCACTTCCGGCACCTATTCAGTTCAGGTAACTGACGGTACATGCACCTCACTTGCATCGGCTCCTATAACTGTTTCGGTAACACAAACACCTTCGGTGCCTGTTATTAATGCCTCCGGCACGCTCAACCTTTGTACCGGCGGCAGCGTTACACTTTCCTATAACGCGCCTGTTACTACTGCAAGCACATTAGCAGGCGGCACCAGGGGCAGCCAAAACGGAACAGGTACAGGCTCTTCATTTTACAGTCCTTACGCAGTTACGTTCGACCCTGCCGGCAATGCCTATGTGGCCGACTACGACAACCACCGAATTCGCAAAATAACGCAGGCAGGCGTGGTAACCACCTTTGCAGGAAGCACCTCGGGGTATGCCGAAGGTAACGGAACCTCGGCTAAATTCTATTATCCCACCGGGATAACCGCCGACGCTTCGGGCAACATTTATGTAGCCGACAAATACAATTACCGTATTCGTAAGATTACCCCTAACGGCGATGTAAGTACTTATGCCGGCAGCGGCGGGTACGGAACCACGAACGGCCCTGCTGCATCTGCTACCTTTACCGGAATAGCATGTGTTGCCACAGACGCAGCAGGTAATGTTTACGTGACAGACCAGGAAGCCAATATGATTCGTAAAATTACACCGGACGGAACTGTAAGCACATTTGCCGGAAGCGGCAATTATGGCAGCACCAACGCGACAGGTACACTGGCAAGTTTCGCCTATCCAACCGGCCTGGTTGCCGATGTTTCCGGTAACATTTACGTATCTGAATATTATGGCAACCAAATTCGCAAAATAACACCAGCCGGCCTGGTAAGCACCCTGGCAGGAAGCACTTCCTCCGGCAATACCGATGCAGCCGGTACAGCTGCCCGCTTCAGCTCACCTTCAGGTGTAACTGCAGATGCATCGGGCAATGTGTACGTTGCCGATTTTGGCAACCACCGTATCAGGAAAATAACCCCTGCCGGCTTGGTAACCACTGTTGCCGGAAGTTACGCCGGCTTTAACGACGGCATTGCCTCAGCGGCCCTGTTTTACAACCCGCGTAACCTTGCCTTCGACGCTAACGGCAACCTCTTCATAGCCGATAACAGCAATAACCGCATTCGTAAAATAACGCTGCCCGAAACAGTTACCGAGTATTTATGGAGCAACGGCGCCACCACACCGGGCATTACCGTAAACGCCTCTGGCAACTATACGCTGCAGACCATAAACGGAACCTGTACCTCGGCCGCATCAGCACCTTCAGCAGTAACGGTAACCACCACTCCTAATGCACCAACCGCATCAGCATCCGGTCCGCTTACCTTCTGCTCAGGTGGCAGCGTAACGCTTACATCATCGGAAGAAACAGGTAACTATTGGAATACCGGGGCCACCACCCAAAGCATTACGGTTGCAAGCTCAGGTAATTATACTGTCAGGAGCATATTATCAGCCTGCACTTCTGCCGCAAGCAATACTGTAAGTGTAACGGTAACAAGCACGCCCGGCACTCCTACTGTTAACGTCACAGGTTCGCTAAGTTTCTGTTCAGGCGGCAGCGTTACACTAACTTCGTCATCAGCCTCAAGCTATATCTGGAGTACCGGCGAAACCACGCGCATCATTACAGTAACGGGCTCCGGCACATATACAGTAAGAACCATATCCTCGGGCTGTACTTCTAATGTAAGCGCTGCCAGAACAGTAACGGTTACCGAAACGCCTGCAAAACCAGAAATTACCGGCCAAACCGTACTTTGCTCGGGCGACAACGTAACGCTTACCTCCTCGGCTGCTTCAGGTAACAAGTGGAGCAACGGCGCAACCA
The DNA here is from genome assembly GCA_040388605.1 of Bacteroidota bacterium. Taxonomy (GTDB): domain Bacteria; phylum Bacteroidota; class Bacteroidia; order Cytophagales; family Flexibacteraceae; genus JAZKBN01. Next base: position 79,609 of record JAZKBN010000027.1, on the reverse strand, counting down.
CGCAAAGCATAACCGTAAGCGCTGCGGGAACCTACACTGTATTCGCGATCAACGGCACCTGCACCTCGGCAACAAGCAACCCGACAATTGTAACCAACGGCACCTTGCCCGGAACTGCCGGCGCAATTTCCGGCAGCGAGGATGCCCTGCAAATAAGCACCGAAACCTATAGTCTAACCCCGATAAGCGGGGCAAACGCCTATTCGTGGACCTATAACGGAACGGGAGTTACCATATCGCAAAACGGCACATCGGCCACGCTTACTTTCTCGGGAACAGCGACATCGGGCCGCCTGAGCGTGAGCGGTACAAATGTTTGCGGCAACGGCACGGCTTCATTTATTGATATTTTCGTTTCGGAAGGCAACGACCTGCGCATAAGCGCAACAAGAACTGTAAGCGGTTCTTATCGCAATGTTACTGTTGTGGGCACACCTGTAATAACTTTGGGTGGCAACCTTACCGTTGAGGGCAACTTTACGGTACCAAGCGGTGCAACCCTGGTAACCGGCTGCAATACCATCGACGGTCCCGGAAGCTTTATCCTCTCGGCCGGAGCGAAATTGGTTATCTGTAATACGGACGGCATAGCGCAAACCGGCAATGCCGGCGCAGTTCGCACAACCACCCGCAATTTTAACCCGGGCGCCGATTACGAGTACAACGGCATTTCCGCACAGGTAACCGGAACCGGCCTGCCTGCCAAAGTGAGAAACCTGACCGTTTCAACCGGAGTAAAGCTTACCCTGAGCCAGCCATCCGGCGTAACGAACACGCTTAATGTGAGCGCAGGAGAGTTCTTCCTCGATAATAAAGTGTTTACGCTCCATTCCGATGCCTCAGGAACCGCACGCCTCGACGAAGTACTTAATGGGGTAACCATTACAGGTGCTGCTAACTTCACCGCCCAGCGCTGGTTCGACCCTACGGTTATACGCACAGGTAATAACGGTGGTTATTATTGGGTGGCATCGCCGGTAACAGGCAAAACGATAACAGCCTGGCAGACTCCCCTGAATATCTATGCCGGTACCACCTTCTCAGGTGGCTCCAATAACAGCTCCGCATGGTTGTACTCGAACAGCAACAACACCTACCCGGCAAATGCAGGATGGGTAAAGCCCGCTTCAGCGACCGTACCGGCCAATCCGGGCACAGGTTTCCGTATCTGGTTCCTGAAAAACTTCCTGAACACCGCACCGACCGTAAGCCTGGCAGGTCCGCCATCTACAGGTACTGTTAACCTGCCTGTAACTTATTGCTCGGGTACCTGCGCCGGCAACAGTGCAACAAGCGGATGGAACCTGGTTGGTAACCCCTACCCAAGCACCATAGACTGGGATGATGCCGACTGGGTGAAAACCAATATGGCCAACTCGTTATACATTCTTCGCGAGAAATTGCAGAGCTATGCGACTTATATAGGCGGTATTGGTGCAAACGGAGGCTCACGCTATATCGCATCGGGCCAGGGCTTCGAGGTTCTCGCTACAGGCACCTCGCCGGTACTAAGGGCCTCAGAAGGAGTTAAAACTGCCCAAACTGCTGATATACTCCGCAGCAGCGCGCAAAGCTTACTTCGCATGAGCCTTACCGACGGTAATTATACCGATGAGGCCGTAGTAAACCACAAGCCCGAAGCCATTAGGCTTTACGACTCCCAATTCGATGCTCCCAAGCTTATGAATTACAGCGGCCTGAACCTTTGGATTGAACCTGCAGCGGACATGGCACATATCATCTCGGCTATGCAAATCAGCGCAGGCGACAGCCTCACCCTGGTTATGCGTAACCGTGTATCAGGTCGTGTCAGACTGGCTGCTACCGAACTTTCAGACTGGGCCGAAAAGTTCAGCCTGAGCATACTGGATAACAGCACAGGCAATGTGTTTGCCTTTACAGCCGGTACTGAGCTGCCGTTTATGCTCAATGCAGGCGAGTCTTACCGCCTCACCCTGCTCTTCGGTCCTGCCGA
>JAZKBN010000027.1:71211-77624 GCA_040388605.1 Bacteroidota bacterium | reverse complement strand
CAGCACCCGTACTCAGCCTGATGCCAAACCCGAGCAATGGTGCGTTTGAGCTGAATGCCAACGACGACATTCAGTCGGTAAGCATTTACGACAACCTTGGCCGTCTTGTTCACAGCGAGCGGACTCAAGGTAAACATGTAAACCTGAACCTGCAGTTGCCCGCCGGCTTCTATAGCCTGAAAGCAAGTATGCGTACAGGCACAACAAGTACCAAGCTTGTAATAGAGTAATTAACTTAGGGAGTCGGAGTTATCAAAATCGTCCCGCATTTGCGGGATGCTTTTTTATTGGTGCGCCCGGCATGGTTGTATACTTTAGGGTTAAAGTCCCGAACACGCTTGGCAGCGGGAGTGTTAGCAGAAGGCAAGGGTGTCCGCCGTGAGGGGGAATCTGAAGGAAGCCTAATGCAAAGTCTTGGTCTGACGAACAGAAACCATATACAGAGGCGTGAATGTTCGGGTAAGGTTACAATACAAACTAAAGCCCCAGCTGCCCGGAGGGCATTTACGTAAATATGGCAGACACATGAGACGGAAGTATGCGTTCTTACCCGGGGAGACCTTTTCAAAAGTTGGCCTAAGCGAGCGAAATGCAGACGGCGGCAACCAAACCAAGTGATTTGCAAGGGTTTGAAAAGGAGTCAGCAGAGGCCATAGTAGCCGAGAGAGGTGAAGGGCTGAACGTTAAACGGGCAACCTAAAGGTGCATTTTGTAAAACGATGAAGCAGACAATACCATGTATAGGTGGAAGTACGGAGCGGAACTCCAAAAGTAAACCGAAGGGCTGAGTTTTATAATGCAAACCCTTATAAGGGAATCCAAGGGCTGGCAACAACCAGAGGTTTAACGAACCGCCGTGTACCAGGCCGGTACGCACGGTGGTGAGAGAGGACGGCAAAGTCAATGACCCAACGAGCAGGCCGTAACCGAAAGCATCATCGGTTTCAGCGTTCTCCAAGACCCCAATTCCAAGCTGTCGGCGCAGGAAGAAGCCGAGCAGAATGCCCTTCTCAAAAAGAATATGTCAGATGAGATTAACCGCCAGAGCAAGGCATTGTGAGCGTTTGCGTTTACTGAATCGGTAGCTCTTGCCGTAAAACCCTCGGATATTGCCAGCGATACCATGCTGAATCCCATGAACATGACTTTTGTCGATGGCAAAATCAAATTGCCCGTCAGGTTTAACGGCATGCCTTCTCATATAACATTTGATGAGCAGGAGGGCGGACTCATGTTTAACGAGACAAGGCACGATCCTATAAGCAATACCATCGAATCCAAAGATGTGTCCTTGCCCTATTCGGTTCCCAAGCTCGCGGAATATGACAAAGTATGCTCCTCGCAGAACTTTATGGATGATTTCACAAGGGAACTTCAGGCTAAAATCACCAATGAAAGTATCACCGACCACGATCAGATAATGAAAACGGCCCTTGCGCTTCACCAAAAAATGTACCTCGAGCAGGCGAGGAAAATATCCGGCGAAGTTCCGGCATTGGATACCAAAGTCTTTGACCACTACGCCCAAAAGCAAAGGCAAATCGGTCTTTCGGCATCCTATCTCAAGCTCGGGACTACACTGAAAGACCGGGATGCAGAGCATCCCAGAAAGATTACAGGCGATAAGCCCGAGGAAAAGGGAGCGATTGCATTGATGGTGCTTTATGACAATCCTTTGCTAACCTCCTATGACCGCAATAAGCTGGCAACCGCAGAGGCAAGGTTTCAAAATATCATTAACGGGAACGATAACAGGTTAGGTAAGTTGCCGGACCCTTTTGTAAGGGAAAACTGCACCGATAAAATACATACCGACGGTGAGAAAAAGTATATGCAGGAAACCAATCGCTTTCCCCAGGCGCTCGATGTAACCCAGCTTGACCCGACCTTACCGCAGTCCCGCATCAATACCCGTAATGGCGGGAGGGCGGAAATGATGGAGTCGTTTACGTCCGGCACACACAACGGGCACCCGGTTTTCACGCGCCAAAATATTGATTGTCTTGTGCAACGGTTAGATTGGGTTGAAAACAAGGTTCCGGTTCCTTATGAAAGAATAGATAAGCCCAACCGACCTCAGCCCCTGAAGGACTACTATAAAAAAGTCGAGGACGATAAGCTGGACGACGACCTGAATAAGAAGCTGAATGCCATTGCTTAAGCTGCTTTACTGCGTATTTCTGCAAAATGCTTGATCCTGAAGAATTAGGGCAGGAGGTTCTGTGACATTTATATGCGGTGCAGAGGGCATGTGCCTTGCAATGGTTTTGCCACTACCTGAACCACTGCATACCTGATTTATTAAAAGATGAGTTTACCTTGCTGACCAAGGAAGTGATTATAGTTGAAAATACGGAGTTCAGAATTCCCATATTACTCTACGGCTTCCGCTCATACCTGCGTTTCAGCTTCGACGGGAAGATGTTTTTGATAAACCCGCTTATGTTTGATAAGGAAAGCGGTGGTATATGCTCAAAAGAAATCAATGTGCCTTTCATAGGCCCGTCGTTTGATGACTGTGTGGAGCTTGCAGAAAACAATCAGGTAATGGGGCCTTTCAGGAAAGTATTTTGGGAGAGGGTTGGCAAAGAAGTTCTCAAAACCGTTGAGCAGATGAAAGTATTGGCTGGCGAGGTGTTTGAACCTATTTACATAGCCGAAGCAAAGGCTAAGCATTCCCGGACGGATGGTTTTAATATTGAGGTAAGCAGGCGCGTATTCAGCAGAGAATCAAGCATAACATCCCGGCCTTCACCCCATACGGACATGGGCACCTTTGGTTTCCGGTTACGGAAACAGGTGTGTGTGGCAAAGGCCCGGCGTTTTTTTGACGGTAAATCAGGGTTGAGTACTCGGTCGCTCGAAAAACCACATAGCCTCGGTACGGAAAACGCGCATCAGAGGGGACTGGTAAGCTATATGCTTACGTTGGACAACCCGGCATTAAAAGCAGATGAGTATGCTCTTCTCGCATCTGTCTTTAATATGTTACAGATTACCAAGGATATTGCGGAAAGGATGAAGCCGGGCACTTTGGAAGCTATGAGCCAACAGGATATGCCACCTGTTATCGGTTTTTTGCAGGGTTTTGCAACCGGAAGGCACGAATCAGCGGAAAATCAACCGATGTTTACAGGCGTGGATATAAACAGCTTTGCCAATCGCACGAAAGAGAAGTTGAATCATGTGAGAACAGCCATTGATAAGGCATAATGAGCTGAACGTGTTGCCGGGATGGCTGCGCCTGTTGTCAAAAATGCGTTCTGAGAGAGTATGAAACTTTATGCCGGGGACTTAGTGGTCTCATCGGTAATTTTTGGCCTTGAACCCATCGGAAAAATCATTACAATACCTATATTTACAGTGTAACCTCCATTGCCATGAAACATACTAACAAGGCTCTGACTTTTAGCCCTGATATTTGGGATCTGATGAAAAACGTGCCAACCAAGGAACTGGAAACTGTCCTGCGAAAGGCTTTCCCGCAGTACCTTCCTAAGGCACAGGTAATTAAAACAGCGGAGGCAAATAAAACGGCAAGGAAGCTCAGGTTGGTAGAGGAATTGCGCAACGCCAAATTTTCAAAGCCTGTGATGGACCCGAACGAAGCAATGCGCCAGACAGACGAGGAATTTTCTATTTAATTTCTGCCCGGAGACAACATGCAGCACTTTGTTATTGATACTTCCGTTTTGGTATGGGCATTTTCTGAAAACCCTCTGAAAGAAAGGGTTGACCGCCTGTTGCATGAAGTGGCGCTCGATAAAATCAAGCTATACGCACCGACCCTGCTTTGGTATGAGTTCTACTCAGTAATGATAAAAACCAAGCCCAATGTGCAGGAAGCCCTCGAAGCCATGCAGAGGTTTGAAAATTTTATAGAGGATGAAGTAATCGAGATATGTGAGAAGGAAATTACCAAAGAAGCCCTTACCATTGCTTACAATCAGGAAACAGGTAAACAGGGCTATATCCACCCTAACGACTCTTATTTTCACGCCTTGGCTCTGCACCTGAATTGTCCGTTCCTTACCAATGATGAGAAGCATTATAATAAGACAAAGGACACCATTCGCAATATAATGATGTTCAGTGATTTGGAGCTTCCGGCTTTACCATAGGCTCACCTCATTCCCATCTAAATCCAGCCAGCCTTCAGGGAAGGGCTGTTTTTTTAAGAATTCGAGCGGTTTGGCAAGAAAATAACCTTTGGCATCTTCGTAGTCCGGATTGGCGAGCAGTCTTTGCCAAGCCACCTGTAATTGTGGTATAAACTCGAAGACACAAAGCACACGGTAGCCCGTATTGTGCTTATGATCACGAGATACATTTTCTGCAAGGATTCCTTCGGACAAAGCTACAAGGTGCTGATACAACTGCTTTTCAACCCTGCTCGTATCTTTTCCATTATACATTTCTATGGCAAAGAGCTTGCTGCCTGACTCGCCGCGCCAAAGAGTCACAGCATCCGCTATCAGGTGTGAGCCGTCTTCGAGGTCAATCTTGGTTTTGCTGCGGGCCGAAGCATCGCGGCGGTTGTTCCCTTCCTGGTCAAAATAGGTGTCAAAAAACACAATTTCACCTGTTCCGGCCTGCTGCTCTTTGAGCAGTGCAATATGAATGTCAATGGTATTGCGGCGATGGTTATAGTCTTTAAAGAACAGCGAGCTTTTACCCACGGGTCTTTTTATATCCTTCTTTTCAAGCTCTATACCCTCTATTAGCAGGCGTTCGCCATACTCTGTCAGGTAATGCACGCTTTCGAGCTTGCCTTCGGAAGGATGCGACCCGAAATTTATGTGCGCGATAGGCGGCTTAGGCCACAGCCTCATTGCCTTCAGCTCGCGGTTCAGATTGGCCCTGTCGGATTTAATGCCTAAATCCATCATATGCCCGGTTGTGAGAAACTTACACTTGGTGAGTGCTTCTAAAACAAGTTGTTGTGAAGGCTTTATATGGTCCATAACAGGTTAGTATATATAAATAAGTTATGGTTACGCTTTGAATTTCGGTGTCAGCTTACCCTTGCTTTTTACTGGAGGGGGTGGCGGGGGAGGGGACGAATCTGCGACATTATTTTGAACTGACTCGACCTGATCTGTTTGTGTAATCTCAGCAGGCTTGTATTGCCCGGAAACTTCCGCAATCCACTCGCGCAGTACAGCTGCCTTCTCCTTGCTCATATAAAAAGGAGGTCTTGCTTCAAGCAGGTAGGCTTTCGGCTCCAGAACATAGGCCGTATTGTTGCCTGATTTCACATAGAAATTATATTTGGGCAGCCCCTGCAGCTGTCTGACGGGGATGTTTATTTCAGCGCTAAAATCCTTCAAAGCCTTGTGTCCGTTTGCTCCTATGATTTTGGTGTAGGAATTGGAAAGTATAGTGCGTAGCAGCTTGGTATCATCCACCTGCCCGAGGTTTTGGTTGGCGATAATCATGTGCAGCCCGAATTTGCGACTTTCCTCCATAATGGTGCCGATGCTAGGGCTTAAATAGTTTTGGAACTCATCTATAAACAGGAACAACGGTTTCCTTTGTCCTTTAGCCAAGTCAGCCCTTTTCAGAACAATGCTTTGGAGCAAGGCAATAATCATTTTGTTAAAGGCGCGACTGGCTTCTTCGCCTTTGCTTTTGGAGAAACGGATAATGATGACTTTCCCGGCATCTATGGCCTGCTCCAAATCGACGGTGCTTTTGCCGCAGGTGATACGGTAAAATCCGTCATTGTTTAAGAGCGACTGAACCCTTGTATAAATACCGGACTTGGGTAAACTCGTAGCTTTTTTGGTTGAAGGCCGTATTAAAAAACTCCCTGTGCGCCGGAAACGGACTTTGCTTTCCGAGCGCGATCAGCGCCGGGTCGTTTTGCATAAACGCCTGCAAGTCTTTCAAGGTGCGATTGCCGTCGTAAATCAGCGTGGCAAGGCATGGTATCAGGAGTGTTTGCATCTGCAAAGTAAGCTCTGCCGCAGGCCATAGCTCCTGAAACACTCTTGCAAGGCTCTGAGCGTAAATGTCTATGGTGGTAAGCGACTTATCACTTATTTCCAAAGGGTTCAGTACCGGGAAACGGTCAGGTCTTAAAAACGGGTCAATGTAAACAACCCTTTGAAAATCCTCGTTCTGGTGCAGCCCGGCAATCTCGCGGCTTAAATCGCCGTGCGGGTCAAGCATCATGAGGGCATATTTTTTGTCTTTGTGGCTGATAGCCTGCAAGTGATACCAGAGCAATTTTAACAGTTCGCTTTTACCGGAACCGCTTTGCCCGCTGATATAGCAGTGCTTAAACAAATCGCCCACACGCAGGCGCGCGGGCAGCGGACTAAAAAACCACGCAGCCATCGGTACACGCGCGTCGAAAAGCGCCTTCAGGTAAGAAACTTCATCGGGTGCATATTTAGTGCTAAAATACT
>JAZKBN010000027.1:40057-71201 GCA_040388605.1 Bacteroidota bacterium | reverse complement strand
GTTGCTCTTCGGTGGCCATCATCAGTACCTCGAATATCGGGTACAGGTCAGTCTGTTCGACTGAGATTTGTTTATTGAAAATCACCAGGTACTCTGGATAGGTAAAGCCCCGGACGGCGAGCAGTTTCCATCGCAGGCGGGTATCATTCCTGAAACGGTAAAGGTCGGCATCCGTCCCCGCTACGTGCTTTTCCATAGCCTGCTTTACTACTTCCCAAAACTCCGCCGGGATAGTCTGCCCTATTTCAAGGGTATTCGGGCCGTTTTCGGCAGGCAGCTCAGTAATTGAATAGGTTAGTTTTTGGACATCTTCAAGGGTAAGCATAAGCAGGCGGGTTATCTGGTATTGAATGCAAGATAGCGGAAATTACAAACATCTTTACTACGTAAATCTACATTTTCATTTTACATCTTCATAACACCTATGTTACCTGCTTAGGATCATGCAGGAATGCCTATAAGCTGCATTTCAGGTATGTATGGACTGTTTCCTGTTACATTTTGCTATTCAAGAATCCTCGCTCCCTCACGCTTATTTACCTCCCATCCGCATCAGCGCTCCTGTCCGGTTCATCAGCGTTCGGTTGCTCGTCTTTCAATTACTTTGCCCTGCGGGCGGCTGCTATGTTTGGGGATCATGGTGGGCGGATTTTTTTCGTCCTGCCGACGTGGCTTTCTTCTCTTTGTCCTGCGGACGGCTCTTTTCCTTTTTGTCATGCCGACAGCTTTGCCTTTATATTGAGAGGTAATTTTGATTTGGATAGTTTCTTAGGATTCAGGTTCGACTTATGTTTATGCAGGTTTACAGATGCTTTCGATTCAGTTTTCTTAAGCGGAATCAACATAACCGCAATCAGGCGGATTAATCGAAGGGCGCACTTACTCAATTATAATCACTGGGCCGACCGTGTTGTCAAGCCCGCATCGTACACTGGTATCGACCTCGCCCCTCGCTCGGGCGATTGGCGGGTCTTCCCCGCATCGATGGGGCGATTGACAACGCGGTGCCTGCGATTAACAGCACGGTGTAGCTTCAGCTATACTTTACTTTATATGAATACTACCATGGAAACACCGGTTGAAGTAATGATCATGAATATCTGTGATGAGCCTGCAAACGAGTTGGAAAGGCATGTTGCTCTGCATCTGCTGAAGAAGTGATTTACCGATATCTATAATTTTGACCAGGTTGCAGTAATAGCATACCTGTGTCAGGTATTGGAACGAGGCGCAGGTAATGTGGTTCTTGAGCTGAAAGGTTACTTTGAATGTAGAAATTTCAATTTTGAGTTCAGAAATGAAATTAAAGCCATACGAAAGGATGCTACGGAGCCTGCAACAATTGACAGATCGATGGTAAATGATTTAAGGCACGTTCGGGCACGATACGCATTCGACGTAACAATCAGAAAAATTGCTGTAAAGTTGGGGCTTAAGAGGTAGCCCCCTTTTTGCTCCTTCATGTTTTGGCTTGACCTCCCGTTTCGCCGGACTTTGCTGGTATCGACCTCGTCCCGCTTTCAGCGGATCGGGTCTTCTCCGCAAAGTCCGGCACCCCTGCTTTCAATGACCCCAAAAAAGGAATCGACATACTCGCAGACAGGCAGATTAAGTCGGGGGACGCAATACTCAATTATAATCGCGAGGCCGACCCGGTTGTCAAGCCCACATCGTACACTGGTATCGACCTCGGCCCTCTCCTTCGTCGCTGACCGGGTCTTCCCCGCATCGATGGAGCGGTTGACAACCGGGTGCCTGCGATTAACCGCTTGGTGTAGCTTCGGCTATGATTTAATTTCTTATCAGTTATACCAATGACACGAACCAACAAAAAACCGGCTGTAGGCCATCGTAACTTTATGTTTGACGGTACTATCCTGGTAACTCCCTGAGTAAATGAGCTGCTGAGCCCTATGGAAGTGATGTCTGTGATGCAGGATGTCCGGGCAAAAGTCAGGGAACATAAGGGCTTGGACTACCTTCAGGTTTATGAAAATGAAAAAGGTGATAAAATATGGGTAATAGACGAAAACTCACGTTCCGTACTGGAACAGAATAAACTGACAGGCAATAAAGAGTACCACCACTGCACAATACTCCTGCCGGATGAATATTAAGAGGGGACTGCCCCTTTTGCTTACCAAGCGGAATCGACATACTCGCAGACAGGCAGATTAAGTCGGGGGGCGCACATACTCAATTGTAATCGCGATGCCGACCCGGCAGTAAAGCCCGCATCATACACTGGTATCGACCTCGCCCCTCGCTCGGGCGATTGGCGGGTCTTCCCCGCATTGATGGGGCGGTTGACTGCCGGGTGCCTGCGATTTAGGGCTACGAGTAGCTTCGGCTACGATTTAGTTTCTTATCAATTTATACATGAAAAAATCAATTTTCGTTCAGTTAGAAGAAATCAGCATTTACTGTGAAAGCAAATTGGAAAAGTACGTGGCAGATTACCTCATTGAGCTGTGAACCAACGGCAGGAGAAAAGACAAGGAGGCTGTAAAGGAGTTTCTGAATGACCTGTATAATAACGGCTGCGCATCCGGAATGGTATGAGATCTCATCAATTACCGCGACACCCATGCCTTTTATGACCGTTTCTATAACGATATTGAACGGCTCAGAACTGAATCCGACGATTTCTCACTGATTGACGACCGTGATCTGAAAAATACGCTGGCATGGTTTGGTTTCGAGCAAACGGCATTTCAGATTGGATATAAGTTAGGGCTGCTTGAGTAGCCCTTTTTATTCTGAATTGGTGCTATAGCTCCGTATATTTGTGTATGGAAGATTTAGAATTAGAGCAAATTCTGGCCGGTTTAGGTGTCTCGGAAAATAAGGCGTTCGGCTTCGATATTTTGTTATTACCAGAGTTTTATAAATTAAAGGACAAATTTGTTGATGCTCAAGATAGCTTGCTGTTAAACAAACTCTTAAAAAAGGAAGGTTTGTCCAGTGCGAATGCTTTTGATTTAGGAGCCGATATCAACTCAGTAGAGAGGAAAAGTTCCGATATTTGGCTTGGAACCATCTTTATATTAAGTGATGTTGTTCTGCCTATATTTATTGATGTTGTTTCTGGCCTAATCAGTAAGGCTGTTTCTGAAAAGAGAGACAGGAAACATGAAAACGCTCCATATCCATCTGTTCACTTAAAACTAAGGATTAAGGAAAATGGCACGGAAACTGAGATTAACTACAAAGGGGATGCTGAAACACTGGACAAAATACTAAAAAGTATTAAACCGAAGTAAAATGGAAGAGATACCAATTTCGCTTACTGAGGAAAACTTTGAAGCAAGTGTACAAATCATAGTGAACAGATGTTTGTACTACTGCTTTCACAGTGATTTTGTTAATGGCAATAAGCAATGCAGCGATTTTATTGTTGCGGGTAAGATTATTTACCATAATCGTCCTTGGGGAGAAGAGAACCCACTTTACACGCATCTATATTTAACACTGATTTTGGTAAAGGGATTAGAGGAATTTTTACGTATGCAGCAGCTTCTACAGACTCCGGGTTGGCTTCAGGATCATAAAAAAATTGAACAGGTATGGAGTCAGTTTTGGGATACCAAAAAGAAATTTGATTATTTCAATGATAATTGCTGTTATTCACCCAATCCGCTTGATAAACTCACTGAGAATCTTGATAAAGTTGAAAGTTACTTGTTCGATAAGTTAGGTCGAGGGCTTTATATGAGCCCGGACATCTTAGTAAAAAAGTCCCAATGTAATATTTGTCAACTTGACCTTAGAGCTTGTGAGCATATTTCCGGTTGGTTTTATAATGGTGTTCCATGTCAGGAAGTTGCATTGGATATTGAGATTGTTTCTGTATCGGTTGTGCAATCGCCTTATGATATGAAATGCAGGATTTGGCCTTGGAACAAGGTTTTTGAAAATAAATACTCAGTACGCATTGTTAATGCAGAGAATATCGATGACTTCATTAGAAAAAAGTAAATTTATATTCAGTGTGTTTATACAGAAAAGACAGCTGCGTTTAAGATAATTTGAGGCAACACGTCATCTATTATTTTTTTACTTCAGCCATGAATATAGACACAGCTAGACAAATCATCTGAGATTCTTATAATCACATCACAGACGAGGAGCTTCAGGCTTATATCGGTTCGGTTAAAGCCTTTGCCCACGCGATCATTAACAGGAAAATGCAGGTATCCCATACGGATGGGGATTTATCTGATTAACCATATTTTGCCATGCAAAAAACTTTTGATTATGATGCCGCCCTTTTTGGTGGGTCACAGAGCGTTGTGATTCCTCAAGATATTGCTCCTAATAAAAGGATTTGAATTATCTATGTAAGGGTTTCCGACTCTAAACAAATTAAGGATTGACACGGTATCGAAGGGCAGGAACTATCCTGCCGCAGGTATGCGGAACAGCATAATATAGAAGTCGCCGCGCTTTTTAAGGATGAGGCGATAACGGGAAGAAGTCTTCAGAGGGACTGACTTGACGAGGCGGTAGATTACCTTGAACAGGTAAACAGAAATGACTTGCAGATTACGGACTTCATTATTACAGAAGTCAGCAGGCTTTCAAGGGCCGACAGGCTGGATGAAACCCTGAAGATGGAGGCCCGTATTATATCGACAGGTGTGAAGATAGGTTTTGCCGAGCAGCATATTGATACGGATACCGATGAGGGTAATCTGATGAAAAACCTGTCGTATGTATTTGCCAACTTTGAGTCGAAGAAAATAGGTAAGAGGACCAAGTACGGACAAAAGGGTAGGATCCTGAACGGTTACCGACCCTTTGCCAGACCGATGGGCTACAAGCCATGAAGACTTGTTGATCCGGTTACCTGAAGGGAAGAAATAGTAATGCAGAGAAACGAACCGTTTGCCTCCGTTATAGCTGAAGGGCTTATAAAGTTTGCAGAGGGAGTATTCCAGACAAAATCAGAGCTGCACAGATTTCTTGTTTCGCAAGGGGTGCAGTCGAACGGTGGAGCAATAAGTAAAACCTGAAAATTGCACAGCACGGCAATCGACAGGATACTCGAAGCGCCAAAACTGCTGCTGTATTCAGGTTTTGTTATGAAACCTGAGCGATGAATAAATACTCCTGTAAAGGGTAGGCATGAGCCATTGATTACAATGGCTATAGCCCAAAAAATTAGAATGAGGCTGAGCGATTCACAGAGGAAAGTGCCGACAATGGCGGCAAGAAAAGACTTTGATGAAGAACTGCCATTAAGATGAGTGCTGTTTTGTCCCGAGTGCGGAAACAGGCTTACGGGTAGCAGGTGCGTTTGAAGAGCATGACGTCGTTACCCATATTATCAATGTACTACAAAGGCTTGCTTTTATTACTCAAAGACAGTCAAAGCTGCTAAAGTACATGAGGATGTGAAGCAGCTTTTCAGGCTTTGACCTCCGGGCGAAGGTGAACTAAATCTTTTCAATGCTATATATAAAGAGGTGTTGGGAGAAAACTCAGAATTGCTCAGCAGGTCGAACTCGTTAAAAGAGGCAAGGGTAAAGGAGATTATGAAGCAACAGAATCAATTGGAAGACAAAATAATGAATACGAACTTGCAGGCCATGCAGGAAAAATTAGAAATCAGACGAAAAGAGCTTGATGATGAAAAGCGCCTGTTAACCTATGAGCTTGAGCAGGCAAGCCTAAGTGAATTCGATTTTGATGGATTATACCATACAACCCAAAACCTATTTATAAACCTTGAACAGATTTGGGATCTTGCAGACCGTGAGTTACGCCAGTTACTAATTATGGTTCAATGTTGAGGTAAAATTTACTACAAAAAATCCGGTGGACCTTGAACCCCGGATTTTTCGCTTTCTTCCTTGTATTTGCTATGTTTTGACTTTACTTGCTTGAAATGGGGCGACCCCGGCGAAAAGGATAGAACCTCTTTACTTGTAAAAATATACGAGGAACTGGTCAGAGTGCAGGGACAATTACGCGCTATTAAATATAAAAAAGAGCAGTGACTGCTCTCTCCGGAAATAACAAAACTTTTAACATCGGTATAGGGTATCTGCAACATAGGAGCAGGGGAACAATGGGGTTCCCTGTTTTTCCTATTATCTGATTTATAGATCCTGGTTATTTGCCTGATAACGGATAGTTGGCAACAAGCATCTCAATCTTGGTATTTTTAGTTATTCAGTTTAGCTTCAGTCACGCCTGCTGTGGTTTTTCAGAGGACTGTACAATTCGTTTGTTCTGTTCTATGTGTTTTTGGAGTAGAAGGGATGGATAATTGCTCAAAAGGAATTTGCCCTTTATGGTACCTAAGAGACTTAACATGTTATCATAGTCCTGCGCCGTGTAACCTTTGTAGTGGCCTTGGTCTGCTTTTTGGCTTCCATTTTTTGAACCCATACTTTCCGATATGTATGGTGGATCTATATAAAAGAAAGTGTCTTCCGAATCGCGTGACTTGATAAGGTCCAGAACGTCCATATTTTCTATACAGACGTTTTCAAGGCGCTGCATAATCCGGGAACCAAAATCTTTTTTTCTATTATTAAAACGCTTGCCTACCAAGTTATTCTTCCTGTCGTAAGAAAAACCTGAACCAAGATTGGCACTGAAGGACAAGGTTGCAAGAACCCATACAGCCCGGGCTCTTTTCAGAACTGAAAAAGCATCGGAGTTTCTTCGGACTGTCCTTGCTTCCTGCCACAGTTCACGAGCGTAAGGTGTCGCTCCTACCATTTTCTGCAAAAAGGGGAATAAATCCTTATCCTTACAGATCTGGTAAAAGTTAACAATGTTACTGTTGATGTCACCTACGACCTCAAGCAGAGAGGGCTCCTTCGCAAAGAATACTGCACCTCAGCCAAAGCAGGGCTCAACATAAATTTTGTGGGGTGGTATCAGGGGGATTATGGTTGCAGTCATTCCTTGCTTTCAGCCTCGATAGGGGATAATGGCTTTGCAAATATTAGTAATTAGATTCATGGCTATCTATTAGGAGGTAAATACCAGGGAGATTAATGTATAGTATTTGGGATTCTGTATAGGATCAGAGGATGTTTATGCTGCTAAATACTTCTATAAAGGTAATATTAAGCATGTGTTCGCCAAAAAAAGCCGCTCCGGAAGAAACATGTACATAGAATTTATGACAAGTCATCCTTGAGCGTGTGTTTCTGAAACGAAGCAAATAAGGGCTTAAAAATAATTATGCATAAGTTACAGTTTACAATCCACTGGTTGCACAGCTCAATTGGTACAATTCGCAGGACAAGTACCTGAGTGCCTAACAAAAGAACTAAATATCATTCAAAGCCGAGGGAACCACAAATGCCTCATGTGTAGTGAATTTCGTTAGTTTTGTCCAATGCAAGTTTAGCTATTTTGAGAACAAACGGCACGGAAATATAGGGAACAGTCCATCTTATTATATAGCATTCCATGAGCACAAGCATTTTGAACACGAATACAATTCTTACGCCATTATATGACTATCCCGGCAATATGGACCGAATTGCGGCATGTCTCAATTTTTTTCTTTGCAGGCATTTCAATAATAATTGGTTCAAACAAATCGCTGGTATAATATTTAGACTCTAATTGATCAGCATAATCGATGAGTTGTAAATTTCCATATTTAAAGTTCATCTCTATGTATTGTCTGTATTTGTTAACCATAATACATAATACTCTCGCTGCAATTTTGTTTAGCATGGTATTGCTAATATTTACGTCACCCTTTAGAACTTCCTCAGACCAAAACCCTTTTAGTGGGTGATTTATATTTTGTTCAAGGATAGTAAGAGAATCATAATAAGCTATTTTTATGAGTCCAACTAGGCAATTTATAAGTTCGTCCGGATTTAAGCCCGTGAGCCTATTTGTCATAGTAAGCTGATAATTTCCTTTTTTGATCGTACAATACCGTTCCATTACTTAATATTTTTTTTACCTCAGAATTACAGAGACCTGATTTGTCCATAACGGAGATCATAGTATCAGATAATACGCGTAAATTCGTAATATGCGGATGCTTGTAAGTGTGAAATTCTGTAAGGAATTTAATCAGGAAGGCTTTGTCAGCAATAAGGATAGGAGGGTCAGGAAGTTGCATAGGTTTTTAGATTTCTAACAAAGGTAGCTATAATTATAAATGCCGTGAAGTTATACCGGTAATTGGGATGGTATATGTGACAGATGAGGTTGACCTTTGTATTGCCTAATCAGAAACGGCCATATGTGCATAATTCGACCACCACCACAAAAAATACCCCTGCCTTTTGAGCAGGGGCAAATTAAGAACCAAAAAGTCCTCAATTGAGTCAACGCGTATATGCGTGCCACATACTTCAGATCAACTTTCTCATGGTGAAATCTGTAAGTACGCGCTCAAATATATGAAGTAACTACTTGATTGCTAGTGATTTTTTGTGATTCTCACGTATAATCTCGGAAGAGGCTAAACGTCTTGTGTTTCACCACTTATCTTTTCTCAGAATGACTCAACGATGTATTGTCAGCTTAAAATTTCGCGCTGTTAAGAACAGCGAACCTCCCCAAACATATTACGACTTCGTTACAGGAGTTCCTCCCTTTGAGCTTGTTCGTTGCATAAACCATGGGCAGCATAAAGAGACAATACTCACAACACTAATGCAATCGGGCTATAATCATGTCAGCAGCCTTTTTTGGCAGCCGTCATCGTCATGGTTCGCTGGTAAACCCAGTTTCCAACTGCTTTAGCTCTTTCGTCACACGTAGCCATTGCTCGTGGCAATGGCTCTATTCTTCTCCATTAACTGCTTCAGAATCCTGGAGCGGCATAATCTAACCTTCTTAAAAAAATGACTGAAAACCCTAAAACGGGTTGGAGGCGGGAGCCTATGCGCTTGTCTCGACCGAAGTTGGATGAGGAAGATGTCTGCGCTACCCTGAGTCTGTCGGGTTGTAGCGAAGTCTATACCATATATAGGCCACGCACCTCATGGTTTAGCTATGGTAAACCAGAGTTCCCCCTTCCACCCTAGCACCATTACGAAGTATTGCCCGCTTAAGCGGTACGATACTCCAAACCCTCTATCTCGGAAGGGTAAAATCCGTGATGAAATACCATTTACTACAGTAATCAAAATTACCCTAACCCAACCATAAATACAAAATCATGAAAATGAATTTCATTCCAATCGGCTTACAGCGTATTGCGATGACAGACAGTAAGTTACTGTCGCATTGCTCACGCTTTAGCCATTTCGTACAAGCTGTAAAGGGCTGTGTCGTCATTTTAGTAGCTACGTATGAAGGCCTAGTAGGTGGATTCATAGCCTATATAATATCGCATAGCTATGCAGCAGCAGTCATAGCCTTCCTGCTTTATGGTGCGCTTATTTTATGTTTCGACATGCTCATAAATGTATCATATACTCGGCTCGCCTCAATATGTCGTACCCTGTTCTTATGCTTCGCGGCTCTGATCATGCGCAAAGCCTTAATGTTGTTTGTACTCCGCGACGATATAAATCAGGCAATTGAAGCTATGTATTCCTCAAAGCAGCTGACGGCACATAAACCTGTCACTGATGCGAAGGCAAAGCATGAGGCAGAGAAATCTCGTTTGAACTCTGAGTTGGCTGAGGCAGAAGCCCGTCTCCAAGATTGGGAGTCCAAAGCGCTACAGGAAGCCAATCCCTTATATGGCAAATTGGGCCGCAATGATGTATCCCATGTTGCAGGAAAGGGAAAGCGTTATCAAACTGCCATGGCCGAAGCCGAATCGCAAAGGCGATTAGTCAACGGCATAAAGGCCCGCATAAAGAACTCTGATGCGGACTTTGCCCAAAATCTGAGTATTGCCAAAGACCAAGCCTCTATTCTACAGCCTGCTGTCAAGCCCCTGCCCTCGTTCCTCAATCAATGGGCCGGTATGTATTATCTCATTGACAACGAGCAAGATCCGTCACGGAAGAAGTCGTATCAGCACATTTCTGTATTCCTGTTCTGTTTGGCTTCGCTCTTCAGTTTAACCCCGGTTATTATCCACAACGCCTTTCCTACTGATTATTCATTAAGCAGTCAAGGAGTTTTGAAGCAATCTGCCGGACTAACGCAGGTACGTAAGGACTTGCGGGATGTGCAGATACAGCAAATCAGTAAGCCGACCGCTGGTAGCGATTTTATTTGGGAGGATACTTCCGAAAGAATACAGCAGAGCATTGACTTAGGAGACATAATTATACAAGATAGCAGGCTTGACTATGGAAAAGGAGCTTTCTCTGTCTGATTCGCTGTATAGCATTACTGAAGGCTTCAATTTCGTGTGGCTGATGTTAGTACTGATGTTCGTGGTTGTCTTTGTTTCACGGTATCGGCCTAAAGTGGGCATAACTGTTCGGAGCGAAAGGCCATCTGATCACGGTATTACTCGCAGGCAACCCTTTTCATCCCAAGCTCCCGGCCTTTCTTCACAATCGGAAGCTATACGGCACGCTGATTCAGCACAATCCGAAGATGACCCGTTACGTGCGCAGTTCGATATTCTGCAAAAGGAACGGGAACGCGTAAAGGTATCTGAGGAAAAGCTGGATTTGGAAAAGGCAAAGCTCGAAGCACAATCGGCAGCTGATAAAGCCAAAGCCAACCAAGCCGCAGAAGATGGAGCCCGAAAAATAAACGAGTTTATCGCCCGTAATAAAACTGACACATAACAGTATGGAAAATCCATTCACTATAATCCTCTCTAAGATTGAGGAGTTAAACCAATCAATAAAGAAAATGAGCAATCAGTTTACAGATACCAAACCCCAGGCAAGTGACTTGGGAGGCATTGACCTTGCATGCGAGATCACTGGCCTAAAGCGTAGTAGCATATATGCTCTCACGTCCAAACGGCTCATACCTCACTTTCATCGGGGAAAAAGACTTTACTTCAGCAGGCTAAATCTTGAGATGTGGTTGAAAGATGGTAAGGTTTCCACCGTTCAGGAACAAAAGTCAAACCTCCGCATCGGCAAAGGCAAGTAAAGACCTGTATATGCTTCCCTATTATAATGAAGAACGCCCTTTCGAGGGCGTTTTTCGCGTTATTAGGGGTGAAGTATAGTCAACGGCAAAAATACCGTAAAAGAAAAATAAAGGCGGCATGCCTATTTTGCCTGTGTGCAACTACAATGTCTGTGTATCAAATTGTGTATCAAAAAACGAAAAGGCCTTACAAATCGCTTTGTAAGGCCTTGATAATCTGCGCTTTCTCTTGGGCTTGAACCAAGGACCCCCTGATTAACAGTAAGATACAAGGGGTTCATTTAGGTTCCTGATTTATAATTTATATACTGATTATCAGTAACTTATAAAATTGTCACTTCATCTTTCTTGCCCAATTATCACGTTATTTCTTATATTTACTGGGCAAAAAACTGGGCAAATTTTAAACCGCTAAAATTATGGAAGGCAAGGCAACAGCGAAGGTTATACTCGACCCAAGGTCGGTAAAAAAGGACGGTACCCGCCCTTTGAAGCTACGGGTAATCTATCTTAGCGGTAATCGCAATTTTGGAACGGGCCTTTCAGTCCTGCCCGAAGACTGGGAAAAGATAGCAGCAAAGAAGGCAAGAGGGCCGCTCAAAGACATTCAGACCCAAATCTCTGCTATTGAAACAAAAGCACAGGAGATTATAGATAGCCTTGGCGCGTTTACCTATAATAGGTTTCAGGATGCATATAACGGCAAACCTTCTTACACTTCGGCAGAAGACGGTAGAAAGGCCAAAACAGTATATGATGTGTTTGAAGTTTACATAGCCGACCTCAAAGCTGCCGAACGGGCCGGAACGGCAAGCTCATACAGGTGCGCCCTTGTTTCATTGCGCAAATATGCTTCAAGCCTGTATTTTGAGGATATGACACCGGCATGGTTAGCCCAATATGAGCGCTACATGCTCAAAAACGGATACTCTTCAACCACAGTAGGGATATACCTGCGGTGTGTTCGTACCATTTACAATTGCGCGATTGAAAAGGGAATCGTGCTGGCTACTTTTTACCCTTTTGGCAAGCGCAAGTACCAAATTCCTGCGGGGGCCAATATAAAGAAGGCCCTTACCCGTGCCGATGTGCAGAAAATAATCAGCTATACACCAAAGTATCCCGATACATGGGAAGAACAGGCTCGTGACCTTTGGCTCTTAAGCTACCTGTGCAATGGTATGAACATCAAAGACCTCTGCAACCTGAAATATCAGAACATAGAAGGCAAACGATTAGTGTTTACAAGGCAGAAAACGGAGCGTACCACCCGCAGCAATGCCAAGCCCATTGTCGCTCACTTGCCGGAAACCGCTTTAGCTATTATTGAGCGCTGGGGCCAGCAGCATAAGCGGCCTAGTTCCTTTGTGTTCCCGTTTTACAATATGGATATGGATGCTGAACGTAGACTTGCTGTATCGCTGCAAGTTGTCCGAAATATTAATACTTGGATGAAGCGCATTGGAGAAGATTTGGGGATAGAAGCGCCAATCACTACCTATACAGCTCGGCATACCTTTTCAACTGTCCTTAAGCGCTCTGGGGCAAGTATTGAGTTTATCTCGGAAAGCCTTGGGCATTCTGATATGAAAACTACCGAGAACTACTTGGCTGGGTTTGAGGACGACTTTAGGGAGGAAATGAGCAAAAAGCTGTTAGAATAAGTTGCTATTATAACTACCTTTGTAAGTCTTCTAACAACTGATAGTTAGAATCAAGCAATAGTATTAATAACTATGGAAAAATATTTAATTAGATTATTTATGTGGGGTTTTCAACGAAATTTTCGCAACGCACTTCAATCGAATGCTGAACGGCTCTTCAATCTTATAGACCAAGAATTGAATCCCAAGGTGTTCATTTTAGGGGTTTTGTACGAACAAAATCAGGAGCAGAACAGGAATATAATTTGTTTGGAACCGGAAGATTGCGGCTATTCAGTCAATGCATTTTCAAAAATTGAAAGTATTGTTCAACAACTCGTAGTTACGGATGAAGATAGAAATTTGATGCAGTCCCATCCGGTAGCACAGCAACATCAAGATGAAAGAATAGTTAACAGGGCATTCATTGAAGCCATCAGCAAAATCCTTAAAAGGGATGATTATGCTGCTGAGACTGAGAAGTTTATTTCCTATCCGAATTTTGTAGATGGCTACCGTGTATTTGTTGTGCTCACACTTAATAAACAAGCGCTTAAAAAGTATTATTCCCTTACGATTGAGAAGCCGAATGGCAGGCAGGCAGTAAGGACATCCTTTATTCAGAGCGCCATTAAAGTTTACTTAAGTGAATGTACCAATTCACTGTATAATCCGCACAGAGGAATTGGTGCAATTGAAAGACCTGCTGATGAACTAATGCGCGTGGCTGCAAGTGATTTCATGTATACGGTATCAAATGCAGGCCAGAACTTTGATGGATTACACGGTCTGTTTGAAGCTTGCAATGCAATTTCTTCTTTGAGATATGAGGGAGGCGAAGGGCTTGGCAAAATAATTTTTGCAAAGAAAGACCATCCCAATATTCGCTACAGCTTAGAGCTAAGCGTACCTGTTCGAGTTGACGATTCAAGAAAAGTCAGGAAACTTCTCGAATTATCAAATGATTCATTATTACTCATTTCAGATTCCGCGCTAATATATGGCCTTGGCGAGCAAACAAGAACATACAACCCAAGTACCGAATCGCTGTTTGTTGTAAAATTTATAAGCCATTATAAATGGGAGGTCTTGCATAATGATAATTCATTGATGCAGGTAGCATATGGGCAGCCATCACTTGCAAAGGATATAATCGATAGGATAAAGTTCAGTTCTGACTTGGAAAGAGTATTTAGCGGCATTGATAAAAAGCAAATTAATGATTTATGGGACATTACTATTCTAGCCACAAAACAAACACACGGAACAATGCTCTTGATTTCCGACCTCGCAAGTGAAGAAGCTGATAGATTAGGGAGCCAGTGTTTCCAGCTAAAGCCTTTAAAGCTTACCCCTACCATAATCAACCAGTTTACCTCTATTGATGGCGCTGTTCTTTTGGATAGGAATTGTGTCTGCCATGCAATCGGCGTGATACTTGACGGACTTGCCACTGACAAAGGAAACTCATCACGAGGGGCAAGATATAATTCTGCGATTCGATATTACGAATATTGGGGCAAGAAATCTCCCACGCTTATCATAGTAATTTCCGAGGATGGAATGATTAACATTATTCCAAGATTGCGACCTCAAATAAATCACTCCGAAATTGTAAAAGCTATTACTAATTTATTTGCATTGAGCGAACTTCCTAAGGTAAACAGGGGCGATTTTAATAAACTAATGGACTTTTTTAAAAATATACAATTCTACCTTTCTCAGGAAGAATGTAATGAAATAAATGAGCTAAAAAAGAAAATAGCAGATAATGACAGAGATATTGAGGGCTTTAAAATATTATGGCAGGATTTACATCCAAATACCGAAATGAATACCAGTTATTACCTTGATGAATAAAAGCACATCATATAAACTCTCCATTGCAAAATCTTACATTGTTATGAAGCCCTTTATATAAAGCTGTTTGCCAACTGTTTTTATTTGTTAATTCTCGGCTTGTAAGACATTCTAACAAATGACTACGTAGTGAGTCGGCCCCGCCATTGTTGTATAGGTCAGTTACTTGCTTTTTAATATTCTCAAACTCTTCTGCCGCATGAGTTATATAAAGTTCATTTAGATTAAATGCATCAAAATGTTTTTTTACTCTTTTCTTAAGAAGTTTATTCCAAATAGCCGGAGGGTCTACGTAAAAATCAAATATCATTGGGTTTACATCCAGTAGTGCCAGTCTCAGCCAGCTGTCATTTTCAAGATCATCATAATATGGGTGTAAAGTTTCTTCATAATTAGTAGTTGGAAAGCTGACCAATTTATCTTTATTGCAATCCGAACATGCAGGTATTAAGTTCAATGGACTAACAGCCAGCAATGGATATTGTGACTTGGGCAGATAGTGGTCTAAAGTCTTGGCTATTCTTTGAGAGCAAAGGGGACATTTACCTTTTGGGGCTAAATGTAGTATATTGTTATAATGTAATCGAGCTTTGTGCTTCTTGTTCACAAGCCTGTCTGTATAAACTTTCTTTAGTTCAGAAGTTGTAACAAGCCCCCCTATTGAATTACCCTGTGGAATTAAATATAGCTCGTTATCTTGCTTTTTGTCGTCAAAGTCCTTCTCGGCTGCCACAATGCTATTTACCGAATTGCTTAGAGCAAGCTTTAGTATAGGGTCGCTTATATTTTCAATGCAATCCTTAAATACAATACCGACACCTATGGTAGGTTTTAGAATTTTTCTCATTTGTGCTTGAATAGAAGATTACGTAATATGGCTCTGGCCTCAAAACCAAGTTGGTTGTTTAATTTTCCAATAGCTTCTTCATATGTATCTGATTCGCTGACGATTGATTTCAAAATTCTATGAAATCCCGAGTCAGCTACTTCTAATCCAAATACCTCTTGTGTTAACAGGCCTACGTTTTCGCCAAAAGACTCTATCTCTAGTCTCTCAGCAACTGCATTTGCACCATTACGCCGCAGTTTCCAAACGCAGCTTTGGGGCACTTCTTGAAGAACAACAGGGGAATGTGTCCCAATAATAGCAACAGCGTTTCGCTTTACAAGTAAATCCGACAAAGCCCGTATAAATGCTGACAAAAGCGGCGGATGCAAATATCCTTCTGGTTCATCTAATAAAACAAGACTACGTTCTTCAATTTTTTCTACAAGCTGCGTTGTTGTCAGCAGTACAATTTTATGCCCTGAACTTAGGTTATTAAATGTTTTAGAAGCGATTTCTGTGAAGTCTTCCTCCGGCGTCAGCTTGGCAAGCTGTGACACTTCAGCTTCTTTAAATATTGGGTCTGCTTCCAACATTTCAAGGGCAGCAAGCCATTTATCACTCTTTGAATCTGCAATGCATTTTTCTACACTCTTTACAAAGTTATTCTTCAGTATAATTGGGCTCTTTGGTAAGACTTTTCCTGTCACTTTTGATACCCTTTTTATTCCAATGTATGAGCAGTTTAGATGTTTGGTTTTATCCCTTTGCTCAATACTCTTTTCAACAATAGTATCTGCTTCATCAAAAGCACTAAATGAGACAGAGACTAAATTCGCAAACAACTTCTCAGGTTGATCTTTAAAAATGAAATGTCCGTACTTGCTGTTTGATTTATTATCATTGAGTAATGTTAAAATCATATTACTAAATAGATGCGTTTTTCCAACACCATTTCTTCCAATAACCACATGTATATTGGTTGGAGGGTTTGATTCAGGTAAAACATTAAAGTCTAGCACCATGGGGCCTGTGGCACTCTTAAGATGCTTAGGTGCTATGTACTGAAAATTATATGGAGTCAAACTTGCGTTGCCTTGAGCAAGTCTTCTAAATTGGCCTTCAACAGAAATTTTGCTTACTGAACGTAGTAAAGATACTTTTGTTACATTTTCATTTAAGGCCTCTAAATAGATGCTGTTTTGCAAAGCCATATCATTAAGTGCGCGTAACACTTCTTCCCTGAATGCCGCTCCTAGGCTATTTAGGGATTCGTAATAACTATCATCTTGTCCAAGTGAAAAGAAACTTGAGCTAAGAGTACGAAAAGACTCCGGCAGTTCAGGGCTTCGAGTTCGCATGTTTTTTTGACCAATTTTGACAGAACCTAAACTTATTTTTACTTCATTGTTATTAAAATAATAAACATTATATAAAGTTGAATACGTAAACCAATCATCCCAAGCGCTTAAATACAAGACAATTACGTTTGCTTTCTTTATTCTTAATAATTCATTTGAAGTGCTTAGATAAAATTTCATTTTTCTGCTCTGACTAACTATGATACTTGCTTTTCTAAATGATTAGTGCTTACTCCTAAATAGAGGCAATAAAACCAGCTCCCAAGGTAGCAAAACGGAGCTTAAATAACAATTTTTATTCTGTAATTTATTATTCAGCCATACGCTCGCCAGTCTTTGCCTATACTTTTCTGCTGCTGTAATTAGGCGTTAACGATATTTAGTAAATACGGGCGATTTCCTCTACGTACATTCTAATTGTCTATGGATATGACTATCCGGAATTTCCTGATAGCTATATCCATGTTATGTTTTGAGAGCAAACGATGCTCATTAATAGCGCTTTCCTGAACGTTACAACGATAAAAGCATTTATCTCATGCCACATTCATGCTAAAATACCCTTGTAAAGGGAGTAAAATAATGGTTGGCAAAAGCGCAGAAACAGACCGATTACTTGAGTTTATCAGCTTCGCATCTGCTAAGGCAGCAGTGATGCAATATTTTACTACAACTGATAAGACAAACCTGATACATGCAGGCGAGAGCTTTGGCCTTTCTAAATCCTTGGTTGAAAGCATTGTGAACAGCAAGGCGGCAAACAATCCCCTGATGCTTAAGGAACTGACAGAGAAGGTTAAGGATTTGAAGGAGACAAAACAAATTTTACAGCTTTTGGGCTTAAAGCCTTCCGATTATCCAAGTGTGCTTAAATCCGGCGTTAGCGACAAAGCCGCCGATAAGCATTTAGCAACGCAATCAGAGCCGACCGAGTCTTATCACAACCCTGCGTTTATGATAACGCTCTTCCCATCCCATTCACTCAGAAAGGAAGAGAACCCATGCTCATTGGCTATATGAGAGTTTCCAAAGCAGACGGAAGCCAAACAACTGATTTACAATATGATGCTTTGATTCGTGCCGGAGTTGTGCATGATGCAATTTATGAAGACCATGCTTCTGGCAAGCTTGATGACAGGCTACAGCTAAGTGCCTGCCTGAAAGCGCTTAACAAAGGTGATACCCTGATTGTCTGGCATATAGACAGGCTGGGCCGCACACTAAGGCACCTGATTAATACAGTGCATGAACTCACCGAGAAGGGTATAGGTTTTCGTGTTTTGGAAGGTCATTGCGCAACGCTTGACACCACCACGCCGAACGGAAAACTTATGTTTGGCTTTCTATGCTTAATAGCTGAATATGAGCGGGATATACTTATCGCAAGAACGAAAGCAGGTGTAATAGCCGCACGTGAGCGAGGCCGTATTGGGGGCAGGCGCTTTAAAATGACCGAGGCCAACTTACTTTTTGCTCGGGAACATTTGGCAGCCGGTGGCAAAATCAGTGAAGTATCTAAAGCCCTTAACATCAGTCCGCAAACTCTTTACAGGCACTTAGCCCCTGATAGCAGTATACGGCCAATGGGCAACCGAATGATTGCATCGGTTAAGCCGCAATCTTAAGCATTTGTTTTGCTGAAAATCAATTCATTAGTTCTTTAATCATCCTTTCCTGACCATGAAAGCTATTAAGTTATGGGTAATGCTCACCCTGTTATTTGCTGTCCTCGGATGCAGCAAATCATCTGCTCCTGCTGAAACCTCCGAACAGTTACCAACCATAGAAGAAATTAATATACTCCAAAAGCAGAATGCAGCCGGAGAACCGATAGACGACCCTGAAACGGTCTTTGCTGAAATGACCAAATATCCGACAACTGTTTTTGGGCATAACCACATAAAACTCGACCATTACCAAGTCTTTAGGAATATGATACCCAAACTAAGGGGAAATGGAATCTTGGTGTTGGGAATTGAAGAGCCGACAAGTACCCAGCCTATATTAGATAGTATCATGAGCGGCAAAACATCCGCCGAAGAAACTACCCGCTTGCTTAAAGAACTAAATGCTGACTTTAAGCAGTCAGACTTTAATAAAAAGTATGACCCGAACCCCGCCATTATCCATCCCACGATAGCTTTGGTATTGGATTGGCTGAACTCCGGCGGCATCGTGGCTGCAATTGATGTACCCTATATCTATGACAAGACAAAAAAGGAAAATATTTACCAAACCAAAATCATGTATCAGGCCATTAGGAATAACTCATCCGCACTATATGAATCGGTTAAAGATGTGAATATTAATAACTTGGACGACCACCGCGACCTTAGAGTAATATCAGAAGTCAGAGCCGCTTATATGGCATCTGTTCTTAATACTTACCGTTTAAAAGGGGTTAAAACCATTGCATTTTTAGGCTATATGCATGGATTGGAAAAAGTGAAATGCGGAAAAACGGTTTCCCCGTCAGTTGTTCAGATAGCGCGAAACTACTTTAATCAGGAAATATTTTCATTGTACCCGCATCAAGCCAATGGAAGCCACCAATTTTACAAAGGGCATGAATGGCTTGGAAAATATGCCTACAGAGCAAGCGAATGACCTTAGCGGTCAAGGGTGAACTTCTTGGTAAGTGGCTTTAAAGGCTGCTCCGTTATGTATGAAGAAATTTCCTTGCCTTTCTTCTCGCCGACCTTTTGATTCTTTGTTTTATTTCCTTCGCCACCAGTTGCCTCGTCCAAATCCTCTACCTCACGGGAAAGTTGCCGCTCTTTCTCTTCATGAATCTGCCCCATAAACGCAGGGTTGTGATAAAACCTTCCTAAACCGAAGGCAAGTTAAGGAAATATCTGACATAACCGAGTTGTACTTATTATCAGCAATGAAAGCATATAAGGATGGAGATTATAAAATTTAGTATAAATTTACGGCAAGGCAAGCATTTGGAGCTTATTTGCAAATGTTGATAACTTTCAGTGAAAGGATTAGTATAGCAAACCTTTAAGGCCATCAAATAAAAGAGATAGCGATTAATGACAGTTCTTAAAACAAAGATTGAAAATACTAGCTATGGCAGCTTTTGAAATTCTATTTAACGACAGTCTTGCAAATATCCTTCTGGATACGAAGCTGTCCCCAATTGATAATAAGACTATTCTTAGTCTTATTAATGATTTTGAAGATGGTAGTTGGCGCTATGCTAAATTTCAAAATTTTATTTGGGACAATATTGCTGAAACGGCGTTATCAGTAAAGGAAAAGAACAGTCTAATCACGGCTCCATCCTCATCATTAACCGAAGCTGCCAAAAAGCTTAGGCTAACTGATAATGATAAAGATGATAAGGGGCGCGGAAGCGAGTTAGCTGAAATCGTTTTGTATGGAATAATGAAGCATTATTATAATGCACTTCCGGTTGTTCCTAAAATATTCTATAAGCAAAATGCTCAGGATTTTGCAAAAGGTTCAGACAGTGTTCATATTGTCGTACACCAAGATAATAATTTTTCCCTTTGGTTCGGTGAAGCAAAATTTTATAATAGCATCGAAGATGTACGGTTAGATTCCATTGTTACATCAGTTGAAAATTCATTGCAGACGGATAAGCTAAAAAAGGAAAATAGTATTATAACTAATATACTGGATATAAATCACTTAGCAATTAAGGAAGATTTAAAGACTGAGATTATCGATTTGCTATCCAACCGAGAGTCAATAGATAATTTAAAGCCAAAGCTAAATATTCCTATTTTACTCTTGCACGAATGTGAAATAACTAAAGCACAGACAACACTTACTTCCGAATATAAAGAGAGTATTAAGGAATATCATAAACAGAGGGCAGAGGCATATTTTGGCAAGCAAATAAAGAAAATAAGTAGTTTACATAAATACTCAGAAGTAAAATTTCATATTATCCTGCTTCCAGTTCCACTTAAAGCAAGGATCGTCGATAAATTTATCTCTAACGCTACACATTTCAAAGCTCAGTAATTCAATGGATATATTTTCAACATGTCAGGAAATAAGTGAACTTCTTCTTACAAAAGAGGATGTTAAAGCAAGGAATAAGTTAATATATCTGTTGGATTTTCATGGAAGCGAGAATTTAGACTATTCTCAGTTGGTAAATCATTTAATAAGAGAAACAGGGCTTTACCCATACATGCAAGTTGAAACATCTTCATGGCAAGACAGATTCATTCATGAAGTATTTAAAGTCGATGTTGGTGGCAAGGAAGCTACTTTGCATAGGGAGCAATCGTCTTTGTTGAAAGATTTAATCAATGGTGAAAGCATTGCAGTCAGCGCACCAACGAGCTTTGGAAAGAGCTTTGTCGTTGATGCTTTTATTGCAATAAACAAGCCTAATAATGTTGTAATAATTGTACCTACAATTGCACTTACTGATGAGACAAGAAGGCGTCTCTATAAGAAATTTGGTAATCAATATAAAATTATAACGACTACGGAGGTCGTACTTGGCGAAAAGAACATCCTGATTTTTCCACAGGAACGTGCTGTAAGCTATGTAAATAAACTTACATCCATTGATATCCTTATAGTAGATGAATTTTATAAAGCAAGTTCAAATTTTGATAAGGAACGTTCACCTTCCTTATTGAAGGCGATTATAAAGCTTGGTCAAAACGCAAAGCAGAAATATTTTCTTGCCCCTAATGTTAATAATATTAAGGACAATGTTTTTACTCAGGATATGATTTTTAGAGAGCTGTTAGATTTTAATACTGTTTATCTTGAAAAATACGAGCTGTATAAGGAAATTGGCAGAGACGAAGGCTTAAAAAGCGAGCATTTGCTCCGAATTTTGAATCAGACAAAAGGAAAATCGCTTATTTATGCAGGAGTGTACACGCATATTGACAAGGTTTCTAATCTGCTTATTGAAAATTTACCTGTCAGCGACAAACCGCTATTAGTGAGTTTTGCTAAATGGCTTACGCTCAATTATGATGATAACTGGCAACTTACGAACCTTTCTAAAAGAGGAACAGGTATACATAATGGTCAACTCCACCGTTCATTAAGCCAAATTCAGATTCGTCTTTTTGAAGAAGAAAACGGCTTTGATAACATAGTTTCTACCTCCTCAATTATTGAAGGAGTGAATACTTCAGCAGAAAACGTGATTGTTTGGCGAAATCGCAATGGCAAATCTAAGCTCAACGATTTTACATACAAAAATATAATTGGTCGCGGCGGTCGTATGTTCAAACATTTCATTGGGAAAATATATATACTAGAAGAGCCTCCTAAGGAAGAGTCATTGCAATTAGAAATTCCTTTTCCGGATATGATTTTAGGTGATATTGATGAGGTCAAATATAAAGACAGTTTAACAAATGAGCAGATTACCAAGATAATATTGTTCAGGGAAGACATGGAAGAAATATTCGGTAAGGAATCATATACGAATCTTCTTAAAGAGAACGTATTTCAGAACAGCGATTCAGGCTTTATAAGGAATATGGCAATGGAAATGAAAGCCAATCCTGAACTTTGGAACGGATTAGGGTATTTTAATTCGGATATTCCGGAACATTGGGATACGCTTCTGCTCAAAATAATTTACTTACAGCCGTCCGGTTGGGAAATTGAATTTCGTAAATTTATAGCATTTGTAAAAATAATATCTCAAAATTGGGCAAAGACAATCCCGCAACTTCTTGAAGAACTTGAGGATTATGACATTGATATTAATAAGTTCTTTATGCTTGAGCGTAATCTCGTTTTTAAATTTTCTTCCTTATTGGGAGATGTAAACGAAATTCAAAAAATTATTCTGAATAACGGTATTGATGTATCACCGTTTATTTCAAAAACATCTCATGCATTTCTTCCTTCAACTGTTTACCAATTAGAAGAGTATGGCTTGCCAAGAATGATTGCGCGTAAACTGCATCAACATGAATTAATTAATTTTGAGGATGATAATTTAACAATTCATTCGGTGATAGAGATGTTCCATCAAATAGGGAAAGAAGCTGTGCTTTCCCAAGATTATTTAGATGATTTTGATAAGTATATTGTCGGATATTTCTTTGAAGGAATTACTGTTGATTCTGGACAGTAGCCTTTAATTTATTTCGATTGGCATGATAGCAATTAAGAGCCTATCCGGAAATTCATTTTTTTGTGGTTTTGGAAGGGCGTTTCCAAGAACCCAAAGGTGTTTATCAGCGCGGAAGTCTATTTTCCGGATAGGTTCTAAGAGACCGAATAGTATGAAATACTATTCGGTCTCAAAATCCCGCCCCCTCTTATTGTTTTCTATACCGCCTTCTACCTTTTCCTGCGCCTTTTGCATCTGCTCACTTTCCTTCTTGGCTTTAAAAATCTGGTCCATTTTGTCCATAATCTGCCCGAGGGTCATTTGCGTCTCGGCATATTCTTCCCAGAAATGCCAAAGACCAATATATAGCATAGCAATCCCGAAAAACTTATCTAATCCTGTCACGTAAAAGAAACCGCCGAGCGTCAATGCAATAAACGGCTCTCCGAACAGCTTGATATTTTCTTCCGATTGCAGGAACGGAAAAAGACGCTTAACAACGACAAGCGGATTTCCCCTGTGCGTGGACTCCACAACCTTCCGCCCTTTGTAGAACGGAAGGTATTTTAACAGCTCCATTGCAGTCCTTATCAGGATGAAAACGGACAGCACCAGTAACATATAAGACCCGTCCCAAAGCCGTTTCTCGGTAAAGGGAAACGGAATGAAGATAATCAGTACAGGAATCAGCAAGGCCGTCCTGTTGGTGGCGTTCAGTAAATACCTGCTCCCGAAATCTGTTCTCAGGATAACTTTCCAAAGGAAAGCAGGGGAGGCTAAGTGCTCCCATATGGCGACAAATCTTTTGGTGAAATCGTTCATGATTAGCGTTGTTTAAAACTGACCTTTAAATAATTTTTCTTGTTGCTCCAGACCCTGCCCCCTTGAAACAGGTATGCGCTTACGATGGGATGTTCACTCCCTCCTTTTGATAGCTCCGTAAACCTTATTGGCCGGAGCTGATAATCAAGCTGTTCGCTTGTACTACCGCCACCTTGGCCCTGCTGATTCCAGTTCATATTGAATCGGAACCTATCGGTTTTGCCGACCGTGTTGGCCGCAAACTCATTCGTCTTCGGGTCGCCGTTGGCGTGGAATATTTTGGTTTGCAGGTTACCGAGCATGGCTTCAATCTCGTTACGGGCGCTTTCCCCGCCTGCCGCGTTCAACATACCAGGGAGATTCTGTGTCAGGTACACCGTTGAAACCCTTGAACTGCGTGCTGTACTCAAAAAAAGAGGCTCGTATGAGGTCAGAAAGAACTGGGCCTCGTCTGCCCACTGGAACACCGGCGAACCGTGAAGGGTAACATCCCTGCGCTCTACGGCAAGCTGAAAAGCATATTTGAACAAAACTTGGGCTTTTAAACCGATGTCAAAAAACGTCTTTGTCGGCAGGCTTAGCACGATAATTTTGTTTGAAAGCCATGTGTCCTCCGGCCTGATATTCGTTTCGGTGCCGAAAAGCTCCCGAAGGGTGCCGCGCATAAAGCTGTCAGCGAGCGCGGTGAATTGGGTTGTAATGATGCTGCGTGTTTTCTCGGCAAGATTGGGATAGCCGATGAGCCAATATTTGGAAGTGACCTCGTAATCAAAAGGGTTTTTCATATTGGCTTCCGCCCGAATTAAAGCCTCCCCGCAAAACGAATTCCTTGCCCATTCGGGCGAATTGGCTTCATGGATATTGCTCGGCGCGGTGGAAATAATATCGGCCATCGAGCTTACGCTAATCGGCAGGTCGGCGAGTAATAAAAGGTCAATCGTGTTGTTCAGAAGTTGTTTTAACGTGTTAGCCCAGAAATCATCCTGCGATTTTCCGCCCTTCTTGTTCTCCATTTCCATCACTGTCAAAAACAGCTTGGAAAGGTTCTGGGTCAGCCCTGCGCCTTCTTCGGCTCTTTCCTGCTCGTACTGCATGAAGTTAAAACGATGGGGTTTGCCTACGCCGAACACCACTACATCTTTTTCCCTGCCGCATTCTTTGGCGAGGTCTGTCCAAAACTTGGTTTCATCAACCTTCACGGTGAGTACCAATCCGCCCATGCCCCTTTGCAGGAACTTGCGGGCTATGGTCTTGCCGGAACCGCTGGTCTTTCCGCTACCAGTAGCGCCGAAAATAATGGTGCCTTCTTGGCTGTCGCGCAATGTCCAGTAATCATCCGGTGAAAGCTGCATTAATGCATCGGCAGGTTTCAGGGCCTTTTTAGGCTGCGGCCAAAGCAGCTCGGCGAGTAATCTCCAAATATGTTTCATACTTGGAAAAGGCCGGAAACCTAAAAGTGTAAATAGATAAGCCTAAATTTTCAATAATATTTTTTCCTTCACGAGTTCGTATGCTTCCACAATATCAAAAGACTCACTCGGTTTGATAATGGACTTCATGTCATTGACAAAAAGCCTGTCCGTCATTTTCTCTTCCATGTTTTCAATAAACAGCTCACTTGTCGGCGGATGCTCTACGGAAAAGCTCATATAACGGCGGTAGCAAAGAAGCAATCTTTCCACATCGAGGTCGGTTGTTTTCAAAGCTACATAGAGGTCGTATAAATCCCTGCCCTTTTTTCGCTGGTAAAGCGCCCTGAGCTTCGTTCCTAACAACTCCTCCAAATAATAAGTGGTCAGGTCGCAGCTTCCTGAAAACCAGCCGGAATCGACGGAAAACCCGTGCTTTATCCACCCCAGTTCCGTAAAATGCTCCCGGCAATTTGTCTCTATTTTTAGTTTGAGATTGGTCACAGGTGCAATCTCGGTCTGAAACTTGAACTTCATGGTCGCCATGTTTGCATTCAGCACCACCGCCGCCTTGCCTAAAAATGACAGGGTCATACGGATTTCATTCAATATATCCCCAATGGGTTCAGCCTTCATCTGAACCAAGTCTATATCTTCTGAATACCTCTTCTGCGGATTCAGGTATAGCTTATGGAGTGCTGTGCCACCACGAAAGGCCACAGATTCCGCCAAATACGGATTATTGAATATTTCGACGAGCGCGCGACATATCACAAGGTCTTGCTCTACCTGCTCGTTGGTTTGCCAGAAAACCCGGCTTTGCCATTCGGTAATATATTGTTCGGGTATCATTCAGTCCGTCTCGATTTGCGCGTTAATATAAATATTCCATTTTTTATCCAATGGGCAAGCCCGTATTTTACCTTTGCTGTCGAGCTTTACCCTGTACAAAGGCAAAGAGGTTTTTGAAAGCAAATTATAAACGGCATCCGCCAAATTTTTTTCATCGATAATATGCTCAAAAATATACCCCAGTCTTTGCAGGGTGCTGGTATTACAAATTTTCAGGAGCTTCCTGTTAAAATCGGAGGGTTTTATGGTTTCCGCTAGTTCGTCCAATACAGTGCATACACGGTTGAGAAAACCGACTTGGTCCGCAAAGTCCAATAAGTCTATGGCGGTCAGAATGGGTGATGAAACCTTAAGATAACCTGTTTGGGTTTTTTTCTCCTCCAAAAACATATTGGGTATTTCTGCCTTGCTGACAAAATTAACCTGAATACCCTTCTTCCGAATAGGGCGCATTGAAGGTTTGGTTGTGACAACGAAAAACTCCTGCGGTTGTTGGTGCGCCGCTCCGTGCAATGCGGCGGCACTCAACAGGCCGACATAATAAGGTCGGTTCAGGTATTTCATCAGGCCGTCTATGAACAGGCTTACCGGGAGTATGCCCATCGATTGGTATTGGGGCAGGACAATCAGGTAATATCCCCTGTGGAGGGAAAGAATACGTTGTTTCTTTGCCAGTCGGTTCAGGTAGACTTTCAGCACTTCGTCGGGCAGGTCGGAATACAGCGCCCTTACTTCCTCGAAACTGAAAGCGTGTCTTCCTTTCCCTATGCTGTGGTAAACCCAATCTTCCAGCGATTCCATGCCTGTATTTCTCCTCGTAATTTTAAGATTATCACAAAGATAAGGAGTCCGCAATAATTAACATATTTTGTTAATTATTGCGGATGTTTACTCAAGTGGTTTTCTGCTATAAGCGGAGGGCAAATCCGGGCAAATAGTATTATCCATAAAACCCACTTCTCAATATATTGCTGCTGCCGTAAAAATACCCTTATATAAAAGTAAACTGAATAGTTGAAATAACTCAATGAAATGTATACTTTTACTATAGTTGCATCCGGCTTTAATTCATTCCAATAATAGTTGACGAGACACTAATGGCGAACCATTGGAGACAACAAGGGATTCCGCACAAAGGCTGGACTTTGGCAGGTGTCATTGACGTTCGTGAAGATGGTCAGCCGGAATCGGAAACAGATTATGAAACCTGCATGATGTGCGGTAACGAGAAGATACGCTACGTCCATATCATGGAACACACAGAAGTTGACGGAGAATTCAGGGTCGGGTGTACTTGTGCGGAAAAGATGACCAACGATTATTATAATCCTAAAAGGCGAGAAACGGAACTAAGAAACCGGGCAAACAGGAGGGTAAATTGGGTTAAAAAACACTGGAAACCGAGCAAAAATGGAAATCATTATTTGAATATAGATGGGCATCACTTAGTAATATACAAAAACATACAGACAAAAAAATTCAAAGTGAAAATCGGGGATACATTCGGCAAAAAAGAATTCGATACTTTCGTGAAAGCAAAGATTGCAGCATTTAACGGAATGGAGTATTTGAAAGATAAAGGAAAATGGTAAGTTGACCCAAGACCCGCTTGGCTCGGCAGAAAAGCATGCTTATGCCCAATCCTTGTCGATAGTGCTTTTCGGAACGCCTTGGCTTTCGGCTATTTTAATAATGTCTCTTTGTGCAATCATTCGTCTTTGCCCCCGATTCGCAGCAGGTTTTCTTTAGGGATGTTGAGCCTTAGTTTCCAGTCCATTATAAACTCGCCGCTGTTTTCCCCGAAGGGGTCAATAAGCGTAAACGTATCATTAACCTGACTACGGGCAAAACTGATAAACTTTTCTGCCCCGGCCATTTGCGTAAGCTCGGCCAGATAGCCCATACGTTTTATAACAGCCTTATTATCCAAGCGCCCGGCATACTCTATAAGTTTTAGAGTGTCCAAAGGCTCATGTGTAAACGCGGTAATCAACTCTTCGTACCCGCCGGAATATTCCGGGCGGTCAAAGCAATCGACAATGGTCTTTTCCTTATCAGTCATGTGAAAGGCATGATTGCCCTGACCTGCCGTTATAATGCCGGCAATTTTAGACTGCTCAAGCGTAACGAATTTATAAGCCACTTTAAAAACCGATTTCCCGGCTTTCTTATGCGGGCTTTGAATAAATATCTTGTTTGGGAATTGGTCCGTAAACCCGTGCAGGTTTAAAGCCGACCAGTACGCTACGGCCCCGTCCGCTATAAGCTTGGTGCCGATTACATTCTCATCCCTGAAGGCGGTTCTGCAATATTTTCCTCGCTCGATTCGGGCAAGCAAACCCTTATGGACAAGGTTTTCTATCAGGCCTGATAGCTTCTCGAACCCGGTTTTAAAAAGCGCCTTTACCTCTTCCAAGGTGAAAATATCGAGCTCGTATTCCTTCAAGGCCATGAGCAAACCAAGCTGCGCTTGGTTCATATTTTTGGAATAATAGGTTCCGCTTGCCATTTTTATCTCTTACTTTAAGGGAGGCGATAAACTATACTAATTATGGTTTATCTTGACTTCAAAGATAAATGAATAAATTCCATAAGTCAAGCTGTTTTGGGCGGCTGAATCTGCCTGCAATGCAGATTCAGAACTTACTTGGCTGTCCTTTACCTGCCTTTTGTCCTTTGCAGATTCTGCAAAGGGGAGATGCCTGAAAGCTGTTTTAAGAAATAAAACGGCTTTCGCCTGCCCTATACTTAAGCCTTGCCCTCCGACCAAAAAAGCGTTCTCTTTTGTGTAGCCTCCCGAAACAGTAGTTGGTTTCAGGAAAAAAAAAACAGCCGATAAAAAATTATCGGCTACGGAAAAAACATGCTGAAACTGCCGGCCTTTACCCCTCTCTTTTTTCAACGGTGATGGCTGACACGGATAGCTTCCCATTCTGCAAATCGAAGCCGCGCGTATCTATTTCCCTTAAAACAGTTACCCGGTGTTTAATCAGGTATTGGTAAAGTTCCTTCAGCTCTATGCCGGCAATAACCGCCTTGTCTTCGCTGAACATCAGGGTCAGTTGGTTTCCCCTGCTTAGGTGAATCTTGCTCAATAGGGCATACGGAAAACCAAAGAGCGACCCGTCCCTGAGTTCCAAGGACAGCATTTCGCCGGCAAAGCCTTCCGGCAGAAGCTCAAGGAAGAGAGACTTATTCTCTTCCTTCGGTACTGTCGGGGCCTTTGAGAGCGGGTTTTTCGAGATAAAGCGTGATGTCTCCATTTTACTAATAGTCTTTGCTGTGAGCGGGTTCATAGCCCTGAATCCTCCTGTCTTTCATACTGAATACACGCTGCGGTAGGTACACGGGCCGGTTCAGGACGTGTTGGAGATGGTCGAGCTGCGGAGACTTTCCTTGGCTTCTCGGAGGGGCAGCCCCCAAGTTGCCCAGTCCCCGGAGAGAAGCCTTTACCCGGTGAACGAACTGCATGAATTTGGTACGAGCAACTATACGCTGCTGCTGCTTTTCCGCCCGGAATGCAAGCTCGGTGGCCGATAAGCGGGAGGACGATTTTTTCACCGCCTGCATCAGCTCTTCCTTATCGGTGGTAAATATCTTGGCCTGCTTCCGGGCGCGGCTTGATGCCACATAAAACCCTTCCTTGCTGACCATGCCTGCCGCATCCTGCAAGACCAAAACCGAATCAACCGTTTTGCCCTGTTGCCCGTGCGAGGTGCCGACATAACCTAAGCCCCATTGCTTAAAATCTGCCGGCACAATCCAGCCGTTATTGAGAACGGGTTGGCCTGCCTTATCGAACCCTTTTACGGAATACTCGGCACCGTTAATCAGGCGGTGGCCCTCGTTGGTTTTGCCGTTGGCGTTAATCCTGATTTTATCGCCCGTGCAAACCTCTGTTTTTTGCGGCCTGAATACCCCAAAGGAGTTTTCAAGCTGCAAGGGCAGTTGTTGCCGCTTGCCTGCTGCTGACATAAGAAAAATACCTTGCTGCGAGCATTCCTCCACTTGGTAAGCCTTTCCTTTATTAAAGCCTTTTTCGGCCTTATGGAAAATAACCTGCTGGCCGGGTTCATAGCTGCGGGATTCTTTCTTTTCTTCGCCGGTCAGGTTGAGGGCAAAAACGCTTTCATAGTTTTTGGCCGTTGTCGCATCCAAGCGCTCCAGCACTTTGAGCTTGGCGCGTATATGCGCCGTAATTTCATGCCCCTCTTTGTGGGTGGGTGCCACCACCAACACTTGGGCATCTGGGCTTTCGGTTTGTTTCACATACTCATCGGCTATTGCCGAGAATATTTTCTTGGGCTTACATTCCTGAACCCAACCAAGGCTGTCCAGAATTTCAAAGCCTGCATCGAGCCTGTTTGTCGATAAGCATTCCATCGCCTTTTTGTAATCGCCCTTCTGCCGAACAACTTCCTGCACCCGGAATGAAGGCAATATGTTTTGCTGAATCAATAGCCTGAAAGCATCGCCGTGCTCAACGGAATGGTGCTGAAACTCATCACCGCTTAATACAAGCCGGAAATCGTTTTTGTCGGCCATCTCGAATAGCTGCTTCATTTGCTTTGTGCCGACAAGGCCGGCCTCGTCGAGTACCACCACTTGGCCTTTTTGCTTTTCCTGAAGCTCTTTGTCTAATAAGAATTTTTGCAGCGTTTTGGCGGCAAAGCCTTCCTTCTCTAAAACCTCCCTTGCGCCTGACGAGGGCGCTAAGGCCAAAACCTCCCGCCCGTTGCTGTTAATGCCTTTTTCAAGTTCACTTAACAGGGTGGACTTGCCCACGCCGGCACCGCCGGACAAAACCATTACCCGGTCGTTGGATTCGAGCAGGTAATCGACTGCCTTTTGCTGCCGGTCATTGAGTATGTTGTTTTTGGGTTTGTACCCCTCCGATGCATTCAGGGCAAGGCATGAGCCTTTGCCCTCTCTTGCGATGCCGAACATTTTCTGCTCTTCCATCAGCACTTCCTTGGTGCTGACGGCCCGGCCTCTTTCGGTTTGGGCATACAGCAATTTTTCATGCCTATATTTTTTTACTTCCTCCACCGACAAGGCACCAACACCGTGCTTGAGTATAGTTTCCCAAAAGCGTTTTTCCGGCAATACGGATAGCCGCTCGAAGGAATGCCCGATGGCAAAATCAAAGGACTTGTGTATATCGGTGTCGTTCTTATGGTGGCTGAAGTTATCGAGGGTGTTTAAGGCGCGTTTATCATCGGCGGATAACCGGCCGAACCATTCCTGTTGCAGCTTGTCAAAGCTTTCTTCTTTAAGCTTCC
>JAZKBN010000027.1:38470-40047 GCA_040388605.1 Bacteroidota bacterium | reverse complement strand
AATGCCTAAGTCCTTGGCTTTCTGCTCGATGGCAGCGGTTCTTTGCGAGAACTTTTGAATCAGCTCTTTCGGAATGCCTGCAATCTCGAACTGGCCTGTGTGCCTGGTATCAATGCCGAAACCTAAATCCTTCACATTACAGGCCAAGCGGTTCAGGAAAGCGGCTTGATAGTATGGAGAATCGGTTTTGATTTGGTTAAACTGCGAGGCTTTCCACTTGCTTTCCACCTCATCATAAGAGGCGTTAAAAACAGTAACGTGGCAATGAACGTGAATATCGGATTTTCCGTTTTCGGGCCGGGCGGTAAAATGGTTGAACATTCCATAGAGCATATTGCCCGTTGTCCTGTCTTCGTCCCGGCCCTTGGTTCTTACGCGCACCTGCATGGCTTCTTCCATTTCAGCAAGAGTAGATTTTACCGCGCTGTTGAAAGCCTCCAGTATTTTTTCATCCTGCGTGATGCCGTATAAAATCGATACCGACTTGGGGCACGAAAAAGTGCAGTCATAAAACACCCTGCGGTTATCCACCGTTTTAGCGGTCAGGCTCTTATCCTCGGTCGGGTGCATGTTATCACAGAGGCGGTAAAAATCCTTCCCGGCAATACCGCCGGAAAGGTTCAGGAGCTCCGCGCCTTTCCCGCCCCACGTTCCGATGCACTTTTCATTTTCAAGATAGTAATCACCTTTTGAAAGCTCATTGCTGAAATAGCTCTTCGCTTGCTTGGCGCTTTTTGTTACAGTGATACGAATCATGGCTCTTGCTCTGTAAGCAAGAGGTGTTGATGCGTACTTTGTAAATGAGTTATATTTTTTTCAGGCGCTTTATTTTTGCGAACCTCGGTAGTATCGTATTTCATGTGAAACATTTCTCTAAACCGTGCATGGTTCGGAAAGGCTGTTCATAAAGGCCCGAATATCTTCCGCCTTCCAAGCTGTCACCCTACCCCCAAGCTTTACAGGTTTAGGGAAACGGCCGGTCTTAATTCCTGCCCACCATGTGGAGCGGCCTACCGGGATTACTTTTAAGATTGCATCCAGACGGACAAAGCCCGTTTCCGGAAACCGGTTTAAATCGTTCATGATTCCTCCTTGTTGTTTGAACATACAAGGAGTTTACAGGACTTTATCGGAGCCATTGCCGAACAGCTTTTTGCTCGGCGCGAATTCAGTTTTGGCTAATAATTTTCAAGCAGGTATTGCTTGGCGCTCTTCAGGTATTTTCTTACGGTGCCGTCGTCCATGCTTATACCTATTCTTTTAAAGCGCCGCGCAACTTCA
Organism: Bacteroidota bacterium; assembly: GCA_040388605.1. Lineage (GTDB taxonomy): Bacteria > Bacteroidota > Bacteroidia > Cytophagales > Flexibacteraceae > JAZKBN01. The sequence goes on along the minus strand of JAZKBN010000027.1, from coordinate 38,766 downwards.
GGCGCTTTAATCTCGTCGTTCAAAAGCGTTTCGCCTGAATAGGCGAGGCATATCATGCCTAAGAGCATTTTGAACAAACTGTCCGTCTCCTTCTGGTGTGCAGGCTTGGATTTAAGTTCGTCCTTTAGTTGCAAAATCTCTTGGTCTTTTTGGGCTATGATTCGGTCCTTAGAATCCGGCCCGTGATATTTTACTACCTGCTCTACCAATTCCGGAGGGCAAAAAATATCATACCGTTTGGCCCATGTTAAAAAAATAGTCGGGCTAACGGGGTTTGGGAGTTGCAGCGTATGAAT
>JAZKBN010000027.1:0-38460 GCA_040388605.1 Bacteroidota bacterium | reverse complement strand
TCTTTATAGGATGGCGTATTTGAAAAACCCGCTGCTCGCGGATCATTTCCAAAACACAGCGCCACCGCTTCTTCCATTTTCCACGCTGCCATTTTTGCCCAATAGGAATACAGCTCGTTCGTTTCTGTGGCCTTTGTATTTTGTTCTGTCTTTACCTGCCTCATTCTCAATACCCTCTATGGTTGTTCATCCATTTCAGCATTTTTCTGATGCCGGGTAAAGAGTGCGGATACAGAAAAATCAAACAGCCCTTAACGCTTGTCTGCGTTAAGGGCTGCCTTGGGACTAAAAAACAAGAATGAGGTTACTTACCTCGTGTACCTGTTCTGCTTTTGGTTTTATTGGAACGACCTGCTTTGCTCAGGGCAATCGCCACCGCTTGCTTTTGTGGCTTGCCGTGATGCATTTCAGTTCTGATATTGCTCGATACGGTTTTGTCGGGTGAACCTTTTTTAAGTGGCATGATAACCTCCTGATAAAGATAACGACGCTTGGCGTTGAATTTTATTCGGAACGCGACTGCTTGGACGGGATAGTTTTTGAAATTCCTTCAACGCTTTTACGCCGTACAGAATCCAAATAATCGCCGTACCACTGTAACATTTTTCGACGCTCGGGTAAATACTGGGCATGGTTATAAGCTGCCCTCACCTGATTGCCTTCAACGTGGGCCAATTGGCGCTCGATAACATCCGGCGGAAAACCGTTTTCATTGAGAATTGTTGAGGCAGTTGCCCTGAAGCCGTGGCCGGTGGCCTTGGAATGGTAGCCCATCCGGTAGAGCGCAAACAACACCGTATTTTCGCTCATCATGCCCTGCGGCCTGTGTTGGTTCGGGAATATGTATTTATACTGCCCGGTAATAGGCTGAAGTTGCTCCAGAACTTTAAGTGCCTGCGTTGAGAGCGGTACTATATGGATATTACGGGTTTTCATCCGCTCGGCAGGAATACGCCATTCGCTCTTTTCAAAATCAACCTCGCTCCACTCTGCGCCGCGCAGCTCCCCGGTACGGACAAAAGTTAGCAGCAGGAATTTTAAAGCTAACTGCGTTTGCATGGCACCGTCATAGGCTTCGAGTCTTTTTAAAAACTCGGGCAGCTCATGCTCTTTTAAATAGGCCTGATGTTTCTGAACAGGCGGTTTAAGTGCACCTTTCAAGTCATTCACCGGATTCCGTTCGGCCCGTCCGGTGGCAATAGCGTATGTAAAGACCTGACCGCAGGCCTGCCGAAGCCGCTTTACCGTATCCAAGATGCCCTTTTCTTCCACGATGCGCAGTACGGCAAGGATTTCCGGCGCGGTAAGCTCGGCAATAGGGCGGCTGCCGATTTTCGGGAAAACGTATTGCTCAAGCCGTGTCATCATGCGCGACGAATACTTGGTCACCCATGTATGCTTAAAATTTTCATACCATTCTCGGGCAACAGACTCGAAAGTCATTTGGCTGTTAAGAATGGCCTTACGCTTGGCCTCTTTCTTGGCTCCGCAGGGGTCAGTACCTAAAGCAAGGGCCTTGCGTGCTTGAGCATGAAGCTCTCTTGCTTCCGCAAGGCTTATATCCGGGAACTGGCCGATGGCAAGAACCTTCTCTTTATTGAGATAAGCATACCTGTAACGCCACAACTTGCCTCCGGTCGGGCTTATAAGTAGAAACAGCCCGCCTCCGTCAACGAGCTTGTAAGGTTTGGCTTTTGGTTTGGCATTTTTAATTGCAATGGCTGTGAGTTTCATTAGGAATTACCTCGCTTTCAGTCGGTTGTCCGGGTATTTTCAGTGTGTAAAATCCCGATACCCGTTAGAATATCCGTGCAATTAGTTGGGTGTCAATGGACGGGAACGGAGTTCAGGGGACTGAAAACCTATGTAAACTCTTGATTTATTGAATTTTATGGACGTTATAAGATTTTATGAGATTTGTGAGTGGTGCCCCCGGGGAGAATCGAACTCTACGAGCAAGCGTTTGATTTTGCTGATATTTTGTGTTGCATGAGTTTAAAAATACCCCGCCTAATTTCCGGAAACATAGCCGCTGTTAATAAATCAATGACTTAGTCGGTATATGGCTTTTTGGGGACGTGTTCACGAAAAGAACTGAACCTGCTCATAATTTTATCCGCTTTTAATTATCGTGTCCAGACTATTAATCCGGTATCCGTCCGGCTTCCAAATAAATATCAAGTGAACGTTCAGCGGCTTCAGCTATAAGCTGCATATAATCGGCCTTGTCGCCGAATAGTTGTGCCTTTTCTAAAGAGGCAATATAAGCCTCCCGGTCTTCTGTGCGAATAATGGCAGGCGGGTAGCCGTTTCTGATTAGCAGCAGGTTCATCAGCAGGCGTGAACTGCGCCCGTTCCCGTCTGTGAAAGGATGAATGGTAACAAGGTGATAGTGAGCCTCTGCGGCCAGCTCGACCGGGTGCAGGTCAGTTTTCCGCAACCATTCTATAAAATCGCGTATTAAATCCGGCACCGCAAACGGGGATGGCAGCACAACGGCAGAGCCGGAAATTTTAACCGGGCTGCGCCGGTATTGCCCTGAGTCGTTATCTATACCTTTCAGAATCAAATGCTGAATTTGTAGAATATCTCTTTCCTTAATCTCTTGGCCGGAGGCTGCAAAGTCATATATCCAATCCAGAGCAGCAGCATGGTTAACGGCTTCCATATGTTCCACTGATGATTTGCCTGCTATGGTCAAACCCTTTTCAACAATGAGGGCTGTTTCTTCGCGGCTAAGCCTGTTACCTTCAATGGCGTTGCTTGTATAGGTAAGCTCAATGCAAAACCACTCATTGAGCTTCCGTACCACGTCATCAGGCCGTTGCCTGATGACGTCCAACATTTTCTTCTTTTTCGATAGCTGTTCATAGTTCATTCATAAACTATGAAACAGCATTTTATGGTTTGCAAGCTTGAAATATATCAGAGCGTACTATGAATGGTCCATTCCTTATGTTACAATCCTGCCTGCCGTCTGTGCTTGAGCCAGATATTCTGAAAGTGGTTTCTCCGCTTTAAAATACCTGTCCCGCTCAATGGGTAGCCCCAGTCTTCCACGAATACTTTGCAACTCCAACAGACTTACATAGCCTAACTCAGGGCTTTGAAGACCTAAGTCACAAAGGCCAAAGGCTATGTCGGACTCTTTAGGCAAAATTTCGGTAAGTAACCATACTGCTTGAGCATCAGGTGTATACAGCTTTACAACCGGTCGAAAATCTATAGATTCATCTTTCTCCTGCGCCTTCATTTGTTCGATGCCGTTTTTCTTCAAGAGGTATGTAATCAGTTTAGTAAGCAGGGGCATTTTGTTCTCCTTAAAAAAATGAAACCGGAACGGATTAGTCCGTTGCGGCGCTTCGGCTTATGCGAGAATGCAACCGAAGCGTGTGGATTCATCAGCATACACAGAGAGCTTTTTGTCTGCAAGGAAGTTTTCATCACGTTTGACGAAACCATGTCTGCCACGAAGGGTTGCGAATTCTGCCAAGTCAACGTGGCCTAATTCAGGTACGCCGGCATTGCTGTACTTAAGCCCGAATACAACAGTTTCATCGCCGGCAGGTATTTCGGTAAGGAGCCAGACCTGACCCATCGGCACATACAACTTAACGACAGGTGTAAAGTCTGTGTGTTTGCCTTCTGCTCTTGCTGCGCTTTGTGCTTTACCGTTTGCTTTGAGCGCTGCTAAAATTTCGTTTGTGAATACTTCCATCTTATTTCTCCTTGTTCAATTGGTTGTCGATGGAAGAAATAAAACCGGGGGCTTCGAAAACGGCAGTCAATTGGCAACACGGTCCCTTGGTGCGGGCCGCCTGTTGACTGCCGTTTGCTCCCGGTTATTCTGACAAATAAGACAACCGAGCGAGGAGAAATAAGTGGCATTCAAAACCAAGAGATTTGGGTATGAATAAGAAAGGTATCGAAACAGTCAGCAAAGTTGGAAACACACAGCACTCAGATATCAGCTGACTTTGTATAAGCCGCAAAGGGTATGTCTGGCCTTAGGCATATTTATGATACAATTACCGAAGATGAAAGTTAAACTATGATAGTGTTTTTTGCTGCAAAAAATCTGTGAACTTCTGGGCAGCAACAAAGTATTTACTATCAGAACCCAGTAAGGCCTCAATATTATAAATGTTCTTGCCAAAAAAATCCAAACATCTGTGCAAAGAGTCATTAATAAACTCCATATCCTGATGGGTAAACCTCTCCTTATTATCAATAATAGCTGTATTCAAAATTATTATCTTTTCAATAATCCATTCGACTTGATCTCTTATTGATTTAGTATTTGATAAATCTTCGCGAAAATGGAAATACGCTAATGACAGCATAATAAGATGTTCAGAATAAATTATTAACTTTTCACAATCAGATTTTTTTGTCTTTGACGAATTGTATTTAGAATTAAAAATCATTTCTAAGAATTTATGAAAAACGGAATACCTGTTTTCTATTACTGCCATATAATCTTTAATACCACTATCAGAAAGCAGGAATTTTGCTAAATCTGTGCCGTCAGACATGTAGCTTTGAAGTAAAATAGGGTTGTCTAAATTAAAGTAAAGCTCAGGACTTTCTTCAATCAAGCGCCTATGCAAATCTTCTATCTGTGTATACGCAATTCTGATTTCAATTAAGACAAACTGCTTTAAATCTGGGCCAAAATTTTCACTTTGATATAAATGCTCAAGAAGCTTACGGTAGTGAAACGCATACCATATTGCGTTTTGGTGATTTTTTAATAAATCACTCTTTGTTAGTTTGTTTAAGGAAGGCTTACGTATGGTGGAAAATATAATTTCTATAATTTCATTCGAAGTAACGTTAAATGTATTTTCACCCGATTCAAAATCTTTGATAAGCTCTCTATAATAACTAATTCTTTGCATGTTTAATGCATCAATACTTTTTTCTAATTGCGGTTCCATCGTTGCTTTATTTAGAATTTTTTCAATAATTTCATTTAGAAATATTCTAAATGGAACCGAGCCAAGTTTAGCAGGTTTTTTCGGATTGTCTTTTAGATATAATCCCAATTCCAAAGCCATGTTGGAATAGTATATCGCTGATTTAATATCATCCAGTCGGAAATATATATCAGAAATCATTTCTATTAAAAAGAAATATAGAATTGTTGGTTCAGTATTCTGTGATTTTAACGAATTTAAAATAGCAATTGCATAATCCAAATATGTGGCAGAAAGATATCCATCCAATCTTAATTTAGTAGCTCGATGTGTGGCTTTCATAAACCCTATGATGAAATTTTTAGAATTTTCCATATCAATTGGATGCTTATAACGTATTATATCTCTGATTAAGCCATGCATACCATATGATATCGAGCCGTCGTTTTTATCAATAAACTGGTCAAGCCATCCAAAATCGTAGCATTCCCTTATAGTGTTTCCGATACTAATCTCCCAACTAAGTTCCTTTATGTGCATGAGCGACACCTGCTCAATATGTTGAATACTAAAAAAAATTAGTGCTTTTTGGATGTTCTTGAGCATACCAATTAGCGGAAATAATTTCAAAATATAGTTTGCCGGGTCAATGGAGTTGTTCTCAATTTCTATTTCAAAAGTCTTGCTTACTAAAAGCCCTTCTTTCTCAAGCAATTTTTCCAACTCATCGGCATTAAAATGATGCCGTTTAGCCAATAGAGCAAACAGTTTGATTATCAAAGGATGCCCGTGTGAGGATTTTATCAATTTTTCTATGACATTATTCTCACTATCGTTTAATGAAACGGTTTTGGTGCCATACCTGTAACGCAAATATACTTTGAATGCTGCTTCATTATCCAAGCCGCTAACATCAATAGTTGTACTTTGAGAGGGATTTTGAAAGCGGTACCGTGAAGTAATAATCACCATCCATTGAGAGTCTAACACTAACTCTTCAAGATAATTCCAGTAAACGCTAAGAGATGCATTTGCATTGTCGATTACCAAAAGACTCTTGCCATCAATTGTTTTAAGATATGCAAGGGTATCCTTAAGAAACTCTTCATCTCTTACTTTCTTTTTCCTTAAACCTTTCGGAACCTTGATTGGTTCGAAGGAATCAAACAATACCTGTGAATTGCGTGGGTCATATTTATCTTCAACCTGTTCTACCTCTAACCAAGCAACATGGACGAAATCACTAAAGTAGGCATGGAGCAAAAGATTGGCCAAAGCTGACTTACCACTGCCTCCCAGCCCTTCCAATATTAATATGGGCGCCTCATCAAATTTTAGATACAAATCCCTCAGTTTTTCAGGGCTCGTTATCAGGTCGTTATTTGTCCATATTGGAGTTAATTTTTTATCTAAATCTTTAGGAATAAGGCTTTGCTTTTCAACCTTGGCAAGGCTGTCGTTGGCTTTAAGAGTTTCATGATGATTTAAATGTTCAACAGCAATGTCCCACCATTGAAAGGGATACTTAGTGTCAAAACGTAGGCCCTTGTACTCTTTTACTTCTCGATTACAGTATATAAAAGCAATCTTGGCTTCAGTAAGCGTACCTACCCTTGTTAAATTTTCAGCAGTCCTTTCCAAAAGCGGTTGTGTGAATTGTTTGTTTTCGATTTCGGTCAAGCTGTCTTTCCGCAAACTTTCTCCATATACACGCAGCATTTCATTAAGACTCGTCCTTACTTCCGGTATAAGATAGCCATTTTTGTCAAAAGGAAAATTAAGGTCTAAAGAACTTACCCTAAAAATAGCGGCCAGTAATTTACGCAGATGGTCGGTATTGATTATCATAATTGCGGCTGGGCTGTATTACGCTTTTAGTGCGCATAAATATCATCGATTGGACTTTGTATGGCCGCTGAATCAATTTTTACCCCTTTTTTTTGTCGTAACCGCCAATCAGCTGTGAGTCAGCTATGAGTCAGCTATGGCTCTTACGACGATGGAGGCTGCACATCGGAACTTTGCTCGCAAGATATTAAAAAAAATAAGAGCATGAAAAATGAACTGACCCCCAAGCAAAGTGCCACAGCAGCGAGACTTTACAATCTCTATTATGATGAGCTTTTAACAGTAGCTATGGCTGTTGTTAAAAGCAAAGAGCCGGATTTCGCAAAAAGGAGAGATTTGGCTGACCGGATAGTTATTGACATAATTATCTATATGGCTAAAAACGATTACCTAGATACAGTTGTCGCCAACTATGAGCGCTGGTATGTCGGTAAATCCGTTAAGCGTGAAGCCATAAGGCAAATAAGTAAGCAAAGCCCCCTGAAATTTATAGGTGATATCTCAACCCAAAGCCGGTTTGCCGGAATCAAGTCCGCATCTAACCCTGACTATAACGCGGAACAGAGAACACGTGAACTTGAAGCCATGCTGCTACTTATAATCGGTCGCTTCACGCCGACCCAAAAACTCATCTATGAACTGCGGGTCGAAGATGGCCTTAAGTTCAAAGAAATTGGGGTTCGGCTCAACAAAAGTGAAGCAACCTGCCGCGTAGTCTTCAACCGTTTAGAAACTAAGATAAAAGCGGAATTAGGTGAAGCAGGTTACTAATCTTAATTCTCGTTTGTTTGCTTTATTATTCGGAGCGTCTTGGCAAGGGATTGTTGTTTTCGACTTTCCCTTGCTTCGTAGAATGCCTCAAGACTTTGCAGGTTCTCAGCTTTTTTCCATTCTAAGAGTTCTTCCGAAAGATTGGTTAGCAACGGGTTATTCTGCTGACGAAGAAAATCATTACGTTTATTTTCATCGTTGTTCCCGAACGTTAACTGTTCAAGCACTCTTGCCTGCTTCTGAAATTCAGAATCAGGGTCTATGATATTTTCGTTAATAATAGGCTTGTCTGCCATTTTATACTCCATCTCATTTGTTTTCGCTACATTCTTCTTTAAGGTCTTCATATGTTAAGAATTTATAGTTTTCATATGGAACATACTGCCGCTTTTTTAAGATAAAGTCAATAAATATTATCAGGCCCGTTTACATATTAAGTCCGGTTTACTTCTCCTTTCAGAACTAAACCAATGCTAATATGAGAATTTTCTTTTGGATTCCCCTCCCGCTTTCGCAGCATATTATGGAGCTGCGCAAACGAAACCTCGCATACTACAGGCTGAACGGCCACCTGTGGTACCGCAGAATTCACAGGTCCTTGCATTTTGCATGGGTGCTTACCCTGATTGACAGGGACACCCAAAGCTATTTTTCTGCTGTCCAGAGAATCAGGGCGGAAAAATCACTCGCTTTAAAGAAGCTGCAAGCGGCGCTTAAAGATTTGGCCGCATTCGTCGGAACGGATTACAGGCAGGCTTTCGAGGAAAAACCCGAATCACAAAATGATGAGGTAAGCGAAAAAAGCAATTTGCCGGCAACTCTTGTAAGGACTGTTCCTCCGCAAGGCTCATTTACCGCATTGGACGTGCTGGAAAATGACCTGACCGATTCGGCAATAAGCAGGCTGATGAATGACCGCTCGACCGTACACACCCTGCGCCTTCCTGCGCCCGAACCAGAACCGAAAATTGAAATCGCGCAAAAGGAGATTCACGCCTCGCCGCTGAAACTGTTCTTCCTCTCCGGCCTGTGGGTGGCCGCCATCACTATTATAGCCATGCTCGGCGAAATGGCGGTTCTGAACCATGTGCTGAATGCCGTCTTCAAATTGCCTCAGAATTTCAGGTTTACCGTTCCGGTTGTGAATATCGTCGTGGTGTTGAGCAAGGCAAGTTTTATGGCCTTTTTATCCCTGTGGTAAGCGCGTTGCTCGGCATTGTATTTCATAAGTACACGCTCGAAATGATGCGCGGCAACCCGAACAAGCTCTTTAAGCGGCTTATGTTCGCTTTGCTGGCCGCTATCGGTCTGATATTTTTTTGCAGCGGCGGTTTATTTTCGGAAAACGTGAACCGGGAGGACAACCTTAAAAAAACGCTGATTTTGAGCAATCAGTTGAACACACTTCGAGATAATGAAGGCGATTCGACCCGAATACAAACCCTTGCCGCGGAACTGGATAAAAGGCAGGGTGAAGCCACCACCGAGCATATAGCATACAAATGGATTCAGCTCATGCTTATTTCCACTTATAGCGCGACCGTAATTGCCATTGTTTCGATGCTGAGCGCTTTTGCCCAGGTGGTGGGCATGCGCGACCGCTTGCTCCGGCAGGTGCGAAAAGCCACCGAGCGAATAACCAAAACCCACCGTGAAGAGCTGGCACTACAACAGGCTTTCTCCATTCACCAAAGCTTGGTTTACGAAATCCGGCTCAGAATCCACAAGATAATCATCCTCACAAATCAATACTTCCACCAAAACAAAAAGCGCTAATCTTATGAAAACCAAGTTCTTCATATCGCTGATTTCCTTATTGCTGCTTGCGGCCTGTAATCCTGCGCAAAAACCCGAAACCGCGCAAATGCCGAAAGGCAATATGGTTGCTATCGCTTTGGACATTTCCGGCTCCATTTCCCAGAGTGCCAAAAATGACCAGACTGCCTTTTTATGCGCCCAGCTAAAAAAGGAATTAACGGATTCCGCATCGACAGAAATTTACACCTCCCGAATCTTTAAAGGGCAGAGTATGAACAATTTAAAAAAGATTGTCTTTGCTCCTGAACTTGCTGTTGTTGAAAACCCTGACGATGAGCAAAACGAATCGGACAAAATGCTTACAGAGGTAAACCGAAAGCAGCAAATCGCGGCGGTCAAAAAGAAGGTTATAAAAAATGTGCTGGCCGAACTGTTTACACCGGCCGAAAAGGCGCAAAGAAGCTCGATACTCGAATACCTGCCCCTATTGGCCGAGCTGCGGAAAAATACACCGGATAAACCTATGGTCGCTTACATCTTATCCGATATGGTGGAATGCTCTGATAACTACCGCAATATGATAGCCAAAGCCCCACAATCGGATTCGGAAGCGGTGGCCTTCGCCAAGCAGGACTTGGGCAGATTAAGGGTTGACTATTTTCTGAAAAAGGATGCGCTGCATGATGTAAAAATCCTCGTGTTGCTGCCCCCAGCTTCGGGTTCGCAACAACTGATTAGCCCATTCCTGCAAACTTACTGGCACGAGGTTTTTTCAGGCCTTGGCGCTGTCGATTTTCACATTATACGCTGATTCGTTTCGGCGTGTCTCCCTGCTTAAAAGCCTTCGAATAGAATAAATATTTAGGGGCTTTTGTTTACAATTACACGATTAAGAACTTATTATATCAAACTCAGATGTTTCCTATGAAAAAGCCGTCCAAAAAAGCAGCCTTATTGCCTAAAACACAGCCGAATAAAGTACCAGAAAATCTTGATGCAAGGGTACATCAAATGCTGACCGTTTTGGCGGAACTGGCCTATGAAATAATCAAGAAGGAGGAAATGACCAAGAAACAGCGCCAATGATTCTGGGGGCGGGACACCAAGCCGGCCTGCCCCCAAACTGCAAAGGGACATGGAACAAACCTCATCCTTCTAATCTAAACAACCGACTCTCATATCTTTATTGTACCATGACAGACATTAATCAAATGATTAACCCGTTTCAGGCCATAATCGAAAGGCTCAACGGCATAGAAGCAGCTATCAGGCAGTTTCGGGAGCATGTAGCCGGCCCCGCAACCCCTTTGCCTGAAATCGGTGGAATAGAGCTCGCCGAGGCTGTGACAGGACTTTCGCGCAGCACTCTGTATAACCTCACCTCTGCTCATCAGATACCCTTCTATAAGAAAGCAAAGAAGCTGTACTTCAAACGCAGCGAATTGGAACGCTATGTCTTGGAAAATAAGGTTTACAGCCAAGATGAGCTTAGAAATGAATTGAGGTTAGGCAAAGGCCCGCGCTGATACTCTATACACAACAACTTGGAAGCGCCTTATGGGCGCTTTTTGCTTTTGTAGCGTCCGCTGCGAAAAACCAATTGGCCAGCAGCTTTTACTTTTGGTTGGTTTTATCTCCGGCACTTACTGGGCAAAAAACTGGGCAAAAAACAAAAAAGGCCTTACAAATCGCTTTGTAAGGCCTTGATAATCTGCGCTTTCTCTTGGGCTTGAACCAAGTACCCCCTGATTAACAGTCATATTTTTACGTTTTTATTTGCTTCGATATTTTTTGATATACTGCTATAAATCAAGTTGTTATAAATTTATTTTTCCGCTTTTACCTTGTGTTTTACCACCTTATCTACGACCTTTGTGTATCAAATTGTGTGCAAATTTACTTTCTGTAATCATGGAAAACAAGGCCACTTCCTGCGTTATGCTGGACGAAAGGAAACAAAAAAAGGACGGTACATACCCCTTAAAGCTACGAATAACCCACCTTCGGAAGCGGTATTATTTCGGTATTGATGAGTCCCTTACCCCGGAAGACTGGAAAAAGGTAACCGAGGCAAAGGGCAGAGGCAGGCTCAAAGAACTGTCAAACAGGATAGCGGACATTGAGGCAAAGGCCAGGCAAATCATTGATGGCCTCGGAGCCTTTACCATTAAGCGATTTGAGGATGTATATAATGGTGTCCCGGTACAGGATAGCGGAACATCAATTCCCAAAGACCGAACAGTATATAAGGTGTTTGATGCCTATGTAGCAAACCTACGGGCAGAGGACAGGGCGGGAACCGCAAGCTCATATAATACGGCACTAGTTTCCCTTCGTAAATTTTCCGATAGCCCTTATTTTGAGGATATAACTCCGACCTTCCTGACAAAGTATGAAAAGACAATGACGGACTCGGGTAACTCCCTTACAACGGTAGGTATGTATCTCCGAGCGCTGCGCACCATTTTCAACTATGCCATAGAGAAGGGTATAGTGCAGTCCAATTTCTACCCATTCGGCAAGCGCAAATACCAAATCCCAACAGGGGCCAACGTGAAAAAAGCCCTCACTAAGGACGATGTGGTCAAGATTACTAATTATAAGCCTAAAAACCCGGGCACAATAGAGGAACAGGCCCGTGACCTGTGGCTGTTAATTTATGCCTGCAATGGTATGAATATAAAGGATCTCTGCAATCTGAAGTACAGCAATATTCAAGGTAACAAGATAAGTTTCATACGCCAGAAGACAGAGCGCACCACTCGGAGCAATCCTAAGCCAGTTATTGCTCACCTTCCGGAGATAGCGGTTGCAATCATAGAACGCTGGGGACAGAAGCCGAAGCATCCTGACACTTATATATTTCGTTTCTATGAGCCTGGCATGGATGCAGAGCGTCGCTTCGTCGTCTCAAAGCAAGTCGTACACAATATAAATAGATGGCTGAAAACCATATCGGCAGAGCTTGGTATAGAGATACCTGTTACTACCTATACAGCGCGGCATACCTTTTCGACCGTGCTCAAAAGGTCGGGAGCAAGTATTGAGTTTATATCGGAAAGCCTCGGGCATACGGATATGCGGACTACTGAAAGCTACTTGGCCAGCTTTGAGGATGATTTACGGGAGGAAATGAGTAAGCGGCTGTTTTAGAAGGTTAATTTTTAAAATGCCCAAATTAAAGCGATATAATCAGCTGCATTATATCGCTTTAAGTAATTTACGGATATGATTTGTATCCACAAAATTATATTTTACAATACGATTTTTTTATCTGTAAATTAGCTGCTTATATTAATCATTGCTCAACAAGTCCAATGTCTCAACTAGGAAGAAATGACCCATGCTCTTGCGGTAGCGGGAAAAAGTATAAGAAATGCTGTCTTGCCAATGATGAAAAAAGTCATTCGGAGCAGGCATATTTAAATAGCATTAAGAAAATGCTAAGTGGTGTACGTCCAAACAGGAAGCAAGCAGTAAGCAATTCATTCATAGATTACATTTCAACCCATGATACAGCTGATGCTTTTAACTGCCTTGTTGGAATTCAACTGATTGCTGAAAATCACGGTAAGAATGTCAGGATTGAAGAGATGGCGTTAGAGATGTTTAGGGGGATAAATAATAATGCCCCGGTCGAATTGAGCCGACTCAAAAGAGAGATAAAAAGCAACTATCCATATTCTATGATGGAAGATATGCCTGGAAATTTCTTTACGGAAACAGCTCTATTTCATGGCGGAAATTTTACGGTTATGCCTGGAATTGCAACAAGAAGCGGTGATGTATTCAAAGCAATAAGTGAATCAGTTTTTCTGTTAACCAGTAAGATTTCGGAAGTATGTAAGGATGAAATTTATCAAGGTGCGATGCTGCTATTGGAATTGGGCAAACACATATTTGATAAAGCTGGCATTTCAGGCAATTTATTTACTGAGGCCAAAAACCGTAAAATTATTGTTCCGAATGAGATAGTTGATTATTCAATACCTCTCTCGGAAGTGCAATATATATGCCGTATTAACAACATATCAGATGAAACACTTGCTTCTCTAATTTTAAACCATAGCGATAAAAGGATAGATTTTTCAGATCCTAATTTGAATCCATTACTTTATACCCCTCTTGTATTGGTTGGTAATAGTTTGCATTTCCCCCTCATAACTGCACAACTATTAGCAATTAACGAATATGTAGTAAATACAGTTATAAAACATAGCTGCACCAATGAATTTATTAAATCATACAATGACTTGCTTTGGAATAATTGTATGCTTGGGTGCTTAGGAATGAGATGGGAAATTTTTGATTTTCCTATCCCAGAGAATCGTAATAAAATACCAATGCGTGAAAATGTGTTTCAGTTTGATACTAACGGATTTTGTTATTTTGTTTATCCAGAGCTGGTAAATATAAAGAGTAAATATGATGAGTATGAGCTTGAAGATTTTGAAGGTGCGAATAATGAAGGTATATCGAATAGAGTTGATGAAGTGTTAAGTTTTATGCGTAGTCAATCAAAATATGCAGACTCTAACATACTCGTCTTATATGTACTTCCTGAAATTGGAGATGGGGCTGCATTTTATTATAATAAGGAAAAATATAACGAGGAAATATGCTTATTTAAAGCCTTTGAATTTATTAATCTTGCTGCAAGTAGAGAGTGGGGGCCATTATCATTATATAAGTTCGCATTTGTATACCGAGAATTTACAAAAAAATCGGAAATAAATAGTTTTGACACACTTGACACATACTCTGTCTACAAAGATAGAGATGAAAGCTTTTATGCTTCTGATAAACCCGTGGGTCATACTTTGGCAATAGTACCGGGGTCTGGCGCAGATATTTATAGGGAAGCAAAGCGAACGCGTGATTTTAAAGGCGTTATATCTCTTAATAATAGTATTCTTGGATATAATTTAGTAGAACGTTTTGATGGATACGATAGTATCTATAAATTGGCAGATAGTGATTCTTCGGAATTAGTTATTACTTCATATCGAATTCCAATTTGGATTAAGGGAAAATTTGTAACCAATATAAGCATTGGCGTTTATCAAACAACAATTGCTTCAGTTGCCTTTTGGTTGAATCGCTTAAGCACCATCTCAGAGATCTTTTTTGTCAAGTATTCAAATAAGGTTTTGGTTATAGAGTTGCAGTTAGATGATTGTTTTTTCAAGAGTGATTTAGAAAATATAGAAGGTATGGCGCAGGGTGACATGGACTTCAAGTTCAAATACAATGAAGATGGTGTTTTGTTAGTCAGAATACCCGGTGGTGTTTTTACATTGTTAAAAAGCTCAAATAATGAAGGAGAACGTAAAATTGTATTTGCCTTAATTCAGGCGTTTAATGATTTTTTGTTATTAAAAATTGATTTTACTGTATTTCAGGAACATTTTGATCGTATTATGCCCCTTGGCAGTGCGAAAATGATTCTTGTGTTAAATTCTAATAATGATTTAAGATTGGATAACAGATGGTTAGAGCCTGTTCAAAATATAACTCCGGCAGAAGTTAATTTACTATTGGATAATTTCTTAGATATTATTGATTATCCTAAAAAATTGAAAGTATTTAATAACGGTAATGATAAAGCCGAATTCTGCAATTACGCAGTTAAAAAACTCTTTGAGCACCTGCAAATACTGCTTGATGTATACAAGAATGTGGAATTATTGGATTTTTTAATGCGGCTAAATGAAGCAATAACATTTGAGCGTTCTTATAAGCGGATTATTATTCCTGCAAAAATACTTTGCTTTGGTAATAAAGATAAAATTGTGCAAGGTCTTTTGAGCACTGAAAGGGATTCGGTGAAAACGTCATTGTGTGTTCGGTGTTTGATAGAATACATAGCTGCCAAACCAGCCAAGGGAAATAAGATACCAGGCTATAATGATGTAGACAAGTTATTGGCGGTATTCAGTGAGGCATTAAATTTTGGTATGGTAAGCGATTCAATTCGGTTTGGACTGGATGAGCCTACTATTGAAGTGCTGCCATCTGGGCGTTTGGCGGTAGAAAGCCCATTTCAATCTGATATGATTATCCCTTTTTCTAATGCAAATACATACGCTGAGATTGAGGGATATGTTGATATATTCGACTCATTCTTTGAATCAGAAATAGCACCTGTACACCCTGAAGATAATAACATTTATAGAGACAGAGTAAACAACGCATTTATGCTTGATTGGGGCGTTTCCTTATCATTGATTTTTGAGGTGTTGACGAAAATTGCCAATTACGGGATAAATTTTGAATCATCAGTAGTAATTATCTCCAAAGAACTTTTCTTAGAGAACTTCAGTACTGACTTGTTTGAATCGATTGATAAACTTAAAGTGTGTTTAGATTTACTTTCACTACAAGAACGAGGCGAATACTTTACCGCACCGGAAGGTTATAAGAATGAAGATGTCTTTCCGTGGAAATATAATCGGGAGTTCAGTCTACTTAGAAGGCCTATTGTTGAATTTAAGGATGACAGTGGCCTACCTTGTCTAATGTGGGGTATTCGTAGCGCTGTAACGGCAGCCAAGCAGATTGAGCAGCTTTTCCGAAATGGTCGGCTGAAATATGGAAAAGAAAATATAAATCTCCTTTTAGGTGAGAATAATGAAGAACTAGGTAAGTCGTTCAGAAAAAGAGTTTTGAAATGGTTTAAATCTTTTCCGGACCTGTTTGTCTCTGATTTTGAGGTTACAATTACTACAAATGGTCACCTACGAGCTGACAAAAATTACGGTGATATAGATATTCTTGTTTTTGATTCAAATACCTCTATTGCTTATAATATAGAATGTAAACGTACTCATCAAGCAAAAAATATTCATGAAATGAAAACTGAACAGGATAGTTATGTAGGGAGACCGGGACAGAAGAAGAAAATACAAAGACATGTAGATAGGCATGAATGGTTGCTAAAGAACAAAAGCAAGCTTGGAGCTTTTTTAAATGCTAAGTCTGAAATAATTATTAAATCCTTCTTACTTACAGCAGAAGTGGCATCTGTTAAGTATATCATGGGTGATAGCTCGCCTCTTCCCTTAATTTCTTTCCCGGAACTAAAGGAAAAGGGTTTAAAGTTGCTCGCTGATTTATAGTGCCGTAAATCTACAATTGGGCATAGCGTATTTTCATCTTAATCAGAACTTATTAAAAATGCCTTATACCACTTCCGTAAACCCAAAAACTTACGGAAATGGAACCCAAAACAGACATCTACCAACAGGTCACCGACCTGATCATTCAAAAACTCGGACAGGGCATAATCCCTTGGCAAAAGCCTTGGAGCACCTATGGCTTGCCTAAAAACTACGTAACGCAAAAGGAGTATAGAGGCATAAATGCTTTGTTGCTCCACATGCTGCCTTACGAGCATCCCTATTATCTCACCTTTAAACAGGCGAAAGATTTAGGCGGCAATGTTATCAAGGGCAGTAAAGCAGCTATGGTTACTTACTGGAACTGGCTGTACTATGACCGGAACGGCAAGCGAATAACCAGCCCAAGGCCCGACCAGATTAAAACTCTTGAAAAGCGAGCCTTCCTGAAATACTACTATGTCTTTAACATTAGCCAAGTGGAAGGCGTGGACTGGAAACTGCCTGCGCTTCAAACCAACAGCCATTTAGGCGTACCTCTGAAAGCTTCGCGCTTGGTGTCCTTCCTGAAACCTAAACTGCCTGATATTCGGGTAAAAGGCGACAAGGCATATTATGTTCCATCTGAGGACTACATAACTATGCCTGATAACAAGCTGTTTGCAAAGCAGGAAGCCTATTATGCCACCTTGTTTCACGAGATTATCCATAGTACAGGGCATCAAAAGCGTTTGAATCGGGAGGCTGTAACACTGCCGACCAACTTCGGAAGCTATGATTACGGCAAAGAGGAGCTGATAGCCGAAATGGGAGCCAGTTTCTTATGCCAGGAAGTCGGCATTTTAAGCGATGTACTCAACAATTCAACTGCGTATCTGCAAAGCTGGCTGAGAACTATTAAGGAAGACAAGCGATTGCTTGTTACAGCAGCCGGGCAGGCTCAAAAAGCCGTAGACTGGCTCTTGGGCATCAGGCAGGAGGCCGAGAACGATTAAGCATTAAGCATTAAGCGCCATACTGTTTCAGTACGGCTCTTTTTATTCCACTCAAACCATAAATTCATAAGCTGTCAACCTAAAACGGCATTCATAATCAGAATATTAAATATACGTAACTATACCACCCTTGCCAATAACGGTAAAAACTAAACCCCAAAACCTAAACCCCTTATAAAGCAATGGGCAAGAAAAACGAGTACTCAGAAGACCAACAGCAGGAGTTTGAAAACAACGACCTGAATTCAGGAAATGAGCAGCACGATAACGGCGAAACGCAGCCGGAGGCGGAAAAACCGAAACCTAAAGCCAACAAATGGCAGCGCTCCGAACAATACTTCCATTACGATTTTAACGGCGACTTGGTTATTGACCGGGACGTATTACGCGCCATACCCGTTGAGGAAGTAGCCGAAATTGTATCGGAAGTGTATGCCAAAGTTAAAGAGCAGGAAGGCTTGAAAACAGATACCCTATATTTCAATAACGACGAAGGTTACCGCCTGGTGGTGAAAGACAGCCATAGTCGTGAGGACTTGGGAAACGAAAGCCTTAGCCGAAGCGGCAACTGGCACCGGAACAACAACCACAAGACAAGTGTGAGCATTGAGCGGGCCTGATATTAAGGTTTACAAGTATAAAACCTGCATGAATCACATGCAGGTTTTTATGGCCTTGAAATAGCCGGACAAATCATTAATATACACCTGTTTACATTATGAAAGCGCACATGCCAAGAATTTCGAGGTTTAACGAGCTGTTACCAAAACTCAGGAAATACCTGTTTGAACATCATAGTTTGCCTACGTTTCAGGAATTGGCAGATGTGCTTTGAGTAAAGTCCAAGCGCGGTATCTCCTTATTTCTCCATTCATTAATCGAAGCAGGATACATGACAAAATCAGATGCCGGGTATCAGCCTACGGACGAATTAATGGCCATACCGACTTACGCTACAGTTCAGGCCGGAGTACCCGCACGGGTCGAAGAGCAAATGCTTGAAAGTATTAATATACAGTCTGCACTTATCAGGAATCCCAATACCACCATTGCTATTAAGGTAGCCTGAGACAGCATGGTTGACGCAGGTATCCAGCCCGGCGATTATGTGGTGGTGGATAAAATAGCCCCCTATAAAACGGGCGATACGGTAGTGGCCATGATTGAAACCGCAAGCACTGTAAAGCTGTTGATGGGTACTGAAAGCGGCTACTTCCTGCGTGCGGCCAACGCTCAAAAGAACTACCCGGATATTTACCCTACAACCGAGCGAAACATAGTCGGCAAGGTAATATCATCGTTCAGAACATATAATTAAGGACGGGCATGTTAAAAAGTCAACCGGAATAAGTAAACAGGTGTTTACTTTCAATCAGAGTTTTGTACAATGCCGATTATACCAATGGCATTTACAATTTATTACGGTCTACCATGAAAACAGGCAGAAGCAAAGTAAAGGGAACAGCTTACTCAAATGATGCTCTATTTTATATACAGAGGACTAACCGCTACGCGGTATCCCTTTTTGCCCATATCAACACCGTATTCAAGCAGGGCAGCATCCATAACTTTATAGACCCAAAGCATATAGTGATAAGCTATGCCGACAAGGCATGAATGCAGCTTTGTTCGACAAAGCTGCCGCTCGTTACCACAAACCGCCAGGGCTTTGACGAAACCAAATACTGCATACAGGATTTCCTGCTCGACTGTTTTTATACCTATGAGTACCCTTTTATAAAAGAGGGCGAGGTTACCCTTAAAATGCTCTGATTAGTCATGGGAGTGGATTTCCGCACGGTATACTCAGAAGTTGATGTCCTCGAAAATGTCATTATACAGGGCTTTGCCGATATGTGTAGCGTTGGAAACGGCCTTGCCCTTGACGGGAAGCTGAAAAAAAGCCCGGGTTTAAAGGCTATGTATGATAGGGTAAAAGAGAGCTTATAGAGTCACTTTGCCTTGCTTTCGCTCATCGCTTCCATACTGTCCATGTATAACCTTTACTTTTTCGCCTGCTATGCTTAAAAAAATCCTATTGTCGCTGGTTGCTTTAGCTCTGATCTCCGCTCCTGCACTCGACACTTTCGCAAGAACCTACAAAACTAAATGGTCAGACGTGCATGTGAGCGCTCACTATACAAAGAAAGGTACTTATGTAAAATCATACTACCGTTCAAAGGGAGACACAAGTAAATTGAATAACTACGGCTGTATTGATAACGGAAAATGTAAGTAGCTCAAATTCAAACAGCTTAACCGCTGTTTTTTTGGTACTTGAATACTACTTCCTCAGTTGGCTTTCGAGCCAAGCATTTTTCTCTTCAAGCAGCTTGATCTTGTCTTCAAGCAGTTTAGTTTTCTCCTCGTATAGTTTTTCAAATTTTTCAGTTATGCCATTATGAGTAATGTGACTGTCTCCATAGGCTAAAGTCTGGTGTGCATAGGGAGCATTATTAAATACTACGTTTTCATCAAACTCAATAAGTGCAGTTGGGGATACTTCAAGCACCCCGGCAATTTTCTCTATGGCGGTAAACGATACATCCGTATTACCGCGCTCAATATCGGAATAGCTGCTTTGGGTCATACCGATTTCGTATGCCACGTATTCCTGTGTAAAATCACGTAATTCCCTGATTTTCTTGATTTTACGGCCAATACGTTCTTTTGTCGATGTCATAACTGCGAAGATAAGTAAGACAAACATACGGAAAAATGTGCATTCCCCATATAGTATGGACTATAACTATATCACATTGATTATCAGTAGCATACATTTGCACTTGCATTTTCCTGAAAAGCCTGTATAACAGTCGAACGCTACTACATAGCGTCAATCTCCAACCCACCCACACAATCTTCAACCTGCACATGAAACCCATTTTCCAAGCCCTTTGCGTACTCCTGCTGATGTTGGGAGTAGCAAGCACAGTATCCGCCCAAACCGGAACTGCCCAAACCAAGCCTACGGGTAACCAACCCGCACAACCTCACTCCGACAAGGAGGTGAAGGACCAACCGAAAGCACCGACCGGAAAATTTAAGTTCAACTACGCGGCCGCGTATAAAACTATAGACAGTACCGGAAGGGATGCTGATAATGCAACCGTTAAAGCCGAAAATTCAGCCAAAGGCGCTGCCATTTCCACTGCGCTTGCCACTGGCCTGAGAAATCTGAAATAGTAATTTCCGAGCTTACGCTCAATGTCAAGGGGTGAAGGGCCATGCTCTTCACCTTTTCTTGTTTCAGCAACCCTATTCAGTATAATAATGCTATTTACTACGTTGGCTACTCATGAGTGGCGAAGCCCAAGCGTTCACACAACCGGAAACACAAAACGCCCCGTTAATCCAAGCGGAGCAGGTTTTGCAGCCCAATCGGGATATAGTTGACAGCTATAATGATGCACGAAACAAGGCACAGGCTCAGTTGATCGTTGACCTCGTGCAGCAGAACCACGGGACACATGCAACAGATTCAGATGCACTGGAGGCCACTGTTAAAACTATTGTCGAACAGAAACGATTTCCCGAACCGCCACTGCCAACTGTATTGGAGGCGGCTGATACGCCAATTCCTGCTCTGATTGAGGCAGAATATGCCAACCATCTAAAAGAGCACAAAGCAATTGTTTTGGAAAAAACCAGCGAAAACACCACTGCAAAAAATATTGCCGAAATAAGTAAAACACTTTCCGGCAAGTCCGATTTGGCGGAACTTGTTAATGGCCAATGATGTAAAGATTATATAGCCAAGGCACAAGCCAATCCGAGTGATGAAATAGTAAAGATTTTTCCATGACCTGAAAAACTGGACCAGCAGGTGCTTCTTCTTAAGACCAGATACCTATTAGAGTACTTTCAAAACAACCCGGAGGATGAACAAGCGCAAGCTATACTTGCGGGTAACCGGGATTCGATCAGCAGCCTTTCTAAAAGCTATAACAGCATAGCAAGCAGCAATGGCTTTAAAACCATAGAGTTAAGCAAACCTACCGAACATCAAAAGGAGATAGTTGAGCAAATCAAAACCGAAGGTCTTGCCGTTGAAAATCTCGAACAGAGTAAAGGCGAGATGTTTTTGGCTGCGGAAGCCTCCCCGATTGCGCGTGACCAAAAAGTAAACAGCGCGAATATGGATGCAAGCGCCTCCACAATAGATACTTCCTCATTCACCGATGAAAACGGCAATGCGTTGGATACAGACGGCAAAAACAGCTTTCATGCCAACCTTGTAAACCTGCTGCAATGAAAAGCCAAAGCGGTCTGACCTTTTGGCTTCGTAACCAGCATTGCCGAAACCATCCCGCCTGAACTCGTGAAAACAAAGCTCAATCCTTCGAGTATGGCCCAAAATGACGACGGAAGCGTGGAAGTGGAACTTGTGGCGGAAGGTGTTACCATACCGTTGCCAATTGATACCCTCGGACAAATGCACCTGACCGACCCTATGCCCCTCGACCCATTTGCCAAGAAAATACAGGCACAGGACGTGGTTTTGCCTGACTGAGTTCCACCGCTGAAGCAGTATTATGACCTGGTGGCGAGGCAGGACTTTGCCGATGAGTTTGCCGCAAAGCTGCAAGCGGAAATAAAGGACAAGAACATTACAAAAACGAGTGAGGGTTTGGAACTGGCTGCCGAACTTTACCCCAAGTTCTTTGAAGAGAAAACAAAGGACATCACAAAAGGCTCATTGAATTTAAGCGAAAGCATCGGTCATTTCGTACAAAAGAAGCTGCTTTTTGAGGCTGCCAATGACGTGTACCCCCTCAAAGACGGCCTGGAGTGAAAATCGCTGCTTGACCAAAGCACGCCTGAAAGCAAGGAAAGAGTAAGGTATTTGGGCATGTTCACCAACCCTTTGCTGAAAACCCCGGATTATATGAGCCTGACTTCATCCATGAGAAGGCTTAAAGTCTTGCAGGATGAAGCAAATGCACTGGCCCGCACGGTTGACCCGGATAAGCCCAATGCTAATACCGATTTACTGGACAAAAAACTGGACCCGGTAATTGAGAAGTATAACAGCCCCTTTAACGAAGTGCCGCCTGAATACCAAGGCAAACGCGCCATCCCGAGCGTTGAGCGCGATACGCTAGCCAATACCTATGCAGGCGCAGTGCCTGATTTTATGAGCCTGTTTATTAACGATGAGCAGCTTGGTTTTACCCGTACCGATATAAGGCGCTTCGAGGTACGAACAAACGCAGTAACAAACAAGATACCCGTTGATAACCTGTATGATACGATGGAAAAGCGGGGACGACCGCCAAAGCTGAAGGCATTTTACGAGAAGCCCCGTTTAACCGCGCTGGATGCTAAGTTGGATAAGGACTTGGCTCGCATCGGGAACGCATAATGGGACGCGTGTTTAAGTTGAAATTGCGACAGGGTCCATTATAAATAATCGTTTTATCCTTTAGAAGTCAAAAATGGCCGAGGCATTTGACAGGGAAAAGTTTTCAAAAGTATCCGAGGCCATTTCAGGTAGAATGGGTAAAGCTTATATCCAGGTATTTGCAGCACTGATTGCACGCAGCCTCATGTTTTCCCCTTCGCTTATAGCAAAGCTGTATGTACTCGAAAGCAAAGCCTCATTTTGAAAAGATTACGCACTCATGCTGCCAATACAGCTTGACAGGCTTGACCGCCGTGTGGATTCGGTATTGCGCTTCGATACTGAAGGCAGGCTCTTTATGTACGACCCGCTTATTTACGAGGAAAATCAAAACTGCATCTGCTGTGCCGAGGTACAGGTGTCTTATGAAATACCGAGCATGAGGAATCTTATTGACTTAGGCAGGTCAGCCAATGTGCTGTGACCTGTTTACGACGGGTTTATGCTCGAATATAATGAGTGAAAATATGAAGGCAGTTTTGGCCAGCTGTGTGATTTTACGCTTGAACTGTTTACAAAGCACCTCGCTGCACAAGCCCTTACATTTCGCGAAACGAAAGAAGAGGGTAAAGGGCTTGCCCGTATGCTGCGAAAGCAAATCTGCATTTCTGTCGCCACCATATCCAATTCCGTTTTGGCGGGACGAAAATTGGATGGGCCGTGCAGGCTTAAGGCTGACAATCAGGATAATGCCAAAGCAGTGGATTACTTACTGCTTTACTCTAATCCTGAACTTACAGCCGGGGACTATGAAACACTTGCTGATAGGCTTTTTGAATTGTGAAAGAGTACAAACATGCAATAAGGTTACATAATTATTTACTATAAAATATAATAATCGGTAAATTAATAGCACATTCGGAAAACAAGTTTTCAATACCTTAAGTTACCTGCCATATTATAGAACTGCATATTTAATCAGTTTTTGGGCTTAACCATTCAAAAGCGTTGGCTTTTGGTGTGAAGTCGGTAAATTTAATATCAATTGTCTTGTCTTCAGAAACAATAATTACCACCGTCGGTATTTTTGCATTTTCCGCATATTCTAAATACCTAAGAGCTGAATTATATCTGGCACCTCGTTCTTGTACCCCGCTCCCATTGGCTACACCATCAAGAATAATTCCAAACCCATGACATAGCCCTTCTTTGTCAATAAATAGCGCCCCATCTATTGAGGTTATACGTTCTGCCAATGCACTGGTAAGTTCAAATTGCTCAATATTGGCCATTGGACTACTCAATCTTATGACCTCACTTTCTACATTATCCGAAATGATTAACATTGTACCATGTTTTTGTTTTGCAGCAGCCTCAGCAAGTTCAAGCAGTTTATTATAGGGAGCTTCTCCAAAGCAGGTAATTAACGCACCTAATAATTCCGACAAATCTATTGCCGCTTTACGCGGAAAAACTGGTTGGCCGTATTCCACTGAAAGTTGTAAGATGCCTTTATGACAAAGCTGCCATTTATAGTGGCCTGTAAAGTTGATTCGGAAGATATTTTCAACTTTTATGTCCTTATCTAGTGTATCTGAAAATCCATAGATAGAATTTAAATCTGTGAATAAGCTAAGGCTTTTATTAGAAACTTCAAGTAGCTTGCGAGTATTTCTTGGATTGGAGAATTCAAGCGAATTTTGAAATTTAATAGCTGTATGGATTTCTTCGTTAGCATTGTTGCCAATCAGCAAACTACTAATATTGTCAGCGCCTTCATATTTCATTGTTGATATTCTGTTTATTACTTCATAAGGCGACTCAGCTATAATTGCGGTTATATCAAGCCTGTCCACTATAGAATACATAAACTCCTGAGCAGCTCTTAATATGATTGCAGACGGGGATAATCTAAGGGATTTTAATCTAAGATTGGAGTTTTGCAATACTTCGGCTAGCGTTAAAAGAAACTCATCTATGATGCAGTCTGTCAGCGAGCGTTTTAACATGCGCATATTATAATAATTATACTCCGTTAACCTTGGCAGCGAATCATACATTTGCTTATCTAGCGACAATACAATAAAGTAAGCCCCACTATTATGCGTACTGACTGGTTGAACAAACCACTCATAAGTACTGTTTTTAGCTGTAAGGCTTTGACGTAATGTATCAACAGTAATTTGTATATCTGGCAACTGGTAGCTTGTCGGTACTGTTGGGGGTAAATTATCAAATTCACGAAAGGTAAACTCAGCTTCCCTGGCATCAATAATTTTTATATTTGGATTTAGTGCTTCATTCACAACTTTGAAAGTATATAAAAGCTGGGTCTTAATTAGTGAATCGTTCATTTTGATTGCCTATTGTTAATATTATTGTTAGATACTCATAAGGTTAACGATTTACCATAAATCCACATTGTTTCCAAGTAAATCCTGCCAACCTTTCTGAAAAGGCTGTTTTTTTAAATCTTCGAGCGGCTTGGCAAGAAAATACTCTTTTGCATCCCCATAATCCGGATTAGCATTAAGTCTCTGCCAAGCAACTTGCAACTGGGGCAGAAACTCGAATACGCATAAAATACGATAGCCTTTGTCATGCTTATGCTCACGGGCAACATTGGCGACAAGCTGCCCCTCCGCCAAAGCGACAAGGTGTTGGTACAATTGCCTTTCAACCCTGCCCGTATCCTTCCCGTTATACATTTCAATAGCAAACAGGCTTGTGCCAGCATCGCCTTGCCAAAGTGTAACCGCATCTGCGATCAGGTGTGAGCCGTCCTGCAAATCAATTTTGGTCTTACTGCGGGCATTGGCATCACGGCGATTATTCCCCTCCTGATCAAAATAGGTATCGAAAAAAACAATTTGACCATTTTCGGCCACCTCCTCTTTCAGCAAAGCAATGTGTATATCAATCGTGTTTCTGCGGTGGCTGTAGTCTTTATAAAATAAAGAGCTGCGCCCGACAGGCCTTCTGACTTCTGCCGATTCCAGCCCTAAACCCTCGACAAGCAGACGTTCCCCATAGTCAGTAAGAAAATGGATGCTTTCCAATTTCCCCTCTGACGGGTGTGAGCCGAAGTTTTTATGAGCAACCGGAGGCTTGGGCCATAATCTCATGGCTTTAAGCTCGCGGTTAAGGTTGGCCCTGTCGTTCATTATTCCTAAATCCATCATTTGCCCTGTGGTCAGGAACTTACATTTGCCTAAGGCCTCCAATATTGCCTGATGTGACGGCTTTATATAGTCCATATTAGCTAAGTTGATTAAAAACTTGGGCAGGATTATATTTTGAATTTCGGTGTCAACTTACCTCTTCCAGTTTCTGTTGGCAAGACCGGAGGAGTACCCTGCTCATTTTGAGCAGTATTTGTTGGAGGTACATCACCTGGTGATTTGTACTGTCCCGACACCTCAATAATCCATTCACGCAATGCCGCTGCCTTTTCTTTGGGCAGATAAAATGGAGGCTTCTGCTCTAATAGGAAAGACTTTGGCTCTATAACATAAGCAGTATTATTACCCGACTTTATATAGAAGTGATACTTTGGCAGGTGTTGCATCTGCTTCAGCGGCACATTAATCTCTGCGCTCAGGTCTTTGAGGTCCTTATGCCCATTGGCCCCGACAATCTTCGTTTCAGAGTTTCCAAGTACGGTGCGAAGCAGCTTTGAGTCATCTATTTGCCCTAAGTTTTGGTTGGCAATTATCATATGTAGCCCGAATTTTCTGCTTTCTTCCATGATCGTGCCTATGCTTGGGCTAAGGAAGTTTTGAAATTCATCTATGAACAGGAATAGAGGTTTTCTTTGGCCCTTGGTTATATCTGCCCTTTTCAGGACAATACTCTGGAGTAAGGCAATAATCATTTTATTAAAAGCACGGTTTGCCTCCTCCCCCTTGTTTTTGGTGAAACGAATGATGATTACTTTACCTGCATCTATGGCTTGTTCCAAGTCAATGGTGCTTTTGCCGCATGTCAGGCGATAGAATCCGTCATTATTCAGCAGTGACTGGATACGAGTATAGATACCCGATTTTGTTGAACTATAGCTTTTGTCACCAAAAGCATTTTGGAAAAACTCCCTATGTGCGGGAAACGGGCTTTGGCGGCCAAGCTCAATAAGTTTTGCATCGTTTTGCATAAACGCCTGTAAGTCTTTAAGAGTACGGTTACCGTCATAAAGTAATGTGGCAATACAGGGTATGAGCAGCGTTTGCATCTGTAAGGTCAGTTCAGCTGAAGGCCAAAGTTCCTGAAATACCCTTGCAAGGCTTTGCGCATAAATATCAATAGTGGTTAACGTCCTGTCATTTAGGTCTAAAGGGTTAAGCACCGGAAAACGCGTGGCATCCAAATAAGGGTCTATATAAACCAATCTTTCAAAGTCCTCGTTTAAGTGCAACCCCGCGACTTCACGAGCAAGGTCGCCGTGCGGGTCCAACATAAGCAAAGCATATTTCCTGTCCTTTGCGCTGATTGCCTGTAAATGATACCAAAGCTGCTTCATCATCTCGCTTTTCCCGGATCCGCTTTGCCCTGATATATAGCAGTGCTTAATTAGGTCGCCTACACGCAGGCGCGCAGGCAGCGGGCTAAAAAACCACGTCGCAATCGGTGCATGTACGTCATAAAGCGCCTTCAGATAAGAGGTTTCATCGGCATTATATTTACTGGTAAAATGTTTTCGCTGTTCCTCGGTGGCCATCATGAGCACTTCAAATATGGGGTGCGGATCGGCCTGCTCAACTGAAACCTTTTTATTGAAAAGCACCAGGAATTCTGGATAAGTGAAGCCCCGAACAGAAAGCAGCTGCCAACGCAAGGGCATATCGGAATGATAAGCTGCCAGTTTTGCATCTATTGAGGCAACATGCTTTTCCATTACCTCAGTAACAGTCTGCCAAAATTCGGCAGGAATAGTGTGCCCTATTTCTAAGGTGTCAGGCTCATTTTCTGCGGGCAGGGCAGCGGTAGAGTAAGTCAGCTTTTGGACGTCTTCAAGTGTCAGCATAGGGATATTAGAATGGGATGCCCCGGGATATATTTCAGGAGTAAAGCTACATAATAATCACATCCGTTATATATCTTTATTCACACTATATATACATTTTTATTACATGCTTAGGAGCAATAAAATTCCCTTAAAACCCTTAAAAGCTAGTCTGTTAACCCATTATACAAGCCTGTGCGAGATTCAACAATCCTTATGTCTTCACGTTTCGTTATCTACCCTTCGCATCTGCTTTCGGTGCGGCTCCTTTACGTTCATCGTTGGTTTTTTTAGTATGCCGCTGGCAGCTTTTCGCTTGCTGCGGGCGCGGGGCGTGGCTGAATACAATTTACAGCGAAGACGGCAGCGGACGTGCAGCCAAGCTCGGCAAGCATGTTGGGAGGTAGATGTTAAATGATAATACCATCTTTTAAATGTCCAATGCACTAAGTCAATTAATTAGTTAGTCTCTTGTCCTTTTTGCTTAGTTTTGGAATATGAAAAGCGCAAGCACATTAGATCTAGGGTTGTTTCCGGTTGCAAAGGTTAAGCAGGACTATACTCCAACCTTTGCAGACAACATGTCAATGCCTATTCATAAATGGTATCGATACACAGCTGGGTTTTCGGCCGTTTGGGCAAAGCAACTTATTCAGGAGCAAAAAGGGTTGGGGCGTACTCACATTATAGATCCGTTTGCAGGCTCAGGTACAGTTTTACTGGAATGTGAGTTTGAAAACGTAGAGGGAATTGGAATAGAGGCACACCCATATATATTCCGTATAGCTAAGGCCAAACTCAACTGGAATTATCCGCCAGAAACCCTTAAGCTTAAAGCTTTGGAGTTATTAGCTGTTGCCAAGAGTCTTGAAATTTCAAAAACAGAGTATCCAAAACTCATCGCAAGCTGTTACCCTCCAGAAATTATTAAAAGATTGGAGGCGCTTAAACAAGCTTGGCTAATTGACAATAGCTCAGAAGAAATCAAAAATTTCACTTGGTTTATCATTACTTCAATTTTACGGTCCACATCCCCAGTCGGAACGGCACAATGGCAATATATACAGCCCAACAAGACAAAAGCTAAAGTAATTGACCCGTTCCTGGCATTTGAAGGCAAGATGTTGGAAATGTATAAGGACATGTTACGGGCACAAAGCCGCCATTTAGATATAACCGAATCAGTTATATACAATGAAGATGCGAGGAATATAGTGAGCATAGAGTCTGGCTGGGGTGACCTTGTAATTACATCTCCCCCCTATGCTAATAACTATGATTATGCAGATGCGACTCGACTTGAAATGACTTTTTGGGGGGATATAAAAGGCTGGTCTGATTTACAGGATAATGTTCGTAAGCACTTAATACGGGCCTGCACTCAACATGTATCTAAGTTGGGGCTTGAAATAGAAGAAATACTTGCTAATCCTAAACTCGCAGCTATTAAGAGTGAATTGGTTGTGGTTTATGAAACTCTTAAAGCAGAGAGACTTAATCATGGCGGGAAGAAAAACTACCATTTCATGATTGCAGCCTATTTTAAAGACTTGGCTGAAGTTTTCCATTCCTTACGCCGTGTTACTGCTGAAGGGTGCTTAATGTGCTTTGTTATCGGAGACTCTGCTCCATATGGTATATATGTACCTGTTGAACGCTGGTTAGGTGAACTAGCTGTTGCAGCCGGATTTAAGAGCTTTGAGTTTGAAAAACTACGAGATCGAAACGTGAAGTGGAAAAACAGGAAACATACTGTACCTTTAAAGGAAGGTAGACTTTGGATTAAAGGATAACACTATGGCTGAATCACTATCGCATAAGTTTGGGCAAATTATAGGAAACCTGCTGGAGCTCACTATTCAACCTTCATTAGAGAGCTTTGCTAAGTCAAACAACCTCTACTTGGATAAGAAAGGTGTGCGCCAAGGCCGACCCGGCAGTAAAGTATCATGGAAAGATTTGAATAGTAATATTCATGACTTGGATTTTGTGCTGGAGAAAGGCGGTAGCGATACTTCTATTGGTACGCCTGTTGCCTTTATTGAAATAGCTTGGAGAAGATACACCAAGCATTCGAGAAACAAGGCGCAGGAAATCCAGGGCGCAATTGAGCCACTTGCTGAAATGTATAAACACAGTTCACCTTTCAAGGGTGTTATACTAGCGGGAGAATTTACTAAGGGGGCTTTATCGCAGTTAACTTCGCTGGGTTTCTGCGTCCTTTATTTTCCATACAAAACCGTTGTTTCCGCATTCGGCACCTTCGGTATTGATGCTTCATTTGATTCCTTAACTCCTGAAACGGAATTTAGGAAGAAAATAGACCTTTATAATGAGCTAGGAGATAAGGAGGCTATTTCTATGGAAATGGTAAGGTTAAATAAAGCGGCGGTAGACAGCTTCTTCGCAACTTTAAGATCTTCGATTAATAGACAAGTAGACCAAATATTAATACTACCCTTACATGGACAGCAATCACAACTTAATACTGTCACTGACGCAATATCTTTCTTGCTTTCGTATTCTGATAAAAATGCGGAGTTACCAATCTTAAAGTACGAGATAATTATTAAGTACAATAATGGTGATAGGATTGAAGGTACTTTCCATGAACGCGAAAATGCTATTCAATTTTTACGAGATCGCGGATAGCCGCAATAAATATTATATACGGAACAATAGTAACCTAAATAAGGAATGAGCACCAACAAAGACGAAATCGAGTTTTTTAATAAAACCAGGCGAATTATATTTAGCACCTACCATAACGAAGAAAAAGGAGGGCCGGATATGGCCTTTACATATCTTGAACGCTACAGACCGAAACTTGGCCCTCAATCATATGCAGGCCTTAGAGCGGAACTGTATTTTTATCATAATAATCGAAAAGACTTAAAGTTGACGTTGGCAGCAGATGTGGTTGACCATACTGATTTTACAGGTTTAATGGCAGGTGAACAAATTAGATTTGATGTCACAACAAACCCTGATTATAAAAAACTGAAAGACTACGAGCCATTGCAAAAAGATGTAGATGCAAAGTATAAGATAGCAATTATTGATTCGTCTGGCAATCTCGACGATCTCATTGATATTAATTTCCCGTTTTGCCCAGAATGTGAACAAGGGCGATTAATTGATATGGCCGTATTACTGCCTGAGAATACAAATGATAATGGTGAGTCAAGATGGAATAATGACCAATGTCATATTGGTGTATGCAATTATTGTCAATATTTTGAAGAATACAATCGTATTTCTACTCATTATCTGTATGATATTGATACTGAAATCGATAATGCGAAGAGCGCTCTTGATGAGGAGGAGGAACAAACGGTTGACTTCTTATCATTTAAATCAAAAATTATACTTGAACACGCTGGCGCGGTCTTGCCTTATCTGCAAAGGCAATTCAACAAGTCAATAATGACTCTTTGTAATCGTGAATTTGTAATGACAGACAAGGATGGAGATGGTTATAATTGTTTAAGTGTATATTGGAAGAAAGACTTACGAATATTGGATGATTACATTTTAGACGAATATGAAATTGAACTTTAATAGGAATAGTGAAGTTTATAGTTTAGTCAAAAAGGCTGCCTTTTCTTATGTCTTTTCCAGTCTGTTCGTGCTTCCATCTATTAACTAGAGACTCGAATTCGCACCACGCACTCTTGTTGATTTTTTCTCTACGATCCTTTATATACACCTGAAAAATATTCCAAGCCCTAATCATGCTATTTTTTCTTGCATTTTTAATAACTTCCTCGTCATATATTGATTGTAATATGCCTCTCGAAAATGCCTCGTACATATCCAAAAGTCTTTGTATACTATTTTGAATCTCGCGGTCTTCAGAAATCTTTTGATTAATCACTTCTAGGCTCAAGGGATTTGTAATATTATTGTAATCTATGCTCTCCCTTAATTTCCCAACAATATCGTTTTGATTGTTACTTAATAAAGCATCTTGTGCAGCTTTTCTTTTGTTCCAATTAAGATTGTCTTTGTGAATTTTAATTGTATTTTTAATTTGCCTTGCAGTAAAAAACAAGCCCACAATAACTGCAATTCGAGTAACGAGTTGAAGTGTCCAATCAAGCCAATCAATCAAGGTAAACTTATCCATGCTCATGAATATTTAAAGCTTAAAATTCAAAACAAATTAATAAATGAGTACCTAACTGGGTTAGGTACAAAATTAACAGCAGCAATTTAATAAATAAGCTGCCAATCGCCTATCGAGTTTTTTTGCTCTATTGTATATTACTGCGTTTAAGGTGTGCCTCAAAAGAAATCACAATATCCTCCTTTGATTTCAGCTCAGAAACCAAGCTGTTAAAGAGTTCGATAAATGTCACGTTAGGAGCTCCAGACGTGACCATGCCACCTGAAAAGTGGCCAAACATAGCATACAAAGCCGACAAATGAGGTGTTTGATAACCTCATTTTTTGGTATAGTACATTTTCTCACCAAATAAAACTCTCGCCAGTAGAATCTTCATTTCAGGGCTTCCAATGCGTCGTATCGACGCTGGGTCTTCGATAATGTTTTTGAGCCTTGCATACATGGTTTCAAAATATTTATCTTCAGAGATTTCGTTTGCCGTTTCCTGCTCCAGTATTTCCTTCTCGGCATTCAGATTGGCTCGTTTCTCTTCCATTGCCCGCACCAGCTCCGGCTTTGAGAGTTTGCCAATGGAGCTCAGAATGGCATCTGTTTCAAAAACGATCTCCTTTATCCTATTCCTTTTATCCGCGTTTAAAATTTCTGCCATCTTTTTCTTTTCCTTTATAGTATCCGCAAGGCAGGTGTCCAGCAATGCAAGGATTCCGGGCTTGGGTACAAGACAACCAAGCAACTGCTCGAAATCCATGTGCATGCGGTCAACATTGATATATTCCTTTTGTCTGCACTCTTTCCTATTACAGCCGTAGTAATGATAGACCTTTTTCATTTTCCCGGTAGACGGCCATCAGGTCATAGGTTTATCGCAGTTTGGGCAATAGACCGTACCCCTAAGTGGGTATATATGAGATATATCTTTTCTGATACCTGACTTTAGACCATTATTGCCTACTCTTGCCAGTATCTTATTAACTATTGATAATGTTATTAAAGGTTGGTGTTGAGCATCGACGGGCTTAGTAATCCCACGTGATGGGAAAAGGATATATCCGGCATAAAAATACAGCTTCTCTAAATCAAATAGCCTTTGAACGTAAGTAAGGCTGATTTTTCAGGTATTGGGTGTATGAAAGTTTGAGGTCAATCTTTTTTCGTTGAAAAAGTGCATTAACTGAGTGTTATTGGCAATAATCCCTTCAGCAAATAGTTCCAACCCCTCCTTAATAATCTCGGCTTCAGGTTGTTTCCGCTCCAAAACCTTTTCAGTTTTCCTTCCATTTTTCACGTGCTTTCTTTCATAGCCGCTTGGTACAGAAAATGTCCGAATGCCCTTATAAAGGTTAGAAGTGGTGCCGTTCATACTTCTTTCCCTGATCTGCAACCTTTCGTGCTTGGCGCGGATAATGTCTATGTCGTTCACGAAGCTGTCATTAAGATTTTTACTCGACATATTCCTTCCGCTCATGGTACCAATAATACAGGCTCATGTGGCGGATATTTTGTTTACCATTTCGGTCGTGTCGCCAATGTTCTCACTTCTGGACAGCCTCGATATTTCGCTGCATAGGAAATACCCGATTTTCGGGAAGCGCCTGTTTTCCTGTTTTATATAAGCTAGGGCAGCCAGCAGCCCTTCCCTGGTAAGCTTAGCTCCTGTTTTAGCCTCGTCAGTGAATATCTTCAGCACAGTTATGTTATTCCTTTCAGCATAGCGTTCGGCATTGTCGATTTGGCTTTCTATCCCGTCCCCCTGCTCAACCTGCTTAGGGTCAGATACTCTGGCGTAAATAATACCATATGGTTTGGCCTTTGCATCGCTAAACTCGGGTTTTTCTATATACTCACCTTTTTCATAGTCAAACATGTATCTTTTGCTTGTTTCAAGTGCCTTTCCCTTTCTGGACATGATGGTTGCTGTGATAATATAAAACTCTTTATTTTATGCAATACCCCGCTTCAAATGATGTATTCCGCTAAAAAGGTGGGGTTGGATATAATATAATCAACTGTAAACTGAAATCAATGGAAAAAGGGGCATTAAGCCCCTTTCGTTGTCTTAATTTGGTCTGTAACTACCAAGAGGCATAGTTTACGGATAAGTGAAACGACAGCTTCAATATCGTTATCCGGTGCCATATTATAGCCTTCTCCAAGAAGCTGCCTTGCCGTTTCAACAGTCAGTTTGGTCATACTACACGGATATAGCAGGTAAAGGATAGTTAGCCACGAGCATTTCAACCTTAGTATTCTTCGCTACTCAGTCTAACTTTAGTCCTGCTTGTTGAGATTTCTCTATACGTTGCACATATCGGCCATATTGCCCTATGTACTTGTCCAGTAAGTCTGAAGGATAATTGCTTAAAAGGAATTTGCCTTTGAGAGTGCCTAAAAGCTGCAAGAGGTTGTCATAATCCTGAACAGTATAGCCATTATAATGTCATTGGTCTACTTTATTACCCTTGCCCTGCTTTGAGCCTATGCTCTCGGATATATAAGGTGGGTCGAGGTAGAAAAACGAAGTTTCCGCATCACGACTTTTAATAAGCTCCAAAGCATCCATATTTTCGATACAGGTATTTTCCAGGCGATGCATAATCCGTGACCCGAACTCCTTTTTCTTGTTATTAAAGCGCTTTCAGACGGTTAAGACCGTTCTGTCGTAGGCGAAACCGGAAGCAATGTTACCGCTGAAAGATAGGGCGGCCAAAATTCGGAAAGACCGAGCTCTTTTTAAGGGTGAGAAGGCATCCGGATTTTGTCGGACTACTTTAGCCTCAGCCCATCCGATACGAGCATATGGGGTTGACTCAATGAGCCTTTGCAGATACGGAAACAGGTCAGGGTCTTTACAGCATGAATAAAAGTTGGCAATAGTACCGTTTTTGTCGCCGATCGCTTCGATAGCTGATGACTCCTTTTTAAAGAACACAGCCCCTCATCCAAAAAATGGCTCGCAATAGAGTGTGTGTGTTGGGATAAGGTCAGTGATTTTTTGAGCCATCTGCTGTTTGCCGCCATAATAGGAGACAGGCGTTTTGGGCTTAAAGAGCTTGGAGATTAAGTTCATTAACATTACAGTATAAAGTAAAGGTTATGAACATATATGTTTTTAAGTAAACTCTGATTAATAGAAATAATTTTAAAATTAAATCAGAATTTATAGACTATATGTCATATATACACCTTCATCCTTAGAAGTAAAGAAATCTAGGGCAGCTGCCGTAAGAGCTATTTCATCTTTTGGCATCAATATTTCATTAGATTGTTCCCCGATCTGTTTTTTCAATTTTGATATATCAGAGCGGCTATAAATTTCAGGCTTAAAATCAGCAGGATTTATAATATCTGTCTGCTTAAAGGTTATTAGTTTGTATAATGTCAATCTTAGTTTATGTATAGGTGATACATCATCTCTGTATCCAATCCAAACCCCCATATTTGTTATTTTATCAAAAATCAAATGGTACATAATAGCATCATCAGAACTTGGTTTAAACTTGCCATTATAGGAATCGTAAGACTTCTTATGAATAGATATCATTACGTGATTTTTTTTAATGTCGAATAAGTTATAATTACCGCAGTAATAAAATATCTGATCTTCCACCCTGTCATAAGTATAAAGTTCAGCAGTTTTTTCCGGATAGATCGTTAATAATCCTTTATGAATAGTATGATTGGAACTAATGTAAAAAACAATATAGGATCCTACAAGCTCACCTTTTTTACTTTCACTTTGCGCTTGAAGTAAAAGCGTATGGTAATCACCTAATAAATCGGCAATGTTATGCCCTTCAATTTCTAACTTCAAAAAAGATAAGGCAATTGTATGTGCTGATTCCTTACTAATACGGTCAGCCCATTTAACCTCTTTTTTTGACTTTTCCGCTTTCAATAGTGCCCTACCAGCCTTAAGGCATTTACTCATCTCAGACTCTGAGCATTTTGCTTTTGCTGCCACTTGATTTTGCAACAGCTTTTCACCAGAACCGCTTTTTTTGAGTGCAAATTTAATGTGCTCAAACATTAGGAGGACATCTTTTTCATTTAGTCTCATAGCACTATTAGCGATTTACAATGCAAACAAACTGTTTATGGTTAGTACTTAGAAAGTTAATTAAAAGTGTTAACGAATTTTATGAAAACTTTTCTTAAAATCCTCATGAAATTTATTAAAACTTTCCTGAAACTTTCCATGAATTTTTATCGAAAGTCATATTGAATTATATGAAAACTATAGCTAAATAATTGTATTTTTATTATAATTTCATACATAATACCATTGTCGTGTATACCTTTGTGCTATAAACAAGAAAGATAAAGGCAGCTCCTATGTTAGATGTAGCATATGCCGATAGTCAATTTAATATTTCCTATCAAGTATATAATACTAAATACTTCACAAACAGTTAATTAAGATCTGTATGGCAATAATTCGAGCCCCGTAATTAAGAAAAGGTTCCGGCGTAAAAAACACCGAAACCCAACATACGCTAATTAGCGCACATTAGAACGAAATTTGGAGATCACGTTCGGTGCCTTTTTTAGCTATCTCCTTCGCCAAGTCAAGGCGAAGTGGAGCTTTGTTGTGTCTTTTTACGCCGGGTTAGTAGTCTCAATTCTCACTAAACCCCATGCAAAGCCATGAATTCACATAATGTGACAGAAGCTTTCCTCAAAGCGGAAGCCTGTCTGTTAAACCGTGAGCTACAAGCAATCACTGCTGTTAAGACCCAATCTCAATTATTGGAGTCGGTGTGTCTGCATCAAGCCATCTTCGTTTTTAACGAAGATGGCAACACGTTGCATATACCATATACAGTGCTGAACTCGCAGTGCTTGTAAATCAGGACCAGCTTAAACGTGCTCACTCGCCTTTTAGGGCTTATTGGTTTGGGCACCTGAGGGTGCCTTATACCACCTTGTTCAATACAGTGCGAAGATATAATAAAAAAATAGATACATAAAACTCATGCAAAACAAACCCATAATTATATGAAGACTAACTTCTTAACTACCCTTGCCGAATGGGTTACCCTTACGGATAACTCCTTGATGGCTCAGGCAACCCCATTAGCCCGCATAAAGCAAAGGCGCGTGGGCTATGCACTACTCGCGGTAATTTGTATATCGTGCGTATCGTTTGGTAACCTTATTTGGTCATGCACTGACCTGATAGTGATAACCATATTTATGACCGTAGTTTATGGAGTTACACTATTCCAGCTTGAAAGTATAACTTTTGGCTCTTTTGGTAGTGGTGGCGCATTATTCCGAGTCATTGTTCTTGTAGGCGCAACATATCTCTTTCATAGGTCAAATGAGCATGTAGTATTTTCCAAAGAGATACATGCACAAATAGGCAAGACGTACGAGTCTAAGAAACTCGCGGCTCTACAGCCTATCAAGGATGCACAAGGTGACTTTTCAGCCAGAAAAGGCGGATTAGATCAACGCAAACAACAGCTTCAACAGAAAAGGGATGCCTTGATGTCGAAACTGAATCAGGAAGTGTCAGGCCAAGTCCTAGACCAATCCTCTGTCAGCGGAGTTTCGGGCAACGGGCCACGGGCACGGGCTATTCGTGCTGAATTGGCAATAGCCGATGGGCAACTAAACGCTCTTAACCAGGAATATGTAGCCGCTGCATCTGACCACATGCGCGACAGTGCCACAGCAGAATTAACGTACAGCGTTACTAAGGATGGTGCCAATCCGCATTATAGCACAGTTGAGAGAGATGCAGCTTTGTTAGAAGCGCAGGAAAGTCCTGAAACGGACGACTTTCATAAAAGGGCCTTTGCAATCTGGTCACGAGTGGTATTAGTTTTCAGCGCGTTTTTCGAAAGTATGGTACTGATACTCAAAAAAATCGCCAAAAGTGATTACACGCTTTTAGCAGAAGGTAACCAAAAACTGGCCGAGCAAGTCGTACAGCGGCGCACCGATCTTATGATGGCTGAACTGAAGGAGCACACAACACCATCAGACAACTCACAAGCCATAAGGGCAGACTTAAAGCTACGTATTAAGGAAGCTAATAGTACATACCGTCATATTATAACTAACTATCAGGATGTATAATTATGGACGTGCAACAAGAAGTCCAAGACCTTTTAGGTGAGGATGGCATGTTTTGGATTGGCTTTGGGATTGTTCTGTATCTTTTTTCCTTATTCTCCGGTTTAGGCCGAAATAAAGATATAGACAGTCCCAAACTAATCGACGGCAAAGTTTCAGATGATTCCAACCGTCAGCCTATTGAGGAAGCATTCCCTGAGTATGCTTTAACTCAGTACCCACGGGGAGAATTTAATGCCCCTGTGCCGGACGACAGCTCCCAGCGAGCGGAGTATACGCAACTTAATGATGCTCGGGAGGAGCTTAACAATGAATCGAAGAAGCTTAATACCGAAAAACTGCAGCTTCAAACTCAGATACAGGAGGAAAAGCTCAGAGCTGCAAACGCAAAGGTTAATATCCAAAAGACCCTAAGCGACTTCCTTAAACAAAGAACTGAATAATATAACCCAATAAAGCAATGGATAACCCCTTTCAATTAATCCTTAGCCGTTTAGA
>JAZKBN010000026.1:38234-57559 GCA_040388605.1 Bacteroidota bacterium | reverse complement strand
ACTTAATGAACTTCTCGGCTAAAAACACCAACTACTTTTGACCACATTACCAAATAAAAAAGCCCATGAACAATTTGCAGTTCACGGGCTTTTAAGCTTGTGTTTTATTTATGACCTGTTATTTAAAACCGGTACTAAGCAGCAGGGTTTTGCCAAACGGTGGCACGTTTTTTCGCGCCAATCAGCAATACTATTCTTACCGGGTTTGGCAGAATAACCAGCCTTGAGTCTTCTTTTTCGTAGGCGTCGGCAATTACGGGCACACCTTCAGGGTACTTCACATCGTAAATTGGGTTGCCTTTTTCATCGTTTCCGGTTACAGTGTAATGTTTAGCCAAATAAGCTGTAGGGAACAGTACATCGGTATCTGGGCATATTTTATCATGTACTTTTTGAAGTACATCTTCAAGCACATCGCCGTATTCGTCAGAGAAATCATCTTCCAATTCGTGAATCTCGTCTTCCAGCTTATCATAGTTGCTGTCGGCATAAGCCATTTTGAAGAGCCTGTTGCGCTTTTCTATCAGTTCCGACAACATTTCGTCGAGGCCGTGTATTGCAGTGGTTGCCATGTTTGTAGCTTTAATTGAAATAGGGTTTTAATGGCATGGCCCTGCCTGGGTTCCATCCCGCAACGAAATGAACATTGTACAAAACGTTGATATGAAGCAAATATAATAATTTTTCCTAACCTGAATAAATACAGCCTGCAGCATTCATTATTTAAGTTTCCGGAAATGATGTAAATTTATGCCCTGATTACAACCTCTAATCAAACATCAGTATTTGAATAGTGCAATGGAAACACTTGTAGAAACAAAGTCCCCCGGGTCTTTAATTACCGATTTTCTGCCCCTGAACGGCACCGATTATATTGAGTTTTATGTTGGCAATGCCAAACAGTCGGCACACTATTATCAAAGTGCATTCGGCTTTAAGCTTGTTGCCTATGCCGGCCCTGAAACAGGCCTGCGCGACCGCGCCAGCTACGTTTTACAGCAAGGCAAAGTAAGGCTAATGCTTACAACGGCCCTGCACCCTGACAACCCGATAGCTGAGCACGTAAAGCTGCACGGCGACGGAGTAAAAGTTTTAGCACTCTGGGTAGATGATGCCCGTAAATCTTTTGAAGAAACCGTTTCAAGGGGTGCCCGTCCGGCACATGAGCCTGCGGTTTTAACTGATGCCGACGGAGAAATTGTAACAGCCTCCATTTATACCTATGGCGAAACGCTGCACACTTTCGTGGAGCGCAAAAACTATAAAGGCTCTTTTATGCCTGGTTTCCGCCCGGCCACGCCAACCTTTGAAACACATCCGGTTGGTTTGCTGCACGTTGACCATTGCGTGGGCAACGTAGGCTGGGGCGAAATGAACCAATGGGTTAAATTCTACGAAGATGTTATGGGCTTCAGGCTGCTTATCACTTTCGACGATGAGGATATAAGCACTGAATACAGTGCCCTGATGTCGAAGGTGGTTTCTAACGGTAATGGTTACGTTAAATTCCCCATTAACGAACCTGCAGAAGGCAAGAAAAAATCGCAGATTGAAGAGTACCTCGAGTTTTACCATGGCCCGGGCGTACAGCATATTGCTATTGCAACAGCCGATATTGCCGCTACCGTTTCTGAAATGCGCCGTCGCGGTGTGGAATTCCTGAAAGTTCCTGAATCATATTATGAAGACCTGTTAGAAAGGACCGGCGCAATAGACGAAGACCTGCAGATGCTCAAAGACCTGAACATACTGGTCGATAGGGATGAAGAAGGGTACCTGTTACAGATTTTCACTAAGCCGGTAGAAGACAGGCCGACTTTGTTCTATGAAATAATACAGCGTAAAGGCGCCAAAGCTTTTGGCAAAGGTAATTTTAAGGCCCTATTCGAAGCTATTGAAAGAGAGCAGGGCCTGAGGGGTAATTTGTAATCTGGTTCAAAAGTGGCAGGTTTTACCACTCTTAGCTCTGATTCACCAAAAATCCACCGAGAACCGAAAGGGATTAAACCTTTTAGTTCCCGGTGGATTTTTATATAATACCCGGTTTCTAATTGTTTTTAGCCAAAACGGCCGCAGGAATTTCACCTTCCCAACGGGCTACTACCCAAGTGGCCAGGCAATTGGCAATAACATTAACTGATGTACGGGCCATATCCATCAGCTCGTCTATACCAAGTATGATGAATATGGGTTCAACCGGCAGGTTA
The DNA here is from genome assembly GCA_040388605.1 of Bacteroidota bacterium. Classification (GTDB taxonomy): domain Bacteria; phylum Bacteroidota; class Bacteroidia; order Cytophagales; family Flexibacteraceae; genus JAZKBN01. The sequence continues at coordinate 55,352 of JAZKBN010000026.1, read as the reverse complement.
AAGCTGGCTGCTGTTCCGAGCAGAATTACAAGGCTCGCTCTGGGAACACCGGCAACCCCTTTACTGGTGAGCATAAGTGTGAAAACCATCACCAATTGCTCTTTCCAAGACAGGTCTATTCCTGCGGCTTGTGCCACAAATATGGATGCCAATGAAAGATAAAGCGTTGTGCCTGCAAGGTTAAAGCTATAACCGGTCGGCATTACGAATGCCACCGTTTTTCTGGGAACACCCATGCCCTCCATAGCCTGCATGGCTGTGGGAAGCGCTGCTTCTGAACTTGTTGTTGCAAATGCAAGGCTGACAGGCTCTGCAATGGCCATTACAAATTTCTTGACCGGCAACCCGGTTATCCATGCTGATGGAAGGAGAACCAATAGCATAAACACCAGCAGGGCAGCATATAAGGTCGCCAGCAGGCTGAACAGGTTTACAAGCACACCCAAGCCCATGTGAGCCACTGTATATGCAATTGCCGCTCCTACCGCGAGGGGCGCCATGTACATGATTATTTGTGTGAATTTAAACATCACCTCCGAAAGACTTTCGGTAAAGTTAAGCATGCGGCGGCGGTGGGTTTCTGCCACCATGGCTACCCCAATACCGAAAATAATGCTGAATACCACCAGTTGCAATACCTGCCCGTCTGCTACAGATTTGGCCAGGTTTTCAGGAAAAATATGGAGAACAATTTCATCCCATGTCTGGGCCTTTACCGGCTGCAAATCGCCTTCATGGCTTGCAGGAAGCTTAATGCCAACGCCTGCTTTTGTTAAATTAATGGCAGCTACGCCAATAAAAAGTGCAAAAGTTGTAACTATCTCGAAGTAAATGAGGGCCTTGCCACCCATACGTCCTATCTGTTTCAGGTTTGCATGGCCTGCTATTCCAACCACCAATGTCCCGAAAATAAGCGGGGCAATTATGGTCTTTATCATTTTCAGGAAGATCTTGCTCACAACCTTCATGTGGATTGCCGCTTCAGGCAAATCATGCCCGAATTCGGCGCCGATGAACATGCTTATAAGTATCCATGCAGTCAGGTTGCGGCTGCGAATTCCGTAATAAAAAATATCTGCACAAAAGGCAATACGTAAGATTCTTAAAACCGATTCAGGAATGCTTATCCAACCCAAGTGATTAACAATGGATGCGCCTGCACAAAGTATAAAAAATATTACCAGCCTGAAAAGATGTGCCTTTAATTCAGGACTGCCCTTTTTTGAAGGTTCGGCACTTATAGTTTGTTGCATGAAGGGTTTTGGTATCAGGAGCGGGTATGCAGGTAAAATATACCCCATGAACAGCCATAGAACACGCGAAACTGCAAATTAATAAGGCAAAGTCAAAATTGACCGGCCGGTGCGTGCTTAAAAACCTCCTGACGCAATCGCATTCGCCCTATATGATTTCAGCTTTTTATCTGCGGCGCCTTTATTTATGGCCTGGTTCAGGTAAGAAACCGATGCGCTGTAATTGCCGATTTCATACATTGCAATACCTAAATTACTGAGCGTAGCTGAGCTTTGCTCACCCATATTATAGGCAATCTGTAAGTTATCTGCAGCGCGCCTGTAATCTTTCTGGAAAAAGCAGCAGTTACCTAAGGAGCTGTATAAGGAAGCATCTTTATAACCTGCTGCCAAAGCCCTGTTCAGGGCGCTTATTGCACCCGGGTAATCGCGCAGTTCTTTATACGCAACGCCCAATTTATATAATGTGCCGGCCTCGGTATTGCCAAGGTTAATGGCTGCGTTAAGATCTGTTGCTGCGCCCCTGAAATCAGAGGCCATGAAGCGGCAGCGTCCCCGGCGGAGGCGGAAGGTAAGGTCCATCATGCTGCTGTCGCTCATGCGGTTAAAATCGCTGAGAGCGCCCATATAATCCTGGTTCAGGAACTTGCTGTGGGCGCGTACAGCCAATAAGTGCTGGCTGGTATAACCATGGTCGGCTGCTGCATTTAAATCGCTTATAGCGCCCAGGTAGTTCTTTGTATTGAACCTTGCATACCCGCGCACAAAGTTCATTGGGCCACTGTTAGGGAAAAGCACCAGGCTTTGATTGGCAAGCACTATGGCTTCCTCATAATTTTCGTCGGCGAGTGAATTAATGGCATTACCCAGCAAAGGGTCGCGTGCCCCGGTTTTTTGCCAGTCCGGAATGCTGATTGCATACGGAATTTGTTTGGTCAGGTTTTGAATACCGGCAAATCCTCCTTTTTCTTTGTCTTCGGTATTTATGGTAAAACCCAAAAGCCCTGAGCTTTTACTGAAAATCGGCAATCCGCCTTTATCCTGCCCGCGCCCGTTTTCAAACATGCAAAGGTTTCCCAAGCCGGCAACAAAAGAGCTTTTACGAATGGTACGCTTATGCTCTGCCGGGCTTGCCTCTTCGTCTGAATCAATCATACGCACCTCGTCGCCGGGTTTTAGATTCACGGTAGGTGTGGCGGCATAATCAAATGCCAGCTTGTCGGTATTATGCAGCGAAAGTAAAACGGTATTTGAAATAGGGTCAGATACCAGCACATTCTTCACTTCGAATATGGTATTCTTTGCAGTCATGAGTACTGCCGATGCAATGCTTCGGCTGGTAAGCACATCGGCTGAAACTATGCAGTTACCATCAGGGCTTACAACTACAGCAGGGCTGCCTGCAAGCAGGTTACCTTCCTTGTCGAATACCTTTATAACGTTAACAGCTTTTTTTGGCGAATCTCCCGGCTTAATTTGTGCAAAAGCATTATAATAAAATCCCACAGGCAGCAACAGCTGCAACAGTATGATTAGCTTTTTCATGGTGATTACAAATTTGGCGACCCTTTGCGAGGCTTTAGAACAGCAGTTTAAAGCACCCAAAAGTAGCCAAAATATTATTGGCCCTGTGCATATTCCGATCTTCATTATTCATACATTAATAAAGTAATAGGTAAGCTTAATATTGCGCAGTTTAAATAATAAATTTCATTTTTCATGAATTAATATAACGCATCATATTTTTAGGATAAAGACAATTCCAAACTGAAGCCTGTTTTTAATTATTTTCGGCCTGTTTCATGAGTTTTTAGCATTATTTTTTTGTAAACAATACCTGCTTCCTATCTTTAAAACCGAAATGGGGTTTTAATGAATCCCGGCACCTGAAAAAACGCTTAATACAATGACCAACCAACTTAAAAAACGTGTTGCACTGGTAACCGGAGCTACCGGCGGCCTTGGCACTGCAATGTGTCGTAAACTTGCCTCAGACGGATATATAGTACTGGCAAACTACCGTAACCCTGAAAAGGCAAAAGCCTGGCAAAAAGGCATGAAAGACGAGGGGTATGACATTGATATTTTTATGGGCGATGTTTCCGACTACCTTTCTGTTGGGAAAATGATAAAGGAAATTGAAGAAAACGTTGGCACCATTGATATACTTGTCAACAATGCAGGCATCACCCGCGATGGTGTTTTGCGAAAAATGACGAAGGAAGCCTGGGACGAAGTAATAGCCAATAACCTGACCAGCGTCTTTAACTGCACCCGCCATGTTATTAACGGAATGATTAGCCGTAACTATGGCCGAATAATAAACATATCATCTGTTAACGGTCAGCGCGGGCAAATAGGCCAAACCAATTACAGCGCCGCAAAGGCAGGTATGCACGGCTTCACGAAATCGTTGGCCATGGAAGTGGCCGGTAAGGGCATTACTGTAAACACCATATCGCCGGGCTACATATTTACCGATATGGTTAAGGCTATACCGGATGAAATTATTCAAACCAAGATTCTGCCCAGCGTACCAATGGGCCGACTTGGCGGAACCGAGGAAGTGGCATACCTTGTCAGTTTCCTGGCATCGGAACAGGCAAGCTTCATTACAGGAGCCAATTACGCCATTAACGGCGGGCAGCACGTTTCATAAATTGTTAATCTTTTTAAAAGATTAAATGAATCCGGCCAAATCAAGACCCGAAACCGGGCTTAATTTGGCCGGGTTTTAAATTGGTACTCCGGCAAATAATTACAGCAGGCAAAATGCCAAACCGCATAAGTGCGTTTTAAAACCATTGCGGCTTATTCATTTGTTTATGCATAAAAAATACCTGTAACTTTGTACTCGGAAATGGTGCCGCTTTATCTTTTTGGTGAAGCGCTTAAAAGGGAATACCGTGTAAGACGGTAGCTGTCCCCGCAACTGTAAGCCTATTACAAAACCGCAGCATGGTTTTAAGCCACTGGCATTTTGCCGGGAAGGCAGCTGCGGCAGGCAAGCCAGGAGACCTGCCTTTCTTAAAATTATCAGTTCACAGGCTTTCGGGTGAAAGGCAGGGGAACGGCAAGCCGTTTTAACGCATTCCCCTGATTGAATACAGGATTACGGCCTGCTGTTTTTTCTTATACCCGCAACCGTTTAATCTCTTAAACACGGATGCATAAAATATTACAGTCCACAAAGTTCTGCTTCAAATTTCCATTAACTGGGGCCCTGTTCATTTTACTTGCAGGAGTTTTGGCTTCACCCGGTTCTTATGCCCAATATTGCGGCATAAACAAAACCTTTATTATTAACGGCGGAAAATATGAATTTGCCGGCCCTTATGCCGACAGGGTTACAGTAACCACTCTTGCTCCAAGGTTTGGCACCTATGCAACAATTGATACAATTCAGGATGAATCTGTATCAGATGCAATTGCAACATCTTCGGCCTGTTACGTGGCTACAACCACGCACCTGACCAAATACGAGTCTTTATGCTGTGGCAACCCCGCCCGCCGACTTGCCCAAGCCGATACCCTTGACGGGATTAACAGCCTGCTTTACATTCCGGCAAGCAATACACATGGTATAATCATTGCCGCAACGCGTGCCTTTGGTACCCCTGCAGGCGGTGCGCGCCTTGTTCTTTTCAACGACAGCCTAAGCACCCGCACTTACGTTACCGGCATACCCGATGAAGCCGACGGCCTTGCGGTAATCGGAGATTCACTGTTTGTTTCAGTACCCGGCTCATGGGGTACTGTTGGCGGTAAACTTGCCATAGTGAATCTTGCTACCCGCAGGCTCAGCAGAATTATTGATTTAGGCACCAATGCAACATCAATAGGCAAGCTTTTTACTTCACCGGCATTGCCCGGAAAAGTAATTTCAGTTAATGCCCTTGAATTTGGCAGCAGTACGGGTGCTATAACCATTTACAATTCCGCAGACGGCAGCTTTGAACATAAACTGTTGCCACACCCTGTGGGCGATGGAATAGGTGTGATTAATAACCTGCTTTATGCACGTTTTTCCGCTTCGGGTTTCGGCGTGTATGACCTTAGCACAGCGAGAATGATTAACCCTGTTCTTTTTAACCGTCCTTTTGCGGCTGCAACCATTACCGCCGAAAGTGAAGACAAGTATTTTACAGCCACATCACAGGATTACATAAGCAACGGAAAAGCCTGGCGAATAAGCCGTTCCGGTTTAGTGACTGACTCTTTTGAAGTCGGCACTTCGCCTGAGGCGGTTGTTGCATCACAGTTTGAATGCACCACCGGAATTGAGCAGTTAGCTGAAAGTAAGCCGGAGTTGGAAATAAGCCCCAACCCGGCAGACGATTTTATCCGGGTTAGCTATAACGGTTTCGCGCCTTTAGCTAATACTTACAAAATTTCAGATTTAAGCGGCAAAACTGTATTGACCGGATTTATTAGCACAGCTAACCCGGAGCTAAATATCAGGGCTTTACAGGCGGGTATGTACATTTTGCAGGTAAACGGAGCCAAAGGCACAGCTTCTGAAATGCTCATCCGTAAATAGGGATTATATGAAAATTATACCGGTACTTGGTACTTTACTGTTCATGCTTATCTCGATAAGCATGTACGGCAATGGCATACAGGTATCGGATATAAAAATAATTGATGGTTCAGCCGTTGAAATACACATCAGCTGGCAAAACAGCTGGAACACGCCCGGCATTGCCCCGAACAATAAAGATGGGGCATGGTTTTTTATGAAATACCGGGATGCCGGTTCGGGAAGCTTTCGGCCACTTGTATTTTCTCCTGACAGTACTGCGCACCGATTGGTATTCGGCAACCTCCTCATTAAATCGGTAAAGGAAAAAACAGGAGTCTTAGTTTCAATCAAAAGCAATACAGCAGGCATTGCCGATGGAATTATTGCCTTATCCCTTGAAAGCCCTTTACCTCCGGGTAATTATGATTTCAGGGCCTTTGCCGTTGAAATGGTGTATGTACCTGCAGGGCCCTTTTATTTAGGTGATTCCATAAGTAATTACTCATTTGCAGAAAGCAGTTTCCAGGACAACTGTTCTCCTTTATTTGTAAGCCAGGGAGCGGCAGACCTAATTTTACACGATGTAAATTTACCCGGCATGCCATCGGGGCCATTGCAATCATACAATGTGCCTCAGGCATTCCCATTCGGCAATAAGGCATTTTGGCTTATGAAGTACGAAATAAGCCAGCAGCAGTTTGCCGATTACCTGAATACGCTTAACCGAGAAGAGCAGGAAGCCCAAATTCATATCAGGGCTTCTGACCTGAAAAAAGGAGCTTACGCTATGGTGCCTCCCGGTGCAAACCCAACTCGCAACGGGATTATAATATCAGCTGAACCTGCTGAAGGTCAAGCCCTCATATTTGCCTGTAACGCAAACAACAATTCCGACTTCAATGATTCGACAGACGGGCAATCAAGGGCATGCAACTGGCTGAGCTGGCACAATACTGCCTCATTCCTTGCTTGGGCGGGTCTCAGGCCAATAACTGAGCCCGAATACGAAAAAGCCTGCAGGGGTCCTATATCGTTTAAGCCTAAAGAACTTGCCTGGGGTACAGATTCAATGGTGGTTGCCGTAAACCTAATTGCTGACGGCAGTGAAAAAGAATCGGTAGTTGAAAAAGGAAAAGCAGGCGCAGGTCTGTGCAGATCTGCCTTGCCTGCCGGGCAGGCATATAGTCCCGGGCCGGCACGCTGTGGATTTGCAGCATCTGGCATAAGCTCAAGGGCAGAAGCCGGTGCAGGCTATTATGGGGCCATGGAGCTGAGCGGCAATTTATGGGAGCCTGTAATCAGCCTAAAGGAAGGAACGGAATTTTTGGGCACACAAAACGGTATTCAAAACCCTGATTGGCCTGCTGCCGATGCAAAGGGAGTAATTCTGCGAGGTGGCTCATGGCTGAGCCTTATGTTTAACAGCTTTACTTACCCCTTCAGAGACGGGGCTGTATCTGACCGCTTTTACCGCGACCTGAAATTTAACGATTACCGCAGCACAACCGGCGGCAGGGGAGGGTTAAGCGATGAATAAGCCGCTCTGCTTACTTTTCCTTTGCCTAATTCTTATATCCGGTTTTAAGCAAAATGCAAGTGCCCAAACCGCATACCACGGAGGCCCCGGCGATGGCCATGCATTTGTTGCAGTGAATAATGTGGAAGTAGGCATAATAGATCATGCATTTTCTCTCTCTGTTTTCCCGAACCCGGCAGTATTTGGCAGGGAAATTCAAATTCTTTTAAAAGGTTCAGGGAGCAATAGTACCGGCGCTGTAAATATTTATAACCTGGCCGGTGAAACTGTTGCCTCAGGCACAATAAATTTGGTTGGTGAGCATGCTAAATTTATTGCCCCTGCTTGTCCCGGCTTTTTCTTTTTTTGCCTGGCATTAAAAGGCCGGGTTTACAGAACCTGTTTTGTTGTAATTCCTGATTAAGGCGGTCATGCAATATGGAATCTGCCCGGCTTATGCGCGATTATTTGTATTCTCGGCCATAATTTTTTTATGGCACTTTGGGCTTCATGCCCAAACTATTAAGCCCGACACCACGGCTGAATTTAACTTAAGCACCGGTAGCATCCGGCGGTTTGCCGGTTTCAAACAGTCAGGGCCTGATAGTATTGATATTGCCCGGAACCCGGCAGCCAACCTTGCCGATATGCTCGCTCAAAAAACGCCTGTTTTTATTCGCAGCTATGGCTTAGGAGGTCTTGCCACACCATCTTTACGCGGAACAGGCGCAAGCCACACCCAAACTTATTGGAACGGAATTGCTCTTAACAGCCCCTTGCTTGGGCAAACTGATTTAAGCCTTTTCCCGGCCTCAGGCTTTAATAAGCTGCATATAAACTTCGGTGGCGGAAGCCTTTCCTACGGCACCGGGGGCTTGGGAGGCAGCATTCATCTTGATAATTCATTTTCTTTTGAGCCCATTTTCAAAACGGGTCTGCAACTTACTGCCGGAAGTTTCGGGCTCAAATCGCTCAGGTTTAATTTAGCTTCGGGCAGCAGGTTTTTCCAAAGCAGAACAGTGTTCAGCAGCAGGAGCGCCCTGAATAATTTCCTGTTCAGGAATACCACAGATCCGGCAAAGCCCATGCAACGCAACCGGCATGCCGATTTAGAGCAATACTCATTTATGCAGGATTTTGGTTTTAATACTTCTGCCGGAATCATAACCATTTCCGGCTGGCTGCAATTCAGCCGCCGGAATCTTGCCCCCCCTATGACTTCATATTCAGCCCCGGAAAGCCAAAAAGACAGATCGGCACGCTTCCTGGCTTCCATGAAAAGTAAAGCCGGCGGGCGCACAATTACTGCTGCTTTTACCGGCGATGCCATTGAATACCAAAATACCGATGCCCGCCTGCGCAGCCTGAGCCATGTAAACGGCATTAGACTGAACGGAAATATTGGGCTTTTGCAAACTGAAAAGCTGAATATTAACCTCGGCAGCAATTCATTAACTGATTTTTGCTTTTCGCCCGGGTTCAGCGGAATACGCATCCAAAACCGACACGGGCTTTTAAGTTCTGCAAACTATAATGCCGGAAAAGACTGGGATTTAAGCGCTCTCCTGCGGCAGGATGCTTTTGATGCGCATTTAACGCCGTTTTTATACGCCTTTGGCCTTCGTAAACAATGGCTTAGCCAAACACAGGTATGGCAGCTGCGCATGGCAGGCAATCGTAATTTTCATGCGCCAACCCTTAACGACAGGTATTGGTTCCCCGGCGGAAACCCCAATCTTAAGCCGGAAACAGGCCACGCTGCTGAGGCAGGTGCATCTTACAGCCATAACGGTAAAGTTTTTATAAAGGCCGAAGCAGGTGCTTATACAAGCTTAACCGATAATTGGATACTATGGATTCCGGGCCTGTCAGGTTTTTGGAGTGCACAAAATGTAAGGAAAGTTCGTTCATCGGGCCTTGAAAGCAGTGTGAATATGCACACCCAAATACCGGGTCTTGGTGAATGGAACCTGAATGTTAGCCATCAATATACTTCAGCGCTTGCTGTTGAAGGTGTTAACATAGGTTCTTTAAATAAGCAGCTGGTTTACATTCCGAAGCAGGTTTTGCAATCTTCAATCAGGTGGCAGAGCAGCGGCCTTTGGCTTGCATTTGAGCAGCTGCTCGTCGGAAAGCGTTATATTGCAGCCGATAATTCTGCTTACCTTCCGGCATACCTTCTCAGTAATTTTGCATGCGGCTACAATTTCAACAGGAACCGCATAGGTGCCTTTAGCCTGCAAGCCCGCGGCGACAATATTTTCGGACAGGTTTGGCAATCTGTTGCCATGCGGCCAATGCCTTTGCAAAGTTTTAACCTAACTATTGGCTGGTCTTTTTAAGCCATGCAAACCAATTAATGAAATTCCTTAAAACCATTTCTGCTTTTTGCTTTCGACCGGCAAGCTTGATTATTGTTTCCGGGTTATTATTCCTCGTTTCCTGCACCCTTGACGATGACAGCAACATAAACGGAAACAAAGATTGCCCGGCAGGTAAAACTTTTTCCGATGGCGTTTATGTGCTCAACGAAGGCAATTTCGGTTCCGGTAACGGCGGTATCAGCTGGATATCGGGCAGCCTGCAGCTCGACGATGCTTTTAACTGTGCAAACGGCTACGTTGCCGGAGATGTGGTTCAAAGCTTGACCGTTCAGGGTAATATAGGATACCTTGTGGTAAACAACAGCCAGAAAATTGAGATTGTAGATATGAACACAATGGTTTCATCAGGCCGAATTTTTGGCCTGCGCTCACCAAGGTACATGCTGCAAACCGGCGAAGATAAAGCCTATGTGACCGACTTGTACGATGACAGCCTAGCCATGCTCAGCATATCTCAGCGCCGAGTACTCAAAAAAATCCCTGCATCGGGCTGGACTAATAAAATGGTAAGGGTAAACGGCAAGGTTTATGTAACCCAGCGCCGCAGCCAAAACGATACCCGCCCCGGGGGGAACAATATACTTGTAATAGATCCTAATTTCGACCGCGTTACCGACAGTATAGGTGTAGGAAAAGGTATAACTGAAATAGTGGCAGATGCTTCGGGTTCTATTTGGGTATTAACTGAACATGGCCCCTTCAGCGCTTCGCCATCGGTGGTGCGTATTAACACCAACACAAAAGCATTAACCTCGGTTAATCCAATTATCGACAGCCTGGAGGCGCGTGCGTTGGTTACAGATAGTTCCGCTAACCTTGTTTATTACATAAACGGCGGCGTTTACCGTATAAAAACCACACAGCCTAACCCGGCTCCGGAGCTTATTATTCAACGCAAAGGGAGGCGCTTTTACGGCCTTGGTATTTCGCCTAAGGGTGAAATACTTGTATCAGATGCCAAAGACTACACTGTAAACGGAACTGTTCTTCGTTATACGCCCGAAGGCGTATTAAAAGATACTTTCCAGGCCGGAATTATTCCTAATTCATTTATTTTCAGGAAGTAAGCAAAACAGGAATTGGAAAGGGCAGTAATTATAACAGCAGGGGGCAGCGGCCTGCGCATGGGCAGCGAAATTCCTAAGCAGTTCCTTACTATAAACGGGGTACCGCTGTTGGTTTATACCTTAAAACAGTTTGCCGAGGATGAATCTCTTAAGCTCCGCATTGTACTGGTGCTGCCTGAAATCCAGAGTTCTTATTGGCTGAGCCTTGTTGAAAAATACGGGGTTGATTCAAGCGGCTATGAAATTGTTTTCGGTGGGCCGAGCCGTGGCCAAAGTATAAGGAATGGCCTGAACCATTTAGCCGATTTGGCTGACGACGCACTTATTGCCGTGCACGATGGCGTTAGACCTTTTGCCGGCCAAATTCTCACAGGTCTTTGCTTTGCTGAAGCAGAAAAATTCGGGAATGCTGTTCCCGTGGTAGCAATCCGTGATTCTATGCGGGCCGTTAAAAGTAACGGAAGTGAATCTGTTAACAGGGAAAACTTTGTTGCTGTGCAAACACCGCAGGTTTTCAGGCACTCGCAATTAAAAGCAGCCTATTCACCTGAGTTTTTCGATGAAGCAAGCGACGATGCAACGCTTGTTGAAAGGGCCGGTTTCAAAATTCATACAGTTCCCGGACATCATTACAATTTTAAAGTAACTTTCCCGCCTGATTTTGCCATGGCTGAATGGGTGGTAAAAAATAAATTGGGTGAGCTATAATGCGAACGCATTGTTTACTGAAATCAGAATAGCCTTATTTACTTTTTTCAAGCTTCTGCCTTTCGCGCTCATAATTTAAAAATGCGAGGCCCAACCTTTTAAGGAAAGGCTGCCCAAGGGTATTGTACTCGTAAATGCCATCGTTAAGTACACCGTCGGCATTGGTATAAATAAGCGCCGACAGGAAAAACTCGACATTGTTTGCCGGCTCGGTTATATAAGCACAATCGGCAAGAAAGCCCTGCGCCATACCTACTATATTATAAATTCGAATACTGTCAGGAATTACTGCCTGCCCCCTGCCGAATACGAGGTATTTTTTATAGCTGTCGTAATATACTTTATGATTGCTGTATTCAGGCATACCTGATTCGCGCGGATACATGCCCATGTACTTCTTCAAAAAAGCAAGATCATTGGTGCTCATATCGAAGCGTTGGTTGGGGTGCACAGCTTCCGGCAGCATCAATGAAATAACCATATTGTGCACATCTGCCATCAGCAAATGATTGCTGTGCGAAAAATCGTATGGCATTTCATAGCGTTTTCCACTGAAATCAAGGTGTGCATGGCCAAGGTATGGCTTTGAATTTGGGTTCCTAAGTTCTGAAGCTGAGCGTTTTCCGGGTTGGCGATACAGGGTATCCCAATTAACCGGGTTCAGGAATACTGCAGGGTTTGTGCGCCGGTTGGCTTCTCGGTCGCAGCCGGCGAAGCGTTGAATTATGCGGGCGGTGGGGTAGCCTTTTAAAGTGAGCTGCTCCTTTATATAATCGGGGCCAAGGAATTCGTAGCTGCGGTTATAAGCCACATTATCGCTCACAAGCATCATCCGTCGAATATAATTCGCCAATGAAGGCCGACGAAAAAGGGCTGTATCCCTGCTTTTTTCAGGTGTCTGGCATCTGAACTCAGCCCCGCTGTGCATAACGCTTTCTTTATCAAGATTAGGCAGGTTCAGCCGATTCAGTTTTTCAAGGGCCAGGGCAGAGCAGGGTAGTTTCACCATGCTTGCAGGGAAAAAGTACGAAGCAGTATCTATGCCATAAGTATGTGTTTCAATCAACGCTTTCCCTTCTTCGTCTCGGGTTATTTTTGAATACAGTATCTGTATATGGTATTCCGCTGTTTTCCGCAGGTATGGTGTAAAAAAGCCTGAGTCAGCCATCATGGCTTCCCTGATTATTTCGTTGTGTATTAAATGGCTGAATGGCGTTTTGTTCTGTATCCCAATAGGTTCATTCGGCTGAAATGTGATGGTATTGCTGTAACGTTTTAGTAAAACGGCAGTATTTTGTCTGCGTGTTGGTTTATGGTGTAACCGGCCGGTTCCCTTGCCCCTTACTGATTTACGAGAGTGCCCGCCTCGGAATTTACGAGGATGCCTTTTATGCGAATGAGCTTTAGATTTTAAAGCGGTTTTGCAATCCGTATTTGCCGATGCCTCAGGAATTTGAACTGTTATAGCAAAAATTAAAGCCCCAAAAAGGATTGCCCTTATTAAATGTAAAAGGCTTAAAAGTCGAGCCGACATAGGTATATTTATTTTGCAAATCCTGCTTTTAATTGGGCAATCATATTGTTAAGCTCGGTATATACACGATGAATGGGCAATCCCATAACATTGTAATAGCTGCCTTCAATGCGTTCAACGCCAATCATTCCCATCCAGTCCTGCGCACCGTATGCACCTGCTTTATCGAAGGGAGAATAATTATCTATATAGTATTCTATTTCTTTAATATTCAGTTCCCTGAAAGTTACCATGCTGAGCTCTGAGAAGCTAAGCATATTCTGAAGGCTGCGCAGGCATACGCCTGTAACAACTTCATGGGTATGGCCGCTGAGGGCTGCCAGCATTCTTACTGCCTCAGGCTTATCTGCCGGCTTGTTCATTACCCGGCCGCTAAGAATTACTACGGTATCGGCGGTTATAATAATCTCGTCGCTGCTCATTAGCTCCTCAGCAAATGCCATTGCCTTTTTTTCAGCAAGGTAAAGGGGTACTGCATGCGCCGGCATATCTTCCGGAAAATCTTCCTCGGCATGGCTGGGTTTAACTACGAAACTGAAGCCGGCATCACGCAATAGCTGCTGCCTGCGCGGGCTGCCCGATGCTAAAATAAGTATTGGTTCTGTATTCATGCCTGCCTTCCGGTGCTTTACTAACAAATTCAGTTCCAAAGGTAAGCCGATTTTTAAAGTTCAATTGCTGAAGCGCTTACTTAAAAAAAATCACCGCGAATAATTGCGGAAGAAAAAGGTATTTGCCGGCATTACCGTTAAAGCATAATTAAAAGGCCGGTTGCATGGGAAATTTATTAACTATAGTGCCTTTGAATTTGAATCGGGGCTTGAAACACAATATAAAAAGGATAATTTTGTGCCGGGCATTTTATGCGAGCCAAGCTATACGGCCCTGCGCCTTCAGTCCACACAGCAACACAACAGAAAAACCGTTTATAATGAGCGTTTTAGTAAATAAAGATTCGCGCGTAATAGTTCAGGGCTTTACCGGCACCGAGGGCAGCTTTCATGCAGGCCAAATGATAGAGTACGGTACCAATGTTGTCGGCGGCGTTACCCCCGGCAAAGGCGGCACTACCCACCTCGATCGCCCGGTTTTCAACACCGTACAGGAAGCCGTTGAAAAAGCAGGCGCCAATGTTTCCCTTATTTTTGTTCCGCCGGCTTTTGCCGCCGACGCCATTATGGAAGCAGCTGATGCAGGCATTGCTGTAATAATTGCCATTACTGAAGGTATTCCTACCAAGGATATGATGATGGCAAAAGAATACATAAAAGATAAAAACGTAACCCTGATAGGCCCCAACTGCCCGGGTGTTATTACCCCCGGCCAGGCTAAAGTAGGCATCATGCCAGGCTTTATACATCGCCCCGGCACTATAGGTATTGTCAGCCGTTCAGGCACGCTTACATACGAAGCGGTTGACCAGATAACCAAGGCAGGCCTTGGCCAAAGCACCTGCATTGGCATTGGCGGCGACCCAATTATTGGTACCACCACCAAAGATGCCGTTAAGCTGCTTATGGAAGACCCCGATACCGAGGGTATTATCATGATTGGTGAAATCGGCGGCGGCATGGAAGCCGAAGCTGCTTATTGGATTCGCGATAACGGCACCAAACCTGTTGTAGGCTTCATTGCCGGACAAACAGCGCCTCCGGGACGCCGTATGGGTCACGCAGGAGCCATTGTTGGCGGCAGCGCCGATACAGCAGCAGCCAAAATGGAAATTATGCGCGAGTGCGGAATAGCCGTAGTTGAATCGCCGGCTAATATTGGCGAAACCATGGTACAGGCGCTTAAAAATGCAAAAGCAGCTGTTTAATCAGCACTAAAAAGAAGATTCTAATGACGCATAAAAGGCAATCCGGAACAGGGTTGCCTTTTGGCTTTAAAGGCATTGGATATTTTTTCCGGAGCTTCCAAATCCGGCCGCAAATTTTAAGTCTCAAACTGTGATTACCGTTCGGCTGACAGGTGCGATAATTGCTTTATAATTTAAATACCTGTAATTGCAATCCCGGTTTACTAAGAATGCGGGTATTAAAAACATCAAAATGGCCAACGAAAACAAATTCCGAACAGAGCATGATAATCCTAATTCTCCGGGGGGACAAAAGAAAGACCCCGTATCTGCCTCTGCAGGCTTAACCGACGAAAAGAAAATGCCGGTGCCAAGCACCATGGGTAAAAGCTATATTCGCTTTTCGGGCCTTGCATTTCAAATGCTGGCAACAATAGGCCTTGCCTGCTGGGGCGGTATTAAGCTAGATGCCATGCTGGGCTGGAAAACACCAATTGCCACGGTTATACTAAGCCTTGCCGGCGTTGGTATTTCTATGTACGTGGTTATCAAAGACCTTTCAAAATAGGTTTGAATGGGTAAGGTAATGATTGAATCCTAAAAATGAAAAAGAGCTGATTATCAATTAAAATTTTTTCCTGCCAAGAGCATGGCCATTTGCTGTTGCATTTCTTTAGCTTTTTGCGCGGCATGTTCAGCAAAGTCTTCGCCTTGAGATGCATGTATTATGCCCCTGCTGCTGTTCACAAGTAATCCGCATTCACTGGTAAGGGCAGCACCTGCAACATCCTGTAAATTGCCTCCCTGTGCACCCACACCGGGTACAAGCAGGAAGTGGTCAGGAACCAAAGCACGTACTTTTGCCAGTTGCTCAGGTCTTGTTGCGCCTGCTACAAACATCAGGTTTTCGGTATTGCCCCATTGGGGTACTTTGGTTAATATGCGCTCGAACAAAGGTGTTCCCTCAGAATCTAGTACCATCTGAAAATCAAGAGCGCCTGCATTACTCGTAAGACCTAATACTACGGCCCATTTTCCGGGATAAGCCAGGAATGGCTTCACACTGTCTTCACCCATTAAAGGGTTTACCGTTACAGCATCAGCACCAAGGCGATTGAAAAACGCTTCGGCGTACTTGCCGGCTGTGTTGCCAATATCTCCGCGCTTGGCATCGGCTATTTTTAAAACTCCTGAAGGAATGGCAGCAATAACCTTTTCAAGAACTTCCCATCCTTCGGAACCGAATGCTTCAAAAAACGCCGTGTTCGGCTTGTAGGCAACGCAATACTTATGGGTGGCTTCAATAATACGCAGGCAAAACTCTAACAATCCGTCGGGCTTATTCCTTAATGACTCGGGCAGCAGGCCGGGCTCTGGGTCAAGGCCAATGCACAGGAAACTTTGCTTTTGTTGTATTTGCGCAATTAATTCTGCCCTTGTCATTGTTGCCGTAAAGAATGCTTTTTTGGTGCCTGTTATAGAATTACCTGAGATCTATTTCTTTTACCCCCGGATGCTTCGTTTTGCTGAATGCGAAAGTGGCATCTGTTACAGGAATGTTAGGGGTAACTTTACTTAATGTAAATACCTGCCTGTTGCCTGAGCCGCGCTCGAAAACAATCCATCTTTTCACAGATTTATCGGCCTTATTTACAAACAGCCTTACCTTCAGCACTTCGTTTTTACGATCTTCAGGTTCAAGATCAACAATTTGCAGGGTTGTTTTGTGGTCTTTCTGCTCGCCCCAATAAACGTATTTGTAACCGCGCTGGTAAAGCGTGAAAATACTTTGCGGGGTAATTTCATCGGAACCGGGTTCATAATCAGATATGTTGACTTCCCTGGCTTCTTTCAGATAGGTCCATAAGGTTGCGCCGTTGCAAAAAACATCCTGGTCGGGCAGGCTGAGGACGAACTTTTGCCCGCTCACCAGAATTTCACCTTTGCGCGAATCCATGGTTTTTCCGGCAGGGCTTTCGCTGGCAACTTCGTAATTGACTTTGTAAGATTTGTAGCTTTTATACTTAAGGCTCACCTTATCCAATATTCCCAGCGCCACGGGGTCATGCACCTGTGCCGAAAGACCGAAGCATGGTAGTATAAACACCAAAAGTAAAAGGTACTGCAAACTGAATTTGCCTTTCATGAATAAGGGTTAATGTGCCGCTTTTTGCGCAAAGGTACTACGGTTTACCTTAAAACGACACAAAGCCGCAGATGTTGCTGCGGCTTTGTGTCGTCATTGGGTTATTCTGTTCAAGAGGCAGCGCCGACCAAATAAAAGTAGCAGGCCACTAGTTTACGGTTATGCTCACGCCGCCGCCTTTTTTGCCCCC